>JAFTDW010000016.1 GCA_017454015.1 Bacteroidales bacterium | reverse complement strand
CACGCATATCTGGTGGGTGCTGGCGGCGAGTGTGGGGTCCACCACGCGCACGAAGATGCTGTCCCATGTGAAGCACTCGTTGGGGTGGGTGGTCACCTTCACGTAGTACCATGTGCTGCGGCGCGGCGACACGGTGATATGGGTGCTGCTGCTGAAGGGGGCGTTGGCGCCCATGGCGTCGTACCACTCAAAGGTGCAGCCCTCCACGTCGGTGGAGACATCTATGTCGCCGCTGGAGCCTATGCAGACTATGGTGTCGCCCACCACCTGCAGTCGCGGGTACCTACCCACGCGGATGGTCTTGGAGGCAGTGTTGGGGCATAGTTTTTGTATTCGGTTGCCGTTCTCGTCGGAGACGTCGGCGGGACGCGCCGCTGCGATGAGCTCCACGAGGGTGGTGTCGTCGAAGGATATATGGATGACTCGCGAAGTGTCGGCGAGGGTGTCCGTGGAGCCGTCGCGGTTGTGCAGAACCCAGCGGCGCCATTCGGAGCCTGTAGTGGTGTCGCCTATTGCTATGGTGTCGCGGAAGCAGAGGTCGTTGCGCTCAAACTCAAAGCCCGGGTTGATAGGCGCTATGGCGCGCACGAGGACGGTCTTCTTGTTCCAGCAGGAGGTGTCCCTTGCGGAGGTGCGCACGGTGACGGCATAGAAACCTGCCTGGGGGAAGGTATAGGTGGCCTTGCCGCCGGAGCCAGTGTAGACCGGAGTGCCAAACGTGTCGCGGTCGCCGTAGATGGTCCAGTAGGTGTATTGCGTATCCACGTTGTCCTCGGGGCGCTCAACGATAGGAGCCTGACTGCGGTCGATGAGGGTCACCGTGCTGTTGCACTCCAGTATGGTGTCGAGGGCGAGTTTGGGTTTCTTGTTCATCACGTCGGTGAAGAGCTGCGAGATGATAGGCCTGCTGGGGTTCATGTAGGAGGTCATCTCGCACATGAAGGACTGCTGCGGCACGGTGTCGCCGTTGACGGTGATGAAGTAGGCGTCGGTGACGTTGAGAATAGAGTCGTTGGCGTTGGGGATAATCTGGTAGTTGTTAGGGTCTTGCGAAGCTGTGCCGGTGAGGTAGCCCGAACGGCTCTTGTACCACTGGTAGGCCATAAGGCCCGAGGGGGCCTTGATGGTTGCCACATCCTCGGTCTCGCCGGCGGCGCAGCCGTTGGCCTCAAGGCGCATGGGCTGGCAGGTTCCCGTGATATAGGCATACGCGCCGTGGAACTGGGCGCTACAGTCGGAGATGTACATCTCGATACGCACTTTCTGGTAGAGATACGCGTAGAGGTTGATAGCCACCTTGGTCCACGGCTTGTATACAAACGGGCAACCGCTGACTGAATGGGAGCTCCAGCCAGTTGGGAGGTTTGTGACGCCATTGGGGGCTTGGACAACATACAGAAGGCTTGGAGAAATGGGGGAGGTGGACCACTGATCGGTACCGGGGTTGGTCTGGCTGCACACGCGGATAATGAACTCAGGGTTGCCACTGGGCCCATGGGTAGGAGCCTCCATAACACAGGCATAGTCGATAAAAATCAAGGCATTCTCGGCGGTGACATCGACCTCGTAAAAGATAGCCTCGGCGCTTTGGCCGCTCTGCGAGCACATGTCGCCGATACGGATGGAGGTGGAGCGTCCCGGAGGAATGCGCTGAAGGTTGCCGCCGGTGTGAGCGTCACCGCCTTGCTGGGTGATGATTTGGAACCTGTTGCGGTTGTTGTCCGGGGCGCTGCCTTGCGCACAGTTGGAGCCGCAGCTTCCCGGAGGCGTTACTATACGCGGCAGTTGCATCCACTGTATCTTGTTGGAGTCCACTGCCGAATTGTAAATCCTATACGGGGGTATCGTATCACTGGGGCCCGACCTGCGGATGCCTCGCTTGCCATACCATCCGATGAAGTTGACGGGGTTGCGCAAACCTGAACAGGCTGGCTGCGCCACGGCGCATACACCCGAAAGCAACATCACGAAAAGGAAAAATATAGAAAACCGCTTCATACGCGAATATATTTATATAGCTTTAACTTATTGGATAACAGATAGACACATTTTCATTTAGGCACTATCCCGCCTACAGTATGTAGACGCAAAAATACGATTTTTGTTACAAAAAAACAAAAAAAAATTTATCAACAGCGAAAACTGGCACATTCGCCATGTGCCACCATGCCCATAGTATGGCGCATATTGTGTTCGCTGACAAAGACCTGTCCGTCGGTGGTGCGGTAGCAGTCTATGCCGAGGGGGCCGTGGTAGCTGGGCGCGACGGTGGCAGCAATCCACGGCTCCACTTGGCGGCGACACCAGTCGATGGCATCAGCGCCCACAATAGACTCTATCTCACTGTCGGGCAACGGCTTGTTGCTGGTATACACGCCCCCTTTGGCTTCGAAGAGCGAATAGCCCATAAGGCACTCCCCCACCCTGCTCATGCCGGATTCCGGCAACATGTATTCCAGCGCGAACTCCAGCTCTATGGCACGGCGTGGCTCAACAACCACCGACCCTTGTGTAGCTATTGTCTTGGCGACCCACATCTCGTCGTGAGGCGTGAGGCTATGGCTCGCCCAGCGCAGCCCCCTGCCAGCCCCCGACCAAGGAGCCTTGAGCACCAGATGCCCGTATTCGTCCATGCAAGAAGCCACCTCGGCCACCGTTGCCGCCAACCGGCACCCGGGCTTGAGTGGCAGCAGGGTGGCGCGGTGCTGCAACTGGCGCAACATGCCTATGTAGTCGTCGGAGGGCAGCAGCCCTGCCGGTATGCCCTGCTTGAGAAGGGTCTCCTTGAGCACGGCATCCCACCCCCACGCTATGACGCACCGCGGAAGTCCGTGGCAAGCCACAAACTGCTGCACCCGACTGGCGGCGCAGGCCTCGGCGTCGGCGCTGCCATAGATAGAGAGCATATAGTGAGCGCCACGCTCGGCCCTCAGGAGGGCTGAGCGTGGCGGCACATAGTGGCTGTTGCCATTGGCAAGACAGAGGTCGTGCTCGGGATTGTATACAAGGAGCCGTTGGGGACTTGTTGCTCCCATGACTTCAGCGCAAGGCTATTAGTTGGCAAGCATTACGGGCATCACAAGCATCAGTATGCTGACATTCTTCTTGTCCTCGGCATCGCCATAGACGGGGAAGATGATGCCTGCACGGTTGGGCTGCGACAGCTCGATACGAATCTCTTCGGTGTCGAGGTTGCTCACCATCTCTTTGAGGAAACGGGCGTTGAAGCCTATCTCCATAGGTTCGCCCTGATAGCTGCAGGGAATGGCGTCGTGGGCGTCGCTCGACAGCTCTATATCCTCGGCGGTGAGGCGCACCTCGCGCTCTGTGATGTCGAGACGCACCTGCTGTGTGGCCTGGTTGGCAAAGATGCTCACGCGGCGCAGCACGTTGAGGAAAGAGTTACGGTCGACAAGCAGCGTGTTGGGGTTTTCCTTGGGAATGGCGGCGTCGTAGTTGGGGTATTTGCCGTCGACGAGGCGGCACACGACATAGAAATCACCGAAAGTGAACGATGCGTTGACATTGTTGTATGCAATAGTCACGTCGCAGTCGTCTTTGAGGCCCACGAGGATGTTTTTGACCAACAATGTGGGTTTCTTGGGGAGTATGAACGAGGCGGGCTCGTCGCTGTGGGCGTCGAGCATGCGGTAGCGCACCAGCTTGTGGGCGTCGGTGGCGACGAAGGTGGTATGCTCTGCGCCGAGCTCCACATAGATGCCAGCCATCTGCGGACGCAGCTCGTCGCCGCTGGCGGCAAACTGGGTCATGGTTATAGCCTGTGCCAAGCCGCTGGCCGACATGACGGCAGTGCGCGGCTCAGCAACGACGGGAAACTCGGGGAAGGTGTCGGCTGCCAAGGCCGGCAGACGGCACGAGCCGCCGCCACCCCACGAAATCTCAACTGCGAGGGTTGTATCGTTGACGTTGAAGGTCAGCGGTATGTCGTCGACGGTCTTGAGCATATCCATGAGAACACGCGCCGGGATGACGATATTCTTCACGCCGTTGTCGTCGGCATTCTCAAGAGCAATCTTGGTGACCAGAGTGGTCTCAAGGTCGGTGGCTTTGATGGTTAGCAGGTTGCCTTCGAGGTTGAAATGGAAACCGTTGATGATGGGCACGGTGTTGCTGTTGGGGATGACACCGTTGAGTGCCTGCACTTGTTTTGTGAGAACTTGGCTGTTGATAATGAACTTCATATCTATTGATTAGGATTAATTAACCGTGTTTTGGAGTTTCACTTATTGATATGCAAAGATATATCTTATTATTCAGATATAGGCACAAGCTTATCATTATTTTTCAACAATGACAGGTAACAAACATCCAAAACGCTGATTAGCAACCGTTAATCCGTGTATCAGAGAGCCTTTTGCGGTGCCTTGCGGCACAAGTCAGAACTTGCCGTGGGCTCCGCCGCCGCCAAAGGAGCCTCCGCCAAAGCCTCCGAAGCCGCCGCTTCCGAATCCTCCGCCGCCGAAGCCACTGCCACCCATAGAGCCGCCGTAGAAGCCGGGGCCAATGCCCCACAGTCCGTGGCTGTTGCGACGGCCCTGCCCCGGCTCGTCGTCGCAGCCCCAGTCAAGGTCGTCGTGCGGCCCTTTGCGGTTCTTGCGGGCCGCTATGACAAGGAACAGAGCGACGGCAAGGAACATCACGCCGCAGACCATAAGCCCTATGAGCATTTCGCGGCGCTCGCGCCGCTGCAGATCGCTATATGTGTACTCGCCTGCTGCTATGGGCTCTATAATGTCGAGGGCCTCGACAACGGCGCTGTAGTACTCTTTCTCCGACAGACGCGGTATCATCACCTCGTTGATGATGTGGTTGCAGGCAATGTCGGGCAGGGCCCCCTCAAGGCCGTAGCCGGTGGCTATGGCCACCTCGCCGTCGGTCTCGTTGCGGACCTTTACGACTATCACCAGCCCGTTCTTGAAGTCGGACTGCCCCACGCCCCAGCTGTCGCCTATGCGGCGGGCATAGTCCATGATGTCGTAGCCCTCAAGGGAGGGGGTGTAGATGACCACTATCTGGTTGGATGTGCTGTCGGAGAATTTCTCCAAGCGCAGCTCAAGGCGCTGCTGCTGCCTGTGCGTGAGCACGCCGGCATAGTCGTTGACCAGCCGGTTCTGCGACTTGGGCAGATCGCCTGCCGCCATGACAGCCCCCTCCCCTGTTCCAAAGAGGAACAGGAGAGCGAGAAAGAGCCGATATACCAAACGACGTTTAAAAACCGACATGCAACATCCAATGACTTTTTGCAACCATTATTTTTTGAACACGAATTGCACGAATTTTACGAATTTGAGTGATCATTCGTGCTGATTTGTGCCATTCGTGGCCAAGGGAATAACTTAACATTAATTGCCATATAATTAATCATTAATTTATATGATTGCAAATGTTATTCGCTGTAATGTTTTTAATTTCATAGGTGCTCATGACCTCAGTTATACCTAAAATTGATTTTGCCCTTACAGGGCGCATATATTTTGATGCCGTTTATACCCAGGGCGGTGCCCTGGGCTGTTGGATTTATGCCCTTGCAGGGCATTCCAAAACAATTAGGTAACTAATTTAGTATTCATTTTAATTTAATTAACTAACAATTAATGGAAATTAATGTTTATTAGAGGTTACCGCTGTTAGTTGAAGTCGAACTGCACGTCGGGAGCCGTCTCGGCGCCAGCCACCGACTTGAAGTAGCCCCGCTTCTCGAAGTTTGCCATTGCCGCCACTATGTTCGATGGGAACTGGCGTATGGCGGTGTTGTAGCGACGCACCGAGCCGTTGAAGTTCTCGCGTGCCACGTTGATGCGGTTCTCGGTGCCCTCGAGCTGCACCTGCAAGTCGCGGAAGTTCTGCGTGGCGGTGAGCTGTGGATAATTCTCCACAGTGACAGCTATGGTGCGGTTGAGAGCCTGTCCGAGGCGGTCCTGTGCGGCCTGATAGGCCTGGATGTTCTCTTCGGTGAGGTCGCTGGCGTCGAGCTTTATACTGTTGGCGTTGGCGCGGGCCTCGGTAATCTCGCGATAGGTGCTGCGCTCAAAGTCGGCGGCACCCTGCACGGTCTTCACCAAGTTGCCTATCAGGTCATTGCGACGCTGGTAGTTGGACTCCACCTGACTCCATTGTGCGGCCACCTCCTCGTCGTATTTCACGAGTTTGTTGCGGATGCCGATGTACCAGCCTGCAAAGATAGCCAGAATAGCCAGTACAACAATAAGGATACTGATACCTTTTTTCATAATAGTGCTGTTTTGTTATATTAATAGAAACGATAATACATCTTTAATTATTATGCCTGACGGTGATATTTTTACTTTCTGCATCGCGGTTGTCCAGTCGTCTGCGCTGTACACATTGTCACTCCAGCCAGAATGGCTCAACGAAAAAGCACCGCTGCCGTTGTTCTTCATCGGGTCGGTGAAGTTGTCGGGCAACAATATCACTCCATACACACCGGCAACGGTGGCGTTTTCCCATTTGCTGTAAGCATTGGTTCGGGGGTTTATAAGATCTTGCCATTCTCGTGGTCTGCTCCGCACTGGTCCTGAATACCAACCCCTCTCCCGTCTCCTTGGAGCAGGATACCACAACCGCCGCAACAGCAGCGGCAAACGCCAATAAAATCAAATTCTTTTATTTTATTTTTTCTCGCAGAAATCGCAGATTCCGCAGAGATTATTTTTCTGCGCGTTTCCGCGCTTTCTGCGAGACAAGGCCGACAAGCAGTGTGGCACCTGGCTGCGGCACGCCGCCGTGGTCGCAGTAGAGGCGGTTGGTGATGTTGTGCAGCTGCAGGAAGAGTGTGATGTGCCGTAGCGGATACTCGACAGAGGCGTTGACGAGCACCACACTGCCATAGTGCGTGGGGATGCCCGCCGCGTCGACATAGCTGCCTTCGCGCTGGCGGCAGACTACGTCGCCCTTGAGGCGCAGCGGCAGCTTGGCCTCGGCGCCGAACCACCGCGCCGGGACAAGCGCCACAGTAAGCACGCCTTTGTGCCGCAAGTAGTCGAGGATATACGACGAGAGGTAGCCGCCGGCATCCTGCGCCACGCTGCAAAAGGAGTAGCTGACGTCGACATGGTCAATGCAGGAGGCCGTCCTCGACGCGCACAGGCCACGGCCACAATGCCACGACAGCATAAGCTCGGTTCCCGCAGCGTCGACACGGCTATGGTTCATGGAACACCAAAGCTCCTCGGAGGGCATCCGAACCCAGTCGATTATCTCACGCCCGTTGCGGCAGTATGCCGTGGCAAGGAGCTGCAAAGCCTCCGCGGTGTAACTTGCCCTCACTTCGAGGGCTGTGCTGTGCTCCTCCTTGAGGTCGGGGTTGGCTATCTGGCTGGCTCCTTTGTAATAGAGGTCGGTAAAAGAGGGCAGGCGGTAGGTGCGGCTTGCCGCGGCACTGAGGCGCCAGTGCGGCGCGGGCTGCCACGCCACATCGGCGGAGGCTGCATAGTTGAAGCCGAAGCTGTTGTTGTAGCTGCCGAGCATATTGGCCTCGAGGACAAGCCCGTGGAGGGTGAGCCTGTATCCGCCAAAGAGCGACGGCGAGAGGCGTGCCGCCGAATGGTCATAGCGCGCCGGAGGCGCGCAGAGACCTGTCGCCGAAGGCGTGCCCAACACATTGCTCACTATGCCCTCGTGGCGCAGTTCCGCGCCGACAAAAAGGCTGCCCCTGCCTATGTCGCGCAGGAGACGCCAGCGCAACCCGCCAATGTCGGAGAGGTGGTAGTTGTGCCCTGTGTACCAATCCGGCGGGACTGCCACACCCTCGCGGAACAGCTCGAAGCGGTCGTAGTGCAGCCGCCCGTAAAGGGCACCCTCCACACGCACCTTGTCGCCGTGAGAGACATAGGAAGCCGACGCCGTGAGGCAGCGCGTGGCCTCGTACTGGTCGGGGTAGGTGGTGCTGTAAAAAGCCTGGCTGCCGAAACCCTTGGCCTGTCCGCCCAGCTGCAGATGCCAGCTGCCACGCTCGCCGCGACGCAACGACTGCAGGTAGAGGCTCGCCAGACGGTAGTCGGTGTTGGGCATATAGCCGTCGCTGCGCCCATAAGTGGCGGCGACGGTATGCGCCCAGGCGCCGGCACACTTGGTGGCCAGCGCCGACACACGGGCAGTGCCATGCGACCCGCCCGTGACCTCGGCAATGAGTCGGTCGCGGTAGCTCTCGCCCACCACAATGTTGACTGCGCCGCAGAAAGCCACAATGCCGCGAGCCATAAGCATGGAAGGCGTAAGCAGCTCCACACGCTCCACCATTGAGACATCAATGGGTATGTCGAGGTTGTGGTGTCCCGTCTGCGCGTCGGTGAGATTGATACCGTTGACGAGGATGAGCATCTGGTCGAAGGTGCCGCCGCGCATAGAGATGTCGCCCTGCATGTCGCCCACGCCACGCACTCGCATGTCGAGACCGGCGACGAGGGCCACCACGTCGCTCATCGTAGAGACTGTATGACTTGACAAATCCTGGGCGGTGACGACCAACGCAGGCTCGGGAGAGACTTGGGCTGCGGCAGGGGCCACCACCTGCACGGCGCGAAGCTCCACCGACTCCGGCTCCTCCTCGTTCTGGGCGTAGAGTGCCGGTGCCGTGCCGAGCACAAAGGCCACAAGCACCCCGGTGGACTTGCACAGCTGACAGTCGGCAATATAGGATGCCAGACGGCCAATATTCACCACCCTGTGCAACGAGTTGAAGACGGCATACGCCGCACGTGTGAAACGCCGGAAACGGAAGGCGGCAACTATTCTGGCTTTATCTCTGTACATTTTTATTTTGAAGAATGGCGGGGCGGCTCCATGGCCGACGACGCACCGCACGATTACCAAACCAAAAGGATTGCAAAAATACCAAGATTTTGGCAGATGGCAGAGATTATTTTTGCGCCGAAGCCCAAACCCGCTACAAATCAACACTCTTTGTGCAGTGAATTTTTATCCACCCCACGCCACGACACGCACTGACGGAGAAATATTTCAGTACAACCGGCGTGTATTCGGGGATTTTTATGTAACTTTGCAAAGACATTCTCATACAAGAACCATCCTCCGAAAAAAACAACTATGGCAAAAGCAAAGAGCCCCCTACCCTACCTGTTGACCATGCTGCTCTGCTCGGCGACGCTGTTCTCGTGCCACGGGAGGCTGCAATGCAGCGAAGAGCCAATACCCGTAGAGCCCGACTACAGCGACAGCTCGCAGTGGTACATTGTGGACCGCGGCGCCGATGTAGACCTATTCTACATCGTGTCCACCGAGACCGACGACTACAACAACGGCGGCTGCCCGTGCCACTATGCCGACACCTACAACGACAGCATACGCAGGCTTCTGAAAGGCGAGATGACCGGCGTGGACCACCTCTTGGGAGCCCCCGTGCCGCCGCTGCCCCCCGAGGGGCTGATGGAGAGCGCATTCAACTACTACTCCCCCTACTACAGGCAATGCACCATGGAATCCTTTGTGTCCGACAGCGTGATGAACAGCCGCATGCCGCTGGCCCTTGCCGACGTGCGGAAAGCCTTCGAATACTACCTGCGGCACTACAACCAGGGTCGCCCTTTTATTATTGCCGGCTTTAGCCAAGGAGCCATAGCGGTGACAGAGCTGCTCAAGAACATGGACGACGACACCTACCGCCGCCTTGTCGCCGCCTACGTGATAGGCTTCAAGGTTACCGACGACGACATTGCGGCGACAACGCACATAGTAGCCGCACGCGACAGCGACGACCTCGGCGTTACGGTGTGCTACAACTCCGTGCGCGACAACAGCTGCACCGTGCCGCTGCTCAGCGAAGGCTGCCGCATTGCCATCAACCCCGTGAACTGGCGCACCGATGCCACCCCCGCCATGCTACCCGACAGCAAGAGCGGCGACACGCTGACGGTAACGCTCGACACAAATACGCTGCTGCTGCACGTCGACGGCTACAGCCGCAACGACTATATGCTGCCCCTCATTGGCTGCGAGGGCAACTACCACTGCCTTGAGCTGTCGCTCTACCGCCACACCCTGAAACAAAACATGGCACTCCGCGCCAAACGCTACATGGAACAGCCAAGACAAAACCAATAGACGAAAAAAAAACGGCAAGTTAAAAAAACTCACCGTCCATGAAAAAAAGAATTAGTGGTCTCGTGTGGTTGATTGTTAGTTGTTGCGACGGAAGATGTAGGTTATAGTACCTGTCTGCAACTCTTCGGCGTTGGGGTCGGCGTTGAACTTGGCACGGCCTGCGGCTTCCTTGGCACGGTTGACCATCGACACGTCGCTGATAGTGGAGCCTTTCTCGGGGGCTTGGGTCTTGACGACCTTGCCAGTGCGGTCGACCCATATCTTCACGATGATGCGCCCCTCTTTGTTCTTGTCGTAGGTAGGCGTTGGTAGAGCCGCTGCGGAGCGACCCGTAAGGCTCCAGCCCGAGCCGCCAAGGCCGGGGGTGCCGTTGTAGCGCTGCGAGTTGGGGTCGCCACCCTGCGAACCCTGGTTGCCAGTGCCTGATGTGACACCTTGGCTGCCGCCTTGCGCGGTGTTGCGGTTGCCTGGGAAGAGGGCTTTCTTGTTAACCTCGGGCTCCTTGGCCTCGTTCTGCGTGGTCTCGGTAGCCTTGGGGGTTGTCTGCTGTATGGCGCGACTGCTGTTGTCGGCAGAGCTGTTCATGTGTACCGACTCCTCGGTGCTCTGTGTAGCCACCTCCTCGCCTACCGACGGAGACGACGAAGCGTCCTGACGCATATTCTCGGAGAGCTCCACATCGTTGACATCGCCGAGGCCGTAGTCGAAATCGCCGAGGTTGACCTCGACACCCTCCTCGGGGATTGGCGGGTTGGGGTAATGAAAGCCCACAAAAGCGCAGAGCAGTATGGCAAGCAAAAGCAAAACAGCTGTGATGCCGCCAGATATGATGGAATCTTGTTTCTCTTGCTTGGTCATGGTATTGTGGTGAACTAGTTAGTGACTATATAACGCAGGTTGTTGCGATTTATTGTTTACTTCTTGGGGCTTGTGGCGAGAATCACTTTGTGCTTGGTACCTGTCTGGTCGTTGATGTTGTTGACGGCATCGATGACAGACACCACATATTGCACCGGCACGGTCTTGTCGGCACGCAGCACCACACAGGCATCGGTGACGCCATTCTCTATACCGCCGCTTATGACCGAAGTGAGCGACTCGGCCGGCACCTCGCTCTCGCCTACATAGAACTTGTAGTTCTGGTCGATGTAGACGGTTATGTTCTGCTTGGCCATGGTGCGGCTGTTGCTCTCGGGAAGGAGCAGCTTGACCGCATTGGGGCTGATAAGCGTTGAGGTTATCATAAAGAATATGAGGAGGAGGAACACAAGGTCGGACATGGTGCTTGTGTTCGACTCAATCCTTATCTGGTTCTGACTGCGTAGCATCTTTAACTTGGACTTTAGTTTAAAAAATATACACCTATCTCGGTTGCGGATGCAAATTATGCCGGCTCGTGGAGGAGATCCATGAACTCGTTGGCACGCGACTCTATAACCATGACGGCCTTGTTGATATGGGTCACAAGAAGGTTGTAGAGGAAGTAGCAGATGATACCTACGATAAGGCCGCCCACCGTGGTGACCATGGCCTCGTAGATACCGTTGGCGAGGAGGCTTATCTCAATGTTGTTGCCAGCTGTAGCCATCTGGAAGAAGGCCTTGACCATACCGGTGACAGTGCCGAGAAAACCAATCATGGGGCCGAGGCTGGCCACTGTGGCTATGAGGGAGACGCGACGCTCGAGCTGCGCCACCTCCATCTTGCCTTGGTTCTCGATGGCCACCTGTATGTCGGAGAGCGGACGACCAAGACGGGAGAGACCTTTGTGAATCATGCGTGCGATGGGGCTGTCGGTACCGGCGGCAAGCTGCTTGGCAGAGTCGATGTTGCCGTTGTGGATGTACTGACGGATGCTGCCCATGAAGGCGTGGTCTTCCTGCTTGACGGCACGGGCGACAACAATATAGCGCTCTATGAACACGTATATGGCAAGTGCCAGCAGGATTACGAGCAGCAACATTATCCAACCGCCCTTGGTTGCCATGTCGAGCAGCGAGAGCTTCTCTGCTGTTGCCACAGCGGCGGCAGGGTCGCCAACAACGGAAGTAAAGGTATCAGCCACACTTTGTGCAGCATTCAAATCGCTTTGAATCATAAGGATAGGATTCATCATGTTTGTTGTATTTTTTTTGCTAAATTACTCTATATTATTCAGACATACACACATTGTTGTCAATTTATATCAACAACTATTTGTGAATTGAACTACGCCATGAGTTCATGGCCTCGGATATTCACTATCCACTTTTATTTATAAGTGCCCCTGACGTTGTGGGCTTCCTAAAAACTGAAAGTCAGCGCAAGGCCCGACGCCAACGTTGCCGAGGGGGTGGGCTGCAATGTTGGCGAGAGGTGAAGGGAGATGTCGTCGTTGAGGTCGAAATCAAAGAGATGCCCAAACACATAGGCGTCAACCAAGTTGAGCCCATAGACGGCGGCAATGCCAAAGAGCGAGAGCTGGAAATACTTGTTGTACGACTCGTACATGTTGTATATGTTGGCGGTGGGGTACGTCTCGTAGCCAGCGAGTTGTGTAGCTCCGCCATGCTGCTGGCGGTAGAGATACTCGGTCTTGAACTGCTTCATGTTGGTGTAGTTGAAATAGCAGTAGTAGCCCACTCCGCCAAGTGCCGCATATATGATAGGGATTTTCCAAGCCTGGCGGTTGTATACCTGCCCTGCTCCCGGGAGTATGGAGAGCAGCAGGGCTTTTTTGGGGGAATGGGCGGACTGCAGGCCGTCGGCAACCTTGACATGGGTTGCCGAGAGACGTATGCTATCGCCATTTGCAACAGGCTTAGCAGTAGTGTCGACCCCTTGTGCGCTGCACAAACCGCAGGCCGACAGTAAAGCCAATATCAGAACGAGCCTTCTCACTGTCCGCGCAGAAGGGACATAAGGCGCTCGAAATCGGCGTCGCTGTTAAAATGGATAGTGATGGTGCCTTTGCCACGGCGGCTACGTTTTATCTCGACCTCGGACTGCAGCGTTTTCTTGAGTTCGCGCATGGCGTTGTCGTGAGCCTCCGGCAATTTCTCTTTGGGGCGACGCACCAGCGGTGTTTTTTGGCTGGCGAGGTCATGGATAAGCTGTTCGGTCTGTCTCACAGAGAGTTGCCCGTCGATAATGCGATGGAGCACTTCGGCGTGCAGAGCTGCATCTTCAACACCGGCGAGGGCGCGGGCGTGAGCCATGCTTATCTCATCGCGGCTGAGGGCCAGCTGTGTCTCGGCGGGCAGAGAGAGCAGGCGCAGGTAGTTGGTTATGGAGGCGCGGCTCTTGCCTATCCTCTCACTGAGCTGCTCATGCGTGAGGTTGCACTCCTCTATAAGTGCCGAATAGGAGAAGGCCACCTCCATGGCGTTGAGATCCTCGCGCTGGATGTTCTCAACGAGAGCCATTTCCATCATCTGGCCGTCGGTGGCGGTACGGATATAGGCTGGTATGGAGGTAAGTCCCGCCATGCGTGCCGCGCGGGTACGGCGTTCGCCGGCCACTATCTGGTAGCGGCCGCCGGGCATGCGTCGCACGGTGATAGGCGTTATGACACCATGCTGGGCTATGGACTGGGAGAGCTCGGCAAGAGCCTCTTCGTCAAAATCTTTACGCGGCTGATAGGGGTTAGCATCGACACTGTCGAGTAGGATAGTGTCGATAGCCGTGGTGATGGAGGCACCGCTCACGGTGCGCTCAATGTCGATGGCGTCGGGCAGAAGCTTGCTAAGGCCCCTGCCGAGACCGCTGCTTTTTTGTTTTGCCATGATTACTTGGTCATCTTGTTACGTTTCAACAGCTCGGTTGCCAAGTTCATATAGTTGACGGCGCCGCTGCAGGTGGCGTCGTGCATAATGATGCTGCGTCCGTAGCTTGGGGCTTCTGCCAGCTTGGTGTTGCGGTAGATGAGGGTATCGAACACTATGTGTTTGAAATGTTTACGCACATCCTCAACCACTTGGCGGGCAAGGCGCAGGCGAGCGTCGTACATGGTGATAAGCAGGCCTTCTATAGCAAGTTCGGGGTTGAGGCGGGTCTGCACTATGCGTATGGTGTTGAGCAGCTTGCCAAGACCTTCGAGAGCGAAGTACTCGCTTTGGATGGGGATTATCACCGAGTCGCTGGCAGTGAGAGCGTTGAGGGTGATGAGGCCAAGAGACGGCGAGCAGTCGATGATGATGAAATCGTACTGATCCTTGACCGGTTCGAGAGCTTTGCGCAGGTAGAACTCGCGCTGCTTGGCATCGACAAGCTCAAGCTCGACTCCCACAAGGTCTATGCGGGTTGGGAGCAGCCAGAGGTTTGGGGTGTCGGTTTCCACCACACACTCCTCCACAGGCACTTGACCGAGCAGGCACTCGTATGTGCCGCTCTCTATATTGTCGCTGTTGACGCCCAGTCCCGAAGTGGCGTTGGCCTGCGGGTCGGCGTCGACCAACAATACTTTATATTCCATTACGGCGAGGCTTGCACCGAGGTTGGTGGCTGTAGTGGTCTTGCCCACGCCGCCTTTCTGATTGGCTATTGATATAATCTTACCCATGACAATAAGCTTTATGTGGGTTCTGGTGATTTAGTTCAGATCAATTATCGAACATGCTGTCGAAGTCGTCGCTGTCGTGCTCCTCGTTGAAGGCATCCTCCTCCATACGCTCGGGCATGACACCAGTCTCGATAAATTCGAGGGCGTTGGCGAGACCTTTCTGGAACTTGGCAAAATCCTCCTTGTAGAGGAAAATCTTGCTTTTCTCAAAAGAGAAATTGCCAGTGGCATTGTTGAACACTTTGCGGCTCTCGGCGATTGTGATAAACTGGTCGCCGCCTTTGGTTTCTTTCACGTCGAAGTAATACCTGCGTTTTCCGGCTTTTACTGCCTGCGAATACAACTCTTCTTTCTGTCTTTGGTTGTTGAAATCCATCTTGTTTTTTTTCTTAAAATGTTTGGCAAAAGTAGTCAAAAAAAATCTCATATCAGCTGTTACGACATATTTTTTATCAACAATTGCACTTAACTAATTATTTTTGTGGGTCATTATATCGAGTACCATATCGTCGGTCTCGTTCATGCCGTCGTGGCCTAGGCGACCGAGGTTGTTGATGGAGCAGTCGACATCGCGTTCGGAGAGACCGTCGGTGGCATCGACAACCCTGTTATGGCATGCCAGCTCGGCGCAGACAAAAGCGCTGTAGAGTCCCGTGCTCATCTTAAGCGCACAGCTTGGCTTGGCACCGTCGCACACCATGCCGGCGAGTGTGTTGATCATGTTTTTGAGCGTGAACCCCACCTGGCAGAGCACCTGCTCGCTGTCGACCGCCGCGCCTTTTTCCGACGCTATGCAGTGGGCTTCGATATAAGTCAGGGCTGCGGCGGCGCCCATCGTGGCATTGACAATGCCGCACAGGGCGCTGAGGCGCCCTATGCCTCGCTTCACGTATATCGACATGAGGTGGCTTAGCGTCAAGGCACGCAGTATCACGTCGTCGTTGCACCCTTTAAGCTTGCCGTAGTAGTAGGGCGGCAAGGTGCACGCTATGCCCTGGTTGCCGCTGCCCGAGTTGGAGTAGACCGGCAACGTGCATCCGTCCATACGTGCGTCGGAGGCCGCCACGGTGCGCGCCACCACGGTATGGACTATGTCGCCATTGGCCTGTTGCATTATGATGGCGCCGGTATGGAGGCCCTTACCCTCCAGGCCACACTCGGACGCCGCGGTGTTGTAGAGCACTGTGTCGCGCAGGAACGCTATCTCGTCGAGAGGCGCGCTATTGGCGTATTCAAAGACCATCCTCACAGTGAGCTGCGGGGTGTTGTCGCTCTCTTTGGGCTCCGCGACATTGGTCGCGATGCCGCCTTTCTCGTCGAGCAACACCTCACCCTCGCGTTTGAGCAACACAAAGTTGGTATGACGCTTGGCAATGACCGCCTCCGCCAAATGTGCGCCGCACCGCACAGTGCAAGCCACATACAGTTTGTCGCAGTCCTCCTCGACACCAATGTCTATGTTGTCGGCATGGCTGGCTAGCCACTGCTTGGCGTCATCGACCTGCTCCGGCGGTATTGTGAGCACCTCAAGGCCACGACGGCTCTGTCCGTGCGTCACTGCCATTGCCACAGCAATAGGCAGACCTATCATGCCTGTGCCTGGTATGCCCACACCCATGGCGTTCTTGAAGACGTTCTTGCTCAGACGCAGCGTCACCTGCTCGGGGCTGCCCGCCAGCAATTCGCAAGCCTTGGCTACAGCAAGCGCCACCGCTCCCGGCTCGGTACAGCCCGTAGCCAGCAGTACCTCATGCCTCAGCAGCCCACCAATTTCCTCTCGTAATTCCTTATTCACAACAATTTATGCAATAAATGACATTATCGCTTCAATGTGCAAATATACACTTTTTTTATATATTATACCAAACTCTTTTTACACACTCACGCCAAACTCGCGCAGAGCCGAGTTGAGAGCCGTCTTTTTGTCGGTGCTCTCTTTGCGGCGACCTATTATCAATGCGCAACTTACGCCATACTCGCCTGCGGGGAACTGTCTTACACAGGTGCCGGGCACCACCACGCTGCGTGGAGGCACCACACCTCTGTACTCCACCGGCTCGCTGCCAGTCACGTCAATGATACGGCTGCTGCCTGTTATCACCGTGCCGGCTCCAAGGACTGCCTCCTCGCCTATCCTAGCGCCCTCCACCACTATGCAGCGGCTGCCTATAAAGCAGTGGTCCTCAACAATAACCGGCAAGGCTTGAAGAGGTTCGAGCACGCCACCAATGCCAACGCCTCCGCTGAGATGTACATTGCAGCCTATCTGGGCACAGCTGCCAACGGTGGCCCATGTGTCGACCATGGTGCCGCTGCCAACGTATGCTCCTATGTTGACATAGCTCGGCATAAGCACCGCTCCGGCAGCAAGATAAGCTCCGTGACGCACCACCGCCGGAGGCACCACGCGCACACCCTGCGCTGCATAACCGCGCTTGAGCGGTATCTTGTCGTAGTATTCCATAGGGCCCGCCTCGCACACCTCCATGCCGCACACCGCGAAATAAAGCAGCACGGCTTTTTTCACCCACTCGTTGACGTGCCATTGGCCATCCTCCCTCTCGACAACGCGCAGCTGCCCCTTGTCCAACATATCTATCACGCGGCGCACCGTCTGCGCACCGTCGCCCTTGAGCAAGTCACGGTCGTTCCACAGTTGCTCAATATCGCCTTTAAAAGAATTATTCTCAGTCATATATATTGATTATAGAAAAATCATAGACATTGCAAATTTACACTTTTTTCATCACAAACACCGTCTTATGCATGCTTTTTTGAAGCAATTTGCTTTTGAGAATGCCTGCGCTCCGCTGCGCTATCGAGATGCCGCTGGCATTTCTTCACTCCGGGCCGCTGGTGTCTGTTGTCTGCCCCCCACCTCCTGTGCTGCGGAGGAACTCATGCCCCATATATCCCGCTATAGGAGCCGTGCACGTTGCTGGCTGTCTGTAGCACCGCCAGCTGTTCCAGCGGAGGCAGCTGCCACGCCATGGCCGCCTGCTCCTCCCACTCGCGGCAGGTGCGGCGCCCCTTTGCCGTAACGCTGCTCAGCCTGCGGCGGCGCCACGGCTCCACCACCATGCCGAGAAACGCCATGCGCCTGTCGGCGCGCACCAGCACCACCTTGCCCGGGTGCAGCAGCAGCCCGCAGCCCTCCACAAAGCGCCCTATGGGCGCCACGGCGGCGCGCAGCGCCGCCCTCGACTGGCTCACCACGTAGAAGTCGTCAACATAACGCCCGTAGTGCCTGAAGCCCAGCTCACGCTTCACATACTGGTCGAGCCGGTTGAGAAACACGTTGCTGTAGAGCTGCGACGTGAGGTCGCCTATAGGCAGCCCTATGCCCGGGCGCGAGGGCAGCAGCCGCTTGCTCTCGGGCAGGTCGTCCCAGTCGCTCAGCGGCCCGCGGCGGCGGCAACCCTCCAGCGGGTCTTTGGAGGTTATCACGCGCGTGAGCCACTCCACCAAAGCCGTGTCAACCACCTCGCACCACCGCCTGCCCCCTGCCCTGACGCGCCTGCGCCACATGCGCCCCAGCTCGCCGAGCACCACGCCGCACAGCCTGCCGCGGTCTATGCTCATGAAATAGCCGCGCAGGTCGAGCTTCAGCACCCATGCCTCGCGGCTGTAGTTGCGCGTGCAGCTGCGCAGGTGGTGCTCCAGCCGCCGCACTCCCGCGCTCGTGCCGCGCCCCTTGCGGCAGCTGTAGCTGTCTTCTATAAACAGCCGTTCAAAGATGGGCGACACGTAGTTGAAATACAGGTGGTGCACCACCCTGTCGCGAAACGCCGAGGCGAACACCTCGCGCTTCACGGTGCTCTTCACCACAAAGCAGAGCGACCCCGAGGGCTTGTAGGTGCGGTTGCGCAGCTCGTGCCAGAGCTGCACCAGGTTGCGCTCAAGATCCACCTCGAACTCCAGCTGGCTGTGGGTGTTGCGCTTGTGCCGCCGCGCGTCGCGGTAGGCCTCCACAAGGTCGAGAAACAAAGGGTCGGAGCCGCCACAGGCGGCTCCCGTGTCGCTGCTGTGCATTTACACAATATTTTGTGAGCGATGTTTACAGTCCCGAACTAAGCGAACGGACCTTCCGTTGTTGCGATTGTTTGCGTTCTCGGTGTTGAGGTTGCCGCTGTTGAAGTTCACGTTCCACGCGTTGTTGCTATTGTAGTACGACGACGACCAGTAGTTGCCGTTCGACCCGACATTGTTGACCGACGTCCCGTTGCGGTTGCCCGCAGCCGGCAGGAAAACTATTAGTGGCCATTTGTTCCAGACCGCGCAATACTACTATGCAGCCTGGCTTTTTGCTCTATTTTTCTTCATTCTTAGTGCGACGTGCAACGGGGCACTGTCCTGCGGCATTCCCTACTCGCTGTTCGGGGGCGGCAGCGACGCGACGTGGCACGACTTTCGGCACCGCGCTGACTACCTATATTCCACAAGCTAACTTCCTTTTTACGATGCCTCATGCTGAAAGGCCGTGGCGATGGTTTCGGCTCCACCTTGGGTTGATGCCACGCGCCAGTAGACCACCGGGCTTTAAACATGTATCGCTTCCCGCGCCGCGCATCCCCGACCTTTAGGGGGACCCGCCGCTTCACTACGGGAACAACACACTTTTCTTTTTTGTAATCTTTTTTCTTTACTCTTTATATTTATTCGACACGGGCTCCGCCCTGCGGCGGCGGCCCGACCCTTGTTTTTTTTCTTATTATTGCATTCAATCACACTGCGTATGGCAATGTTGCACGCCAGAGAAGCAGCTGGCGGTCGAGCGACGCCACGCGCATTGTGGCGTCGGCATACACATTGGGGTTGAGCTTGTTCTTGTCGCCAAGCATGCGCAAGGCGACACTCACCTCCACCAGCTTGCGCTGTGCCTGCTCCACCTCTTCCAGTGCCTCTGCCGATGTCGACTTCTCGCGCGCAGCGCAGATATGCACCTCAAGCTCGAACAGGCGGTCAACCATGCGGTTGAGCAGGTGGTGCTGGTACACCTTGTCGAGGTTGCGGCTCCATTCCACCACGGCAAGCAGCAGGTCGTAGCACTCTTTGTACACCGGCAAGCCGTCGAAATGACCCGACAGCGGATGCCGCTGCATAGGGCCGCCGCCGAGGCCGTCGATGCCCTTGAGCGGCGGCGCCGCCGTCTTGTCGCTGTTGCGACGCCCCTCTGTGAGCTTCACCGAAGCCTTCCACTCTGCAAACCCTTCCTCGCTCACGTTGAGCGACCCTGCCAGCGTGCCGTCGGGTCCCGCCACGCACCCCGGCACATACTTCTCGAGCATGCGCCGCGGAAAACCCACACCCACCATGTCGGTGCCCAGCACCTTGTAGTGCCGCTTGGTGGGGTTGAAGCCATAGCAACGCCAAAGCTTGTAGGCCGAGCCCTCGCAGGCCATGTAGAACAGGCCGCTCTCAAACAGCGCCACGGTGCCGGGCTGCTTCGAGGCCTCTATCTGCAACATCTGTTTCAGGTTCATACTTCACGTTGTTTGTCGATTTGACTTTTGCTGCCGCCGCGCGCGAGACGCCTTCTCCGAAGGCGTGCACTTTGTCGCGCGTGCCACACTACGTGCGGCTTTCCGCGACAAAGTGCGGCTTCCGCAGTGGGACGGTAGCACGTGGCGCCCCGCTACGCGGCACGCCACGTGCCAAAGGTGTTTTTAGCCCCGAACTAAGCGAACGGACCTCCCGTAGCTGCGATAGTGAGCGCTCTCGGTGAAGAGGTCGCCGCTGAGGAAGCTCACGTACCACGCGCCGTAGCTAGTGTAGTACGACGACGACCAGTAGAGGCCGTTCGACCCGACATCGTAGACCGACGACCCGTTGCGGTTGCCCGCAGCCGGCAGGAAAACTGCTCCGGCGGTCTGCATCGAACCCCAGTCTGATGCACTGTAACTGTTGTTGCCCCATGATTGAGAGGGAGAGTCGTTGTTGACGTTCTGCGGAGCGGCCACGCCAGAGGGGTGAGTGTAGCTGTCGGGGAACACTATCACACCACCTACACCGTTAACCTGCGCCAACGCATAACGGCCATTGGAAGTGCCACCAACCGTAGAACAACCGGTACGGCTATTGAACAGGTATGACCACTCGTCGTGGGTCAGTGTGCGCCACAAACCGGCGGCGTTGCCGCCGTTGGAGATGGCGTTGTTCACGCCCCAGTCAGCGTTGGCGTAACTGCCTGTGAGGCTGTTGGTATATGCTCCACCAGGATAGTAGTCGGCATAATTGGTGCTGGTCGACCACGGCTGGTAGCAGTTGGCACCACTGTTCCAGCCGCTGGTGCCCCAGCCGAACAGGTCTATCCAGCCACTATTAGTAGACGAGATGCTGGAGTTGGAATTTCCGATGCAGTCGTACTGGTTTGTGGCGAAACGCCATGTGCCGGTCGACGCCTGATACTGCAGGTTGCCCTGCGAGAAATGCACCGTGCGACCCGACGCAACGCTGAACACGCCCGACAAAGCGCCCTCAGGAAGTCCGCCGCCGAAGCTCAGACCTGACAGCGTGATGGTGGTTATCTTGCCGCGCTCTATAACGATGGCGCTGTTCGCCGTCTTAGTGCAAGAGGCTCCGCCCTCGGCAGTCATGGTGATGACAAACGAGCTGTAGCTGCCTGCCGGCAGATACATGTAGAAGTCCTTGGCAGAGGCTATACCCTGCGCCGTGCCGAGGCTCAGCGTGGTGGTGGCAGTGCCGCCAAGCGTGCCCAGCGTTACCGACGTGCCGCTGCCGCTTATAGTGGCTGCACCGTTGGTGTTGGCGTTGGTGGTTACGGCTATCGAGCGGACGCTCGCGTCAGACGACGCGCTCAAACGGAAGCGCACCACGCCGCACAGGTTGTAGAACTTAAGGTTCTCGCTGCTGCTCACAGCATACATGGGCAGACCGGTGAGCGAGCCATCGGCGCTGCTCTGCGTGGCGGGCAGGCTTATGGTGCTGACGCCAGTGCGTATGGCAGCAGGCGACACCGCGGTGTAGCTGCCTGCGTCGAGCGCCGAGCCGCTGCTGTAGGCAAACTCGCAGCGCGACGTGCCGTCGCCGCTGGCCACTGCGTAGACGGCGCTGTTCGACGAGCCGTCGTATATGCTCACCTCGTCGCCGGCCTGCCACAGCAGGCTGCCGCCGCTGTAGGCCACCTTGCCGCTCTCGGCGGCGGCCTCTGCCTCGGCCTTGAACACCTTGTTTTCGGCCTCCTTGCTGCACGAGGCCATCAGCATTGTGGCGGCTGCCGCCGCCAGTATGAATACTTTTCTCATTTGCTTTTAATTTTTTGTTTTTTTCTTAGTTTGTGTTTTTCTGTGGTTCCGGATTTTCTGGAGTTACGGCATCAGGTGAAGTTGCTGTCGTTGTAGCTGTTGCTGCTGGTGCTCAGCCCCTCGAACGAGCCGCTCGACGCGAAGCCGCGCTCCACGCTGTAGCTCTCCACTTTGGCCTCGGGCCGCGTGTACTCCTGCTTGCCGCACAAGGCGGCAAGGCCTTTGGTTTGTTTTTCTGTCATGACTTTAAATGTTTTATTATTAATTAATTGACTATCTCGT
>JAFTDW010000015.1 GCA_017454015.1 Bacteroidales bacterium | reverse complement strand
TCGTCTGCCCATGTATGCCTACGGCACGGACGAGAACCTTCACTTCTACAACCTGTGCGGCGTGGTGCGATTCCGCCTGTCGGCCTCAGAGGCTGTGAGCGTGAGCTCGATAGCCGTGACCGCCAACCGCAACATCAACGGCGTGGCGACCATCAGCGGCAGCGGCACGTCGGTGAGCCTTGGAGCCATAGGCTCCGGCAGCGCCACCACGACGCTGAGCCTGGGCACGGCGCAGAGCATAGCGTCGGCAAAGGACTTCTACATGTACCTGCCCGCAGGCAGCTACAGCACCTTTGAGGTCACCGTCACGTCGTCGACCAGCGCCACCTGCACCAAGACCGCCAGCAGCAGCATAGCCGTGGAGCGCGGCAAGATAACGACGATAACGCTGACTGGTCTGAGTTTCGGCTCCGCAATGCCTGCAGGTGCGCTCTCCGGCGAGTTCAGCGTGGCGAGCGGCCGCACGGTGCATTTCTCGCAGGGCAACCTGCAGTACCAGGCCAGCACCGGCACATGGCGTTTTGCCACCAACCAGTGGGACTATATCGGCTCCGCCAACTCCAACATCTCAAGCTCCTACAGTGGCTGGATAGACCTGTTCGGATGGGGCACCAGCGGTTGGAACAGCGGCAACGTGTATTACCAGCCATACAGTTCAGCCGATTATGATGCATCAAACTATGGTGAGCAGTACGGTCCTGTTGGTTCCTACAGCCTCACAGGCACTTATGCCAATGCCGACTGGGGCGTGTACAACGCAATATCTAACGGCGGCAACGCCGCCGGGATGTGGCGCACGTTGACAGATGATGAGTGGAACTATTTGTTGTACATACGTACAAACGCATCGTCGAAGGCTGGATACGCGACGGTCGCCGGTGTGAATGGAGTTATACTGTTGCCGGACAGTTTCACCGACCCGATGAAGAACAACGGCAGCGGTGCTTTTTCGTCGAGCCATTCTAGCTGGAGTGTCAACGTGTACAGCGCAGACGACTGGACAACCGCGATGCAGTCCGCCGGCGCGGTGTTCGTGCCGGCCGCAGGCGGCCGCTGGGGCTCGACGGTCAGCAACGTCGGGTCCCACGGCGGCTACTGGTCGTCCACGTACTGCGACGAGATCCGCGCGTACGGCGTGTACTTCAACAGAGCCTACCTGTGCACCGACAGCGCGGGCACCCGCTACTACGGCCTCTCCGTCCGTCTGGTCAGGGGCTAAACATTAATCTTAGCGCATTGCGCTTCACGCAGTGGAGCGTTCGCCATACAATAGCACCCACGTCTCGGAGGCTTCGCTTCCGAGACGTGGGTGCCTTTTTAATGGTAAGTCATTGTCAATAGAGTAGGCCGAAAGTCCACAGGGGTATGGTGATCCCGAAGCGAATGCCCCCTCCTTGCTGAAGGGGTAGTAGCCGTCCTGCAGGTATTGGCGGAAAAGGGGTAGGGGGTGGGGCAGGATGGTGCCGTCGACTTTGTTGTCGACAACATCGGCCAGCTTGTATTTGGGCATCTTGATGCCGTGGTGCATCTCCAGGTATTCGTGGAAGGAGAGCCCCTGCATAGAGTATATGACAGTGCGGCGGCTCAAGTCGGCCTGTCCCTTGAGCAGGTCGAGCACCGACGAGCCGGTGAAGACCACCTTCAGCGTCGGCTGGCCGTCGTAGATGTTCTTCAGTTCGGTCGACCAGTTGTCATACTGTGCTGCCCCACGAGAAGTAGGCGGCCGCAAGCTTTTCGCCCTGTATTTTGGATGGTTTTAGCCAATTTTTGCCCTGTATTTTGGATGGTTTTCGTTATTTTTTTGCCTGCATTTTGGATAAAAGTCGTATCTTTGCCACAGAATTCTAACTGGAAAATATATGGCATATTACAGGCGACTTGTTGATAGTGAACTTATTGAGTGGAAAAACTCCCGTGGCCGCAAACCGCTGCTAATCCGTGGTGCCCGTCAGGTTGGCAAGTCCACGGCGGTGAGAGAGCTTGGCAAGACCTTCAAGTATTTCGTTGAGGTGAACCTTGAGAAGCAGCCCGATTTGCTCTCGCTTTTCTCTAAGAATATAAATGTCAAGAGTACCTGTGAGAAACTGAGCGGAACGCTGTCGGTGCCTATCGTTCCGGGCGAGACATTGCTGTTTATTGATGAAATACAGGTCTCCAAGGAGGCAATGATGGCGTTGCGTTATTTCAAGGAGGATTACCCTGAGTTGCATGTGATTGCTGCAGGCTCACTGCTTGAGTTTGCGATGGAGGAGTTGCCTTCGTTTGGTGTGGGGAGAATCCGCTCGCTATATATGTATCCATTCTCGTTTGACGAGTTTCTTATGGCGCAGGGGCTGGACTTGATGGTGGAATACAAAAAAAACAGCACAGGAAATGAACGGCTTACAACGCTGGCTCACAATGAGCTGGTTGAACAGCTGCGTTCGTTCTATCTTGTCGGCGGCATGCCTGCCGCTGTGGCCGAGTGGGTGGACACGCACAGCTATCTGGAGGTGGCTCATGTGCATACCGATATTATGGATGCCTATCAAGATGATTTCTCGAAATACAAGAAACGGATTTCGCCGCTGCTGTTGCGACAAGTGCTAAGGTCTGTAGCATTGCAGGCAGGTAGGAAGTTTGTTTATGCGTCTGCAGCAAAAGATGTGCATTCTTCGGTGGTGCGCGACGCGCTGCATCTGCTTACGCTTGCAGGGTTGGTGTGTCCTGTGCGGCATACAGACGGTACGGGTGTGCCGCTGGGTGCCGAAGCGAGCAACCGTTACGTGAAGTATCTGTTTTTCGACACGGGAATTATGCAGACAATGTTGGGGGCACCATCGGCGGATATATTGCTGGCATCCGATGTGGATTTTGTCAACAAGGGAGGCTTGTCGGAGATGTTCGCCGGATTGGAGATGCAGAAGTATGCCGACTGCTTTCAGAAATCGGAGTTGCACTATTGGCAGAATGCGGCGAGGGGGAGCAATGCCGAGGTGGACTATCTTGCTGTGCGCTACGGCGCAGTGTTGCCCATAGAAGTCAAGGCAAGCACACAAGGATCTATGCAGAGCCTTTGGGTATTTATGCGCAAACGTGGACTTCACGAAGCTGTCAGAACTTCGTTGGAGGAGTTTGGCGAGTTTGACTACAACGACCCCGAGGACGGCATGGCGGCGCGGCATGTTGATGTGATACCGCTTTATGCGCTGAGCAATCTGTAGGCTTATTGCCGATGCAACACGATGACCTATTGGAAACATTAATTATTCATTAATATTATTATTCAGGAGACTGATATTAAATGATTAATTAATGTAAAAGCTGAATTTCTGGAGGCAAATTCATGCTGTTTTTAGGTGAATAATGCCCCTAAAAGGTGCGTTTGCCGTTGTATTTGTGGTTGTTGAACATATTATTGTACCGCGTATACTAATAATATTATTATATGCTAATATGCCTGTATTCAGGTTGTTGGGCTGGGTTTATGATAAATAGGCGTTGCAAGCGGAGTGAAAATTTTTAATATCTTAAAAAAAAATAGTAAATTTGCAAACTATTTAACAAAAAAAATATTCGTATTGTTTTATCAAAAAAAATATTGTAGTGAAATTAAAGTATTTACTGTTTATATTGGTGGTCTTGTTATCAGTTACAAGTTGTGTCGACGACGACATGCGTTATGTGAAATTGTATGCCAACAGTTTTGAGCCTGACGACAATGCCCAGAAAGCAGCTGTGGACGGCAAGTTTACATATTGGGTCAGCGGCGACAATGTGCGCATAAACCGCGGTGTGTACAGTGTTTCGATGAATGGCAACGACGAGGCGGCGGCCGCCGACGTGCGTGTTGATCCGAACAATACATATATGGCTGTCTATCCGTCGGAAGCCTATGTAACGAACAGAGGCACGACGTACACTGTCAATGTGCCGAAAAATTATTACTACAAGAAGGTTGGCGGCAAACAGGTGCTCGACGGCATGCCCATGGTGGCATACTACAGCGAAGAGGTCGAGGCCACCGAGCTGCATTTCGGCCATATCACGGCAGCGTTGACAGTCCGCGTGAAGAACGAGAAATCGCACGCCCTCGACATCGACAGGATAGAGCTTGTCAATGACCAGTATAGGCTGAGCGGCGACGTCACTTTTGATATCACCACATTCACCCGTACCGGCTCACATGCAATAGCGCCTAAAAAAACTGGTATGCCCGACACCGTGTCCATACAGTTCCATGCCTCGTCGGAGCGTATAGAGCCTGGGCACCATATCGACGTGCAGGTCCCCATCATGCCTGTAGGGTCGGACAACAGCTCGTTCACCATCAACGTCTATTGTCACCTTCATGGCGACCGTTATGTCTACACGAGGACTACCGACAGCCGCAACAACAGCATAGGCCGTGCGGCTCTGGGCTATGCCGTGACCCGATACGACGACGAGCAAGTCGCCGCCGATTTGTTTGAGACTAAGACGGTGGTCGACGAGAGTGGCAATGAGCTGGAGTTTTACACCATTGGTTCGGCGTCCGACTTGCGTAACCTTTCGGCTGCCATTGACTCAATGTGGCCCACCAGCGACGGCCAAGGTCAATACAACACCTCCAACTTCATGATAACCCAGGATATAGATATGCAAGGGGAGGAACTCAAGCCTATATATTATTTAAACAAGGACGGCGACGGGCGGTGCTATTTTGACGGACAGGGCCACACTATAAGCAATTTCACGGCAGGCAGCGAGGATGAACCCAACCCGGAATGTTGCGGCCTCTTCGGGAAGTCGTCGGGCGACAGCGTGACTGTTCGCAACCTCAATGTGGACCGTGGCGCTTTCCATTTTGCCCACGTCAAGCATAAAATTATCAACTACGACGGCCATACCACCAGCTCGGCCGTGGGTGGCATTTATGCCGTTGTCGACCACGCCGGGATAGTGATAGAGAACTGCACGGTGACCAATATACGTATGTATGCCACCAACGATGTGATCAATGGGGAGCATGAGTCCGACTTTTACGCCAGCGGCATAGTGGGGCTTGTCCAGACCAGCGTGACAATCCGCAACTGCTATGTGAGCGGCATCTCCATAGGCAACACCAGCGATGCCGCCAAGCATGTGGTGTTGGACCAGTTTGGCGCGGCAATAGGCAGGATTGATGTGGGCGACGCCGCCGGTCACAACACATACGGTAGGGCGGGCGACAATTGTCCTGTTGTGACCATTGAAAACTTCACATACGAACAAGGCAGCACACCACTGGTTTTCGTGGCGGGCCTCAAAACCATACGCTACGGCGGCCTTGTGGCCAACATAACCCGAGGCGGCAAACTGGTGATGGACAATTGCAAGGTTGTGCACAATGTCATAATTAACAAGCCGTTGAACGAGGTGTTTTGTGGCGGTCTTGTCGGTTGCAATTCGGCAACCCAAAACTGGGGTGTTTATCTGGCCACCAACTGTGAAGTGAGTGGCATTATCAACAACCAGGTTGCCAATGGCTATTCTAATTCATCGGGCAGCAAAATGCTGATAGAGAAATATGTGGGCAATGGTACAAACCATATTGTAAAGGTGAACAAACCCGGCACGTCGTATCCATCCTGCTCCACATGCTTAAACACACTGGCTGTTACGGGCAAGACAACGACGTTCTACACGTCGAACCAACATTTTTAGATTATACCTGCAATTGCTACGGTCTTCATCGCCCTGTGGCGATGTTGCGAGGAATCCCCGTGGCGGCCTTTGAGCCGTCGCGGGGTTGCAGTATAGAGGGGTCTATGTCGAGGGTGAACCTGCGGCGCGACGAGCCAGCGAAGAGGCCTAACGCCCCTTTGACGTTGCTGTAGGTGGGCGCTGGCTCGGCAAAGGCCGAGGTGAGCGACGTGGCGGTGGCTATGTCGTGCAGGTAGCGGTAGCGCTCTTTGGAAATGGATTCCACCTGCAGCGTGTACTGGTGCAGGAAGGGCTGCACCTCGGTGGTGTCGACGAGCAGCATGAGCAGAATGGAGCTCGGCACGGTCTGTCCGTCGAAGAGGGAGTCGGAGGTGAGCAGCGAGGCGTAGAAATAGCCACCCAGGGCCTCGGTGCTGGCGGCGCCGGTGAGCTGCGGGGTGTAGGGGCAGAGGAAGTAGGTGGGGAAGGTGGTGTCGATGGTCTCGAGGGTGTCGCGCCACAGGTTGCGCCGTGTGCCGCTGTCGCGTTGCATCACGGTGATATAGTAGTAGTTGCGGTGGTTGGGCTCGTCGGTGAGGTCGAACTGCGCTATGCCGAGGTTGAACACATCGGAGGTGTCGATGTAGGATACCACGTTGTCCACCTGCGGACGCGGAGGTACGGTGGTGGAGGCCGTCACGGTTTGTCCGTCGGCAAGGGTGATGAGCACGCTCACCGTGTCGTGGGGTGCCGGTGTGGCGTTGAAGAAGTAATTGCAGCGTGCCACACTGTCGGGGTGCAGCAGCCTGTTGCCGAGGCGCACCGCCACGTTGGCTCCGGCAATAGGGGAGGCGGAGGTGGTGTCGAGCATCAGGCGCGAGAAGCCGAAGTTGAGAAAGAGCCGCTCGCCGTCGGACGGCAGGGCGTTGAGCACCGGCGAGGGCCGGAAACCGGCGTCGTAGGGCACCTCTTTCTCGCACGACGCGAGCAGTGCCATAAGTAGCGAAAACAGTGTTATTTGTATGGTTTTTCTCATGATTGTTCGGTTTTTAGAAATGTAGCGTGTAGGCCACCGAGGGCAGTATGGGGAATATGGAGAGTTGCATGAGCGACGAGGGGTAGCCGTTGGCCGACGGCGTGTTGCTGGTGTATATTATGTAGGGGTTCTTGCGGTTGTAGGCGTTGTAGACGCTGAGGTTGATGGTGCGGCTCATGTTGTCGCGGCGGAACTGGCGGTGGAAGTTGACGCTCACGTCCATGCGGTGGTAGTTGGGGTAGCGGAAGTTGTTGCGCGAGCTCACGGCGGCAATGTCGCCGGAGGTGTGGCGGTTGTAGTCGTCGGCGTCGTAGGATGCCTGCTGGTAGTATTCCGTGGGCAGGGTGGCGGCGTTGCCGGAGGAGAAAACCCATGTAAGGCTGGCGTCGATCTGCTGCGTTAACTTGTAGGAGGCCACAAATGAGAAGTCGTGGCGGTGGTCGTACTTGGCGGGGAACGGCTCGCAGTTGTTGAGCTCCTGTCCGGGGCGGTCGAAGAGGTGGGTGGTGCGGCTCCATGTATAGGCTATCCAGCCGGTGAGCTTACCCGCGGTGCGCTGCAGCAGCAACTCCACGCCGTAGGCCTTGCCGGTGCCAGCCACCACAAGATCCTCCCAGCTGGCCGACATGCCGAAGAAAGAGGCCCCGTCCTTATACTCTATAATATTGTCCATGTGTTTGTAAAAGCCCTCCACTGAAAGTTGTGCTATAGCTGGCATGTCGTAGAAAAGTCCGGCGGCAAGCTGGTGCGACTTCATGGGTTTCACGCGGTCGGTGGCCGGCACCCAGAGGTCGGTGGAGAGGCTTGCCGATGTGGTGGAGAGCAGGTGCATGTACTGCGTCATGGCGGCATAGCCGGCCTTGAGCGACAGGTTCTCGGCAAGGAGCAGCCGCGCCGAGAGGCGCGGCTGGAGCGATGGATACATCACATCGCGCACTGCGAAAGTGCTGAAGTTCAGTCCGTAGTTGACTTTCAGGGTCTCGGTTATAGAGTAGTCGTCCTCGGCAAAGGCCACCATCTCCAATGCCGGCACGGTGGGCGAGTTGATGGAGGTGTCCATGCGCCAGGTGTCGTTCATCTGCAGGTCGTCGTAATAGTCCACCGAGCCACTGATAACTTCGGGCATAAAGGTGTGCAGCGTGGCGTAGGCTCCGGCCTGTACGCTGTGCGCCGTGGAGGGGGTGTAGTTGAAGTCGGCGCGAAGGGTGAGGTCGTGTATGCCCGACGCATAGTCGCCGTTGACCGACGAGAGGCGGTCCTCGCCGTTGGGTGAGAAATTCTGCGTCTCTATGGCTCCAAGCATCTTGTTGGAATACTTAGTGTAAGAGGCTGTGAGGTTAAGGAATAGTTTATGTGAAATCACGTGGTTCCAGCGTAGCGAGCCGAGGGTGTTGCCCCAGCTGTTGTTGAACGACAGGAACTGGTCTTTCTCTATAGATGTAAGCGTGCGCACGCGCAGGTATACCAGGTCGGAGCCCAGGTAGAAGGAGGCGTGCAGCCGGTTGCGCTCGTTGAAGGTGTGGGTTATTTTGGCGTTGAGGTCGTAGAAGTAGTAGCCTGCCTGGAGCTTGGAGACGCCGTCGGCCTGCATGGAGAGGCGGTGTACCAGAGGCTTTAGGAGCAGGTCGGCGTAGGTGCGGCGTGCCGAGAGGCAGAAGGTGGTGCGGTCTTTCACTATGGGGCCTTCGAGGCTCAGCTTGGTGGAGATGAAGCCTATCGAGGCGGTGCCGCGCAGGTGCTGGCTGTTGCCGTTGTTGGTGGTGACGTCGAGCACGCTGCTGAGCCTGCCGCCGAAGCGGGCGGGGAAGGAGCCTTTGTAGAGCGTCACGTTCTTCACGGCGTCGGTGTTGAAGGTGCTGAAGAAGCCGCCGAGGTGGTTGACGTTGTAGAGCGGCACGCCGTCGAGCAGGAAGAGGTTCTGGTCGGGGCCGCCGCCGCGCACGTAGAAGCCGCTGTTCGACTCATTGCCGCTCTGCACGCCGGGCAGCAGCTGAATGGCTTTCACGAGGTCGGCTTCGCCAAAGAGCACCGGCACGCTGCGTATCTGCTCCATGGGCATGTCGATGGCACTCATCTGCGAGGAGAGGTGGCTCGTAAGTCGTTGTGCTGTAACAACAACCTCTTTGAGCTGCACGTTGGGGTGAAGGCTGATGGAGAGTGCCGTGTCGCGGCGCAGCCGCAACGGCATGGTCAGTGGCTGGTAGCCTACAAAGGTTATGCGCAGGGATACTGTGTCGGTGGGCAGCGTGAGCGAGAAGCGTCCGTTGAGGTCGCTCACCGTCCCCTTGCCGGTGGCGGCGTCGAGCACTGTGGCCCCGATAAGCGTCTCGCCGTTGGAGGCGTCGACGACAGTGCCGCTGATGCTGCGCCGCTGCGCAGAAGCCAGCAGCGGAAGCAGTGCTATGGCGAGTAGTGTTATTATGCGTTTCATGAACATTAAGTAACGCGGAGTGCTTGTTTTTTATTTTGTGATGGTCTAAGGTTTTGTTATAATCCTATTTTTTCGCTGCCGTTCCATTTTTTTTTCGTACCTTTGCAGCCGTCTGCCATAGGCACATAATATGGGTTTGTGTGGTGTATTGTGTTGTAAATGTGGTCTATGAGCGATTTGGGCTTTAGTCAATAAATAAACACTTTTTTATAACATGAAAATTTATCAGACAAAAGAAATTCGCAATATCGCCTTAGTGGGTGGTGCGAAATCGGGTAAGACCACTATGGCCGAGGCTATGGCTTTTTGCGGTGGTTTGATCAACCGCCGTGGCACGGTGGATGGCAAGAACACAATAAGCGACTATCGCGACATAGAGCTCGACCGCCGCTATTCGGTGGAGAACACGCTGATGTATACAGAGTTTGGTGGCAAGAAGATCAACATACTCGATGTGCCGGGCTTCGCCGACTATCAGGGCGAAGTGGCGTCGGCCATGGGTGTCGTTGAGGCTGCCGTGGTGGTGGTCAACGCCCAGAGCGGTGTCGAGGTAGGCACCGAGATAGCCAACCGCTATGCCGCCAAGACTGGCACTCCCATGCTCTTTGTGGTCAACCACCTCGATGCCGAGAAGGCCAACTTCGACGACAGCGTGGCACAGTTGCACGACTATTTCGGTCAGAAATGCACCGTGCTGCAGTTCCCTGTCAACCAGGGCATAGGCTTCAACCAGGTGGTCGACATCGTTGCCAACAAGCTCCTCACCTTCAAGGACGGCAAGATGGAAGCCGGCGACATCCCCGCCGAGTACGCCTCCAAAGCCGAGGAGATGCGCACAGCCCTCGTTGAGGAGGCTGCCGCCGCCGACGAGGCCCTCATGGACAAGTATTTCGAGAACGGCGACCTCGCCCCCGAGGAGCTCTCCTCCGCACTGCGCCTCTCCATCGCCAAACGCGAGCTGTACCCCATACTCTGCACCAGCGCCAAGGAGAACCTCGGCGTGTCGCGCGTGCTGGAGTTCATCAACGACAACGTGCCGTCGCCCGACGAGGCCGAGGCCAAGCGCAAGACCAAAGAGGGCAAGACCCTTGCCTGCTCCTCGCAGAACCCCACGGTGGCTTTCGCCTTCAAGAGTGCCAAAGACCGCAACCTCGGCGAGCTTACCTATCTGCGCATCTACGACGGCGAGCTTGCCGAGTCGCAGGATGTGGTGAATGCCAACAACCAGAGCAAGGAGCGCGTCAGCCAGGTGCTGGTGTGCAGCGGCAAAGACCGCCAGCGCGTCGAGAAAGCCTGCGCAGGCGACATGGTGTGCACCATCAAGCTGAAAGATGTCAAGACCAACCAGACCCTCACCACCGCCAAGAACACCAACGACGCGATGGAAGAGACCGTATATCCCACACCGGTCTACATGGTTGCCGCCAAGGCTTCCAACAGCAACGACGACGAGAAGGTCGGCGCAGCCCTCAAAGACCTGGCAATGTACGACAAGAGCCTTACGCTGGAGAACAGCCGCGAGCTGCGCCAGGTAATCCTCGGCACACAGGGCGAGCTGCAACTCAACACCGTGAAGTGGTACTTCGAGAACCAGTACAAGCTCTCCGTCGACTTCACCGCTCCCAACATCCCGTACCGCGAGACCATCACCAAGAGCGCCGAGGCTATGTACCGCCACAAGAAACAGTCGGGCGGCAGCGGCCAGTTCGGCGAGGTGCACATGCTCATAGAGCCTTACTACGACGGCATGCCCAACCAGACCAAATACCCCATCCGCGACACTCAGGAGTACCCGCTGGAGTGGGGCGGCAAGCTGGTCTTCAACAACTGCATTGTTGGTGGCAGCATCGACGCCCGCTTCATGCCCGCCATCCTCAAGGGTATCATGGAGAAGATGGAGCAGGGGCCCCTCACCGGCTCCTATGCCCGCGACATAGTGGTCAACATCTTCGACGGTAAGATGCACCCCGTGGACTCCAACGAGACAGCCTTCAAGATTGCCGGCCGCACCGCTTTCCGCGAGGCCTTCAAGCAGGCTGCCCCCAAGATTAAAGAGCATATCTACGACGTGGCCGTGACAGTGCCCACCGAGAGCCAGGGTGGCGTGATGACAGACCTCCAGGGCCGCCGCGCCATAGTGATGGGTATGGATGCCGAAGGCAAGTACACCACACTGAAAGCCAAGGCCCCTCTGGCCGAGATGAACCGCTACAGCACCGCGCTGAGCTCCCTCACCAGCGGCCGCGGCACCTTCACCATGACCTTCAGCAGCTACGAGCTCGTCCCCGCCGACGTCCAGCAGGCCCTCCTCAAGGCCTACGAGGAAGCCGCCGCCGAGGAAGAGTAGTCTTCGTAACCTATCAAGCCAGAGGTTTCGAGAGGAACCTCTGGCTTCTAATAGTAAAGAATATGACACTTACACAAGCCGACAGAAACAAGATTGGCAATGCAGTAGTGTACATTGCGCAGCGGGTTCCCAAATTGAGTAAAACCAAACTGCTCAAGTTGCTTTACCTAATGGAGGAGTATAGCGTCAAACGATTCAAGACACCTTTTCTCGGCCTTCCTTTCGAAGTATGGCAGGCAGGTCCTGTTGTCAAGGACCTCTTCATCGACCTATCCGAAACTCCAGTGATATTGGACGGCTATGTGGAGAAAGAGGTGGTGGACGACAAAACTTACATCAAGGCTACCACAACCTTCTCCGATGACGAATTTTCGGATAATGACATCACCGTCATGGATGACATCCTCCGTCGTTACGGCAAAAAGACCGCCAAACAGTTGGTGGAATTGACGCACCGCAAAGATGGCTTGTGGTACGCCACTGCACAGCGCAACAACCTGTTGGAGGGTTTCGAACAGAAGGTTATCAACAACTCCGACTGCCAGATTGACCTCGGTGAGTGTCTCGCTGATTGCGGTAGGGAATTCTATAAAGAGCAGATGGATTTCCTCAAAATGACGCGGGCATATGGAAAGTGATGGCAGGTTTCAGAAGGGTGCTATCCTCTATTTTGACCCATTCATTTTTCCCGATGGTGGTTCTCCTAAGCCAAAATATTTCCTTGTGTTGAAGGTGATGGACGATGTTTGTCTCCTCGCATCGCTGCCCACCTCCAAAGACTTCGTTCCTTCCACGATAGAAAAGATACACGGCTGTATTGAGCGTCCCGACATCAACTTCAATTGCTACTACTTCGACCCCAACGTTGTCATCTGCGACAACGGTTTCGCCTTCCCTATAGAGACATACGTCTATGGCTACCGTCTGCAGACCTTCAGGCTTGACACATTGTTGCTCCAAGAGATAACTGATGAGACCATCATTGAAGAGTGCAGCATCTTGACAAAAGCCGAGTACGCAGCCATCATCAAATGCTTGTCTGCATCTCCTGCTGTGAAACGTTCGTACAGGAAAATACTGGCATCTTAGTTGCTGCTCACCATGCCCCTCGCCGAATCAAAAGCACACACCGCCTTCCGCGGCCTTAATCCCCTTGCCTCCGAAAGCGTCCTCACCGCCTTCCATCGCCACCACCTTTCAATGGCATAAATATCTTATGCACCAAAAAAGAGAGACTGTGCAGCCTCTCTTTGGTCTCGTGAGTTCGATGAATTTTCGGAAATTCCGTAGCCTTACATCCCATAATGGTGTATTGACAACAATAGGAATTGTTAAACAAAGGATTGTTTATCCTATTCTTCCGACCTGATTAATATCAACCGAACCACATCTTGGACATTTGGGGTTTTCAAACAAACCTAATGGACCAACGCAATTAATTTCTCTGCAACTTTTGCAAAAAAAATGATGACATTTTTGACAGACATAAACTTGATCCATCTCATGTGTGTTCCCACATGTGGGACATTGACGATAATAACCCATAATTTTATTATTTTTCCCCTGCTCTAACGGCTTTGCAGGTCTTGCCTTTTTGTTTTATTTTTATGAATTGTATATATGTGCAATTATGAGTAAAATTAGGAAACCGAGTAATATCCACTTTCTTAATAAATAACACACAACAAGCAGTCCGCCTATCAATAATAAATATAACAATATCGTTCCTAATGTTTTCATATAAAGAATCTTAAGATACTTATTTTAAATAGGTTATATCTAATTCAATATATAGAGATTTCACATTTTTCTATGTGCAAATGTACGACAAATACACTATTTGCTAGGTGTCAAATGCTGACTGGTGTCAGTATTTGACGGGGTGGAAAGGGCGTTGGAATAGTAGCGGAAGAAGTCGATATTCAGTACGGAACTGATAAGAAACAGTTGCTGTGTGTCAATGGAAGGCTTGTTGAAAAGGCGTTGTAATGTACGCTCGGAGACTCCGATTCTCTCCATCAGCCATTCGTTGGTGTGGCCTTGGCGACGGAGTTCGTCGCGGATAAGGTTGCCTATGTGTATTTGCATAGTGGATGCTGTTTGTGCGCTTGGCTACCAAATCCGCATAAAAACCCCGACGACCGCAGACAAAAAAGAAGGCGAGCAATCTCGTCTCCACTGTGCGGTCGTCGAAAAATACCTTTTGAGGATAGACAAAATGCTCGCATGTCTGCGAGCATTTGCATATTTGTCTTCCTCAAAATGACCTTTGAAATTTTCGACGTTTCACAGTGGTCGGAACAAATAGCAAACGCTATGTTATTAATTGGTTTAATTCGTTCTATGTTTTTGGTTTATGTCATGTTTTCAATGTTGATTTCGATTTGCAAAGGTACACACTATTTCTTTAATCACAAATTTATTTTTCTGATAGCTTGTCTTCTATCCTTTTTCGGGCAATGGTCAATTGTTTCTGCAACTGGGATTTCAGTAGTTTTCGGTCTGGCAGTTCTGTATAATATTGTGCCACCTTGATACCACTCTCGTCCAATTGGAGCAACTCGATTTCCTCATTGCCCCCCTCTGCACAAAGCAAAAGCCCTATGGGAGATTCCTCACCCTCCTGCCTTTCATATCGGTCAAGCCAACGCAAATACAACTCCATCTGACCTTTATATGCCGCCTTAAAGCGAGTCCGTTTTAACTCAATGACCACAAGTCGACGCAGCTTGCGGTGATAGAAAAGCAGGTCGATATAATAGTCTTCACCATCGACGATGATGCGTTTCTGACGGTCGATAAACGAGAATCCATTGCCAAGCTCCATCAGGAATTGCTGCATTCCGGTAATCAACATGTCCTCAAGATTGCGCTCGTTGTAATAACCTTTCAGTCCTGTAAACTCAAGGAAGTATGAACTCTTGAACACCAAGTCGGGTGTCATGGTGTGGTGGTCGCGCAGTTCCGCCAGTTCTGTACGGATTGCCTCCTCCGGTTTTTGGCTTATCAGCATGCGCTCATACATCATTCCGTCTATCTGCTTTCTCAGTTCGCGAACGCTCCACCTCTCGGTTGCCGCCATTGTGGCATAGAATTCTCTTGCCAAAGGGTCTTTTGTGGGCATTATTTCCTTGAAATGAGACCACGGCAATTGTCGCGACAGCGTGGCGACAATTTGAAAATCGGGGAAAAGCGTTGGAAACTGCATCATTCGCCTCACGCTTTTCTCGTCAAATCCTGTTCCGTATTCTTCTGTCAATTGTCGCGACAGCGTAGCGACAATCTGTTTGCCATAGGCTGCCCGTTCAAGGCCAAGTATATCGTGATTGATACGGTCTCCGATGTTCCAATACATCAGCGTCAACTCCATATTCACGCTAGAGGACATTCTGCCTCGCGTTTTCTCAATGATTTGACAGATATCCTTGTAAAGGTTGATGCCGATTTGTTCTGTATTTTGAAGATTGGATGTTTTCATCGGATGTTGTATCTGCTATGAATGTTATTTTGTCAGATGTCTGACATTTCGTTGTGGTGCTCTTCGTGTTGGATGGTATTTGAGGCTGACATTTACGTGATTTTTGATTTGCAAAGGTACGAACTATTTCTCAATCAGCCAAAAAATATTTTGTCACGCAAGGCAATAGTGTCCTAATTATTTTTCGTTAGGCAGACACAGTTACTTTGAAAAACAAGTAGGGAAGGACGGCACAAAGGGAGAGCGAAATGGAGCATTCCCCCCCCTCATGTGGAATCTGCGTCATCATTTATGGGAGAAAAGGGGCTGTCGAGCCATAGTTGCAGGTCTATTTTGGTGAATGTATTGAGGCGGAGCGAATGCACGAGGTTGGAGAAGTGCCACGTATAATGTGCAATGGACTTCAGGTAGGACAGCATGAGCATGGTGACCAGAGCAGTCCATATCTGGATCTCCACGGCGTTGCGAGTGGTGCCCACGAAGCTCTTTATGTGGAAGTTATGCTTGAGGTTGCGAAAGAAGATTTCGATGTTCCAACGGGCATTGTAAAGTTCTGCTATGGTGCTTGCCGCCAGTTTGAGGTTGTTCGTCAG
>JAFTDW010000014.1 GCA_017454015.1 Bacteroidales bacterium | reverse complement strand
TCTCCATCACCGGTCGTGGTACCGTGGGTACCGGCCGTATCGAGACCGGCGTCATCCACACTGGCGACCCCGTCGACATTATCGGTATGGGTGCTGAGAAACTGAAATCTGTTGTCACCGGTGTCGAGATGTTCCGCAAGATTCTCGACGAGGGTGAGGCTGGCGACAATGTCGGTCTGCTCCTCCGCGGTATCGACAAGGATCAGATCCGTCGTGGTATGGTTATCGCAAAGCCTGGCTCGGTGCATCCTCACCACAAGTTCGAGGCTACGGTCTATATCCTCAAGAAAGAGGAGGGTGGCCGTCACACCCCGTTCCACAACAACTATCGTCCGCAGTTCTACTTCCGCACTACCGATGTCACCGGTACCATCATGCTCCCCGAAGGCCGCGAGATGGTTATGCCTGGCGACAACCTGACAATCACCGTTGAGCTCATCAGCGACATCGCTCTCAACGAGAACCTCCGCTTCGCTATCCGCGAGGGTGGCCGCACCGTTGGTTCTGGTCAGGTTACCAAAGTGCTCGAGTAATCAAGCAATCCTTTAAATTGTTGCGGTGCAGCCGCACCGCAACAATTACAGGGGCATAGTTAAATGGTATAATGGCGGTCTCCAAAACCGTGGTTGGGAGTTCGATTCTCTCTGCCCCTGCTAATCAATAACAAGTTAGACAATGTCAAAGATAGGTACTTATGTAAAGGAAAGCTACGACGAGCTAGTCAACAAAGTGTCGTGGCCTACTTTCAAGGAGTTGCAGAGCAGCACAGTGGTTGTTGCCATCGCAACCCTCGTTCTGGCCTTAGTGGTGCTACTTATGGATGTCATATTCGGAGTACAACCCTGGGGTTGGAAAGGCTTTCTAGGATTCTTTTACTCGCTGCTGGGCTGAAAGGCACTCCCTATCCTCAGGGAAAGCGTGGCGGCCTTGCTTCCCAATCAATCATTGAGGCTGCCGGCATAGAAAGGTGTTTTTTCAACCAAGTAAGCGAGCGAGTCTGTGAGGTCGGCGAAGGCTTCACGGCAAAAAAGGATACAGAAACTGTTTTTTGACTCTTGAACAAGGAAAGAAAATGTTTCGCGAAGCAGTAGTGGAGAGCAACAAGGTCCATTGCCAAGCCCGAGAGACATCATGAACGAAGAGAACAAGGTATGGAAAATCAGACAGCAGCACAGGAAGCAACAGGAAAACGTTGGTATGTTCTCCGTGCCATAAGCGGCAAAGAGAAAAAAGCCAAGGAGTACATCGAAGGCGAAGTTGCCAAGCGCAATTGGCAGGAGTTCGTCCCGCAGGTGCTTATCCCCACTGAGAAAGTGGCTACCATCCGCAACGGGAAGAAAGTCATCAAAGACCGCAACTTCTTTCCGGGTTATGTGCTTCTTGAGGCCGACCTGAGAGAGGAGATGATCCCCATCATACAGGGTCTGCCCAATGTCATAGATTTTCTGCGCGAGAAGGACGGCAAGCCTACAGCCATGCGTCCCGCCGAAGCCAACCGTATACTCGGTAAGATCGACGACCAAGTCGGTACCGACGCCGAGGGCAACGAGCGCTTCATTCTCGGTGAGACGGTAAAGGTTGTCGACGGACCGTTCAACTCGTTTGGGGGCGTTGTGGAGGAGATTAACGAGGAGAAGAAACGCCTCACCGTCACCGTGAAGATCTTCGGTCGCAAAACCCCAGTGGAGCTTTCCTTTAGCCAAGTGAGCAAAGAATAGTTGGTTAAACAGTTAAAGACAGTAAAATTATGGCAAAAGAAGTTGCAGGATTAATCAAGCTGCAAATCAAGGGAGGTGCCGCCAACCCTGCGCCGCCAGTGGGTCCAGCCCTCGGTGCAAAGGGTGTCAACATCATGGAGTTCTGCAAGCAGTTCAATGCTCGTACGCAGGACAAGGCCGGCAAGATTGTGCCGGTTATCATCACGGTGTACGCCGACAAGTCCTTTGACTTTGTGGTCAAGACTCCTCCTGTTGCCGTGCAGCTCAAGGAGTTCTCCAAGGCTCAGAAGGGTTCTGCTGAACCCAACCGCGTCAAGGTGGCTTCGGTTACATGGGATCAGGTTCGTCAGATTGCCGAGTCCAAAATGCCCGACCTCAACTGTTTCACTATTGAGTCGGCAATGAGCATGGTGGCCGGTACTGCAAGGAGCATGGGTATCGCTGTTACGGGCGACAACCCCCTCAAGAAGTAACCAAAAAAAAGTAATCAGTGGTAGCATCAGTAATTGGTAGTCCAACGAAAGTGCGGTGACCACACAAACAAAAAAACAATGGCAAAGACAACCAAAAAACAGAAAGAGGCATTGGCCAAGTACGACAAGGCCAAGGTGTACTCGCTCGAAGAGGCTGTGTCGGTGGTGAAACAGATCACCTACACCAAGTTCGACGCATCGGTGGACATCGACGTGCGTCTGGGCGTTGACCCTCGTAAGGCCAACCAGATGGTGCGTGGCTCGGTCACGCTGCCTCACGGTACCGGCAAGACCATCCGCGTCCTGGTGCTCTGCACCCCCGAGAAAGAGGACGAGGCCAAAGCCGCCGGAGCCGACTATGTGGGTCTCGACGAGTATATCGCCAAAATCAAGGGCGGTTGGACAGATGTGGATGTCATCATCACTATGCCCAATGTCATGCCTAAGATTGGTGCTCTCGGTCGTATCCTCGGTCCTCGCGGCCTCATGCCGAACCCCAAGACGGGTACCGTCACCATGGAGGTGGGCAAGGCTGTGCAAGAGGCCAAGGCCGGTAAGATTGACTTCAAGGTCGACAAGTTCGGTATCATCCATACCGCCGTCGCCAAGGTGTCGTTCGACAACCAGAAGATAGTCGACAACGCCCGCGAGGTGCTTCAGATGATCATGAAGCTCAAACCCGCCGCCGCCAAGGGTACCTACGTCAAGAGTATCGCTATCTCGAGCACTATGAGCCCGGGAGTGCGCGTAGACGTCAAGGCTGCTGCTCTCTAATGTTTCGCAAAGTCAAAAATTAGCTATTTACTATGAGAAAAGAACAGAAAGACCAGCTGATCGACTCGTTGTGCGAAGAGGTCAAGTCCTGCCCGCATCTCTACATCGCCGATATTGGCGGACTGGATTCCGTCCAGACAAGTAAGTTGCGCAGAGCAGCCTTCCGCAAAGAGGTGAAGCTGGAAGTTGTGAAAAACACGCTTCTGATCAAGGCTCTCGAAAAGACAGGCATAGACTACAGCGAACTCTTCCCCGTGATAAAGGGTGAGAGCTGTATAATGCTGTCGAGTGTAAACAACGCGCCGGCCAAGCTTATCAAGGAGTTCCGCGCTACCGACAAGAACCTCCAGAAACCGGTGCTGAAAGGCGCATACGTCGAGGAGTGCTTCTATGTGGGCGAAGAGCATCTTGAAGCTCTTGTCAACATTAAGAGCAAGAACGAGTTGGTGGCCGATGTGGTTGCCATGCTCCAGGCTCCTATGAAAAACGTGCTGTCCGGTCTGCAATCGGCAGGCGGCACTATTTGTGGCGTGCTCAAGACTCTCGAAGAGAGGCAAGCCTAATAAAAAGCGTGCGGCCACCACTCTGTGGCCACCGGTCTCGCCAAGGGACCACAAAAAACAATTGAATAAAAAAAAGAAAACAAAAACAATTTAAAATCTTAAAAGTCATGGCAGATATCAAAGCTATTGCTGAAGAGTTAGTAAACCTCACCGTAAAGGAAGTTAAAGAACTTGCCGACGTGCTCAAAGAGCAGTACGGTATAGAGCCCGCCGCCGCTGCAGTGGCCGTAGCAGCCCCCGCCGCCGGTGGTGCAGCCCCCGCCGCCGAAGAGAAGACCTCTTTCGACGTCATCCTCAAGGGTGTGCCCGATGCAACCAAGAAACTTGGCGTCGTCAAGGCCGTCAAGGAGCAGGCTTCTCTGGGTCTCAAAGAGTCCAAAGAGCTCGTCGACAATGCTCCCAAGCCCGTTAAGGAGGGTGTCTCCAAGGACGAGGCTGAAGCCCTCAAGAAGGTTCTTGAAGAGGCTGGTGCCGAGGTCGAGGTGAAGTAACTTCACCCTCTCGCCATCATCCGCCTATGAGGAATAGGGCCTCCGGCTTACCGCCGGAGAGCCTATTCCTTATAACTATGTAGTTGCGTGCGAGCGCACAGGCGCAAATATAGTATTATATAGGCGAAGTTGCAATTGTTTGGCTGTTGTATGCTTGAAATGACTTGACAAAACAGTGCTCATGGACAGCCAGAGTGTTTGACAGGAACAATTCAACGAATAGACAAGAAAACAATTCAACATTACCCTTTCATCCGAAAAAACCTAAGTCCCTTGACACAAAAGAATTCCAACGTCGTTAATTTTGCATCAGTTCGCAAATATCCTTATCCCGATTTTCTGGATATACAGCTGAAGTCGTTCCAAGATTTCTTCCAGATCGAGACCAATCCCGACAACAGGCTCGACGAAGGCCTCTTCAAGGTCTTCAAGGAGAATTTCCCCATCTCTGATGCGCGGGGCAATTTCACTCTCGAGTTCTTGGACTATTACATCGACCCTCCGCGCTACACCATCCAGGAGTGTATTGAGCGCGGTTTGACCTACAGCGTGCCCCTCAAGGCTAAGCTCAGGCTCTCGTGCAACGATACCGAGAATGTCGATTTCCAAGCTCAAGAGCAGTCGGTGTACCTCGGCATGATTCCATACATGACGCCCAAAGCGACGTTTGTCATCAACGGAGCCGAACGTGTGGTGGTGTCTCAGCTGCACCGCTCCCCGGGTGTGTTTTTCGGCACCCAGTTCCACTCCAATGGCACGCAGCTCTATTCGGCTCGTATCATACCGTTCAAAGGTTCGTGGATGGAGTTCACCACCGACATCAACAATGTGATGTATGCCTACATCGACCGCAAGAAGAAACTGCCCATCACCACTCTCTTGCGCGTCATAGGCTTTGAGTCCGACAAGGACATTCTCGACATCTTTGCTCTCGCCGAGGAGGTGAAGGTGAGCCGCGCCAACCTCAAGCGCGTCGTTGGCCGCCGCCTTGCCGCACGTGTGGTGCAGAGCTGGGTCGAGGACTTTGTGGACGAGGATACCGGCGAGGTGGTCTCCGTGCCCCGTACCAGCACCATTATAGAGCGCGACGTGGAACTCACCGAGGAGCATATCAACGAGATACTCGAACTCGACGTTAAGAGCATACTCGTCAAAGCCGAGGAGCAGGATGGCCTCGACTACTCCGTAATATACAACACTCTCAAGAAGGACACAGCCAACAATGCCAAAGAGGCTGCCGAGTATATCTACCGCCAGCTTCGCAATGCAGAGCCACCCGACGAGGAGACGGCTCGCGGCATTATCGAGAAGCTCTTCTTCTCCGACAAACGCTACGACCTTGGCGACGTGGGTCGTTTCCGTATCAATACCAAGCTCAACCTCAGCGTGCCCGACGATGTGCGCGTGCTGACCAAAGAGGACATCACCTCTATTATTAAATATCTCATTGAGCTTATCAACCAGAAAGCCGATGTTGACGATATCGACCACCTCTCCAACCGTCGTATACGTACCGTCGGCGAACAGCTCGCCTCACAGTTCGGCGTGGGTCTCGCGCGCATGACACGCGCTATACGCGAAAGAATGAACGTGCGCGACACCGAGGCATTCAGCCCCACCGACCTTATCAATTCCAAGACGCTCAGCTCTGTCATCAACTCGTTCTTCGGCACCAACCAGCTGTCGCAGTTCATGGATCAGACCAACCCACTGGCCGAGTTGACGCACAAGCGCCGTATCTCCGCTCTCGGTCCTGGCGGTCTGTCGCGTGATCGTGCCGGTTTTGAGGTGCGCGACGTGCACTATACCCACTATGGGCGCCTCTGTACCATCGAGACCCCTGAAGGTCCTAACATCGGTCTTATCTCCTCGCTCTGCGTCTATGCCAAGATTAACAGCCTGGGCTTCATTGAGACCCCCTACCGCCGTGTTGTGAACGGCCAGGTGCAGATCAACGAAGACCCGGTGTATCTCTCCGCCGAGCTTGAAGAGAACAAGACGGTGGCGCAGGCCACCACCAAGCAGGACGAGGACGGCAACATCCTCGACCAGCGCGTCAAGGCTCGTCGGCAGGCCGACTTCCCCATAGTCACCCCCGAAGAGCTCGACCTCATCGACATGGGCTCCAACCAGATAGCCTCTATTGCTGCTTCGCTCATCCCGTTCCTCGAACACGACGATGCCAACCGCGCGCTCATGGGTTCCAACATGATGCGCCAAGCTGTGCCTCTCATCAATCCCGAGATACCCATTGTGGGCACCGGTATAGAGAAGTCGGTGGCCGAAGACAGCCGCGTGCTTCTCAATGCCGACGGCGACGGCGTGGTGGAGTATGTCGATTCTACCAAGATAGTTATCCGCCATCCTCGCAGCGAGAAGGAACGTCTCGTCAGTTTCGAGGACGATGTCAAAGAATATCATCTCACCAAATACCAGCGCACCAACCACAGCACCTCCATCAACCTGCGTCCCATAGTGCGCAAGGGCGACAAGGTGCGCAAAGGCCAGGTGCTTTGCGAAGGCTACGCCACACAGGCCGGCGAGCTTGCCCTTGGCCGCAACATGATGGTTGCGTTCATGCCGTGGAAGGGTTACAACTTTGAGGACGCCGTGGTTATCTCCGAGCGTGTGGTGCGCGAGGATATCTTCACCTCTGTCCATGTTGAGGAGTACACTCTCGAAGTGCGCGAGACCAAGCGCGGCAACGAGGAGCTTACCCGCGACATACCCAACGTGAGCGGCGACGCCACCAAGGATCTCGACGAGAACGGTATCATCCGTATCGGTGCCGAGGTTAAGGAAGGCGACATACTCATAGGCAAGATCACCCCCAAAGGCGAGTCCGATCCCACTCCCGAGGAGAAGCTGCTCCGCGCCATCTTCGGCGACAAGGCAGGCGATGTGAAGGATGCATCGCTCAAGGTGCCTCCGGCAGTGCACGGCGTGGTAATCGACAAGAAACTCTTTGCACGCATCATACGCGACCGCAAGGCTCGCGCCCGTGAGAAAGAGTTGCTTGCCAAGCCCGAAGAGGAGTTCAAGTTCGAGACCGAGGAGCTCAAAGACAAGCTTGTCGACCGCCTCCTCGTCATACTTGCCGGCAAAGTGTCCAACGGTGTGTATACACAGCACAAAGAGGAGCTCATACCCAAGAAGGTTAAGTTCACCTCCAAGGCCCTCAAGCAGATTGACTACACCGAGGTCAATCCCAACAAGTGGACCTCCGACAAAGAGACTAACAACCTTATCAAGGAGGTTGTCAACAACTATAATATTAAGTATCGCGAGCTCGCGGGTCGTTTCACCCGCAACAAGTTCGCCCTCACCGTTGGCGACGACCTGCCGAGTGGCATTGTCCAGATGGCCAAGGTCTATGTCGCAATGAAGCGCAAACTGCACGTCGGCGACAAGATGGCCGGTCGACATGGTAACAAGGGTATCGTCTCCAAGATAGTCCGCAGCGAGGATATGCCATTCCTCGCCGACGGCACCCCTGTCGACATAGTGCTCAACCCTCTGGGTGTGCCTTCGCGTATGAACCTCGGCCAGATTTACGAGACAGTGCTCGGCTGGGCGGGAAAGAAACTCGGCAAACGTTTCCAGACCCCCATTTTCGACGGTGCCACTCTCGAACAGATCAACGAGTATATGCGTGAGGCCGGCCTGCCCGAGAATGGTCGCACCTACCTCTACGACGGCGAGACGGGTGAGCGTTTCGACCAGCCCGCAACGGTTGGTTATATCTACATGCTCAAGTTGCATCACATGATCGACGACAAGATGCACGCCCGTTCCATAGGTCCCTACTCTCTCATCACCCAGCAGCCCCTTGGCGGTAAAGCCAACTTCGGCGGCCAGCGTTTCGGAGAGATGGAGGTGTGGGCTCTTGAGGCTTTCGGCGCCGCCAATGTGCTGCAAGAGGTCCTCACTGTCAAGAGCGACGACGTGGTGGGACGTGCCAAGACCTACGAGGCTATTGTCAAGGGCGACAACATGCCGCCCGCAGGCACCCCCGAGTCGTTCAACGTGTTGGTTCACGAGCTCCGAGGCCTCGGCCTTGAGGTAACCTTCAATTAAGTGATTAGTGAATAGATGTAGCACTAAGAACTTAAAACATAGAACTTAGAACTAAAAAGAATTATGGCATTCAAACAAGATACACAGTTAAAGAACGATTTTAATTCCATAACCATAAGCCTCGCTTCGCCCGAGTCCATCAAGAAGCGTTCTTACGGTGAGGTTACCAAACCCGAGACCATCAACTACCGCACCTATAAGCCAGAGCGCGACGGTCTCTTTTGCGAGCGTATCTTCGGACCCACCCGCGACTGGGAGTGCCACTGCGGAAAATATAAGCGCATACGTTACAAAGGTATTGTGTGCGACCGCTGCGGTGTTGAGGTTACCGAGAAAAAGGTGCGCCGCGAGCGCATGGGCCACATCGAGCTCACCGTACCGGTGGCTCATATCTGGTTCTTCCGCTCCCTGCCCAACAAGATAGGCACCCTTCTCGACATACCGAGCAAGAAGCTCGAGCAGGTGATATACTATGAGAAATATATAGTGCTCCGCCCGGGCAATGCCACGCTCAACGAGCAGCCTCTTGAGCGTCTCGACCTGCTCACCGAGGAGGATTACTACAATATCACTCAGAACCTCGGCCCCGCCAACGACCAGTTGCCTGCCGACGACCCCAACAAGTTTGTGGCCGGCATGGGCGCCGAAGCTCTTTACACCCTGCTTTGCGAGCTCGACCTTGACAAGCTCAGCTACGAGTTGCGCGACCGCGCCGGCAAGGAGACTTCCAACCAGCGCAAGCAGGACGCCCTCAAGCGCCTCAACATTGTGGAGTCGTTCCGCGAGTCGCAGAAGCGTATGCAGGAGCGCGGCATGGACAACCGTCCGGAGTGGATGATTATAAGCATTGTGCCTGTCATTCCTCCCGACCTGCGTCCTCTCGTGCCCCTCGATGGCGGCCGTTTTGCAACGTCCGACATCAACGAGCTTTATCGTCGTGTCATTATCCGCAACAACCGCCTCAAGCGCCTCACCGAGATCAAAGCCCCCGAGGTTATCATGCGCAATGAGAAGCGTATGCTCCAGGAGGCCGTTGACTCCCTCTTCGACAACAGCCGCAAGGTGTCGTCGGTCAAAGCCGACAGCAACCGCTCCCTCAAGTCCCTCAGCGACTCCCTCAAGGGCAAGCAAGGCCGTTTCCGTCAGAACCTGCTTGGTAAGCGTGTCGATTACTCCGGCCGTTCGGTCATCGTTGTGGGTCCCGAGCTCCACATGCACGAGTGCGGTCTGCCCAAAGACATGGCTTCAGAGCTTTTCAAGCCTTTCATCATCCGCAAGATGCTTGAGCGCGGCATTGTCAAGACCGTCAAATCGGCCAAGCGTGTCGTCGACCGCAAAGAGCCTGTGGTGTGGGAAATTCTGGAGAACATACTCAAGGGTCACCCCATACTGCTCAACCGTGCTCCTACGCTCCACCGACTCGGTATCCAGGCGTTCCAGCCCAAGCTCGTCGAGGGCAAGGCCATCCGCCTCCACCCGTTGGTCTGTACTGGCTTCAACGCCGACTTCGACGGCGACCAGATGGCTGTCCATGTGCCGCTGGGCAACGCTGCCATCCTCGAGGCTCAGCTCCTCATGCTCTCTACGCACAACATCCTCAATCCCGCCAACGGTGCGCCTATTACCGTGCCGTCGCAGGACATGGTGCTTGGTCTGTACTACATGACCAAACCCCGCGTCTCCACAGCTACCGAGATAGTGAAAGGAGAGGGGAGCCGTTTCTACTCGTCGGAGGAGGTTATCATAGCCTACAACGAGAAACGCGTAAGCCTCAATGCCCCCATCACCGTCCGTATCCCCGAGTCCAAAGGTCTTGACGAGAGTCGCTTTGTCCATACCGACCGTTCTTTCGTCCAGGTCATAACCGACAAGGACGGCAATCCTCTCACCGACATCGACTGTGCCACTCCCGCCGAGGTGGCAGCCCGTAGCCGCACCGAGTTCGAAGTGGTGCGCGGCAACGACGGCTACCCTGTGCTCGACGACAAAGGCCATTACATCAAGACCGACCGTCTGCGTACCACCGTGGGACGCGTCATCTTCAACCAAGTGGTGCCCAACGAATACGGCTATGTCAATATGGTGCTCGGCAAGAAGTCGTTGCGCGACATCATCGGTGATCTCTACACCGTGGTGGGCAACGCCGGCACCGCCAAGTTCCTCGACGACATCAAGTCTATGGGATACCGTATGGCTTTCAAGGGCGGTCTCTCGTTCAACCTCGGCGACGTCATCATCCCGCCTCAGAAAGAGGAGATGGTGGGCAAGGCCAACGAGGAGGTCGAGGAGGTGCTCTCGCAATACGCCATGGGTCTTATCACCAACAACGAGCGTTACAACCACGTCATCGATATTTGGACCAACACCAACAACCAGCTCACCGAGACCCTGATGAAACAGCTCAAGGCCGACAACCAGGGTTTCAACCCAGTCTACATGATGTACGACTCCGGTGCTCGTGGTAGCAAGGAGCAGATTCGTCAGCTCTCCGGCATGCGTGGCCTTATGGCCAAGCCGCAGAAAGCCGGTGCCGCAGGCAATGAGATTATCGAGAACCCCATTATCTCCAACTTCAAGGAGGGTCTTTCGGTGCTTGAGTACTTCATCTCGACCCACGGTGCCCGTAAGGGTTTGGCCGATACCGCTCTGAAGACCGCCGACGCCGGTTATCTTACCCGTCGTCTGGTCGATGTGGCTCATGATGTTATCATCACCGAGGAGGACTGCGGTACCCTGCGTGGTCTGCCCACCACCGCCCTCAAGAAAGGCGAGGATGTGGTGCAGTCGCTCTCGGAGAAGATACTTGGCCGCACCTCGGTCCACGACATCTATCACCCGCAGACCGGCGAGCTCATCGCCCCTGCCGGTGTGGAGCTTACCGAAGAGATCTGCAAGAAGATAGAAGAGTCTCCCATTGAGGAGATAGAGATACGTTCCGTGCTCACCTGCGAGGCCAAGCAGGGTGTATGCGCCAAGTGCTATGGCCGCAACCTTGCCACCTCCAAGATGGTGCAGAAAGGCGAGGCTGTCGGCGTTATCGCTGCACAGGCTATCGGTGAGCCCGGTACTCAGCTTACCCTCCGTACTTTCCACGTTGGTGGTGTGGCCGGTGGCAACATCGGTACTACCTCAACGTTGCAGGCCAAGTACGATGGTCAGCTCGAAATCGACGAGCTCCGCTCCGTGCCGTACACCGATGCTTCGGGCAACAAGTACGACATAGTAATGGGGCGTTCGGGTGAGGCGCGCATTGTCGACCTCAAGACCGGCGTAACCCTCACATCCGCCCTGCTGCCTTATGGTGCCAAGCTTTATGTGCCGGCAGGTAGCGTTATCCACAAAGGCGACCTTATTGCCGAGTGGGACCCCTACAACGCCGTTATCATCTCCGATGTGGCCGGACGCGTCAAGTTCGACAACGTCATAGAGAACGTCACCTATCGTGTTGAGAGCGATGCCCAGACAGGCTTGCAGGACAAGGTGGTCATCGAGTCGCGTCAGCGTACCAAGAACCCCACTATCTCCGTGCTCGACGAGGAGGGCAACATCCAGAAAGTCTACGACCTTCCCGTTGGCGCCCACATTGGTGTCGAGGAGAACCAGCTGCTCAATGCCGGCGACATCATGGTCAAGATACCGCGTTCCTTCGGCAAGGCCGGCGATATCACCGGCGGTCTGCCGCGTGTCACCGAGCTCTTCGAGGCCCGCAACCCGTCCGACCCCGCCACAGTGGCCGAAATCGACGGTATAGTGTCCATCAACAAGAAACTTAAACGCAACAACCGCGAGATTACCATCACCAGCCGCACGGGCGATTCGCGCACCTATCTCATCCCCACAACCAAGCAGATCTTGGCGCAGGACAACGACTATGTAAAGGCCGGCACGCCGCTCTCCGAGGGCGCCATCACGCCTGCCGACATCCTCGCCGTCAAGGGTCCTATGAAGGTGCAGGAATACATCGTCAATGAGGTGCAGGAGGTCTACCGTCTGCAAGGTGTGAAAATCAACGACAAGCATTTCGAGGTCATTGTACGTCAGATGATGCGCAAGGTCGAGATAGAAGACCCGGGCGACACCCGTTTCTTGCAGGGCGAGCTCGTCAACAAGATTGATTTCCATGAGGTCAACGACGAGATCTTCGGCATGAAGGTTGTCGAGGACAAAGGCGACAGCGAGACCCTCGAAGACGGTCAGATCATCACTGCCCGCCGTCTGCGCGACGAGAACTCCACACTCCGACGCAACGACAAGCGCCTTGTCAGCGTCCGCGATGCAATGCCTGCCACAGCCCGTCAGGTGCTGCAAGGCATCACAAGGGCCTCTCTGCAGACCAAGTCGTTTATCAGTGCAGCATCCTTCCAGGAGACCACCAAAGTGCTCACAGAGGCCGCAATCAACGCCAAGAGCGACAGCCTCTCCGGCATGAAGGAGAACGTCATTGTGGGTCATCTTATCCCCGCAGGTACGGGTCTGCGCGAGTACTCCGACCAGATAGTTGCCAACAAGCATCAGCTTGAGAGCGCCACACAGCCTCAAACCAACTCTCGCCGCAAGAACCAACAATGAGTTTGTAAGTCTTTAAGAGATAAATGAATATGGATAAAAAACAACAGCAACTCGATATCGATATTTCTTCGGATGTGGCAACTGGCACATATAGCAACTTGGCAATAATCTCGCATTCGCCGACCGAGTTCACCCTCGACTTTGCCCAGATGCTTCCCGGTGTCAACAAAGCCATAGTGCGTCAGCGCATAGTCATGGCTCCGGCACACCTCAAGCGCCTCTTCCATGCCATAGAAGACAATATCTTGCGATACGAAGGCAACTTTGGCGAGATAACCGACCCCGTGGCCGGTGTAAATCGCAACGGCGACACTATCGACTATCCCTTGACCCCCATGGGCAACGCTTAAAGCTCATCGAGCTGTCATTGCAACAAGAAAGTCTCCACCTCCAAGGCGGGGACTTTTTTTGTGTTAACCACGTCGTGGGTATTCAGCTTCAGAATCTCGAAAGGCTGGCGTCAAACCTCGGCAACGGCGTCTTATGAGTATTAAAAATAATTAAAATTAGAGCCAGTCTGTTACAAAATTGTGGGTTATGCGTCTTATAGAAAAAGGCGATTTTATGCTTTTTTTAATATACATTGATAAAAAAATGGTATATTTGCATAATAAAGACATTACCCATAAATTGTTGAGAACATCTATTTCTGTCTGATAGAGTGTGGATTAGATGTTTGTCAATATGCTATGTGGTATGTTGGATTTGATGTGTAGTATACAGAAAAACAGGCAATATATGAATACAAACCGTACGAGTTGTAAATTCTTTTTCGTCTTTTTGTTGTTGCTGTCGTTTGTCTCGACAGTCATGGCGCAGCCTGCCGCAAGAGCGGGTCGTGCCCATACCAACAACAACGACCGCCAAGGCTCGGTGGCCCGAGTTATCAGCGACGGTGCCAATGGCTGGATGGTCTCAATCAATACCAATGGGTCGACAAGGCAATACGGCATTATCGGTGAGATCGTGCAGCCTGCCGGTGACGAGTTGGTTTTATTTCCTGTATCAAAAGACACTGTTGTATGTGACACTTTCAACTTCATCAACAGCACATATACAACATCGGGTATCTATCATGACACAGTGTATACCAGCGATATATTAGGTTATGACGGTATAATCTTTACTTGGAATTTGACGGTCAACCAAACCCAAAGAAACACTGTTTCACGCAATGTCTGCGACAGCCTCCCATGGTTGAGTGGCACCCTTCTTGCCAGCGGCACATACGTGGACACGCTTCAAAGCGTGGCAGAGTGCGACAGCATAGTTACCCTTGTGCTTACTATAAGGCATTCGACCAGTAGTACAGACACACACGACAGTTGTGACTCGTACACATGGCACAACGGCACAACCTATACCACCAATAACACTACCGATACCATACATCGCACCAATGCCGCAGGTTGCGACAGTCTTGTAACTCTCAACCTTTCCATCCGTTATTCCAGCACAGGCACCGACGTGCAGAACGCCTGCGACAGTTATATGTGGATTGACGGTAACACCTATACTGCCAACAACAGCACCGCCACCCATACACTCACCAATGCCGCCGGTTGCGACAGCACTGTGACACTCAACCTTACCATAGGTCATTCCAATACCGGCACCGACACCAGGATGGTCTGCGACAGTGTGGTGTGGATTGACGGTATTACCTATACCGCCAACACCAACACGGCAACCCACACAATCACCAACGTCTCCGGTTGCGACAGCACCGTGACGCTGCACCTCACAGTCCGTCACGGCGAAGTTAACGATACCCTACCCGTTGTTGTTTGTGACAGTTTCTTGTGGTATGGCAACGTATATCGCACTTCGGGTGTATACCTCCATGCAATATCGCGCAATATTTATGACTGCGACATCTCCAAGCGTCTCAACCTTACGGTATATCACGGTGTGCCGGTTGTCGACACCGTCGAGGCATGCGACAGCCACACATGGCAGGGTACAGCCTACACCACAAGCGGAGTCTACACCGACCCTCGCATTGATGTAGAAAACCACAACTGCATGGTTTTTGACACCCTGCGTCTCACCATATATCAAAGCCGTTACAGTGCTGATACCGACACGGCCTGCAACAGCTATACATGGTCGAAAACAGGCAGAACCTATACGGCAAGTGACATCTACTACAACCGTACCACCACAACGCACGGCTGCGACAGTATCGACACGCTGTACCTCACTATTCATTACAGCACGCACAACAGCCAAAACCAGCAGGCTTGCGACAGTTTTGTGTGGGTAAACAATGACAGTGTTAAAACCTACCATGCCTCGGGAACATACTATAACACCTACGCAAACAACTATGGTTGCCCGAGTGTCGACACATTGCGCCTGGTAGTGCAGTATAAAATCGACAGTGTGTTGGACACCACCGTGTGCGATACTTTCTGGTGGGGTGTAGACAGCCTGTCATACACTGCAAACAATACGTACCATGCCAGCCTCCTGCATGGTGTGTGCCATGACTTGTACACGTTAAATCTCACGGTGTACAACAGCGTGCACCACAGTGCCACGGCGAGCGCCTGCGACAGCATGCACTGGTCGTCGACAGACTCCACATACACGGCCACAGGCACCTACGTCTATAGCGACACCACGGTGCATGGCTGCGACAGCACAGAGACACTGGTCCTGACCATTAACCGCAGCGTGTACACCGATAGCGCCAAGACCGTGTGCGACAGCCTTGTGTGGCATGGCACCACCTATAGCGTCTCGGGCGACTACGAATACAGCTACACCACCGGCGACGGCTGCAACGGTCGCGACAGCTTATACCTTACGATAGTTCACGGCCAGCCGATGCGTTACCCCGCAGCGGTGGCTTGCGACAGTTTCTATTGGCACGACACTACATATACCGTCACGGGCGAGTATATGCGTGTACGGATTGACACAGCCAACAACAACTGCGAAGCCGTCGACACCTTGTCGCTGACTATCAACAACAGCATTCATATCGCAACTCCGGCAACAGTTTGCGACAGCTTCCATTGGTCGATAAACGACAGCATCTACCATTCTTCTGGCGAATATATCAACAGCGATACCACCGCGGCGGGGTGTGAGAAAATCGACACGTTGCACCTCACTGTCAACAGAAGTGTCGAAACCCGCATCGACAGCATAGTGTGCGACAGTGTGTTGTGGCACGGCACCATGTACCGCACCGACACCGTCACCACATTCGACACCGTCACTGCAAACGGCTGCGACAGCCTTGTAACGCTCAATCTTACGGTTGTCCGTGAGGCGCCGAACTGCGACACCGTGGAGGGATGCGAGCAATATGTGTGGCGCGGCAACACCTACACAACCGCCGGCGTATACACTGATACGAGACTTGATACTGTTCACAATCTCTGCCCGTTGGTCGACACGCTGGTGCTCGACACCATATACGCAAGCCACCACTCCTACAGCTACACTGTGGAATGCGACAGTTTCTACTGGAGGCTCTCCGACAGTACCTATAGGGAGGATGGTCTCTATGTAAGCGTCTATCTTGATGACAACGGCTGCGAGAGCCGCGACTCTATCAACCTCGTGATACGCCACTCCGTGCCGGTGTCTATCGACTCCGTTGTTTGCGACAGCATTTGGTGGCACGACCAGCGGCACGACACTACCGGAGTCTACACCTACTACTACAGGGCTCCCAACAGCTGCTACACAACCGACACCCTCAGACTCACGGTCTACAACTCCTCGTATAGAAACGACACCATCCCTGCGTGCGACCATTACGTGTGGAACGACAGCACATACACCCAATCGGGTATCTACATCTACGACACCCTCTCGGAGCATGGCTGCATCATTGCCGACACGCTGCACCTCGTCATCACCAACTATGTGCGAGACACCGAGGTCTTTAACGTCTGCGACAGCCTGTTGTGGCATGGCACATGGTATGCCTACGAAACCGACACAGCCACCTTCGATACTATAAGCAGTGTGTCGGGTTGCGACAGCATCATCACCCTCAACCTTACGCTGCGCCACAGCACCGTTGCAATCGATAGCTTCAGCGTGTGCGACAGTCTGCGCTGGACGTCGGGCAACGACAGTATGTATTACGCAAGCAACAACACCGACACAGTACACTTCACAAATGCAGTGGGATGTGACAGCATAGTCACACTTAACCTTACCATATTCCCGAAATACGACACCGTGTACGACACCTTTGCCTGCGACACCTTTGTGTGGCGTGTGCGGGACAGCGTCTACACTTTCACGGCTTCAGACACCCATTACCACCATTTCACTTCTGTCGACGGGTGCAATGCCGTAGACACGTTGCTGCTCACTGTCTACCACAACACCAGTGCCGGTTTTGCCGACACGGCGTGCGACAACTACGAATGGATAAACAACGACAGCACTAATAACTATAACGTCTCGGGTACATACTACAACAGCTACAACACCGCCGACGGCTGTCCAAGCGTCGACACACTCTATCTCACCGTCAACTACAGCACCGAATACACCGACACCAACATAGTGTGCGACAGCCTGCAGTGGATAGACGACGAGGTCTATTACACCACCGACACCACGGGCGCCATCACCTATACCATCAGCAATGCCGTGGGTTGCGACAGTGTTGTCGTGCTAAACCTCACCGTCCACTATAGCGTCGAGACCCCCGATACCCGCATAGTGTGCGACAGCCTGCAGTGGGACAACGGCGACTGGTACTACGACAACTCTTACGGCGACACTATCAGGTACTTCACATCGGAGGGCTGCGACAGTGTCATAATCCTCGACCTTACGGTAAACTACAGCAACACGGGCATAGACAGTATTATGGCGTGCGACAGTATGATGTGGATAGACAGTGTGATGTATACTGCCAGCAACGACACCGCCACATATACCATTCCCAATGTTGCCAACTGCGACAGCGTGGTAACCCTCAACCTCACGGTTCATTACAGCAATACGGCAGTTGACAGTTTCGACGTGTGCGACAGCCTGCGCTGGTACAACAACATCCTCTACGACACTGCCAACACCACCGATACTATCCATCGCGTCAATGCCGGAGGTTGCGACAGTCTTGTTACCCTCAACCTCACCGTGCGCTACAGCACTTCCCACATCGATACCTTCGATGTGTGCGACAGTCTGCGTTGGAGCGCCAACAACAATCTCTATACAGCCTCCAACTACGAGGATGCCGCTCGTTTGACCAATGCCGTGGGCTGCGACAGCCTTGTAAGCCTCATCCTCACTGTGCGCTACAGCAGCGACTCCACGTTCACGTACAATGTGTGCGACAGCCTGCGCTGGAGCGATGGCAACGACAGCCTCTATCTCGCCACCAACAACACCGACACAGTACACCGGATCAATGCTGTGGGTTGCGACAGTTTGCTCTCGCTCAACCTTACCGTGCGCTACAGCACCACTGCCATCGACAGCTTCAATGTGTGCGACAGCCTGCGCTGGACTTCTGGCAACGACAGCCTCTACACCGAGGCCAACAACAGCGACACAGTACACCGCGTCAATGCCGTGGGCTGCGACAGCCTTGTGACCCTCAATCTCACGGTGCGCTACAGCAGTGACTCCATATTTGTATATGATGTGTGCGACAGCCTGCGCTGGAGCGATGGCAACGACAGCCTCTATCTCGCCTCCAACACTACCGACACGTTACACATGGCCAATGCCGCTGGTTGCGACAGCCTGCTCTCGCTCAACCTCACGGTGCGCTACAGCAATACCGCCGTTGACATTTTGGATGTGTGCGACAGTTTGCGCTGGCACAATGGTAGCCTCTACGACACCGCCAACACTACCGACACCATACACCGCATCAACGCCGCTGGTTGCGACAGCCTTGTAACCCTCAACCTCACGGTGCGCTACAGCACCACGGGCATTGACAGCCTCAGTGTCTGCGACAGCCTGCACTGGTACAACGACTCCACATACTACCAGACCAACGACTGGTTTGCCGCCAACGAGCATCCCACTACCGATATTGTACACCTTGTCAACGCCGTGGGCTGCGACAGTACAGCCTACCTCTGCCTATATCAGGTGCGCCACAGCTCCTATGGCGGCGACACTGCCATAGTGTGCGACAGCATCATCTGGTACGACTCCATCTACGGCAATGAGAATGGCGCCGACCACGAGCCTGTCGTTCACTACAGCCCGGCTCCGGTTCACATCTTCTACGACGGCAACATCGAGAACTGCGACAGTATCCTCACCCTCGACCTCACCGTCAACTACAGGTCCACCGGCGACACCGTGGCCGAGGTATGCGACAGCCTGCTGTGGTACGGCAGTTGGTATGGTAAGGAGAATGGTATTGATCACAGCTCCGTGGTCTACACGCCGCAGCATATCTTCGACAGCGCCAACGTCTATGGCTGCGACAGTATTCTCACCCTCACCCTCACCGTCAACTACCGCAACAGCGGCCACAGCACCCTCACGGCGTGCGACAGCCTTGTCTGGAACGGCACTTGGTACAAACGCTCTTACGAGGATATACGCCTGCTCGACTCCTCCAATGTCCACGGCTGCGACAGTACCGACTACCTCCACTTAACCATCAAATACTCCACCGACAGCAACTACTACGACACTATAGTGGAGAACCAGTTCCTGCCCGACGGCTACAGCTTCGTGACAAGAGACACCACTGTGGTGTTCTACGACTACGTCGCCAAGAGCATCATCACTATCGGCAACGCCGTGGGTTGCGACAGCAACATCCATTACCATCTCTTTGTATACTGGAACGTCTACGACACACTCTATGCCGATACCTGCGAGAACTATCTGCCTCTGACTTGGGGCAACCGCACCTTCGAAAACTCCACCACCGACGACGTCAGGCAAAGCGACGTCCTCCGTGCCGCACGTCCGGGCAACCGCGAGGTGGACTCCATTGTGGTCATGAACCTCCACATACACCGTAATACAAGCTCCACAGTCAGCGACACCATACTCGAGAACCAGCTGCCCTGGACCTTCAACGGCGTGACCTACGACACCAACAGCTTCGGCGGCATCATGGCAAGCAACATGCTTACCGATAGCACAGTGCTCATCGCCAACGCCAATGGTTGTGACAGCAACATCACCTATAACTTATATGTGCGCTGGAATGTGCGACACACCATCGACAGCCAACTCTGTGAGTACGACCTGCCTATCGTGTGGCGTGGGCGTCAGCTCACCACCGACATCACCGTCTGCGACACCGTCAAAGGTGGCGGACAGTATGGCGTCGACAGCATCACCATCTTCAACCTCATAACTCTCCACAGCAGCGAGTCGGTCATTCGCGACACCATAGTGGAAAACCAGCTGCCGTGGTCCATCACAGTCAACGGCGAGACCTATACCTACGGCGACACCGTCACCAACCGCGAGTTCATGATTCCCAACGGCGATATATGCGACAGCATGATAATCTACTCCCTCTATGTGCGCCGCAACATATTCGACACTGCCGACACCAACATCTGCGGTCCCATGACATGGAACGGTCACCGCATCATAGAGGATGCCACCGTCACCCACCTCTTCCCCGGAGGCGGCCAGCATGGCGAGGACAGCACCCTTACAATCACCTTCCACATGCACAGCCACTCGCCGTACACCTACCATCGCGACACTATCTTTGAGTACCAGCTGCCGTGGACTGCCATCAATGGCTCTATATGCCAGTCGGACACCAACATCCTCGTCACCGATCTGCACAACCAGTGGGGCTGCGACAGCCTGGTGGTCTATAGCCTCATAGTGGTGCGCAACTACGACACCACGCTGACAATGACGGTCTGCAGCAACAGCCTGCCTATCATGTGGGAGTCTCTCTATTTTGAGCAGGCGGGCACCCGCTACTACACCTACCGCACAGCCGACGGGCGCGACAGTATTGTCGCCTACCGACTCATAGTTGTCGACACCGTAGATGTTATCGAAGAGATTCATGCTTGCGACAGATATGTGTGGCGTGACGGCCAGACCTACACCCTCAGCACTATGCTGCCCACCGTCACCCTCGAAGGTCGCAACGGCTGCGACAGCGTGGTACACCTGCACCTTACCTTAGGACGTGCCAACCGTCGTAGTGAGTCGCGCACCAGCTGCGAACCCCTCTACTGGGGCGGCCGCACCTTTGAAGAGTCTGTCGACGAGGTCTCCGACACTCTCACCAACATCACAGGCTGCGACAGCATCGTGACGCTCCACTTCGTCCGCTTCTACCCCGACAGCACCATACTCGTCGACTCCATCTGCTCTGGCAGCGACTACAACTACCGTGGGCAGATACTCACACGCGGCGGCACCTACACCGACGTGTTCACCAACGTCGACGGCTGCGACAGCGTGGTGCGCCTCGACCTGCTCGAGCTCCAGCCGCCCGACATCAGGATAAGCTACACCAAGGACTGCTACAACTCGCAGTACCGTCTCCGCCTTTCCATCGACGAGGGCATGTATTTCGTGTGGGGCAGCGGCCCTGTCGACACACTTATCGAAGGCCATGAGCACGACACCGCCATCTGGGTCCAGCCCTCCGAGGCCACCGTCTACTCCGTCTATGCCGACTACCACGAAACTCCTTTGTGCCCCAACAGCGCACAGGTCACCCTCATACCCCTGCCGCGTGTTGTCGCCAATATGGAGTACACCCCGTCGTTCCTCACCTACGAGAACATGACCATTACCGCCATCGACCGTAGCATCGGCACCAGCGACCGCTACTGGTACATCAACAACGAGTTCATGGGTGGCGATGTGCGTATCGAATACCCCACTCCGCTTGAGAGCGACTCCGTCACCATACTCCTCAAGGTTGTCAGCGACCGTTGCCGCGACAGTGCACGCGCCGTCGTGCCACTCTATCGCTCCACCGTCTATGTGCCTTCGGCATTCACCCCCGATGAGGCCGAGAACAACCGTTTCCGCGTCGAAGGCGAAGGCTTTGTGGGTTACCACATATATATATACAACCGTTTGGGCGAGACAGTCTTCGAGAGCGAGGACATCAATGAGGCATGGGACGGTACCTACAAAAACATCAAGCAGCCGCAAGGCAACTACATCTACATCATCTACTACAACGACATCACCGTCTCCGAAGAGAAGCAACTGTCCAAGCGCGGCACCGTCTTGCTGATAAGATAACCCCCCAATAGCATTCCACCCCTAAACCCTTCCAACCCTCCACCCCTAACCCACAGGTTTTATGCCATCTATCAAATCCACCGCATACATACTGTCCTTTGTCACCGTGCTGTTCTTCACCTTCTCCTGCCAGAAAGTCAAGGATGGCATTGACGACGCCGGCGACGGCTACCTCGGGGAGATAACCATACAAGTCGACGACTCGCTGGGTATCTGCTACCAGGCAGGCATAAGCACCATCAACTTCAAGTCCTGCATGACCGACATACTCGACGGCTCGGCAACAGGCAACGTCACCATTGGCGCCAATGTCAACCTCTCCGCCATCTCCAGCCTCACCTATCCCTACATGGGGTGTCAGTTGGTCGACACAGCCCGCGGACAGTACCAGCTCTCCAATCAGGTGACGGTCGACAGGCTCCACCATTTCTTGGTGCGCGACATCCTCTCCACCCTCGACGGCAACACCAACATGTTCCTTATAGCGCTAAGCGACACCTCCCAGTTTCTATGCTCCGGCGGCGGCAACATTGAGCTCACCAGTTTCCCTGGCTACGGCAAGCAGGTTACAGGCAAGTTCAACAACGTCGAGGCACGCTACGTCACCCAGTCGGGCATCGACTCCATCACACATATCTACAACCGAGCCTACCGCGACGGCATACAATACGACATAGATTTCCTCAACGACCAGCAGCGGGTCGACCAGCTCCTTGTCAGCCTCTTCCCCAAAGTCACCTTCACCGGCATCTTCTCCAGCCGCCGGCTATTGGTAAACAAGATACTCGAAAAACTCTACGAATAAGGTTATAGGGTTTTAAGGTTTAAAGGTTATAAGGTTTAAAGGTTATAGGGTTATAAGGCTATTGTTTTTTGGGTGTTATGGAAGCCAAACACGTAATAGATATAAAGAACAAGCGGGCGGAGCATGAGTATTACCTGTTGGAGAGCTTCACCGCGGGGCTGGTGCTTGCTGGTACCGAGATAAAATCAATACGCGACGGCAAGGCCAACATCAACGACGCCTACTGCGCCTTCCTCGGTAACGAGCTTTTTGTGCGGCAGATGCATATCTCCGAGTACCGCTTTGGCGGTTTCATCAACCATCAGTCCAAGCGCGACCGCAAATTGCTGCTTACCCGCCGTGAGCTGCGTAAGCTGCAGAACAAAGTCAAGGAACGAGGCTTCACCATAGTCCCCACACTCCTCTACATCGACGAACGCGGATACGCCAAGCTCGATATATCCCTTGCCCGAGGCAAGAAGACCTACGACAAGCGCGAGGCAATAAAAGAGAAAGAGGTCAAGCGCGACATACAGCGACATATAAGGTTTTAGGGTTAAAAGGTTCAAGGGTTATTTTATAAATCGCCCATGAAAGGGCATAAATCAATCAGCCCCTGGGCACCGCCCTGGGTAAATCGGCAAGTTGCAGTAGCGCCCTGTAAGGGCAGAATCATAAAAATAACGATAATATAAACATATAGGTTATAGGGTTTTAAGGTTTAAAGGTTATAAGGTTTTTATTAGCTGCTAAGACAATGAAAGTTTTCAAGTTTGGAGGGGCTTCGGTCAACAGCGCCGCTGCGGTGCGCAACATGGCCGAGATAGTGAGGCGGCACCACGACGTGCCGTTGCTTGTAGTCGTGTCGGCCATGGGCAAGACCACCAACGCCCTCGAGAAACTGGTGCTCGGTGGCGGACAAGCCGTGGAGGCCGTCAGTCAGGTCGCCGACTATCACCAGCAAATAGTGCGGGAGCTCGACATAGAGAACAGGGTGGGGGAGAGCCTGCAGGCTCTGCTGGACAGCCTGCGGTGCGCCGTGGCGCAGTACGCCGACGCCGACACAAGCTGCTACGACCAAGCCTACGACAGCATAGTGAGCTACGGCGAGCTGATATCCACAACCATAGTGAGCGCCTATCTCGAAAGCATAGGCATGGCCAACAGGTGGGAGGATGTGCGACAGCTGATAGTTACCGACAACAACCACCGCGAAGGGCGTGTGCAGTGGGACCAGACCTCCCGAAAAGTGCGCGACAGAATCAAGGCGTTGCTGCACTCCGGCTGCACGATGGTAGTCACTCAAGGCTTTATTGCCGGTGGCAGCGACGGCACCACCACCACCCTTGGGCGCGAAGGCTCCGACTATTCGGCAGCCATACTCTCTTATGCCTTGGGAGCCGAAAGCATGACAATATGGAAAGATGTCGATGGCTTTCTGGATGCCGACCCCAAATACTTCGCCAACACACGCAAGATAGCCCGCATACCCTACAACGAGGCCATTGAGCTGGCCTACTACGGCGCCAGCGTCATTCACCCCAAGACGGTGAAACCGTTGCAGAACAAAAACATCCCGCTTTTCATAAAATCCTTCCTGGTGCCCGATGCCGAAGGGTCCACAGTGGGACCCTACAAGGCCATAGAGCCACTCACACCGCTTTACATAGTGAAGGGCAACCAAGTGCTGCTCAGCATAATGCCCAAGGATTTCTCGTTCATTGCCGAGGACAACCTTCAGAAAATATTCGGAGTGCTGTCGGATACGGGCGTGAAGGTCAACATGATGCAGAACTCGGCGCTAAGCTTCTCGCTCTGCGTCGACGACAACGAGCTGCTGCTCTCGCTACTCAGGACACAGCTGTCGGACAGCTTCAAGCTGCGTTACAACCGCGGTTTGCAGCTCATCACCGTGCGCTATTATAACGAGGAGGTGGTGCAGCGTGTGGTAGCCGGACGCGGCATATTGTTGCAGCAGCGCAGCCGAAACACAATACAACTGGTGGTTGTAGGGTGATAGGTTTTTTAGGGTTATAAGGTTATAGGGTTTAATCGTTTATGGGTTTTGTAACCTTTGATTATGTGACAAAAAAAACTCTTTCGGAAAAATAGGTTGAGGTTTCGGGTTTTTCCTTGTGGGAAGTGTGTAACTTTGCATTGAGAAACGAAACACCTAACCAAATAAGAAAGGAGTTCAAAATGAAAGCATTCAAGTTTTTTGCAGCAGTCGGCATATCGCTGGCATTGGCATGCAGCCCTGTGTGGGCGCAAGGACGCGGCGGTGGCGGCAGCCACGGCGGCGGCAGTCATGGTGGTGGCGGCGGCAGCCACAGTTCGTCGGTAAGTCACAGCAGCTCGTCGCGTGGCGGCGGTGGATATAGCGGCAGTTCGCGGTCGAGTTCGTCGGTGAGCAGCCATAGCAGCTCGTCGAGTAGCCGCAGCTCTTCCTACTCGCGTTCCTCCTCAAGTTCGGTGTCGCACTCTAGTGCTCCGAGCAGATCCAGCAGTCCCCGCGTCTCCAGTGCTCCGAGCAGATCCAGCAGTCCCCGCGTCTCCGGTGCTCCGAGCAGTTCACGCGTCTCCGGCGCACCGAGCAGCTCCCGTGTCTCCGGCGCCCCCGGCAGGCCGAGTGGCTCCCGCGTCTCCGACAGACCCAGCGGCACTGTACACAGCGGCCGCGAAGGCGGTCATCCCTCCTCCACGCGTCCTGCAGGCGTCCATCGCGACGCCCCTGTGCCTCCGAGCGGCAGGGTTAACCATCCCTCCTCGCGTGGCGGTGCTCCCGCACGCGTCGGCGACCGTCCGTCGGGCGACCGTCACCCGCACTACGGCACACCGGGTCACCCCGGCCCCATGCCCCCTTCGCACAGACGCATACATCCTGCACCCTACTTCCACCACCCCATCCATCACCACATGATGCACATGCACCCCGTCTTCTGGCACCCGCTGCCCCCGCGTCCCATATTCTGGCCCGGCTTCTGGTTCTACTGCAACAGCTACTGGTATGACTACCATGTGACCGATGTGGTTGTGGTGCGCGAGTATGTGCGCGAGAAATACAACACGGATCTCATAGCATACGCCATAAGTGGCGACTACATGTACGCCCTCATCCGCGACACCGACGGCAAGAACTACCTCCAAGTATTCGACCGCGACGACCATCTGCTGGCCGAGCAAGAGGTGAGCCGCAAATACTGCCGCATGGAGATAGACCGTGAGAACGGCGGCTGCTGGATCCTCAAGAAAAACGACAAAGACCCGATGCTCTTCATCTACGCCGAAGGCCAGCTCCTGATATACGAAGCAGACTAAAGGCGCGCAGCCTACACAGCTGTAACATCAATCATGCAAAAGTTCGCCGCAGCAATGCGGCGAACTTTTTTACTGTCAAGTGGATTTTTTTTCGTACCTTTGTAAAGAGATATTCTTTGCGATTTTGTCACGAAGAATGCTGTAATTATGTTTATAATCAAATAGTTAATAACATAGATAATACACGAGGGATATGAACAAAACTATTCGTTTTGCCGCTTGGGCGGTCGCCTGTTTCGTGCTTGCAATGCCTGTACAGGCACAAGTGCGTCTTGCAGACTACATTTTGGTAGCCGAGAACAACCATAACACATATAACAGCATAGCCAGCCGTGGCACGTCAATGTCGTTCACAAGCGCCGACGACGGCTATGCCACCTGTACATTGCCTTTTGCCATGCCCTTTGGCACGGCAACGTTGGCATCCGGCTCCCGCATTGCCTGCTCTGCCAACGGCTTTATCTTTCTTGGCGAGTCGACGACGTCAAGTACATACGTCTCCTCCCCAAGCGGTCACAAGGTTATCCAGCCTTTCCTCTGCCAGGATGGTTACATGGGGCGCAGCGGAACCTCGAGAGCCTATTATTATCACAACAGTGTAGACAGCACATTCACCATAGAATATGTGAACCTCAACAGGTACTCTTCGCCCTACGGCTCAATAAACTATCAGGTTGTATTAAGGCCTTCCGGCAATATAAGCATAATCTTCGGCTCTGTAGACGTAGGTGGTTATAGTACCACGCTGAAGTGCTACCTGTCAAATAGCAACACTGACAATATAGCCCTCTCGGGTACATGGGCCAGTCCTACCCAGTCAACCTCTACTTCAACAACGATGCCCTATTCCCCCCTGCCGTCCTACATGCAGTACAACTTCTACCGTGTCATAGGCTCCTGCCCGCCCCCTGCCGCGTTCCATACCACCAATGTCACCGCCGACTCCTGCACCCTGCTGTGGAGCGAGATGGGACAAGCCACCATGTGGATTCTCGAGTATGCCGACTCGGCGTTCCTCCCCGGATGCTATCAGGGCAATCTGATATATGTTTTCGACACTATCTACTACCTCGACAACCTCCAGCCAAACACCACGTACCATGCCTACGTCCATTCCGACTGTGGCGGCGACACCTCGATAAATCGTTACCTTACATTCACCACCAGTTGCACGTCCTTGCAGCGGACAAGCCTGCCCATCTCGGAGAACTTCGAGTCCGGCACATTCGCCAACTGCTGGGGCCGCTACTATAGATACAACAACACAGTGAGCGACGGCTCGGGCAATGTGACCATCAACACCAGTTATGCCGCATCGGGCAGCCGCGGTTGCTCTTTTTACGCCAGCGGCTCAGGCTCCACTGCCTACATGGTGTTGCCAATGATGGCTGATTCCGCTGGCGGCCTCGATATTGTGTTCGATATGTACAACTCTACTTATGCCAGAATCAAAGTCTATACATTGCCAAGCCCCGACAGAATAGACTCAGGCTATGTTGTGCGTACCATAGTCACCGATGGCTCCAACCTATGGAGAAACTATGAGGTACCTATCGTCAACGTGCCGCCGCGTCATCGCTATGTGGCTCTTGCGGCGTATTACGAAAACAACTACGCCCAAACTTATATTGACAATATAGAGCTGATGGTTCACAGCTCCTGCCCGCGTCCGCAGTCCATAGGCCTCATTGGTCCTGCCACCGCCGCCCAGACAACGGTGGCATGGTACGGCAACGACCCCAACGTGATGATGTGGAACGTGGCGCTGGTCTCCCAAGACGGCGACCCCGACACCTGCCAGAATATCTTAATGGCATACGACTCCACTTACCAGTTCTTCAACCTGCGTTCGGGTGCTTCGTACGACGTATATGTGCGTAGCGATTGTTATTCCGAGACCTCTTCATGGCGCGGCCCATTCAATTTTGTCACCGGCGTTTATGAGATGCAGGCCACTGGCACGGATACCATATATACTTGTTCAGCCATTATTACAGACAATGGAGGTTTGAACGGTAATTACTCCGTAAACTGCAACTTTACAGTTGTGGTCTATTCGGGCAACATGGACTCTACACTACGATTCACAGGCTCTTACCGCACTGAGTCTAGCTATGACCGTCTCTATGTCTATGACGGTGTTGGCACTACCGGTACCATGCTGCTCAATGCCTCTGGCAGCGGAAGCATAAACAATCCTATCTCATCGACTGGCAACGCATTAACTATAAAATTCACCTCCGATGGCTCTACTCAGTACGACGGTTTCAGATTGAACATCACGTGTGGCAACAGCATCAACGGTGGCGGCGGTGGCGGCGGTAACGGCGGCGGTGGTGGCGGCATTTCATGTGCCAACCCGACAGGTCTCAACAACCCCAATACTACAACGACATCGGCTACCGTGACGTGGCGTGAGAGCGGCAATTTCCAAGTGTCGTACAAGAAGGCGACAGCCACCAACTGGAGCTCACCCATAGGGGTCTCCGCCTCTACCTATACGTTCAGTGGCCTCACCGCCGCCACGGACTACGACTGGCGCGTGTGCAGAGTCTGTTCCGTAGGTAACAACAGCGACTGGTCCAGCTCTACGTTCACCACAGCCGAGGATGTCCAACCGGAACCCTGCGACCCACCGACAGATATCGTTATATCCAATGTCACACCGCACGCCGCCTATATATCATGGACGGGCAGCGGCACGTTTGAAGTGTCGTACAAGATTGACAACGCCCCCAGCTGGAGCGACCCGATAACAATTGCGTCAAACCATTTTGACATGGACAACCTTCTCGACACTACCGTCTATATGTGGCGTGTGCGCAAGGTATGCTCCGACAACGGCTTAAGCGACTGGGTCGACACCTTCTTCACTACGCTCGACGGCAGCGGCATAGGCTCCATTGATGCCTATGGCACCACCATAGCCCTCTATCCCAACCCTGCCAGCTCGGGGTCGTCGGTAACCGTAACCGTTGGCGGCGCCGATGGCTTTGTGGCAGTCTCCCTGTTGGATGTAAAAGGCTGCAAACTGCACAACGCGTCTCAGATTTGCACCTCCGACTGCACCCTCCGCTTCGACCTCCCGGCAGTGCCCAGCGGCACCTACTTCGTGCGTGTACAGACCGCAAATCGCACAGCCGTCGAGAAACTCATCGTGAAATAATCCCAAACCCTTCCAACCCTAAACCCCTAAACCCTTAAAACCCTAAACCCTTCTAACCCTTCCAACTCTAAAAAAAACACTCACTATGAGAACGACATTCAAGGCGGTAATGACCGCTTTCGTTACCATGCTTGGCTTTGCCGCCAGTGCACAAAACCTTAACTATAGCACCGGCTTCGAGAACTCTGCCGACACAACCGGCTGGGTGCTCCTCGGCAACTCACACACCAACCACTGGGCGATAGGCACCGCCGAACACAGCGCTGGCTCGCACGCCCTCTATATCTCGAGCGACAACGGCGCCACGGCGACCTATAGCCCATACGACACCAGCTATGTTTATGCCTATTATCAGTTCACGCTCCAGTCGGCGGCGGCTCTCGAGATCAGCTTTAACTGGAAGTGCTACGGCGAGACCAACTACGACTATTTGTGGGCATTCCTTGTCCCCTCAAGCGCAACGCTCACTCCGGGGTTGTTGCCCGACGGGACGTCGGACAACTACAGCTTTGCCACCTCGCCGATGCTTCCCTCAGGCTGGGTCGACGTCTCGAACGGCAAGCTCAACCTCTCGAACTCGTGGGAGAACTTTTTCGTTACCACAAATGTGTCAGCCGGCACGTGGCGACTCGTATTCATGTGGTGCAACGATGGCAGCGTAGGCTCCAGCCCCGCCGCCTGCGTTGACAACGTTACCATTTTCGAGCCGACATGCCCGCGACCGGGCAACCTCACATTCTCGAACATCACCTCCGACTCGTGCACCCTAAGCTGGCACGAGCGCGGCCAGGCCACCTCGTGGGTGATAGAGTATGCCGACAGCGCCTTTGCTCCGGGTTGCTACCAAGGCACCACCGTCTATGCGTACGACACTATCTACACCCTTGACAACCTGCAGCCGCAAACGCGCTATTATGTGTATGTGCATGCCGACTGTGGCAGCGACACGTCGGCAAACATCAGCGGCACGTTTATCACCGGCTGTGTCCCCGTGGCACACACCAACCTGCCCATCAGTCAGGGATTCGAAAACACCACCGACGATGTGCAGGGTCTGATAGACAACTGCTGGCAGTTCTATTACATGCTCAACGGCACGCTGACAGAGGGCATCTACAACTCCGGCTACTCGACAGGCGTTTATTTTAGCACCACCTACGCTGCCTCGGGTGCCGCCAGCCTCTATTTCTATACGTCGTACTACTCGTCGTTGACATCGACCTACGTTGTCATGCCGGCAGTGGAGGACTCTGTAGGCGGCCTCGACCTTACTTTCAAGATGTACAACTCGAGCAGTACCTGCAACCTGCAGGTTGTAACCATGGGCGACCCTACAGACCCCACCACCTACAACACCGTGCAGACCTTTGTCACCGACGGCTCCTACACATGGACCGAGCAGGAACTGCAGCTCTCCAACCTCCCGGGTGCCCACCGCTACGTGGCTTTTGTCGCCGACGGTAACAGCTCCTCCTCCTATTGCTATATCGACGACGTCATCCTTGCCCCGCACAGCAACTGCCCGCGTCCGCGCAGCTTGACCCTCGTGGGTTCCGCAAGGAGCGACTCCACAACCATAGCGTGGTACGGCAACGACCCCAGCATTTACGCTTGGGATATAGCACTGGTGCAGCATGGCGGCAACCCCGACACCTGTCTGAACCTCATATCGGCCTACGACTCCACATACGCCCTCACCAATCTGCTCAACGGCCACTCCTACGATGTCTATGTGCGCAGCAACTGCGGCGTTGAGACGTCGTCGTGGCGCGGCCCCCTGAATTTCCTTACCGGTGTGGTGCAAATGAACACAACGGGCGTCGACTCCATAGTCACTTGTGGCGCAATAATAGTCGACGACGGAGGCGTCTCCGGCCAGTACAGCAATTATTGCGACGCCATTCTCTTAGTGCGTACCCCCTCCACCGACTCGGTGATTTATATCACCGGTTCTTATTATGTTGAAAATAACTGGGATTCTATCTTTGTATACGACGGGCGAGACACTAATGCACCTCTGCTTATCGCTTTGAGCGGTCAGGGTGTCATACCCCCCGTTGTCTCCACCTCCAACGTCATAGCCATACGATTCATTTCCGATATGTCCAGCACCTACGATGGTTTCCAAATCAGCGTCAGCTGCTTCTCCTATCCCGACTGCTATATGCCCGTGGCTCTCTCTGCCACGCCGCTTGCCGACAGCTGCATCCTTACATGGAGGGAGATGGGCACATCCACAAGCTGGACCATCGAGTATGGCCCCCGTGGATTCACCCCGGGCAACGGCACCACGGTCTATGCCTCCGACACTACCTACGCCCTCTCGGGCCTCTCCTCCAACACCCAATACGACGCCTATGTGTGGGCCAACTGCCTCAACGGCAACAACAGCGACTCCGCCATGGTGAGCTTCCTCACACTCCCCGGAGCACCGGTGAGCTCGTTGCCCTACAACTGCTCGTTTGGCGACACCGCCATCACCAACAGCTGGCTGCTCCTCAACGGCAGCGAGCCTAACCAGTGGCACATAGGCACTGCCGCATACAACGGCACCGGCGACAACCACGGCCTCTATGTCACCTACGACAACGGCGCTACCAACACCTACGACAATTCAAGTGACTCCTATGTCTTTGCCTACCGCTCGTTCAGGTTCCAGCCGGGACAGTACGCCTACAGCTTCGACTGGCGTTGCGACGGCGAGACGACCTACGACTACCTGCGTGTGGCCTTTGTGCCCGACGGCACGCCGCTCACCGCAGGCTACGCCTCGGGTTTCGATTCCTACAGCCTCCCTGCCGGTGCCATATCCCTCGACGGTGGCTCGATACTCAACCAGCACCCTCAATGGACCAACCAAAACGGCGTATTCTCCATAACCTCACAGGGTATCTATCACCTCGTGTTCTTCTGGCACAACGACTACAGCGCCGGAAGCCAGCCACCCGCAGCCATCGACAATCTGGTTATATCCACCAACTCCTGCCCTGGAGTCTCCAACCTCTCCAATACCAGCCTCACCACCACGTCGGCTACATTCACGTGGACTGCCGGCGGCTCCGAGTCAAGCTGGCAGGTGCGCTGCGGCAACACCACAACAACGGTGGTCACCACCACGGCAACCATCAACTCGCTCACAGCGGCAACCAACTACACATGCTATGTGCGCCCCATCTGCGGCGCTGGCGACACGGGCATAGCAGCCTCGCTGTCGTTCACCACACCCTGCGTCACCACAGCGGTCACCTCGCAGGGCTACACCGAGGGCTTTGAAAACGCGGTCTCGGCTCTGCCAAGTTGCTGGTCGGAGGAGTCTGCCGGAGCATACTGGGCTGCCGACGATATGACGGATTATTACGGCTCCACGTCGACGCCCCATGGTGGCAGCTATGTGATGTATATTATGGGCTATAACAGCGATATGTCGCGTCTCGTGTCACCTATATTCGACCTCTCGGCACTCACCTCGCCCAAGCTGGTGTTCTGGCACATGCAGGAGGAATGGCTTGGCGACCAGGATCAGCTACAGGTGTGCGTGCGCTCCTCGGCAAGCAGCCAATGGACAGTCCTTGCCACCTACACCTCCGACATCCCCTCGTGGCAGTGCGACACCATCTCGCTTGCAGGTTACAGCACCGCCCAGATATCGTTCCTCGCCACATGCAATGACGGCTACGGCGTGGTGCTCGACGACATCTTCATAGGCAACGTCACCGGCGGCGGCACTACGCCGTGCGACCAGCCCACGGGCCTTGCCGTAGGCAGCACCACAGCCACCACGGCAACCGTCACTTGGAGCGGCTCCGGCAACTTCGAGGTCGCCTACCGCACCTCGGGAGCCTCGGCATGGAACAGCGCCACGCAGGTCTCCACCAACAGCCACACCTTCACGGGCCTCGACGCCTCCACGCAGTACGACTGGCGCGTGCGCAAGGTCTGCTCGGCATCGGACCGTAGCACTTGGGCCACCTCCACCTTCACCACCCAGTCGGGCGGCGGCGACGACCCCACCCCGTGCGACACACCCACAGGCCTCAGCAGTTCCGACATCACCTCCTCGTCCGCCACACTCTTGTGGGCGGGTAGCGGCTCCTTCGAGGTCTCCTACAAAGCCGACGCCGACGCCAACTGGTCCAGCTCCCAGTCTACCTCGCAGGCCAGCTACAACCTGTCGGGTCTGCGCCCCTCCACATCCTATCAGTGGCGCGTGCGCAAGGTCTGCGACGCCACAACCCAGAGCCAGTGGGCTACCTCGTCGTTCACCACCCTCTCCGACAACGCCATCACAGCCCCCGACGGCCTCTCGGTGGCTATCTACCCCAACCCCACCAACACGGGCTGCAGCATCACCATAGCGGTGAACGGCGCCGAGGGCCCGGTGACGGCAACCCTTATGGACATCACCGGACGCTCCATACGCCAGTCCACACAGTCGTGCCACACAGACTGCACCCTGCTCTTTGCCATGCCCGACGTACCGCGCGGCGCATACTTCCTCAAAGTGCAGACCACCACACGCACCGCCATCGAGAAACTGATAGTGAGATAGGAGAATAAGGGATTTAAGGTTATAAGGTTTAAAGGATTTAGGGTTATAAGGTTTTAGGGTTTAATGTAGAATGTAGAATTACAGTGAACAGCGATTTGACCCACATACGCAATTTCTGCATAATAGCTCATATCGACCACGGCAAGAGCACCCTCGCCGACCGCCTGCTGGAGCAGACCAACACCATTGCCCAGCGTGACATGCAGGCGCAGGTGCTCGACGACATGGATCTTGAGAAAGAGCGCGGCATCACCATCAAAAGCCACGCCATACAGATGGCCTACAGCCGTGGCGGCGAGCAGTATGTGCTCAACCTCATCGACACCCCGGGGCATGTCGACTTCAGCTACGAGGTCTCCCGCTCCATAGCCGCCTGCGAAGGCGCCCTCCTCGTGGTCGACGCCACACAGGGCATACAGGCACAGACTATCTCCAACCTCTATCTGGCCCTCGACAACGACCTTGAGATCATCCCCGTGATGAACAAGATAGACCTCGACAGCGCCATGCCCGAGGAAGTGGCCGACGAGATTGTCGACCTCCTTGGCTGCAAGTCCGACGAGATACTGCGCTGTAGCGCCAAGACAGGCGAGGGCGTCCCCGCTATTCTCGACGCTATTGTCGACCGTATACCGGCACCCAAGGGCGACCCCGACGCCCCACTGCAGGCCCTGGTCTTCGACTCGGTGTTCAACCCTTTCCGCGGCATCATCAGCTATTTCCGCATTGTCAATGGCACACTGCGCACCGGCGACCACGTCAAGTTTGTCAGCACCGGCAAGGAATATAACGCCGACGAGGTGGGTGTGCTCAAGCTCAACATGGAGCCGCGCAGCGAGCTCCGCGCAGGCAACGTGGGCTACATTATCAGCGGCATAAAGACAAGTCGCGAGGTGCGTGTGGGCGACACCATCACCCATGTCGACAGTCCCTGCGACAGCGCCATAGCGGGCTTCGAGGCCGTAAAGCCTATGGTGTTCGCCGGAGTGTATCCCGTCGACACCGACGACTACGAGGAACTCCGCGCCAGCATCGAGAAACTGCAGCTCAACGACGCCTCGCTCACCTTCGAGCCCGAGAGTTCTCTAGCCCTCGGCTTCGGCTTCCGCTGCGGTTTCCTCGGCCTCCTGCACATGGAGATTGTGCAGGAACGCCTCACGCGCGAGTTCAATATGGACGTCATCACCACAGTGCCCAACGTGCAGTATAAAGTCAAGCTCACCAACGGCACCGAGGTCGACGTATACAACCCTTCGGGCATGCCCGAGCCAAACAACATCGCCGAGGTCTACGAGCCCTACATCCATGCCCAGATTATCACCAAGGCCGACTTTATAGGCGCTGTCATAAAGCTCTGCATGGACAAGCGCGGCATACTCAAAAACCAGACCTACCTCACCACCGACCGCATAGAGATTACCTTCGACCTGCCTCTCGGCGAGGTGGTCTTCGACTTCTACGACAAACTTAAAAGCATCTCCAAAGGCTACGCCTCCTTCGACTACTACCTCAACGGCTACCAGCCCTCCAAGCTCGTCAAACTCGAGATACTGCTCAACGGCGACCCCGTCGACGCCCTCTCCACCCTCACCTTTGTCGACAACGCCTACGGCATAGGGCGCCGCATGTGCGAGAAACTCAAAGAGCTCATACCCCGCCAGCAGTTCGACGTGGCTATACAGGCCGCCATAGGCAGCAAGATAATAGCCCGCGAGACAGTGCGGCAGGTGCGTAAAGATGTTACCGCCAAATGCTACGGCGGCGACATAACGCGTAAACGCAAGCTGCTCGAGAAACAGAAAGAGGGCAAGAAACGCATGCGTCAGGTGGGCAGCGTAGAGGTGCCGCAGAGCGCCTTCCTCGCAGTCCTCCGCTTAGATTAACACCACAAAAACTGCGTAGCTACTTAAAACACATAACTTAATAAGAACTGCGTAGCCACTTAAAACTTAAAACTCATAACTTAAAATCCCATGTCCACAATAGTTGTCTGTATAATAGTAGTAGCCACGGCGCTCCTTGCCGTAGCCCTCACTGGTCTCATCTTTTTGCTGCTTGCCAAGCGCTACTTCGACCATGAGCAGAAACGCCGCCTCCTCGACATCAAGATGGAGCAGCAGGCCGAGGTGCAGCGCACCGTGAGCCCCATACGTCTGCAGGCTTACGAGCGTATGGCGCTTTTTCTTGAGCGTATATCGCCCAACAGCTTGGTGCTGCGTTGCTACAAGCCAGGCATGGATCTCAAGCTGCTGCAGGGTGTCATGACCAAGAACATACGCGACGAATGGGAGCATAACCTCAGCCAGCAGGTCTACCTCTCCTCCGAGGCGTGGAACCACGTGCGCGAAGCCAAAGAGCAGATGATCAACCTTGTCAACGCCTCGGCGGCAGTAATAGCCGACAAGCAGGACGCCCAGAGCCTTGCCGGTGCCATCTTCGCCACCACAGCCAAGACCGACAACCCCACCGACGCCGCCCTCGAGTTCCTCAAAGACGAAATCCGTCAGACCTTCTGACCCCAGGCCATTATTCCGCTAAGAGCATAGCAACCGCGCCAGGCTTGATTACAGCCCCATATATTTCTCGAAAAACTCCCTCAACTTTCGGATGACGGACGTTTTGACATAACTACGGTTTGCTCCACGATGGTCGCAGGCCGTGTCTCCTGTGGAGCCAGGCAGGCCGCCGCCGCCAAATCTCGACATTGCCGGCAGTATCTTGTCGATATCGGTGCCGGTGGTTCTCAACTGTCCGTCTCGGAATGCATTGTTGATGAACTTCTTGGTCTCTGCCGTCTTTAACCTCTCTTCCTTGATGATGGTTGCAAGGTCTTCCTCTCTCTTCCGTTTCACATATTCCTCCCACGCCCCATTCACATCCTCTTCGGTATTGACGGTCTCGATGAAACTCTCGATGAGTTCCTTCTTGCTTCGGAGGTTCATACTTGCCCCGATTGCCTTCGATATGCTCACAAGTATTTCCTTGTTCTTGCAGTTGCTGTCGTGGTACTGCTGCACCAACATCAGGATGTAGTCTATGGTTATCTCCACCTGACGGATGAGTTCGGTCTCAAAGATGAGGTCGTCGTTTATCACCTCCTTGTCCACGTGTATTCTCTTGCGCCACTTATCCCTCAAATCAAGGTAGTGGGACTGGTAGTCCTGCATCTGACCGTCGGTGAGTAGCTCTTTGCCATCGAACTGGTCGAACGCTTGCAGTACGTTGATGCTCCTCAACAGACTTCCGAACAGACCGATGAACCGCCGTTCTTCCTGTTCTCCTATTGCCGGACGACCGTCGGGAAACTCTGTCATCAACTGCTGCACCAGTTCCGAATAGCCATAACAGTGCTTTCCATTCGGTTTGTCGTATCCGTTGTAGTACGAGTTGAAGTCTTTCAAAAGGACGATACTTGCTGCATCCTTGTCGCCGAACAGTGCAATTGCATCGTCGGTCTCCTGTTGAAGGTTTCGGAAGCAGACGATGTTGCCGAAGGTCTTTATGGAATTGAGTATTCGGTTGGTTCTGCTATAACTCTGTATCAGTCCGTGCTGACGGAGGTTTTTATCGACGAACAGGGTGTTCAGTGTGGTTGCATCGAAACCCGTGAGGAACATATTGACCACAATCAACAAATCCACCTGACGGTTCTTCATCCTCAACGAAAGGTCCTTGTAGTAGTTTTGGAACTTGTCGCTGCTGGTGTCGTAGTTGGTGCCGACCATCTGGTTGTAGTCCTTGATTGCGCCGTCGAGGAAATCTCTGCTCTGCTGGTCGAGGTTGGTGGTGCTTTCGGGGTTCTCTTCGGGTGGTATGCCGTCGTTCTCTTCTTCGTTTGTGCAGTATGAGTATATGAGTGCCACTTTCAGCCGCTGCGCTTCGGGCAATGCCGCCTGCTGTTTCTTGAACTCGTTGTAGTATGCCTTCGCCATCGGTATGGTTGCCACTGCAAACATTGCATTGAAGCCAAGCAGTTTCTGCACCATCTTCTCTTCCTTCACCTCCTTGCCACGTCCTGCACTCGCCACCTCGCTGATGTTTTGCAGGGTTCGGAACGAGTAGTAGGATGTCCGCTTGGTCTTCTGGTCGAAGTGTTCGAGGATGTACCTCACCACCTCTTCCACACGCTCGGGTGCCGACATTGCCTTCTCTCGGTCGATTGCCGAAATCTGCTTGTCTTGTATGCCCTCCTTCTGCTTCAAGGTATTCACATAGTCGATGCGGAACGGTAGGACATTCTCGTCGTTGATTGCATCGACGATGGTGTAGGTGTGCAGTTTGTCGCCGAAAGCCTGTTGGGTGGTTTTGAGTTGTATGTTGCCGCCCGTGCCTGCATTCGCTGCAAAGATGGGTGTGCCGGTGAAACCGAACAGATGGTATTTCTTAAAATTCTTGGTTATTGCCGTATGCATCTCGCCGAAGTTGCTGCGATGACACTCGTCGAAGATGATGACCACGTGCTTCTGGAATATCTCGTGTCCTTTGTTCTTTTGCACGAAGATGGACAGTTTCTGTATGGTGGTGATGATTATCTTGTAGTCGTGGTATGAGCCGTTCTTGTCCTTGTTCTCCAACTGCCGTTGCAGTACCGCCGTCGATGAGTTGCTGTCCGCTGCCCCTTCCTCGAAACGGTTGTACTCTTTCATCGTCTGGTAGTCGAGGTCTTTTCTATCGACCACGAACAACACCTTGTCGATGTATTCCAGGCGTGATGCCAACTGTGCCGTCTTGAACGAGGTGAGGGTCTTGCCGCTGCCTGTGGTGTGCCAGATGTATCCGCCGCCCTCAATCTTGCCGTACAACTTGTAGTTGTTCGCTATCCTTATGCGCTCGATGATACGTTCCGTGGCCGCTATCTGGTAGGGTCTCATCACCATCAATATCCTTTCTTCGGTGAAGACACAATACTTGGTCAGTACGTTCAACAGCGTATGCTTCGAGAAGAATGTCTTGGTGAAGTCGATGAGGTCGAGGATGGGTTTGTTGTTGCTGTCTGCCCAGAACGACGAAAACTCAAACGAGTTGCTGGTCTTCTTCGTCTTGTTTCGGTTGCCCTGCTGCTGTTCCTTGATATGGTTTGCACGGGTGGTGTTGGAATAGTATTTGGTGTTGGTGCCGTTGCTGATGACAAAAATCTGCACATACTCATACAACCCACATCCCGCCCAGAACGAGTCCCGCTGATAACGGTTTATCTGGTTGAACGCCTCCTTCAGTTGCACGCCACGCCGTTTCAGTTCAATATGCACCAATGGAAAACCATTGACCAGGATCGATACATCGTACCGAGCATCGTGTGTGCCGCCGTGCTCCTCATATTGGTTGAGGACTTGAAGGTAGTTGTTGTGGATGTTCTTTCGGTCGATGAGGTAGATGTTCTTGCTCTCACCCGTGTCGGTCTTCAACACCTGAATGAAGTCTTCTTGTATCTTGGTGGTCTTTGCTTCTATGCCGTCGTTCTTGTTCGCGAGGTTCTCGCCAAAGAAACGCTCCCATTCTGCATCGGTGAAGGTGTAGTGGTTCAGTCGCTCCAACTGCACACGAAGGTTATCCACCAAGTCCTTCTCCTCGTGGATTGGTAGGTATTCGTATCCCTGTTCCGTCAGGGTCTTGATGAAATCCCTTTCAAGTGCCGCCTCGCTCTGGTATTGGTCGGGTGCCCCATACACGGTTTCGTACTCACTGACTACGGTATATTCCTCGTTCTCCGCTATGATGTTGTAATTCATATCAATTTAGAGTTTAGAATGTAGGATGTAGAAATTTTAGAATGTAGAATTAAGAATTGAGATTGGATTTGGTGGATTTGATTATGGAGACGAGCAGTTTGAGTACTTCCTCGGTGTCGGTGTAGATGCTGTTGAATGCTTCATCGTCTATATAGTCGCTTTCGTGGAGCAGTTCGAGCCAGTAAAGGGTTTCGTCGGCTTCTTTGAGGGATATATTCAATTTTGCTATAAACTCATTTGTGGATTGCGAACGGTTAGCCTCTCTAACATTAGCCCCAATGCTTGTACCACTTCGTAATACTTGTTTGGACAACACAAACTCTTTCTTCTCATCACACAAATACTTATACATACGTATAATTCTCAACGCCAACGCCTTACTCTTATCCAATAATATGTTATCTCTCATAATTCTACATTCTTAATTCTACATTCTACATTCGTTTAAACGTCAGTAGTTGGTCTCGGTAATACTCGTACTGCTGCTGCCGTGCCTCAATCTCCGCCGGAAGACCTTGGGACAGGTTATTGGTGAGGGTATCGAAACGGTCAAGGATGGAGACAATTCGTTGTTGTTCGGATAATGGTGGGATGGGGAAAACCAATTCATTTAACCTTTGCACAGATAAACCAGGTTGTGCTCCCTGTGATTTATATTGGTTTAGGTTTGCCGTTGCAAATAAATAATAAACAAATCTTGAAATTACATTGTCCAAGGGACTGCACACAACTGCATGTTCAGTTGCATAAAAATCTCCCGATGCCCAATTTACACATCCACAGAGAGCTCCCTGCCTCCCAATAATTGCATATTCCCCACTATGAGACACTTTCCCAATGTATCCCCTTATCCCGTTTCCTCCAAAACAAGGATATTTGTGGTCATCATTCTTTATCTCTTCCAGCTCCGTTGACTTAATCGATTTTCCTGCTTTTAATTCTGCAAACATTGGAATTGGTAGCCATTCTACATTCTTAATTCTACATTCTACATTAAGTAGGGTATCACGGTAATAGTTGTATTGTTGTTGCCTCGCTTGCAGCTCCGCTTGCAGCTCCGCTGCAAGATTTGTAAAATTGTCCAATATCCTCACTATCTCCTCTTGGACGGGTAGTGGGGGAAGGGGGATTTCAATCTTTGCAAACTCTTTTTTGGATATGTTGTACCTTGTAACGCCATTTGCCGTCTTACAGATAACCTTTCTAATGCTTGAACTCCTAAACAAATGTTTCATAAAATCAGGGTTCTTATCAGATAGGTCATTGAACCGAAAGCCAAAACAGAAACTGTTTAGATATAGTTTCTCGTCTGTGTGATGTGTCAAAACCGAACACATACCACATTCATCCGGTGTTTCCGAAGAACCCGTGAAAAGAAGGTCGCCATATTGGATGGTGTTTTGTTTTTCACCATCTGCTATTTTGACTTTATCTTCCACATCTGTGTTAAGTGCTGGGTTATTGAAAATATTTACATAGGTGATGAACTTTGCATTGCCGTCACGAAAATCTTCCTTCGATTTGCCCGATAACCCAGAATAGAAACTGCCGATTTCGTCGAGTTTTACATATTCCACGCCATCCGGACAATATTGCTGTATCAGTTGCGCTATCGCGCCACTTCCTTCTCTCTCGGCAATGCCAGAACCGTGTTTCTGCATTGCTCTCGCTCCGCTCGTCAGTTTGTCAATTTTGACCATGATGTCAGTCCTCTTGTTCTTTTTGTTGCAGCATAAAGATTTCTTTCTGTCGCTCTATCTCGTGCCGCAGTTCATCTTCGGTCGGCAGATAGGGCATATACTTGGCGGCAAAAAGCTGTTGGCTACCGTTGAGAATGGAGTATTTAGCGATGGCTTTGCTCGTTTCGGAACACAGCACCAAGCCGATGGTGGGATTGTCGCCATCAGTGCGTTTCAAGTCGTCGTACATCCGCACATACATATCCATCTGCCCTACGTCCTGATGGGTGATGGTGCCTACCTTAAGGTCCACAAGCACATAGCATTTCAATATTACGTTGTAGAAAACCAAGTCAATATAATAGTCCTGCGTGTCAGTGCGTATGAGCTGCTGCCTTGAGATGAACGCGAATCCACGACCCAGTTCCATGATAAAGTCTTGCAAATGGTTGATGATGGAGGTCTCAAGCTCTTGTTCGGAGAAGCTGTTGTCCTGCTTGAATCCAAGGAACTCGGCTACGACTGGGCTTTTCAGCATCTCCATTTTGTCCAGTTGTCCTTCTTCCATTGGCAGTTGAGGCTGCCGCAGGTGCCGCTCGAAGTATTGGGTGCCGATATTGCGACTGAGGGTTCGTACGCTCCACATCTCACGCGATGCAGTTTCAAGATACCAGCGAATAGCCACATTGCTGTCGCAGCGTAATGCGGTAAGGATATGCGACCAGGAGAGATTTTGCAAACGCGTTTGCAAAATTGTCAAATCGGGAATGGTTAGATAGAACTCCCTGAAATAGGCGAGGTAGCGTTTGCCGAACCCCTTGCCGTACCGCCTTGTCAGCTCCGCAGACAGGTTCGCCAAAACATGCTCCCCGTACGTGGCGCGTTCCTCTCCATGCTGTTCTTCTTCCACTATTCTTTTCCCTATGTTCCAATAGGTTTCTATCATAACTGCATTGACGGACGAATAGGCTTTTGCCCTTCCCGTCTCAATGATAGCGCATACATCAGTGATGAAACGGGTGTCGGTATGTTTCTGTATTTCACTCATTCTGCAATCTCCAATCTTTTTATGATTTCGTCAATCTGCGCTCTCAACTCGTTCTCGTGCGCCACTATCTTTTCTATCCGTGCATTCAGTTCTGCAATATCCACCTTCTCACGGGTGTCCTCTTGCTCCACATAGGTGGATACCGACAGGTTGTAGTCGCCCTCCGCTATGGTGTCGTTGCTCACCAATTTGCACTGATACTGCACATCCTTACGGTCTGCGAACAACTGCACGATGTGGTCGATGTTCTCGGGGGTGAGTTTGTTGTTGTTCGTTATCTTGACACACTCTTTGCTTGCATCTATGAATAGTGTTCTATTGTCCTTCTTCGCCTTCTTCAACACCATAATGCAGGTCGCTATGCTGGTACCGAAGAATAGGTTGTCGGGGAGTTGGATGATACAATCCACATAGTTGCCCGCGATGAGGTATTGCCGTATCTTCTTCTCCGCTCCGCCGCGATACATCACACCGGGGAAACAGACGATTGCCGCCGTTCCGTTAGTCGCCAACCACGCCAACGAGTGCATAATGAACGCCAAGTCCGCCTTGCTCTTCGGTGCAAGGACGCGCGCCGGTGCATCTCGGGGGTCGTTGATGAGGGTGTTGTCGTCGTCGCCCTTCCATTTGATGCTGTTAGGGGGATTGCTG
>JAFTDW010000013.1 GCA_017454015.1 Bacteroidales bacterium | reverse complement strand
TTCGTTCGGCAAGAGCAGTGGAAGCTTGCTTACACTGCCGCAGCCAGAAAACGAGGGTTGCGAAGAAACCAACGTTTTCGTTCGGCAAGAGCAGTGGAAGCTTGCTTACACTGCCGCAGCCAGAAAACGACTCATAAAATGGAACATTTTAGTATCCTAGATACATGCCGTTTCAGATTTGCAATCTGGCTGAATAGTTGTTTTGCAGGGTTGCTTTCTTCTTTTTGGTTATGGAGATGGTGTCCCAACAGGGCATCGGAAAATTAGGCTCTCACTACCCATATCATTGCCGTTGGACTATTACGGCAATGATTTTTCATTATTTATTGCTTGGATATAATAAAACGCCGTAATCGGCGTTTTTTGGGATAATAATAGTATAAAAATCCCACAAGAATAATCAGGCTATGGAGAGCGAAAACATTAGTGGCGCAACTGTTTCGGCAGAGCCATCAAAAATCATAAACCTGCGCGGTGTGAACATCTGCCACGATGAGGGCACCATACTCACCAACGTGAGCTTCAGCATGGCTGACGGCGAGTTTGCCTACCTCATAGGCAAGAGCGGCGCCGGAAAGACCTCGCTGATGCGCTCCCTCTACGCCAACCAACCCATAGAAGGCGGCGAGGCCCACGTGTGCGGCTTCGACCTCCACACCATCAAGCGCCGCCACATCCCGGCACTGAGACGCAAGATAGGCATAGTGTTTCAGAACTTCCGCCTCCTTGACGACCGCAACGTGTACGACAACCTCTACTTTGTGCTGCGCGCCACAGGCTGGAAGAACAAAGGCGACATAGACCGACAAATCATGAGCACCCTCGAATCGGTAGGTATTGCCGACAAAGCACACTGTGCCACCTACCAGCTCTCCGAAGGCGAGCAGCAACGAGTGGGCATAGCGCGCGCCATAATCAACAGCCCCAGCCTGATACTTGCCGACGAGCCCACCGGCAACCTCGACCCCATAACCTCGGGAGAGATCATGACGCTGCTCACCGACATCAACAAAAACCAGAAGGTCACCATGCTTATCTCCACCCACGACTTCATGATGATAGACAAGTTCCCCGCCCGCGTGCTATGTTGCGAGAACGGCACACTGGTAGACACCGAATAGCCCTCCCCCACTTTCAAACCAAACAACGCCCCGTTTCCAACAAGAAAACCAAAAACACAACCCTATAACCCACCATGAGAAAAATCATAATAACCGCCATCGCCGCATTGCTCCTGCTGCCTACAGCCAACACCTATGCCCAAGGCAAGAAAACCAAGAAAGAGGTGTCGCCGATTATTGTAGGCAAAAACAAGGTACGCGAAGTCAACTACGACACTATCTGCAAGTTCACCAGCTTCAACCCCAAGCTTACCTACTACTGCAACTTTGACTACAGCACCTTCGACTCAATACTTGAATACCGCAAACCGGGCTGGGGCTCGTTCCGACCGGTGATGAACTACCTGCAGGTGTCGAGCCGCGCCCCCATGCTCATCTGCCCCATCTTCGCCATCAACCCGGCATACGCCGACGAAGCCAGCCGCCAAGAGCTTGTGGACACCGCGGCGGCGCAGGCCCTGCGACAAGTGAAAGCTCTTGTACAGTGGATGGCCGGCAAGGACATGAAAAACAAGGTGCAGATAAAGGTAGCCCAGATAGACTACCGCTACTGGAAAGGCGACAGCTACTTCACCACCGAGCAGCCCAAGGACGACATCATCCATGTGGGCCTCATCCTCTATTTCGGCAGCAAGAAAATCAACCTCTTCCCCAGCGCCGCCGAGGGAGCCCGCACATTCCAGGACGTGAAGTTCTTCCCCAACGACGCCACCGTGCAACCCTCCTATAACGAGATGCTCGACGACCTTGCCAACTACCTCAAAGAGGACGAGCGCCTCGAAGTGCTGCTCATAGGGCACTCCGACAACGTGGGCACCGACGCCTACAACAAAGGCCTCTCGCGGCAGCGCGCCACCGAGGTGAAGAAAGCCCTCATAGCCCGCGGCATTCCCGAATACCGCATAGAGATAGAGGCGCACGGCGACAGCGAGCCCATAGGCGACAACAAGACCTACGAGGGCCGCATTGCCAACAACCGCGTCAACGTAAAGATACAGTAAGCCCCCCACTCCTCTGGAAAACAAAGCCCTATACTTGTCGTTGTGCCTAACCGAAGGCAGCAGCATACCCCTGTTCCTGCAACACTGGTGGATGGAGGCCGTATGCGCCGACAAGCAGTGGGATGTCCTGCTGGCCACCGACAAGGGCGGCGCCATCGTTGCCGCCCTGCCCTACCTTATAGGCAGCAAGCTGGGGCTCCGCTATGTGGTGCAACCGCAGCTCACCCAGTCCGGCGGGCCGTGGTTCCGCCCCGACACCATGGACAACGAGATGCAGGCCGCCCGTCAACTCATAGACCAGCTCAAGCGGCTGCACCTCGCATACTACCAGCAGAACTTCTCGCCACTGGTTACCAACTGGCTGCCCTTCTACTGGGCCGGCTACCGCCAGACCACACGCTACACCTACCGCATACCCGACATCTCGGACCCGCAGCAAGTCTTTGCCCGTTTCGACGCCTCGCGGCGTCAACGCCAGATACACCGGCTTGAGGGCAAGCTGCACCCCATTGATGTAACACCGCGCCAGTTTGTGGACTTCCATATAGACTACTGGCAATCGAGAGGGAGGAAAGACCTGCTCTCCGACCGTTTCATGCTACGCATCATCCAGACCGCTACAGAGCGGCGGCAGGGTCTGCTCATGGGGCTTGCCGACGACGAGGGCACACTGCAGGGTGCACGCTTTGTGGTCTACGACGACCGCTGCGCCTACTCGCTCCTCTCCGCGCTCCGCCCGGGACACCCTAACGGCACGTCGGCCATGCTCTTCTGGCAAATCATCAACAGGCTGTCGGGCACCACACAGGCTTTCGACTTCGAGGGCAGCATGGACCAGGGCATTGAACTCTCCTACCGCCTCTACGGGGCGACACAAATCCCCTATTTCCGCATCTCCAAGCTGCTATGAACATAAGACTCATCGTTGTAGGCAAGACAAACATGGCTTTTGTGCAGGAGGGGCTCTCGCAATACCTCTCCCGACTAAAGCATTACGTGCCCATGACCTACGACGAGATAGCAGTGCCGCACGACCGCAAGGGAGGCACCCCCGCCGCCACGCGCGAGCGCGAGGCGGAGTACATCCTCAAGCGCATAGAGGGCGCCGACCGCACCGTGCTGCTCGACGAGCATGGGAGAGAATACTCCTCGGTGGGCTTCTCCGAGTACCTGCAAAAACAGATGAACGCAGGCATTCGCAACCTTGCCTTTGTCGTTGGCGGAGCCTACGGCTTCGCACCGGAGGTGTACGCCGCGGCAACCGACAAGCTCTCGCTGTCGCAAATGACCTTCAACCACCAGATGGTGCGCCTCTTCTTTGCCGAACAGCTATACCGCGCATTCACCATCATCAACCACGAGCCATACCATAACGAATAGCAAATAGCCATTGGTCTTAAAGTCACAAGACACCAAGCAACCTCTTTTAACCATGAAGCACAACAAAGTACTGATAATATACACCGGCGGCACCATAGGCATGGTGCAGGACGACAACGGGGCGCTCCACCCCTTTGCCCTTGAGCGCATCATCGACGCTGTGCCGCAGCTGCGCCACGCCAGCTACGACATCGACTCCCACCAGCTGAGCCGCCTCATCGACTCGTCGAACATGAACCCCACAGTGTGGGTGGAGATAGCCGATGCCATAGAGCGCGAATACGACAACTACGACGGCTTTGTGGTGCTCCACGGCACCGACACCATGGCCTACACCGCGTCGGCCCTGAGCTTCATGTTTGAGCACCTTGCCAAGCCCATAGTGCTCACCGGCTCGCAACTGCCGCTGGGCATGCTGCGCAGTGACGGGCGCGAGAACATCATCTGCGCCCTTGAGATAGCCTCCACCCACCTCTTCACAATACCCGAGGTGTGCATCTTCTTTCAAAGCCGACTCTACCGCGGCAACCGCAGCACCAAGGTCAGCGCCGAGGAGTTCAGCGCCTTCGACTCCTTCAACTACCCCTCCCTGGCGCAGGCCGGCATAAGCATCAACTGCCGCAACGAGCTGGTGCTGCCGCGCCACACGCTGCCGCTGCAGGTACACAAGCATTTCTGCACCGACGTGGCCATCCTCAAGCTCTATCCGGGCATCACCGAGGCGGTGGCCCGCGCCATTCTCGACCTGCCCAGCCTGCGGGGCATAGTGCTTGAGACCTACGGGTCGGGCAACGCCCCCACGGAGCCGTGGTTCATCAACGCCGTGCGCAACGCCGTGGACCGCGGCGTGATAGTCATCGACGTGACCCAGTGCAAGTCGGGCTCCGTGGAGTTGTGCCGCTACGAGGCCAGCTGCGACATCTCGCAGGCCGGCGTCATTGGCGGACGCGACATAACCGTGGAGGCTGCAATAACAAAGCTCATGTTCCTTCTCGGACAATACCCCGACGACCGCGAAAAGGTGAAGAAACTGTTCACTCAGTCGCTCCGCGGCGAAATGACCATATAGTTTATCTGATTACTCTGATTACTCAAAACACTCTTATTTACAACCAAATTAATCTCAATTTCAACAATGCTTGACTGTAAAGACAAAACAATAATGGTGGTAGGCGACGTGATGGTCGACACCTATATGTGGGGCAGCGTGTCGCGCATCTCGCCCGAAGCCCCTGTGCCCATCGTGGCCGTCAACCGGCGTGAGCAGCGTCTGGGCGGCGCCGCCAACGTAGCCCTCAACATCAGTGCCCTCGGCGGCTGCCCCATCATCTGCAGCACCCTGGGCAACGACGACAACGCCCGCGCCTTCATGCAGCTGATGTACGACCACAACCTCGACCGGCGCGGCATTCTCACCTCCGACGCACGCCGCACCACCGTGAAGTCGCGCGTCATTGGCAACAACAACCACATAGTGCGTGTCGACGAAGAGGACACCACCCCCCTCTCCAATGCCGACGAAGAGCTGCTCATAAACCGCATCACGTCGGTGCTCAAACACACCGATGTCGACGCCCTCATCTTTCAGGACTACGACAAAGGCAACATCACCAACAGGATCATTGACGAGGTGACAGCCCTTGCCAACCGCCGCGGCATCATCACCGCCGTAGACCCCAAGCACCGCCACTTCAGGACTTTCCACGATGTCACCCTCTTCAAGCCCAACCTCAAAGAGCTGCGCGAGGGGCTGGGCCTTGACATTGACGACAACAGCGACGACCTGCAACTCCAGAGCGAGCTCGACAAGGCTGCCGCCATCATCCACAACCAGCAGAACATACAGGTGGTGCTGGTAACCCTCTCCAGCCGCGGCATTTATGCCTGCGACTTCCGTGGCGACACACCGCAGTCGCTCATCATTCCCGCAGAGCGCCGCGCCGTGGCCGACGTCTCGGGAGCCGGCGACACCGTGATAAGCGTAGCCACCCTATGCCTGACGCAGAAGATGCCCATGGCCGACATAATGGCCTACGCCAACAAAGCCGGCGGACTGGTATGCGAGCAGGTTGGCGTGGTGCCTGTAGACAAAGAAAAACTCGAAGCTCTATAAAGCCCTTCTTGCGCATACTGCCCCTACTCTGTGCCTTCGCGAGCATTGCCGCCAGCGCACAGGTCAACAACCTCAGCAATTTCGACAGAGGGTTGCTGCACTATGGCATACAGATAGGCTACTCGCAGAGCAAGTTCACCATTGACTACACCGAGGACGACGCGGTGCGTCAAGCCATGCAGGGTGTGACCTCCTACTACAACCCGGGGTTCCACCTTGCCGTCATTGGCGACCTCAAGCTCTTGGAGTTCATCAACCTGCGCATGGCCCCTGGCCTCACACTCATCAACCGCAGCATCAACTATGCGTGGTCCTCTCAATACGCCTCCACGCACAGAAACCTCGACGACTGGCGCGGCGTGGAGTCGGTGTACGGCGAGATACCTGTCGACCTCAAGTTCCGCTCCGTGCGCTACAACGACATGCGCCCCTACCTCACCTGCGGCATAAGCTACGGCTTTGACTTCGCCTCGCTGCGCAACAACAAAAACAGAGACGACCAGTCCATTGTGCGACTCAACACCAGTGACTTCCGCTACACCGCGGGTGTCGGCTTCGACTTCTACCTGCGCTACGTGAAGTTTGCCATAGAGCTCAAGATGAGCTTTGGCCTGCCCAACCTCAAGATACCCGACGACGACTATTACTCGCGAGCCATAGAGAAGATGACCTCGCGCACCTTCATGCTCGGCTTCACCTTCGAGGGATAGAGCCCCCCACGCCAACCACTGGCAGCAATAATCACTCCCGCCACCATGACGACACTGCAGATAGACCTCACCCCACGCCAATACCACACCGCCGAGCTGCTAAGCGACGCCGTGGCGCGCAAGATGGGTGTAAGTGTCGACAAGATAGCCCACATAAATCCCCTGCGGCGCAGCCTCGACGCGCGGCGCGCCATAGTCTACCACACCACTCTTGAGGTGTGGCTCGAAGGGGAGCCCTACGCCCCCCCTGTCACGGCAAGCCGCTACCGCCGCTGCCACGACGCGCCCCCGATAGTCATAGTGGGGGCCGGTCCGGCAGGGCTCTTCGCCGCGCTCCGCGCCCTCGAAGTGGGGCTGCGCCCCGTCATTGTAGAGCAGGGCAAGCCCGTGGAGCAGCGCCGCACCGACATTGCGGCAGCCGCACGCACCGCCACCGTGGACCCCACCAGCAACTGGTGCTTCGGCGAAGGCGGCGCAGGCACCTTCAGCGACGGCAAACTATACACCCGTTCCACCAAGCGCGGCGACATAGGCTATGTGCTACGCAAACTGGTGGAGCACGGCGCCGACAGCGACATACTCGTCGACGTCCACGCCCATATAGGCACCGACCGGCTTGGCGCCATCATCAGCCGCATACGCGACACTATAACACAACACGGCGGCGAGTACCGCTTTGGCACCCGTGTCACAGACCTCTACTGCCCCACCCCCAATGTTGTGGCAGGAGTGAAAGATGTCAACGGCAACATCCACGAAGGCATTGCCGTAGTGCTCGCCACAGGCCACTCGTCGCGCGGCATCTACGAGCTCTTCGCCCGCAACGGATGGCTTATCGAGGCCAAGCCCTTTGCCATGGGTGTGAGGGTTGAGCACCCCCAGAGGCTTATCAACGCCATACAATACCGGCTGCCCCGCAACGAAGGCGAGATGGCCTTTCTGCCGCCCGCCAGCTACTCCATAGCCACGCAGGTGGGCAGCCACGGCGTCTTCTCGTTCTGTATGTGTCCGGGGGGCTGCATAGTGCCTGCCGCTACGGCGGAGGGCGAGCAGGTGGTCAACGGCATGAGCAACTCGCGCCGCAGCTCTCCGTGGGCCAACAGCGGCATTGCCGTGACCATAGGCCCCGCCGATGTGCCATGCCACGACGACCCGCTGGCCCTCATGCGCTTCCAGCAGCAGGTGGAGCAGGCCATGTTCCAAGCCGCGGGATGCCGCATCGACGCCCCCTGCCAACGGCTCACCGACTTCTGCGACCGGCGCGCCAGCGCGTCGCTCAACAAAAGCAACTACCTGGGGCGTTGCGTCAACGCTCCGCTCCACGAGCTGCTGCCGCAAGTCATTGCCGACAACCTGCGCCAGGCCTTCCGCCAGTTCGACAGCAAGATGCACGGCTTCCTCACCGCCGAGGCCTCCGTGCTGGCTGTGGAGAGCCGCACCTCGTCGCCGGTGCGCATACCCCGCGGCGACGACTACCAGCACCCCCAACTTCGCCACCTCTATCCCTGCGGCGAAGGCGCCGGCTACGCCGGCGGCATAACCTCCAGCGCACTCGACGGCGTAAACGCCATCAACGCCATCTGCCAATACCGCAACTACGAAATAACGTTATAACACAATAACGATATAACGAAAAAAAAGAAAAAGAAACAACCACCAATACAATGTCCAACCACGGTTTTGAGATAGTGTCGGACTACAAGCCCACAGGCGACCAGCCCGAAGCCATAGAGCAGCTGGTGCAAGGCATCCGTGCCGGACAGCGAGCCCAGGTGCTGCAGGGCGTCACAGGCAGCGGCAAGACCTTCACCGTTGCCAACGTCATTGCCGCCCTCAACCGCCCCACCCTCGTCATGAGCCACAACAAGACCCTTGCGGCGCAGCTCTACGGCGAGTTCAAGCAGTTCTTCCCCAACAATGCCGTGGAGTACTTTGTCTCGTACTACGACTACTACCAACCCGAAGCCTACATACCCTCCACCAACACCTACATAGAGAAAGACCTCGACATCAACGACGAGCTCGACCGGCTGCGTCTGCGTGCCTCGTCGGCGCTTCTCAGCGGGCGCCGCGACGTCATAGTGGTATGCTCCGTGAGCTGCATCTACGGCATAGGCAACCCCGAGGAGTTCAAGCGGGGCACCATCCACGTCAAACGCGGCGAACGCCTGCAGCGGCAGACCCTCCTGCTGCGCCTGCTCGACGCGCAATATGTGCGCAACGAGATAGAGTTCGTCAACGGCCGTTTCCGCGTCAAGGGCGAGACGGTGGACATCTACCCCTCGTTTGCCGACTTCTGCTACCGCATCACGTTCTGGGACGACGAGGTGGACCGCATAGAGTCCTTCGACCCCGTAAGCGGACAGCGCATAGACACCTTCGACGACGTCACCATCTACCCCGCCAGCAACTTCATCACCAACAAAGACAACATAGGCACCGTCATACAGCAGATACAGCACGACATGTTTGTGCGGCGCGACGAGTTTGAGGCCGACGGACGCCACCTTGAGGCCAAGCGGCTTGAGGAGCGCGTCAACTACGACCTCGAGATGATACAGGAGTTAGGCTACTGCAGCGGCATAGAGAACTATTCGCGCTACTTCGACGGGCGGCGCGAGGGGCAGCGCCCCTTCTGCCTCATAGACTACTTCCCCGAGGATTTCCTGCTCGTGGTGGACGAGAGCCACGTCACCGTGCCGCAGATACGCGCCATGTACGGCGGCGACCGCAGCCGCAAGACAGCACTGGTGGAGTATGGCTTCCGCCTGCCTTCGGCCCTCGACAACCGCCCTCTGACCTACGACGAGTTCTACGCCCTCACCGGCCAGACCATCTATATCAGCGCCACCCCCGCCGAGTACGAACTGCAAGAGTCTGAGGGTGTCATCGTGGAGCAGGTGATACGCCCCACCGGACTCCTCGACCCCGTGGTGGAGGTGCGCCCGGCAGTCAACCAGGTCGACGACCTGCTGGATGCCATAGAGCAGACTGTGGGCGTGGGCGAGCGCGTGCTTGTCACCACCCTCACAAAACGCATGGCCGAGGAGCTCACCTCCTACTTCATCAACCTCGGCATAAAGACCAAATACATACACTCCGATGTCGACACCCTTGAGCGCGTGGAGATCATGCGCGACTTGCGTATGGGAGTCTTCGACGTGCTGGTAGGCGTCAACCTGCTGCGCGAGGGGCTCGACCTGCCCGAAGTGTCGCTTGTCGCCATACTCGACGCCGACAAAGAGGGCTTCCTGCGCAGCGACCGCGCCCTCATACAGACCATAGGACGCGCCGCACGCAACATACACAGCAAAGCCATACTCTATGCCGACACCGTCACCGGCTCCATGCAACGCGCCATCGACGAGACCAACCGCCACCGCGAGAAACAGATACGCTACAACATAGAGCACTCCATAGTGCCCCACCAGATAGTGAAGAGCAACAAAGCCATCATGGGGCAGACCTCGGTGCTGGAGCTTGCCGCCGAAGCCGCCGAGGAGTTCAGCCTCTCCGCCGAGGCCGAACAGATAACCCACAGCGGCAACATAGGAGCCAGCCCCTACGCCATAGTGACACCGGCACACCCCGACAAGATAAGCGCCCAGAAAAGCCATGCCACGACGTACCACGACGGCGACAGCACCCCCGACCTGGCGGGAGAGGCCGAGGCGCCGCTACGCCGCACGGCGAGCCGACCCGACACCTCAATGATGACCAAGGAGCAGCTGCGCAAACTGATAAGGGACAAACAACGCAAGATGAAGCAGGCGGCGCAGGAACTCGACTTCCCCACCGCCGCACAGTACCGCGACGAGATACAAGCCCTGCAACAACAGCTGGAGACCGCCAGATAGCCGTCTACGCAGCTCCAAAAAAGAGAATAAAAAGAGTTGCAGCCACCCGTAGAGGAGGCTGCAACTTTTTTGGTAAAGAGAACTCTTGTGCGCTTTTACAAGCCCCGATCAGGTGAAGTTACTGTCGTTGTAGCTGTTGCCGCTCTCGCTGAGACTCTCGAAGGCACCGCTTGCGGCAAAGCCGCGTTCTACCATGTAACTCTCCACAGAAACCTCGGGACGCACATACTCTTTTTTCTCTGCCATTGTCTGGACATTCATTAAAAGCCCTTGCATTGTTTTGATTATTTTATGATTAGTTTTAGAAATCTATATACATGTTATACTCGCGAGCCAAGCGGCGCAAGTTGATGATGGCGTAGCGCATACGGCCGAGGGCGGTATTGATGCTCACGCCCGTGCGAGCCGCTATCTCCTTGAAGTCGCAACGGCCGTAGTGGCGCAGTATCACCACGCGGCGCTGCTCGGGCGGCAGCAGCTTGATAAGTTTGCGCACGTTCTGGCGGGTCTGGCGGCGCATGATGTCGCGCTCTACGTTCTCGTCGGGGATACGCAGCGTCTCCACAATGTCGCAGTCGGGGCGGTTGGGCACTATGGGCATCTTGCCCGAGCGACGGAAGTAGTCGACAATAAGGTTGTGGGCTATGCGCATAACCCAATGTATAAACTTGTTCTCCTCGTGATAGAATCCCGAGTTGAGGGTGTACACCACCTTATAGAAAGTGTCCTGGAAGATGTCGTCGGCCATCTCCTTGTCTTTCACAATGGAGAGTATATAGCCGTAGACTTTGCTTTGATAGCGCGAGAGAAGTATCTCGAAGCAAGAATAATCGCCATCCATGTAACCCTCGATAAGCTGGTTATCGGTGAGCTTGCAAGTTGCAGTTTCCATACAAACGCCTTTTTTAATGTTGTCTAAAAATGGTAGTTGTGCTTCGATATTACTGCAATATTAAGGGTTACTTTCGGACTGCAAAAGTACATTATTTTCTTAACATGGGCAAATTTTAAGTCCATTTTTTTTTGTTCAGGTGTGCAAAAGCCCCCGTATCGAATTTAATGACAAACAGATATCATGACAATATTTTTTATTCACAATGGCGTTGGATGAGACAAAAAAAGCGACAAAATGTCATCATTCTTTAACCCCAAGGCACAAAATTGCCACCTGAAAACCACCCTCGCGACAACGCTAAAAAACAACCGGCTCAATACCCGATTATTGCCACCGGCAAAACCAAAACAGCCTCTAAACAAATAAATGAACACTAAATTCTTTACCCAAATGTGTCGGAGACACATGCTCTCAATTGCTTAGACTCAGCAATTGAGAGTTTGCCCCTCCTGGGCAATTTCCCAAACAGCGTCTTTATAACATTTAGTAATCATATTACACAATTTGTCATTAATTGCCTTTTTAGAATAATTTTCTATTATAATGGATTTTTTTTCGTAACTTTGCCTAATTGCAGTGTAGTGTACCATAGGGTGGCACATTGCACACAAACGTTTGTATATCAAATATTAATAAGATATGAAGAAACGTCGTGGCAGCGCAAGTTTGCTCCTCATTATCATAATTGCGGCTCTTGCCATGCCCCAAATGGCACTCTCGCAGAGTTACCGTCGTATCGTTGTAACCGCCAACGATGCCAACAACACCAACAGCTACCTCACCCCCTTCCTGAACAACTACAATCACGGCTGGTCACAGTGCATATACCCTGCCTCCATGATAGGACACACAGGCTATATCGACACCATCTGGTACAAATGCGCCGGTATCAACGGAGCTGCTGGACTGGACACCTCGATAAAGATTTACATTGGGCACACACAACTCACTGCAGCCACTGCAAACAACGGCTGGATACCGCTGGCAAACATCACTCTTGTATACACCAAGACAACAAGAATGCAACCCACCGCGACAGGCTGGTTTGCCATACCCCTCGACACCACCTTTTACTACAACGGCGAGGACAACCTTGTGATATGCGTGGGACGCAAAGGTAGTGCAAAATCTAACAATCAAAAATACTACTACACCGCGGCGGAAAACGGAGCCGCAATATATCGCGGCAACAACAATTCTGCAACCTATGGCAACCATCCGGTCAATGCAAACGGCACGCGAGGCACATATCTGCCTGCACTGCGGCTCTCTATGAACGAGGAATACTACACCTGTCCGCGGCCCATGCGCGTGGCGCAGACCGATGCCACCGACAGCAGCATAACGATAGACTGGGACACCGTAGGGGGCGACCCGCAGTGGGAGCTTGCCATTGTCGACAACGCCACTGCCGACACCGACACAGTGATAATCTCCGCCCACCCATACACCATGCACGGCCTAAAGGCCAACCACAGCTACAGCGTCAGCGTCACCACGCTGTGCGACAGCGGCGCAGACCGCAGCCTGACAAGCCGCGCGCTTACCGTCAACACCCGCTGCCAGACTGCCAGCGACCTTAACTTCACCGAGATACACAGCTCCTACGCCTACCTCACATGGCAGGGCCGCCCGGGTGCCTACGCCTTGGCGTGGCGACCTGCAGGAGCCACGGAATGGCGCCACGACACCACAGAAAGCCGCCCGGCACGCATCGGCGGCCTGATAGGCGACACCTCATACACCGTGCTGGTAAAAGGAGCCTGCGAGACGGGGGACTGGAACGACACCCTGATGTTCCACACCTACCCCGGAGTGGACTCGTTCCCCGTGATAGCCACCAGCAACAACAACACCTACGGCTACGTCACCGGTCAGGGCACCGTGGCATCTGACGCAACCATCACGCTCTCCGCCGTGGCCAACGCGCACCACCACTTCCTCTTCTGGAGCGACAGCATAGCCACCAACCCGCGCACCTTCCTGGTCACCGACACACTGCGTATCAGCGCTATCTTTGCCCTCGACACATACACCGTGGTGGCCCTCTGCGAACCCGAGGGCACCGCCACCGTGGCAGGGGGCGGCAGCTATGCCTACGGCGAACGCATCACACTGAGCGCCATACCCGAATACGGCTACCACTTCTACTCGTGGGACGACAGCGTGAGACAGTTCCTGCGCACCGTCACCGTCACCGCCGACAGCACATTTACTGCCATCATGCAGCCCAACCCCTACCCTGTCAACGTCAACAGCGCCGACAACACCATGGGGCACACCAGCGGCACCGGCACATACGACTACCTCTCCTACGCCGTCATAGAGGCCATACCCAACCCCGGACACCATTTCACCCATTGGAACGACGGCAACACCAACAACCCGCGCAATGTGGAGGTGCGCAGCGAGATAACCTATACAGCCTATTTCGCCATTGACACCTACACCGTGATCATAGCAAGCAACGACCCGTCGCAAGGGTCGGCAAGCGGCTCGGGGCGCTACACCTACGGCAACGCGGTGACCATAACGGCCCTGTCGGCCAACGGCTACCATTTCGCCATGTGGAACGACTCCGTAACCACCAACCCGCGCACCCTGGTGGTCACGAGCGACACCAACATCTATGCCATCTTCGAGACAGGTCTGTACGAACTCAGCGTAACCGTCAACAACAGCTCGCGCGGCAGCGTGATAGGGCAAGGCTTCTACAACTTGGGCGACAGCACCCTGCTGACCGCCCTGCCCAACACAGGCTACCACTTCGCCATGTGGAACGACTCCGTAACCACCAACCCGCGCACCGTGACAGTGCTGGGCGACACCACCCTGCAGGCGTTCTTCGAGCCCAACACATATTATCTCACCAAAGTGTGCGACACCGTGGTCGGCGGCTCCATCTCGGGTGCCGACAGCGGCCTCTACCTCGACACTATAACGCTGAGCGTGACAAGCAACTTCGGCTACTCCTTCGCCTCGTGGAACGATGGCGACACCAATAACCCGCGCACCGTGGTGCTCAAGGGAAACACCACCTTCACAGCACGCTTCGCGCCCAACCGCTACTTCATCACTGTCAACAGCAACGCCGACAGCCTTGGCGCAGTGTTCGGCATGGGCTACCACTACTACGACAGGAACGCCACACTCTCTGCCATGCCTGTGTCGCACTACCACTTCAGGCATTGGAACGACGGCGTCGCCGACAACCCACGCACCATCACCGTGAAGGGCGACAGCACCTTCACGGCATCGTTTGCCGTCGACACCCACATCATTGTGATATCGAGCACCGACCCCGCCATGGGCAGCCTCAACGCACGCGGACGCTACACCTACGGGGCGACAGCCACGCTGCTGGCCACCGCCAACTACGGATACCATTTCACCAGCTGGCAGGATGGCGACCCCAACAACCCACGCACCATCACGGTACTCTCCGACAGCACCTTCTACGCCTCGTTTGCCATCAACAGCTATGCTGTCTCGGTACTTTCCTCGGACATCAGCCGCGGCACCACGTCGGGCAGCGGACAATACGACCACATGGACACCGCCACCCTCACGGCAATACCCCTGCAGGGCTATAGCTTTGTGAGCTGGAACGACGGCGACACCAGAAACCCGCGCACCATCACGGTGAGCTGCGACACCACGTTTACCGCCACCTTTGCGCCACGCTCCTACCGGCTTACCGCCACAAGCAGCGACCCGCAGCAGGGCTCTGTGACAGGCGGCGGCAACTATAGCTACAACACACAGGCCACCATCACCGCCGTGCCCGCACGGCACTACCACTTCCTGCGCTGGACCGACGGCAGGCTTGACAACCCGCGCACCTTAACCGTGCTGAGCGACACCACACTGACAGCGCAGTTTGAGGCCGACCACAGCACCGTCATAGTGCTCAGCGCCGACAGCACGATGGGCAATGTGTCGGGCAGCGGCTTCTACAGTTACGGCACCACCGCCACACTCACCGCCCTCCCCTCCCCGGGCTACGCTTTCATGCGCTGGAACGACGGCATCACCGACAACCCACGCACCATCACCGTGACCGGCGACACCCTCTTCACCGCCTCCTTTGCCACCACCGACTATACCATTACGGTGCGCCTCTCCAACAGCAGCGGCGGCACCACTATGGGCAGCGGCACCTACGCCTACGGTGCCATGGTCACCATACAGGCTGTGACGGCCCGCCACTACTCCTTCGTGAGCTGGAACGACGGCAACACCGACAACCCACGCGTGATCATGGTGGAGCGCGACGCAGTGTACACCGCCACCATAGTGCCCGACACCATGCAGATATACATAGTGCCCAACGACATACAGATGGGCAGCGTCAGCGGCACGGGCCGCTACGTGTACGGCAGCGCAGTGACAGCTACCGCCACCCCGTTTGCAGGCTACCATTTCGTGCGCTGGAACAACGACGTGGAAGAGAACCCCTACACCTTTGCCGCCTCCAACAACATTACACTTATCGCGGTGTTTGCCAGCGACAGCGACACCAACAGCGAAGGCATAGGAGAATGCGTGGATGCCAAGCCCACGGTATATGCCAGCGGCAATGAGATAAGGATACAGGGAGCCGCACAGCACTCGCTGCGCGTGTACGACGTCACCGGACGCCTGATAGCAGCGGTCCCCGTTGTCAACGAGGCAGAGCAGCGCATCAGAGTGTCAAGCGCCGGCGTGTACCTCGTACAGATTGACAACGCCGCGCCGCAGAAGGTGGCAGTGGTCGCCAGATAGCCTCAGAGACCTTGCGGCAGCACCATGGCCAGAGCCTGGCGGTGGTTCGTAATGCGGTAGTGGTTGCCCAGCAGCATCTCGCCATCAAGACAGATATAGAACGGCTTGTCGGCCGACACCTCGACAACGGTGCCGCGGCAATGTCGCCATATATCGGCAATGTCGCCACGACTGCAGTAGGCGCCGCTCTCGTAGTCGGACAGCAGCGAGGCGAAGCGCAGCAGCGATATAGGCCGGAACAGGTTGAGCTCGAGCAGCCCGTCGTCGCACACCGACATTGGGGCGCACTGGTATTTGCCCCCCACATAGCGGCCGTTGGCAAGGGTGCATAGCAACATGGCGCCGTCGTGGAATAGGTTGCCGTCGACAGTGATGCTGCAGCGCGAGCGCAGCGAGGTGAAGATGCTCTTCACTATACCCGTGGTATAGGCGTTTTTGCCGCCTATTAGCGGGAAACGGCGCACGGCGTTCATGACACGGCACACCTCGGCGTCGAAGCCAAAATTGCATATATTTATGCAGTAGCGCGTGGCCGATGGCTTGGCAACACCCTCGGTGGCTGCCTGCTCGCGCGAGAAGGCGTTGACATCGACCTGCATAATGTCCACCCTGCGCGTGGTGCCATCGACGAGACGCTGCAGGTCGAGGAAATCGTCGCGCGAGCCGAAAGTCTTGATGTAGTCGTTGCCGCTGCCTGTGGGCAGACAGGCCAGTTCCACGGCTTGTTGCTGCTGCTGTCCGGCAAGTGTGGCCGAGGCGATAGCCGAGGCCACCTCGTTGATGGTGCCGTCGCCGCCGCAGGCGTAGAAACGCACGGGGCCGGGGTTGCCGGCAAGCCAGTCGCCCACAAAGAGGGTGGCATCCTCGCTGCGCTGGGTCCGATAGAGCTGATAGTCTATCGGCGACGCAAGGCCTGCTATCATGGCTTCCACGCGACGGGTGGCGTCGGCGGAGCCGGCTCCGGGATTGACTACAAAGACATGCTTCATGTTTTTATCTAAAAAAAGGCATTGCAACGCATCGTGTGTGTGTGTGCAATGCCTTCGTTTGGAAACTCTGGTTACATGGGGGGGTTACCTTCTGCCGGAGGGGCGTCGGCCGCCGCGCTCGGAGTCGCGACCGCCACGGCTGCCGCGTTCGCCACGCTCGGAATGTCCGCCGGAGGGACGTCCGCCACGCTCTGAACGGCGTGCGGGGCGCTCTTCCTGATAGCCTTCGGGTTTGGGCAGGAGGGCACGGCGGCTGAGCTTGAGCTTGCCGTTCTTATCGTCGACGGCGATGATTTTCACCTCGACCATATCGCCCTCATGGAGCACTCCTTCGAGGGTCTCGGTGCGGCCCCAGTCGTACTCGCTGATGTGCATCAGACCTTCCTTGCCCGGGAGGAACTCAAGGAAAGCTCCGAACTCCACGACACTCGTGACCTTGGCGTTGTATATCTGCCCAACCTCGGGGACGGTGCAGATCTCCTTGATCCACTTGATAGCGGCCTCAATGTCGTCCTTGTTCTGCGAAGCGACATCAACAATGCCGAGTTCGCCAACCTCCTCGATATTGATGATGGTGTTGGTCTCGGCCTGTATTTTCTGGATAACCTCGCCACCCTTGCCAATGACGGCGCCGATGAACTCTTTGGGTATCTGTATCTGGACGATGCGGGGCACAAAGGGCTTGTAGTCGGCGCGCGGCTCGGCTATGGTGCTCTGTATGTGGTCGAGGATATGGAGACGGCCTTGGCGTGCCTGCTCCAGGGCTTTGGCGAGGACGTCGTAGCTGAGGCCGTCGACCTTTATATCCATCTGGCAGGCTGTGATGCCGTCGCGTGTTCCGCAGACCTTGAAGTCCATGTCGCCGAGGTGGTCCTCGTCGCCGAGTATGTCGCTAAGCACAGCCCACTTGTCGCCTTTGCTGATAAGGCCCATGGCGATGCCAGCCACAGGTTTGCGTATCTGGACGCCGGCATCCATAAGGGCGAGGCATCCGGCGCAGACGGTGGCCATACTTGACGAGCCGTTGGACTCCAGAATGTCGCTCACCACGCGGATAGTGTAGGGGCAGTCCACCTGCTGGGGCAGCACCTCTTTGAGTGCGCGCCAGGCGAGGTGGCCGTGGCCTACCTCGCGGCGGCTAAGGCCGCGGTTGCCTTTGACCTCGCCGGTGGCGAAGCCGGGGAAGTTGTAGTGGAGGAGGAAGCGGCGCGTGCCCTCGATGACGGCGCCGTCGATAATCTGCTCGTCGAGCTTGGTGCCGAGGGTCACGGTGCTGAGGGACTGGGTCTCGCCGCGTGTGAAGATGGCGCTGCCGTGAGCCGAGGGCAGGTAGTTCACCTCGCTCCAGAGCGGGCGTATCTCGTCGAGCTGACGGCCGTCGAGACGTGTACGCTCGGCAAGCACCATGTCGCGCATGGCTTCGCGCTCGGTGTCGTGGTAATAGCGGTCTATCATGAACTTCACCTCGTCGGTGAGAGTCTCTTCGGTGTAGTTGGCGTCGATGAAGGCCTGCTTGATAGCCTCGAAGCCCTCTTCGCGCTGGTGTTTGTTGGCTATGCCGCGTTTGGAGAACTCGTAGCACTGGCTGTATACGGCGTCGTGGACGCGCTGGCGCAGCTCTTCGTCGTTCACTTCGTGGCAGTATTCGCGCTTCTCGGTCTTGCCGGCCTCAACGGTGAGTTCGGCAATGGCGCGGCACTGTATCTTGATAGCCTCGTGGGCGGCTTTGAGGGCGCCGAGCATACATTCCTCGCTGACCTCTTTCATCTCGCCTTCGACCATCATGATGTTGTCCTCGGTGGCGGCGACGATAAGGTCGAGGTCGGCGCGCTCTATGTCCTGCATCGGGGTGTTGATGACGTACTGGCCGTCGAGGTAGCTGACGCGCACCTCGGAGACGGGGCCGTTGAAAGGTATGTCTGACACGGCGAGAGCCGAAGCGGCGGCGAGAGCCGCGAGCTGGTCGGGCATGGTGTTGTGGTCGCCGGAGATAAGGGTAATCTGCACCTGGACTTCAGCGTGGAAGTTGTCGGGGAAGAGAGGACGCAGAGCCCTGTCGACAAGACGTGCAATAAGGATTTCGTGCTCCGAGGGGCGTGCTTCGCGTTTGAAGAAGCCACCGGGGAAGCGTCCGAGAGCGGCATACTTCTCTTGGTAGTCGACGGTGAGAGGCATAAAGTCGACATGCTCGCCAACCTCGCGTTTGGAACATACTGTGGCAAGGAGCATAGTGTCGTTCATGCGTACCACTGCTGAGCCGTCGGCCTGCTTGGCAAGTTTCCCGGTCTCGATTTCGATCATGCGGCCATCGCCGAGGTCGAAAGTTTTCTTGATAATGTTCATTTTCGTGTATCTTTATTATTTAACCGACTGGTGTCAGGCACCGTTGCCGGACACCTAATGAATTATTGTTTTAGGTAGGCTGGTGCGGTATTTCTCTCACGCTCTCCGGCCATGTTTATACAAAAAAAGGCAAATAGGAGAAACTATTTGCCTCAACCATAACCAAATAAATATGAAAAAAACTATTTTCTCAGGTTCAACTTCTTGATAATGGCACGATAGCGCTCGATGTCATTATCCTTCAAATAGTCGAGCATACGGCGGCGTTTGCCGACGAGAGCGACGAGGGCACGCTCGGTGACCTGGTCTTTCCTATGCTCCTTCATGAGCTCGGTAAGATGCTGTATTCTGTAGGTGAAGAGTGCAATCTGCGATTCTGCGGAGCCGCTATCCTTGGCGTTGGCGCCATACTGGGCGAAAATCTCTTCTCTTTTTTCTTTCGAAAGGTACATGGCTAAATTTTTCTAACTTACTCTTTAATTATTATTGAAAACGGGTGCAAAGATACAATTTTTTTTTGGAACCAACGGCAGTTGACATTGAAAAAAAATCATAATAAGCCATTCTACTCTAATTATCAATTAGTTAATAACCTGTCATAAATACACTGCAACTGATGAACTGCCTCTCAAAAAAGCCAACTGAAACCCTCAAAACCAGAAAATGTGGATAAGCAACAGTGCGCTGGCGGCAAATAAAACACAACACATTTATCTATAGCAACTTATGTCGAAACAACACTATTTGTGTCCGTTTGTGGCAAGAGTTGGGCAAAGAGCAGTTGTTTTGTTGCCGGTGTTATGCGTGTATGGTCGGCGGCGCGGTGGCCCACGAGCCACAGGATGGCGTCGTTGCTGTCGGTAAGGAGCCATGCCTGCTCCTTTTGCAGGAGCGAGAATTTATGGTTGGAGAAGTAGTTGCTCAGCAGCTGGCTGCCTTTCATGCCGAAAGGCTTGAAGCGGTCGCCTTTGCGCCAGTGGCGCAGGCGGAGCGGCCATGCAAGGCCGTCGGCGTTGATCAGCGCCGTGTTGGAGGGTTGGCGTAGAGGTGTGCCGTCGTAGGGTCCGAGGGAGAGCTGCAGGAGGGCGCCGTCCAAGGGTACGGCGACACCCGAGAGGCAAGACTGGTAAGAGAGTTCCCGCGGGGCTCCGGCCTGCGGAGCGTGGCGGGGGGTGATGAGCAGCTGGGTGCGGTTCTTTAGGAGTTTGTGTGTGGGCGAGAGGAGTTGTTGGCCCGACGATGCCGGCGGCATGGCGAGGAGCGTGGCGGCGTCGTGAAAGGAGAAGCCGTAGGGAGCCATGAGTTCGTAGAGGTAGGTACGGCGAGGCTCTTGGAGAGCGAGCAGGCCCTGCAAGTCCACGATGGCTGTGTCGCCGTCGCTGCGTAGCAGCTGGCGACGCACCGCCTCGACGGCGGAGCGGTAGACAAGTTCCACGTCGCGCATGCGGTCGATGTTGGCGAGCATTACGCTGTCTACAGAGGGCGACAGTGAGCGCAGGAGAGGCATGAGCTGGTGGCGTATGGCGTTGCGTCGGTAGCGTGTGTCGGCATTGGTGCAGTCTTCCACGTGCGACACGTTGTTGGCGGTGGCGTAAGCCTCTATCTGGCTGCGCGAGAAGGGCAGCAAGGGGCGCACTATGCCGTCGTGCGAGGGGAGAATGCCGTGGAGTCCGCTGATGCCGGTGCCGCGCAAGAGGTTGAGGAAAAAGGTCTCCACGGAGTCGTCGGCGTGGTGTGCCGTGGCTATGGCGCAGTAGCCCATCTGAGCGGCAAGCTGGCGGAAGAAGTCGTAGCGCAGCTGCCGCGCGGCCTCCTCAATGGAGAGGTGGTGGGCCGCCGCGTAGGCTGTGGTGTCGAACTGTGCCACATGGCACTCCACGCCGTAGCGTGCGGCGAGGGAGCGGACAAAAGCCTCGTCTCTGTCGCAGTCGCCGGGGCGGAGGTGGAAATTGCAGTGGGCCACGGCGAAGCGGAAGCCGCCCTCGTGCAGCAAACGACAAAGGACAGAAGAGTCCATGCCGCCGCTGAGGGCTACAAGGAGTCTGCTGTCCTTATCGAAAAGGTTGTGCTTGGCTACGAAAGCCAGAAATTCATCGAGCATAGACCATCTTGCGCATGAGACGTTTTCCGTCGCACTCTATGCCGTAGTAGTAGATACCTGCCGGGAGTGTTGTATTGGAGAAGTCTATGCTGTGCTGGCCTGCGTCGTAGTGCTGCTCTTTCTGGTACACCATGCGTCCTGTGGCGTCGATGACGAAGAAGCGCACCTGCGAGGCCTCGGGGATGCTGAAGTCGATGCGTGTGGTGTTGTCGAAGGGGTTGGGATAGTTCTGTTCAAGGACGAGGTCGTCGGCATCTGGCACAACCGGTATGTCCTCAAAATAGTTGACTATCTCGATGATGTTGGTCTGGTCGTTGTCGTTGTTGGGGTCGCCGGAGACAGCCCTGATGGAGCCCACGCCGACGTAGGAGCGCGACGGGTTCTTGGACACGTAGCCGGAGATGTCGATGTGGTAGACGCGTCCGGGCTCAATGCTGCGTGTGCGGCTTCCCACGGTGGTGGTGGCCGAGAGGGAGGTGCCGTTGATGGTGGTGCTCATGTTGATAGTTCTCTTGCACACGTAGTTGCCAACGTTCTCTATGACGAAGCGGGTGCGGCAGTTGTCGCCCCTGTTTTCCTCTATCTGCAGCTTGATGGCACGGATGTCGACATAGGGGGCAACGATGTTGCTGGTTGTGTCGTTGGTGTTGTCGTTGTCGTTGTCGATATGCACAAAAGCTGTTATCGGGGTGCTTGCGGCAGACGGTATCTCTGTTGCGAAGACATGGTAGCCGTTGGTGAGAGCTGCCAGCGGGTCGTCGTGGTGGTAGGTCTCTATTACCGCGTTGGTCGGGTCGTCGTTGTAGTAGTAGCCCACAATGAAGTCGTTGGCCGCGCGTGCGCCGGTGTTGGCAATGACAAGCTCCACGCGTGTGCGTCCGCCCGTGAGCTCGGTCACTATTTCCTGAGCCTTGAGGTCGGTGATGGAGCCTATACCGTTGATGCGCTTTGTTATGGTGTCGTTGGCCGCGTAGACGTCGTTGGGTGCCACGCAGTAGGCCGTGATGCTCATGGAGCCCATGGAGCTCTTGGCGCGTTTGCGGAAGGTGTAGTTGAACGTCTCCATAGATGAGAGAGGACGTCCGAGCACGGAGTTGAAGTCGATATTCTCGGTGACGGGGCGGCCGCCGTTGAAGACGTAGGTGACAGAGGTACTCGCTATGTCGTTCTGGCCGAAGTTACGCAGACGCACGGTGACGGTGATGGAGTCGCCGCCGACAACTCTGTCGTTGGGCGAGACAAAAGTCATCATGTTCATATCGTCTTCCAGCGGGCTAAGGACAAAGTTCTTGCAAGTGGAGTCGTTGTCATAGTATATGTCGGCGCTCAACCATGTGAAGGCGCAGATGGAGAAGGTGTCGGGGAAGTCGCTGGTGATGGTGAACGCCGCGGGGACAGTGTAGAGCACTGTGGCGTCGGGCGCGAGGTTGCCGGTCCAGGTGCCCTCCTTGGGGATGTTGGCTCCGTAATGGGTGTACCTGACGGTCACGGAGTGGAGGGTGTCATAGCCGTAGTTGTGTATTGCCACGCGTGGGTTGACCGACTGTCCGAGCTGAGTGCGGAGAGGCTGTGTGATGGCGGTGATGCCTGCGTCGACGGCGCGGCGGGCACGTCCTATCTTGAAGTCGTCGATAGCGACGCCGGCGCACGCCACGGCGTCGATTTCGGAGCGGAAGACAAGGCGTATCTGCATACGTGCGGGGAAGGAGTAGGTCGTCGTGGAGAGGCAGTAGCGCACGTAGCGCGAGCTGTTGGCGTTGCCGTGGAAGCCTTCGTTGCTGGTGTACCACATGGTATCCTGACTTGAGCCGAGGGTCTCCCACAGGCCTGTGTAGTTGAGGTACTCCACAGTGAGCGCGGAGCCGTCGCCCATGACGCGTTTGAGGTAGAAGGAGATGGTGTCGGGGCGTATCTGTGAGATGTCGATAACAGGGGAATAGAGCACGCTGATGTTGCCCAAGCTTCCCGGAGTTATGGGGCTGTCGAGTAGTGTTGCCCAGACATTGTCGCCGCTGTAGGGCGCGTTGATGCCTGTTTTTGTTGGGCGGCCGCGCTGCCAGTAGTTCTCGGTGTAGCGGTTGTAGCCGCGCGGGGCATACCAGAGGTCGCGACCCTCAAACTTGTCGTTGAGTGCAAGGGTTATTGTCTCGAAGAGGTGGAACTGCCACCATGTGGAGTCGTTGTCGTGGTTGGCGTCGGTGCTGTCGGCGAGGTAGATGCAGAGGTCCGTGGTGCCTTGGTCAAAGACATGCGGGTCGAGGGTGACCATAGTGCTCGTGCCAGGTGCGAGGTTGCCTTGCCACTGTTTCTGGCCGAAGTCGCTGAGGCTCGGGTCGTTGTCGACGTACTTGAAGTTGATGGTAGCGGAGGTGACAGGCTGGCTGCCGTTGTTGATAAGCATGAAGGAGACGGCGTGGGTGTCGGTGGTGAGGATGTCGGTGCGCGGAGCCACGATACGGCCAATGGCGAGGTCGTAGGGTTTGGGATTGCCCTCAACGTAGAGGAGGTAGTCCTGCACGTGGCCGTAGCCGAAGGTGGCGCAGCCGTTGTCGGCCGAGGAGCCGCGCTCCTGCAGCACAAGGCGCATACGCATGTAGCCGAAGAAGGCGTTGTTGGGTATTGTGTAGATGTATTGGTATTTGTGGTGTGCCGTCATGCGCGTTTGCGTGACAATTTCGGAGTTGTCAAACTGGCCGTCGCGGTTGTAGTCGACAAAGACGGTAAGGTAGCCGCGCGTGGTGTCGTTGGACGAGCTCTCGCTGTCCTCGCACTCCACGGTGAGAGTGTCGGTGAAGCCTCGGGAGACGCGTATCACTGGCACTCCCGGGTCGAGGTAGTCAATGTCGCCGAAGTTGACATACTTGTATCCGGCGGCGCGGATACTGTTGTCGACGCTGCCGTAGCTGAAGTGTGTTATGTCGAGGCCTTCGTTGTGCGCTATTGTCGGGGCGCAGTAGGCGGTTTGCGCGAGCGCAGTGAAGGTGTAGTCGAACATCATGGTGTCGTTCATGGGTGTCATCTCGGCCGGCAAGTCGGTCCAGGCCTTTATGGAGTAGGCCTGCCCTATCATTGGTATCTGTATGAGCGAGTCGAAGGTGTATACAACTGAGGAGCCCGGCTGGACGGTGGCATTGCATACCTCGGTGACGGTCTGCAACGGGATGCCGCTGCCGGCACGGCTCAACTGGTAGGTTACCGGTATGTTGGAGAAGGCCTGCGTACCGAAGTTGATGATGCTGACCTTCACCGTGTCGTCGTACATATAGACCCTGTCGGTTGGCGAGACCACCGAGTCGACTGCGGCGTCGTAGGCCACGGAGGCAGCAATACGTACCGTGACGGGCGAGAAGGCGCTGGTGCAGTTGCGGACGCTACGCGAGGCAAGGTAGTAGGTGGAGTCTGCCAACAACATCGGAGTAACCCACCACCAGGAACGGAGGTAGTTGTTGTGGGTGAAGAATGGAGGCTGCGTAGTATCGCGGAACCACATGATGGACAAGTTGTTGGCCTGTGTAGCGTGGATGGTATCCCAAGTACCGTAGGGTATGGTCATGTCGCTGACCTGCGGGGCTTGCGGGGTGTAGAAGGAGTTGATGTTGCCGCTCATGTTGGTAGTGTCGTTCTCGGGGTGGATGTCGTACTGGTAGGAGATCCATGTACGCATTCTGACCACTATGTCTTGATCCACGCCGTGGGGGTATATATCCGCCGGTGTGGCGAAAGTCAAGACGTCGGTGCCGTCGACCAATATAGGCTGCTGGAGAGTGTACTGCTCGGTATGTGTCAGTGGGAGGTTGGTGACGGTGACTGACGGCGGGTTTACAAGTATTGCCTCATAGCCCAGCGTCACCGTGGTGCCTGCTGCAAGTGTTTTCTTACCCTCGTTCTTAACCGTCATCTGTACTGGCGCCGCGGTGAGGTAGCAACCACCGGTCACCGTGGTTGTCAGTGCGTGCAGGTTGTATGCCGGGGCAAGATAGATAAGGGTGTCGAAGGTTATATCATGCGTGTCCATGGCGAGGTGCAGGCGCACCATCTGCGTATCCATGACACCGAGGATGGTGGGTATCATGAGAGTGTCCCAGCGGTAGTTCGAGGCCGGTATCTGGCTAATGGTGCGGGTTGCCGAGCGGCACGAGGAACAGCCCACCACTTCGCCGTACCACTGCACGTTGTTCTCGACGGAGGTACCGTTGTTGTAAATCTTGGCTATGACGCGCACCGAGTCGCTCTCAATATGTATAGGCAGGCGTATGTTGGTCGGGAGGTATGGCTCGTTGACCTCAAGGAAGATGAGGTCGTGCAAGGTGAGGGCGACCTCATGGGCGCCGATGGTAGGCCCTGGAATCTGCGGACGCACGTTGCCGTCAATGTCGTACTGCACTTCGCCGTTGTACTGTCCCAGCTCCACGAAACTACCCACGGCAAGGTGCAGGTCGTAGTCGTTGACATAATAGGGGCGTATGTCGTGCGAGTTGGCGTCCTGGCTGTTGGCAGTGCGCAGTGCGGCGATGGAGGTGCATTCGGCTCCCCAATAGGCATACTTGCCGGTGCCGGAGGTGGGGCTGCTCGAATAGTAGTTGTTGTAGTTGGAGGTGGTCACGCTGGCGGCGCTCTGCACATAGTAGCTGTAGCCGCAGCTGAAGTTGGAGAAGATGTTGTTGATCACCTGAAAATCGCTGCAGGTGTTGGCCACGCTGATGGTACGTGTGGTGTTGGCCACGGGGCCTGCGTAGAGGTAGGTGGAGTTGAACAGCACGTTGATATTGGTGCTGCTGTCAACCCAGAGGCAGCTGCTCACAAGAGAGGCCACACCGGTGCTTGAGACCGACAACATGTTGTTGTAGATACGGCTGCGCAGGTTGGCATTGCCCTGACAGTTGGAGAGGTACACGGCGCGTTTGCCGCCACTGAAGTTGTCGACGAGGGAGATGCGGTTGTTCGTGATGTCGAGCCTGCCGTTGTGCTCGGCGATGTAAAGGCCGTGGAGCGGCTTGCCGTTGACGGAGCAACCCGAGGTTACGGTGTTGCCTGTCACCGTGACTCCGGAGACCTTGCGCAGCTGCACACCCATGACCCAGAAGTTGATTATGGCATTGTCGGTTATGGATATATTGCTTGTGCCGCCGGCCATGAGCTGCACACCGCGTATGCCGTAGTAGGCGCTGTCGAAGGTGTTGTTCTCTATGGTGACGTTGTTGACGCCGTCGCCAATCACCATGCCGCAGGCGTTGACCTGCTGCAGTGCGTTGGCACCTTGGAAATAGAGGTTGCTGCGCACCTTGACAAGGTTGCGGCGGAACGTTATGTTGTTGGAGTTCTCCAAGCTTATGACATTGCTGTAGAGGTTGCCGGGGGCCGTGGCGGCGCAATGGCTGTAGAAGGTGATGCCCTCAAAAGTGTAGTAGGAGGCGCCGTCGAGCAGCATCACGTAGTTGGACGTGACGGCGGAGGGTGCATAGCTCAGCACCACCGCGGTGCTGTCGCGCGAGGAGGAGCGGAACACCACCTGGTTGGTGGAGCTCATGCCCACCACCGGACCGAGCTGTATCTGCTCCTCGTATGTGCCGGGCTGCACATTGAAAGCCACAAGGCCTGCCACGCCGGCATTGTTGAGGGTGTCGATAGCCGTGGTGAAGTTGGCGTAGCGACCCGTGGCGCCTATGGTGTAGGAGCCTGCGCAGAAGCGCACCCTTATGGTACGCTCCACGGTGTCGTTGCGCGCCATGCGGTCGCCGGGCACCGAGAGGATAGCCTTGATGGTGTGGCGGCCCGGGGAGAACTGCTGCGAAGCAAGGCGCACGGTCTGGCTCTGCCTGCTGGCCAAATTGACGCCGGTGCCCTGGTAGGTGTTCTGCTGCACACCGTCAATCCAGTAGTTGATATTATAGGATGTTATGGGGCTGGTGCCGCTGTTGGTGAGCTTCACATCGATATTGGTATTGCCGCACGATGTGTACACAGCGGTGTCGCTGCCGTCGGGCCATTCGAGGTTACCGTCGTCGCTGGGGGCGGCACTGACATTGACCACCACCTCCTTGAGCGGTCCCACGCATCCGTAGTCGATAAATCCAAACTGCATGTCGGGGCGCTTGACCTGACGGCCTGGGTTGACATTGCTCGAGCCGCCGCAGAGGTCGTTTTGCGTGTTCACTGCCACAAGCACTGTATTGGTGGCCGATGTGTAACGCGTCGTGATACCCTGGTTGGCAGTGGTATTGGGAGTGTTGAGGGTGCGGCATACCTGCACGATAATGTTCGACACGCCGTCCCACATGTATGGCTCGGCAAACTCTATGCGTTTCCAATTGCCGGCATCGGAAGGCGACACAGTGAAGTTACTGCTGTGGTAGTACTCCCTCAGGCTGTAGGTGGTCCATGCATTGGCCGACGGGAAGGTGGTGATAGCCGCCGGCGCGGCGCCCAGCGAGATGCTGTAGTCGTCGAAGGTTATGCTGCCGCCACCCAGTGTCACTGCCTCCACATAGAACGCGATGGACTTGATAGGGCCTGCCGAGTGGCCTGCGGCCTGCAACTCGGCGGCAGTGTACAGGTACTGGCCGCGGCCGTATTTCTGTTTCACATATAACGGCGACGAGTTGTCGGTATAGCTGGCCACGGTGGCGAGAGTACCCACCTGTATGTATCGTTGCGACGCCGCTATGCCGCCCACGTAGAAGGTGTCGGTGGCATAGAGGTAGCCGGTGTTGTAGCTCACTGTTGTATCTATCATGTTATGGTTGTGGTCGTACCACACCATAGTGTCGCGCACCGTGCCCGAAGGAGTCAGCACTAACGACTGTCCGTAGGTGACACTCTGTGGCGATGTCACGTTGGGCAGCACGGGCGTATAGTCGGAGTTGGTGGTGGCGGAGACGGTGTCGTTGGAAATATCGTAGTCGTCGCTGAGGTGGTCAACCCACACGCGCACCACATAGTTCATGTCGCTCGAAGGGGCCGACAGGTTGGCAGGTGTGGCAAAGGTGTGGCGCACCGTGGCACCTCTGGGCACGCCTGTCGACACATTCTCGTTAGCCACCTGGGTGCCGTTGACCGAGAAACGCATCACATAGGGGGCGCTGGTCAGTATACCGTAGTTGGTGACATTGACGCTTATCACCTCGCTGCCGAGACCGCAGCCCGAGGGGAGCACAAGGGAGTCGACGGCGAGGTCGACAGTAGGACGGTTGGTGATGTTGATGCGCACCGTGGACATGCCGCCCTCGCAGCCGTTGTCGGTAAAGCGTACAAGGTTGGTGTTGGAGGTGCCGAGGGTCATTGGGTGCGAGCCATCGGCCACCTGCCAATACTGTGCGGAGTTGGAGGGGGTGGCCGAAGAGTTGGAGGGGTAGCCTTTGCGGTATGCGCCGGCGCAGCCGGTGTTAAGCGTAGGCACGCCAGTGCCGCTCCACACAGTGACGGGGATACCCCACGACTGGGCGTTGACGCTGTTGAACACCACGGCATCGGCTATGCCGCTGCCGTCGCGATACATCACGCCAAGGGCTGCGTTGGCGTTGATAGTACCCAGTCCGCTGCTCGGTGCCCCCACGCCAAAGGTGAGAAGGGAGTCCGGAGTGTTTAGGTTGGCAACATATTGCAGCACCACGCTGCGCCCGGGCTGTATCACAACATGGGGCAGCACCTTGTAGTCGTTCGAAGCGCCTATACGCATCTGCAACGTGTCGCCTGCCAAGTCGGCGGGATAGTCGCCGGCATTGATAAGCTCAACAGCCACATTGACATTGTTACCCATCCACGAAGGCATTGGCGACGTGACGCCGATGCCAGAGCGACTCATCTGCACCTCGGCAATCCTTATCAGTGCGAGGTCGCGCTTCTGCCTTATATAGAATGTGGTGTCGTCATACAACACCGGGGTGGTATAGGTATTGCCTCTGTAGAACGGTGTGGTCGAGGTGGGCGTGGTGTACCAGTACACCGTGGAGGGCGTGCTGCGCCCGCTGGTATAGATATTGGGGTACCACGTGGTAATGCCGCCCGTGACGTTGATGGTTGCACTGGTGCCATAGTTCACGGACTGCGTTATGGCAGTGGGAGTAGGCTCGCGGTAGTGAGCCGCCACTCTATAGGCACTTGTGTCGTTGGCCTCGTTGGGGTCTATGGTCGTCGATGTCCATATATAAAATATATAGGTGCTGTCGTAGGTGCCGTTGGTTGGGAACTGCACCGAGTTGGGAGCCGTGACTATGATGGTGTCGTTGGCAGGTATGGGGCGCTGTATTCTTATTGTGCCGGAGTTGGTGGTCGAGAGGGTGCCGCACTGGTTGCGGGAATAGTAGACCTTGAGCGAGTCCGTGGCGGGGTCGAAACGCTGGCTGCCGCTGTTGCGCAGCACAAAGCGCAGAGGCGCCGACGACGGCACGTCGCAGTAGTCGGTGTCGGGGCTCAGCAGCCGAGTCACCTCAAAGTCATAGCTCAACGCCACAAACTCAAAGGCGCCGATACACGGCGTGGTGGCACTGCGTGGCGTGCCAAAGAGGTCGGTGGTCACCCCGCTGACCGGGGTGCCGTTGTTCTTCACTATGGTGTTGTAGGAGCGCAGGTCGGTGGGAGTGCCGCAAAGGAAGTGCGGGTCGCCGCTCAGCGAGTAGGCGTCGCTGCGCAGATATATGCGCCAGTCGGCAAGGGTGGGGCAGCTCGTGCCGCTGTAGCGGTTCATGGTGCTGCTCTTGCTGTAGTAGATGTTGTAGCCCACGTTGTTGGTGGCTCCGCTTGCGGTGTTGGGAGTATAGTTGAAAGCGTAGTTGCGCGTGTCGTAGCATGATATGATGTTGTTGTAGAAGTCGCAGTGGTTCACCTGCGCGCCGCCAAACGACGTGGCAGCTATGCCCGAACGCGACGGTGCCATGAGTTTCACCGAGTTATATACAATCTTGACATACTGTGCCGAGATGATGTTGAACGGAGTGGTAAGCACATTGCCGCGGCCGTTGTCATCGCACACTATCATGTTGTTGGCCACCACTGCGGAGCCCGACATCATGCCCTGCACGCCAGAGACACCGAGACAGCCTGCGCCGTTGGTGGAGTACATGCGGTTGCGGGTTATGCGCAGCTGTGCGCCGGAGCAGTCCTGCAACAATATCAGGTAGCTCGAGTTGTCCTGCACATCGTTCAGCATGTTGCTGTCGACAATGGCATTGTACTGGTTGCGCACCTGCATGGCACACGACACCTGGTTCTCGAAGGTGGAGCCGTAAACGTAGTTGCTCGCTGCGGGGTTCTGGCTCGACGGTCCCACAAGGCTGATGCCCGTGCTGCCTTGGTAGAAGTAGCAGTTGGTGACACGCATATTGTCGGCGCCGCCCGAATGGATAAGAGCTGTCAGAGCCGTCGCCCTGGATGCCGAGCTGTCGATAAAGCGGCAACCGTCGAACCGCATATCCTGGCTGTTGCGGCTCATACACACCATGTAGGTGGCGGTGTATGTGTCGTTGGGTTTGACAAACGTTATGTTCTTGAAGCGGATATGCGACACTCTCTGCACGTCGAGGAGCGACTGGGCGTTGCTGTTAAGCACAAACCGCACCGAGCCGGGCTGACCGTTGAGCGGCTCAAACTGTATGTAGTTGGCATTGGAGAGGCCTGCTATCGTCGGGAACTCACACACTTGGTAGGTGCCCGGGGAGAGTTTGACGGTGAGCGAGCCGTTCACGCCGCACTCGCGCAGTGCGTAGAGCATGTTCTCCAGCGTGGCATAGTCGGCACCTGCGCCACCCACCTGCCGCTGACCGTTGAAAGCGCCGGCGCAGGCTATGAAATGGGTCTTCAGTGTGTCGTTGAGGGGTTCGTGGTCGCGGTAGAGCATGCCGTTGCTTGTCACCGAGTCGTCGACCCACGCCATAATCTCATGGTAGCCTGGGCTATAGGTCTGGTTGGTGTACAGTGTCACATTGGTTGTGGCACCTGCCGCGAGGGTGCCGCTCCAGTCATAGTAGCGTGCCGCTCCCGTGTCAACACTATACCACAGCCTCACACTGCTTATCGGCGAGGCGCCGTAGTTCTTGAGGGTTACTATCACGTTGTTCGACGAAAGGGCGTTGGCGGAGGTGGAGTCGTTGGGTGTCACAAAGCCGCTCACTCCGCAGTCATGCATCAGTGGCAGGTTGGCATGAGCCTTGAAGCGGAAATTGGGCTGGTAGGGCTCCGTACTGGGCATAGCCGAAGGGCCGAAATACTGGGCATAGCCGGGGTCGAACGGGCTGAATAAGTAGCTGGCGTCGAAACCCACATAGAGGCTCTGCATATCAATCTCCGTTGCCACGCTCTGCAACGACACTGCCGGCGGATTGCTGGACACCATGTCGGTAGTTGTCACTATCAGCAGGTTGTGGCCTGCATAGAAGAACGTGTCCTGCAACGTTATGGTAGTCCACGAGCCGTTGCTTGCGCTGAGAGTGTATTGTCCGTCGTAGACCACTTTCATGCTGTCGCCGTAGAATGTCGAGCTGCCGCGCTCGTTGCCATTCAGATTGCGCATCTTAATCTGGAACCTGTCAAGGCGCTGATTGCTTACTGTAGAGGCGGAGAGGAACGAGATAGCCGTGATAGCCCCGGGGCCGTAGCCTGCGCTTGCCATCATTGCCGAGTCGTAAATCATCTGCGTACGGTTGTCGCCGCCGCACTCCGGAGTAGTGGGGAACGGCACTTTGTTACGGTTTGCCGTGTTGGCTGTTGCGAGAGGCACTTCGAGCACTGTGCCTCCCCTTATACCTTGCCCACCCTTGTACCACGGGGCGTCGGCGGGTCCGAAGCGCACACTGCGGTAGCGTTCCCACGCGCCTTCGGCAAAGGGGTACGACACCGAGTTGGCGTTGGTGGTGGCATCCTTCACCACCACGCGGTAGTAGACCATGGTGTCGTAACCGCAGAAAGGTATGTAGCCTCTGAAGAGGTTGTTGCTGCCCTGCACTGCGGCGAAAGCCACGCGGCGCACGTCACCGTTGGCGCCATAGTGGTATTCTATGTACATGCTGTCGGGGTCGAGGCCCTGCTGCACCGTAGTGGTGGCGCGGCCTTCTATGCGGGTGCTGCGGCTCGTGGGGTAGTCAATGAGGTCGGGGTAGCTCACCATGCTGAGAATAGGCGACACCATGCTCATGGGGCTCGCCTTGACAGTGATACCGTCAATCATCCAGCCGTTGTCGGTAGTGCCTGAAGAAGATTTTGCTTTCAGCGTGAAGCGCACAAGGAGTTTCTTGTCGGTGAGTTGAACGCCCTGAAACAGGTTGTTGAGGTTGAAGCGTTCGCCTTTCCAGCCTGTGGTGGTGGCGCCTTCGGTGGACCACACGGGGTAGCTTCTGTTCGAGAAAGAGCCTGTACCGGCGTAGTCGCTCGAACCGCCGCCCCATGTGCGGTCGTAGTAGCTGCTCGTCAGCAGCACCCAGTCGTTGTCGGACTGGCTCGGGCGCTTCACCTCCACCAAACCCACCTCACTCGCCAAACGGCAGTCGAGAGGGTTGGCTGTGCTCACATGCATGAAAGAGAGCACGAAGTAGCTGTAGCTGCTGTTCTCGGTAAAGTCGATGGTGTCGAGTATAGTAACGGCATCGGTACTCGTGTGATGCATAAAGAGCACACGGTTGCCGCTGGGCGCGCTGCTGAGGTCTATCGGCTGCACATCGCCGCTGCCCACACTGTAACCATACGTTTCGCCACTGCTCTCAAAACTTTGTTGATACTTTGTCGTAATCTGTCCGTGAGCCACCGACAATAACGCCAAAACAAAGCCTGTCAATGCAAATAACTTCTTCATATAATAAATTCTCTTTTTTATTCTATATCAATTACATACCACCACATATCACGCCTTTTATATGTATAAAAAGCATAATATACGGATTTGCAAATATACACAAAAAAAACGAGACGGCAGAAAAAATCGCTCCGCACGGGTCTGCGTAGCGATTCTAATCAGGCTACCTACTTACCTGCGACACGTGTGATACGTGGTAAAAAACGTGCAATTTGTGCTCAAAATTATATTTTAGCGCATCGAGGTACAAAACGTTAATTATCATGTAATTGAACCGTTAACAAAAATTAACGGTTCAATTAGGGTGACCTCTAAAAATAGCCTCGGAGAGGCTAACTCTCAATTGCTGAGGCTATGAGCACCTATGAAATAAAAAAACGATATGCGTCTCGGAGTGAAGAAATGCCAGTGGCATTTCGATAGCGTAGCGGAGAATGTGCGCTCTCAATGAAAAAATAGGACCCACCTTAATGCAATTTGTGTTCAAACAAATGCCTGTGACACGTGGAGGGAAAGTTATTTCGGGCCCTTTAGCACGATCACTTTCTCTGTGTACACCTTTGTGGCCGAGGCCAATTGCAGGTAGTATATGCCTGCGGCGAGGTGCGAGAGCATTAAAGGTACGCGTTAAGGTTTTTCGGTTTCGTCGGTTTCGTTTTTTAGGTGGGGTCTGACTGAACTGAGCCCGTCGATATGTTCGAAGAGAGACTGGTCTATGTGGGCGCACATGGGGTGGAGAATGAAGTCGACACCTTCACGACGGGCAAGTTTGGCAGCAGGAACGAAGTCAGCGTCACCGGCAACAAGGATAATGGTGTCGACGAGGCGTTTTAGGGCGAGAGAGGCAATATCAACACCAATTTTCATGTCGATTCCTTTCTGGCGTATTTCCATATATAGGTCGTTTTCGGTCAAGTCCTCCAAGGTTTTATGTCCTGCAAGGAGTTGTTTTGTCGCATCGGGATGAATAAGCCAGTGACCATTGTCCTTTAGTGTTCCAAGACGGAGGGCAACCTTACGTTTGCGGCGCAGTGCATCGAAGAAATCTCGGCGAAAATTGTATTCATCAGACTTGCCGAAATCAACTGCGCGGTGTGTTATAGGGTTGTGGAATTTTTTGTTGAGTGGTTCGCAGTCGTAGTAGAAGATGCGGTAGAGGGTGTTGCTTCCAGTTAGGCGCAGAGCCAAGTTGTGGAGGGAGTCTGCAATATCCCCGGGTAACATGCTTTTGTCTTTGTTGTAGAGGGCATTGAAACGCTTGAGGAAGAAACCACCATCAACAAGGACAGCGATTTTTGTTGGCGGGAGCTGGTGCTGATGCTTTCTTTTTTTATCCATTAGGTATAAAAATAGGTATAAAAAAAAGCTCGCGGGAGGGCTTGCTCATTATCAAGGGGGCAGATTTTGATGGTACTGCTACTGGAACAAACGTGGCCGTGAGCATAATCGTGATGCAAAAGTACAACTTTTTTCCGGATTGGCAAAATATTTGGGGATTTTTTTTTACAAAATACTGATATATAGCATAATTATTTTTTATCACTTTGTTTTTCAAACTTGCAAGATGGTTGCTTGAGAAGATGCATTCATATATTTTTAACATGATTGCTAAATGCTATACCTAAAATTGATTTTGCCCTTTATTCGCTGTCATGTTTTTAATTTCATAGGTGCTCATGACCTCAGTTCGCAGGCTCGCCACATGACCTCAGTTCATGACCATCGGTTCAAAACAATTAGGTAAAGAATTTAGTATTCATTATTTTTAATGATTATCATAAGGTGCTGACAGAAAAGTTATTTCGGGCCCTTTAGCACGATCACTTTCTCTGTGTACACCTTTGTGGCCGAGGCCAATTGCAGGTAGTATATGCCTGCGGCGAGGTGCGAGAGGTCGGCTTCCATGTGTGAGTCGCTGCGCCGGCGTAGCGGCACCCTCTCGTAGTGCCCCAGCGTCGATAACAGGCTCACCTTGGCGCCCTCCAGGCCGCCGTCGGGGCATTCTATGTGCAGCGTGCCTGCCGTCGGGTTGGGGTACAGTGTCATGCCGTCCCTTTTGTCTCCACCCTCCACATTGCGTGTCCCTTGCGTTCCGTCCCTGACAGTGAAATGCTTCGAGACCCTTTGTGCGGGCTGGTATTGCCTGTCGCCCTCCTGCAGCGCCGTGACAGTTGCCGTGCCCGCTGCCACGAAATGCAGCGAGTCGCCTCTTACGTAGGCCACCGCGCGGTCTAGGCTTACATAGCGCACCGGCAGGCCGCTGGTCGTTGTGGCGGTGAGCGGCACGGCGCGGTCGGCGAGCCTGACGTCAGGCTCCTGTTGCCACACTATGGTCTGCGGCTCACGCGTCTCGTGCCATACGTAAGGGCGCATAAACGACGTGTCCACATACCGCGCCACGTGCGCCTTGCTGCTGCCGTGTTGTACGCGCTGGACAATGGAGCCGAAGGTGGCGTCTTCGACAAAAGTGCCTGTGAGATACACAGCGCTGTCGAGCAAGTGTATCTGTCTCGTAAGGTTCCTGCTACTGCTTATATTGTAGTTCTCAATCTGCAGTTCATGGCCGTCGTAGTCCCATACGGCAAACGCTATGCCATCGTGGGGAGAGGTCAGCATGGTGTCGGCAAACAGCAAATGCCAGAATCGGATTTCCGAAAAGACCCTGTTGTTTTTCGCCGCCACAAACGATATTCCATGCCTGTTGTCTCTTGCCACTTGTGTCTGACGCGTCATACCATACGAGAGCAGTTTATGACTATCCATATCCAGCCTGAGCCAGAAGGCCGACACTACATTTGGGGCATATATCGTATCGCCTTTATACGTCATTGTAGGTAGGCCCGACCAAAAACCATCAACGCCACCTGAAACAAATAGCGATTTCGTCTCGTAGTCAAAATAACAGGAATGCCCCATTATACCACCACACAAAAAAGCATGGGCATAACCACCCTCTATCACAGCGGGCTGAATCACATCTGTCGGCCGCAGGTCAGGGCTGTATACTACCACACACCCCGAGCCCGCAATAGTGTCACATCTAACAAACAGCGAGTCGGAATTTGCCACATGTGTATATTTGGACGGGAATCCACAGTATTGCAATGTAACATACAGGTTGTTATCCCTGTCCACTTCCATTGAGATAATATCCGAAAGCGATACTGTCGTATCAATATATGGGGTGTCATATAAATACACCCCGCCCAGCAGGCTGTCGAAATGCGGGGCGAACTTCAGTATCTGCTGGTTCCACAGGGGCGTCCGCTGTGTCAGGGGGTAGACCAGAGAATCCCTCCCGTCCACCATTATCTTCAGAGCGCTGATAGAGCCGTCGCTGCAGCTTATTGTATAAAAACTGTCGGTAGTGACATTGATATTTTTTCTATCAAAGGAGTGCCGCGCAACATAGATGTTTCCGTCGTGGTCTACGGCAAAAGTCTCGCCGGTAAGGCCAGTAGTACTCAGTGCATCGAGATTGGGGAAAATATACGGACAACACGGATCTGAAATACGGAAGGTAACATCTTGCCCGCTGCTGTCTTTATACCCAACTTCGAGAATATGCCGTTCAAGGACATTCCCGTCGAGGTCGAAGGTCAAAAACATGTTCGCCGCCCCAATTCGACGGGTGGCAAACTGCGGCAAAAAGAAACCAGTGTCGGCCGTGGTTATCAGTGTGTCAAGATAATATATATACTCGCCGCTACGATAATCCATGGGGCAGAAAATGAGCATTACCATAAAGGCGGTGTCGCCCATACGGCATAGCGAGAGTGCATACTGATCTTTCAGTGAATGATAAATAGCCTTGTGCCACACCAGCTGCCCTTGGGGCGATATCTTGGCCACGACAACGCTGCAGCTTGGGCGGTTTGAGAAGACCCCCTGCGGAAGCAGATCCACACCGAGTATGCTGCCGTCGGACGAGATGTTGCCAACTATATAGATGTTGCCCTGCGCATCCACAAAAGAGCCCTTGATATCATTGACAGGCCAATCCATATTCTGGAGATCTGAACCAGTATACGTCCTGACCCACTCGAAGTCCTGCCCCAGGGCACCGCTGGCCATGAACGACAACAAGACTGATATTAAAAATTTTGTCCTTGTATTCATAAACATTTGAAGTTCGCACTTTTTTGTGTTAATGTTGCTGCCGATAGATGCATGTGCTGTAATCAATGGGCACCTCCAATGACACGTGGAGGGAAAGTTATTTCGGGCCCTTTAGCACGATCACTTTCTCTGTGTACACCTTTGTGGCCGAGGCCAATTGCAGGTAGTATATGCCTGCGGCGAGGTGCGAGAGGTCGGCTTCCATGTGAGAGTCGCTGCGCCGGCGTAGCGGCACCCTCTCGTAGTGCCCCAGCGTCGATAACAGGCTCACCTTGGCGCCCTCCAGGCCGCCGTCGGGGCATTCTATGTGCAGCGTGCCCGCCGTCGGGTTGGGGTACAGTGTCATGCCGTCCCTTTTGTCTCCACCCTCCACATTGCGTGTCCCTTGCGTTCCGTCCCTGACAGTGAAATGCTTCGAGACCCTTTGTGCGGGCTGGTATTGCCTGTCGCCCTCCTGC
>JAFTDW010000063.1 GCA_017454015.1 Bacteroidales bacterium | reverse complement strand
TATCTCTAACCGACAAAACATCTCTGAAAGATTTGCTTGAAAAGACTAATTTCAACGATGTCAAAGAACTCGATAATCCCCTCCTACCGGGGTTATTTGATTAATTATTAAATCGTCCCAATTTTAACGGGACACTAATGTAAAAAAAACGATATAACAAACAGTGCTATATAATGTTTCATATTACTCGTATCGTGTTTGTTTCCAACCGTCATTGTCTTTTATGGCACGCATTAAAGGTCTACCTTTCAAACCTTCATATATTTTCTCAAATCTATCAGCCTTGCTTGGATTCTTTGCGAAAGAAATTGCAGCTATTTCTTTTCCGCCTTTTAAATAGACACCATTAATGCTAAATCGTGGAGCATCTAACTGACAAAGACTTAATGGGCCACTTAGGCTTCGCCCTGTCAATTTCTTCATGTCATTAAAACGCCCATTCATGCCGATTATATTCCCATCCCAATCTCGTTTGTTATTCATAGCTATTCCAGCCACACCTCCTGCATATGAATACCCTGCCCTTGAATTGTTGGAGCCAGCCCCATATTCAAATGTGAAAACATCAGAAAAATCAACGGGTTTTGAAGCAAATGTAGATGAAGCAAATGCCCTATAGATTATTGCTTGATCCAAATCTTTGACCAATCTATATCTCTCACCCTCATCAGCCTTATTGACTATATCTCCCATCAAACCGTAATAGGTTTTACCATCATCAACAGTCACACCAAGATACCTACCATTAATATTACTCTTGTCCAGTTCATTTTGATTGTGACAATTCGTCCATCTTATTTCAGTCTTATTTGTTTCCTTATTCTTGTATTCATACCAGTCATTACCATCCGGATCAACCATCTTCACCGGATTCCACGCACAGTAGGCGTAGGGGGATATAGAGGGGTACTTGTCGGCCATCGGGTCGACGGAGAGCCACATTGTCATTAGCTCGTGATCCATGTAGCGGGCGCCAAAATAGCCGTAGCCGGTCTCTGTGTCTTTCTCTTTGCCCGTGAAGTTTTGACGGTAAAAACAGCTGGTTTTGTATGTTATATAATGCTCTTCCACGTCGTGAAAACAGGGTTCAAATCTTCGAAAATCACCGACATTTGATGTTTGATTATTGGTTCCGATTATATGTTTTTATATCTCTTGCTGTGCCATAAAAACGGATTGTAAATTTTTGTACACAATGGTTGCGGATAGTACGTTGTAGTAGACAACGACCGATATGGAGTGAACATCTGCCACGTTACGAGATATGTTTAGACCAAGAAATTCTAACGGCAGATAGACTTCCATAAACTACAGAGTAGTCGCTGCACCGCACATACATACGTTAAAATCAATTGCTGTGTACACAATGGTTTTGGAATAACTTTTTAATCTGCTTTTTGGGGGGGCATCATGATTAATGCACCGTAAAGTATAGGATCCCGTATCTAATACTGATTTTATTTTTCTCAGGAACAATCTGTCTTCAGGTATACTCCAGTTCATTTCTGACTTCTGGCCAGACTTTTTGATAATAGTCAAATAGAACCAACTTGTATCTATCCCGATAGTTTTTATACAATATGGGGTATCGGTGCTTGCTACATCCCATCCTGCATAACAATCTATTTGAACGCAAGCAGAGTCATCGTAAAAACGTTCATAAATAATCTCACTTAATGCCTTTTTTAAATAGTCACTGGGCACAAGCACATCCACTTCGAAATAATCTTCCATAATAGAGTTGTCCTCTGTTGATTCGTTCATATTATTGCACGAGTACAGAAAGGAAAAGAAAAATATTATAAATGTCAGGCGTTTTAATCGCATAATTGTTTATAATTTATTAAGTAAGCTACTACTATATTTGTATCTGCCAGGGTTGAGTTTATAGTCATTATATTTACCAGTACTATTAGCCTTAGAGTCAATTTTAAAATGATTTACTAAATATTCAAATTTTTTTTCGTCAAATTTTTGGACAATTTCTTCTCCGTATAGCGTGTATTCATTATTATTATCACTATATATACCTGTAGATAATCCCGACATCATTTTACAGAAGACATAGGCTTCGACTTCATTATAAATAGAGCGTTGCGACCTACCGTTGTCGTCTTGGTATGCATGAAATAGTTCGTGAGACAATGCCTCCATATTGTTTTTTTTGCCACTTACTAAATAAACCTTATTATTTGCAGTTGAATAGTAACCATCTCCTGTTTTTGCATCTACTGATATAGTATAGCATTCGCTACTATTTATTAGACGATTAATCACTTTCTTACCAGCTCCGCTTTTCGACATTTTGTCAAGATTGTTTTTAATAATGCTGGCTTCTTTCCCTAATCTGGAATCAAAGGTTAAACCTGTACACTTGGCATTAATATAGACATGACCATTTTTATAGTAATACCTCGTACTCCCATCCATGATGACAAGCTCCCTCCCATCCGGGTCAACCAGTTTTACAGGGTTCCAAGCGCAATAGGCATAAGGCGAAATGCTCGGGTATTTGTCCGCCATTGGGTCTACGGAGAGCCACATTGTCATCAGCTCGTGGTCCATGTACCTTGCGCCGAAGTAGCCGTAGCCTGTTTCCGCGTCTTTTTCTTTGCCCGTGGAGTTTTGACAGCAAAACCACCGACTTTGTATGTTACATCATGCTTTTCCACGTCGTAAAAACAGGACCCAAATCTTCGAAAATCACCGACATTTGCTGTTTGATTATTGGTTTCGCTCATATGCTTTAATGTTTTTTGTTGTGCCATTAAAACGGTTACAAATTCTTGTACTAAATGGTTGTGTGTTTTCGTTGTGATATTTTCATTCAGCAATACTAAAGGCCATACCATGCAGTCATGCAGGCAAATCCACAACAATATACATACAGCAACGTAATAAACTATCATTTGCATGGCTTTCGATGACTTCTTATTATTGTTAGGATTATGTGATACATTTCCGTGTATGCAAAAGGGAACATGGCTTTATAATAATGATAGAACCATTTTGTGTGTTCTACGTTATCACAAAAAATAGTCAGGCTAATTCCTGGGCGGCAATCATCAATAATAATTTCATTTGTGTCATATATTGGTTCCGCACACCAAACAGTTCTAATACATTCTTGTAAACAAGCAATAGTATCACTATTTCGCGTTTTATAAATTAATGTGTCTTCATCCTTGTTTAATAAGTATTGATAATACAATATAGAACTATCTGTTATAGAGACTTTGACCGTTAAAAATTCGCATAACGACATATATTCTACATGAATACTGTCAATCCTTTTGCTTTTTATATTATAGTTTTGTCCCCAAATTACAAGTGGTATTATGAGCAATATTGACAAGAAAATGTTCTTCATTTTGATAGTCTTTTTTTCATATCATTGTTAAAATCTTGATAAGCTTTAGTGGTTTTACAGAAAATAGGAGAGCCAATTACAGATTCATAACATTTATAATGGGTTCCATTATTACTACGAATGGCATACTGATTTCCATTTCCCCATCCATTAACAATGTGGCCATACCATTCGTGATAGATGATTGATGCCTGAAAGTTTTCCACAGTTGTTTCGTACCAATTATATTGATGATTTGCATATATAGTCTGTTTCTTTGCGATTGCCACGATTATTAGACGATTTAGCATAATAGCGTATTTTCCCGCCAATATCATTCATTGAAAAAGTATGTCCATCAACAGATGTCCCCTCCATTTTTGACACTATATCTGTGAATATATTTTCTTGTGCTTGAGGTGACAGTTCTCCCATTCTCTCTAGATTATCAAAAGTTTCTCCAAAGCCATCCAATACATCCGCCGCACTTAATTCAGAGATATCCGACACTCCATAAAAATCTGTGCATTTTTTTAGTACATCACTTGTGCTTATTATTAGTTCCCCTGTAAAGCCTTCTTTTGTATTTCCAATAAAGTTTCCGGACAAGTCATAAACTGGGTTGACTTCTCTTCCGTCAGGGTCTACCAACTTGATCGGGTTCCAGGCGCAGTAGGCGTAGGGGGATATTGAGAGGTATTTGTCTGCCATTGGGTCTACGGAGAGCCACATTGTCATTAGCTCGTTATCCATGTATCTTGTGCCGAAGTAGCCGTAGCCTGTTTCCGCGTCTTTTTCTTTGCCCGTGAATGTGGTCATTCCCACAACAACGTTATGAACTAATACATTAAACTTCACAAAAAATTAGTGGAATAGATAGCCTCTTCGAGGCTATTTTAGAAGTTACCTCTTATTGTCGGGGGAGTATGGCGAGTCGGTGGAGGGTTTGTTTGTCGTTCGAGCTGACGGTGACTATATATATGCCCGCTGGCAGGTTGGGTAGTTCAATGCGGTGGCGTGTCGTGTGGCAGTCGGCGATGACATTTCTTAGGAGTGTGCGCCCGGTGGCATCGCACAGGGAAACAGTGAGGGGAGCGGTCTGTGTCTGGCCGTCAATAAGCAGGTCGAACCAGCCTTGCGATGTTGGGTTGGGGCAGATGGTCACTGTTGGTCGGTTGGCTGCGGTGCGCTGTATTGATTCGAGACTACCACTGTCGGTGGTGAAGGTGATGGTGTCGGAGAGGAAGCTGTGGCGGGTGCTGTCGCAGAGGCTTTGCAGAGAGAGGCTATAAGTGGTGCTCGGCATAAGTCCGCGGAGCCGTATATGGTTGGAGGTCACTGTGGTGTCGATAGTTCGTCCGCCGCGCAGGTGCAGGAGCCACGCGCTGTGGCTGCCGTCGTCGTGCCATGAGGCGGCGGCCCAGCCAACTCCGTTGGAGTCGAGGGTGAGGCCGGTGGGTTTCGGGCAGGGCAGCACTGTGGTGTCGGTGTTGGGCTGACTGGTGATGAAGACGCTGGAGAGCCAGTCGGAATGGTTGTCGGAGCAGTCGGTGCGCAGGCGTATGCTGTAGGCTGTCTTAGGGCGCAGGCCGCCGAGCAGGTGGCTTGAGCCCTGTACACTGATGGGTGGCTCCACCCATTGTGTGTCGGCAAAAGCCTTGTATGACAGGTTGAAACGGCCTGTTTCGGGCCACGAGACGATGGCTATGTGTCCGCCGGCTTCTATGCTGATGGCTGTGGGAGGCGGGCAGGGTGTCACAGCGCTGTGGATAGCCACATCGTCGAGCATAATGCCGAAGCCGTAGTTGTCCTGGGCAAGGAACGCTATCTGGCAGGTGCTGTAGGATGTCGGCAGGGCTATGAGTTCTTGTGTCCACGTGTCAATGTTGCCGGTATAGGATGCGAGAGGTGTCCATGCGTCTCCGTCGTTGCGGCGGCAGTATACGGAGAGCACGTCTTGGTCGTTGCCCCAGGCCTCCTGAGTGTGCCAGAAGGAGAGCTGCGGGGTGTGGAGTGCGCTGATGTCGATGAGTGGGGAGACGAGGCGGGTGGTGGTGCCGTCGTTGCCATAGAATATCAGCGAATGGCTGCCGCTGTGTGGTGTGTGTATGCTGCCGGGGGTAGAGGAAGGCGAGCCGGAGTACCACAGGGCGTTGCCCACGGTGGGCTGCTGGCTCCAGCAGGTGGGCAGGGAGGGGTTCTCGAAGTCTTCGGCGAAAGGTGAGGTGGCGGTGGCGTAGCTGAGACCGCAGGCCGTGGTGGCCGGCGCGGCTGGGAGCCAGTTGCTGCTGTCGGTGGGGCAGTTGCTGCGCAGCCACAGGTAGTAGGTGGTGGCTGGCTGGAGCGAGGTGATGGTGTAGTGCGTGGTGGAGAAGGTGGCAGAGCCTGTGGGTTGCGAGAGGTCGGGGAGGGTCGACCAGCGGAGAGTGTAGCTGCCTACAAAGGCGGTGTCGCTGAATGAGACAGAGAGGGAGTTGGTGGTGGCGGCGCTGACGGTGAGTCCGTAGGGAAGCGGGCAGGAGCTGAGGCGCGAGCAGGAGGCTGTGAGCGAGTAGCCCGACTGTTGCACGGTGCCGTCGGAGGTGAAGAGGATTGTGAGCGGGCCATTGGTGGCGGTGATGGGGCCCACGGGTTGGTTGGGACCGCTGATATGTGCAAGGCGCGGCGCGGCGGTTGAGGTGCCGTCGTAGATGTCGAGGAAGTCGTAGTTGAGCTCCGACGAGCAGTAGCCTTGCAGGGTTATGGTGTTGCCTGCCGTGGGGTTGACGGTGAGCAGGTTATAGGCGTTGTGGCTGTAGTGTGCCGAGGGGCCGCCGTCGTCGGTGATGGTGGCGGAGCAGGTTGTGATGGAATGCGAGCCACTGCGCATGATGTAGAGGTTGCCTGTGCCTTCGGTGCAGAAGGTGTAGAGCAGGTATATGCTGTCGATACCGCACGAGGGGTAGATATAGACATCGTAGAGAGTGGCGGGCGAGAGGCCGGTGAGTTGCAGGCTGTCGGCTGTCACTACCAAGGAGTTGCCCGTGCCGTGGGCGAAGCCTGCGGTGTCCCACTCCACAAGCCACATCTGCGCTGTGCCAGCCTCTTGCCAGTGGAGCACGGCGCCGGTGGTGGTGAGCTGCGTGGTGCGGCAGCTTGTTGGCGGAGGGCAGGCAGAGGGGGCGGCGTTGGTGCGGAAGGTGGTGTGGATGTTGCCGCTGGTATCGTTTCCGCATGTGGAGTGTATGTATAGGTGATAAAGTGTGTTAGGGGTTAGGTTGGTGAGCAGCAGCGAGGTGTCGTTGCAGTTGTGGAGGTGTCCTTGCTGGCAGCCCGGTGTGAAAGGGGCGCCGAGGTACTCCACGACCCATGCGTTGGCCGCCGAGGGCGACCTCCACGTGACTAGGGCGGAGTCGACAGAGGTTCTGGCCGTGATGCTATATGGCTGGGGACATGTGTGTTGCGGACGTATATATTCGTAGTAGCGGTTGGCATCGTGCCACTGGCTGTATTGTGTGGAGTAGGGACGTTGGCAGATGCTGTCGGTGTGGGTTATGGGGTCGATGGCGCGTATGTCGGTAATGGTGGCAGCGAGCCCCGTCTGGTAGTATTGTGGTGCCGCGGATGGTGTGGCGGAGTGGTAGGCTATGACTACTTTGCTGGAGTCTTCGTGCAGCTGTATCTGGAACCGCAGGTCGGGGGGCAGCACACTGGAGTAGTCGCGTGCAAGGGCAAACTCACAAACGAGGATGCGCCTGGGGGCGGCGCCAAGCAGCTGGCAGTAAATGTAGCCGTGGTCGCCTGTGCTGAGGTCGCGGGCTGCGCCGGAGATTTTGGGCAGAGACGCGGAGGCATAGTTGGGGTTAATCTTGCCAGCCTCCGGTGCGGGGTCGCAGGGGCTGCTGCCGAGGTGCATGTAGCCGTTGACACTCACAGAGAAACTGTCGGCTATCTCGCCGGCGAAGATGAAAGGGAAGCCTACATATCGGAGTGGCGACACGTTGTCGTCGTAGTAGTTGTTGGGGCCAAAGAGGGTGTCTGGTTGGGTGAGAGTGAGCCAGCGCGAGGCGTTGGTGCCGGTGCGGAACGTGTAGTCGCTGAGGTTCTGTGCGTTGGAGGCAAAGACCACCAGCAACATAAGTATGGGTAAGAGGTGTTTCATTATTGGAGGTTGGAAGGGTGGGGGGATGGAGGGTTTGAAGGGTTTAAGGGTTTGAAGGTTATAGGGTTTTGGGGCGGTTATTCTGAGTTTTGGGTGGCAGACTCTTGTTGCTTGACGTATTGCAGGAAGCGGTTGTTGGCTTTGGCAAGGGCGTTGTCGGCGTTGATGCCGAGGCTGTTGCCCCATTGCACCAGTGCGAAGAGTATGTTGCCAAAATCTTGCTCGGCCTGCAGGGGGGTGCTCACTGGCGTGTCATTATTCAGCGGTGTTTGCAGCTTTCGGCAGTCGGAGTCGAGTTGCTGCAGGTTGTTGAGAGCGTTGGCGAGTGGGTCGTCGTGGAGTTTGATGCCGGCGCCTGCTGCCTTTTCTTGCAGGCGAACAGCCTTGACGAGGGAGGGCATGGTGCGTGGCACTCCGTCGAGCACCGACTTGCGGCCTTCGCGCATCTTTACCTGCTCCCAGCCTGGGTGGCTGCCGTCGGCGGTGGGCGTAGACCAGCCGCCTTCTTTGAGGGGCAGTGAGATGTGGGGATGGCGCGACACCAGCTTGTCGCTTATGGCATGAAGCACATCGTCGACATCGAACAGCCCCTGCTCCTCGGCAATCTTGGAGTAGAACATGATGTGCAGTGCAAGGTCGCCGAGCTCTTTTTTGAGGTCGGCAACTGTGCGGGGATCGTCGGGGTCGAGGGCGAGGATGGCTTCGCTGAGCTCGTTGACCTCCTCAATGGAAAGGTAGCGGATGCTCTCGAAGGTCTGAGCCTTGTCCCATTCGCACGAGGTTCGCAGCACATCCATGATGGTTTTAAGCCGTTGGAAGCCGGAGGACATTAGGGGGTAGAGGGTTAAAGGGGTTAAAGGTTTTAAGGTTGGATGGTTGGGGGGTAGGGGGGGGCAGCGTTAGATTCGGTAGACTTCTTGCACACCTTCTATCTGTTTTATCTGGTCTATCAGCTGGTTGAGGCTGCCAAGGTCGTGGATGTAGAGCATCACTATGCCGTGGCCCACGCCGTCGGTGGCCTCAAAGGTTATGGCGCGGATGTAGAGGTCGAGTTTTTGCGATATGAGGTGGGTGAGGTCGCGCAACACGCCTTTGCGGTCGATGGTGGTGATACTGAGGCCCGAGAGGAACGACACCTTGCCTCCGTTGCGCCATTGTGCGCGAATGACGCGGTTCTCGTGTACCGACATCTCGGTGGCGGCAACCTTGCAGGTGGTGCGGTGCACCGTTATCTTGTCGCCGTCGAGTATGCCCACCACCTCGTCGCCCTGTATGGGTTTGCAGCAGGTGGCGAGTTGTGTCTTGAGGTTTTTGTGGTCGTCGCAGAGCAGTATGTCGCTGTCGGGGTTCTGCTGGTCGAGGTATTTCTTGTAGGGTTCGAGGAAGATCAGCTGCTCCTGTTTTTTCTCGCGTCCGAGGGAGCGCAGCAGGTCGTCGTCGGTGATGCTGCCGTTGGCTATGCGGTAGTAGAACTCGAGGTCGGAGATACCGAAGAATCGTTTGATTTTCTGTATGTTGTTAGCAGTGGCACGTGTGCCTATGGTGCGTAGCATGGCGTGGAGCTTGGCTTCGCCGCGTTGCTGGCTGAGGCGCCACTGCTCGTGGAGGTAGTCTTTGATATGCTCTCTTGCACGCGGGGTCACCGCTATGTCGAGCCACTCTTCCTGCGGCCAGTTCTTCTTGCTGGAGAGCACCTGCACCTGGTCGCCGATGCGCAGCTTGGCGTTGGGAGGCACCACGCGCGAGTTGACCTTGGCGCCTATGCAGTGGAGACCCAGCTGCGAATGGATGTAGAAGGCGAAGTCGAGCACCGTGGCACCCGAGGGCAGCTTGATTGTGGCGCCCTTGGGGGTGAACACGTATATCTCGTTGGTGTAGAGCGACTCCTTGAACTCTTCAACGAGGTCGAGGGCGCTCTTCTCGGTGTTTTCGAGGGTGGTGCGTATCTGCTGCAGCCATTCTTCCACGCTGTTGTTCTCCACGGTGGCTTCTGGGTGAGCCTCTTTGTACAGGAAGTGCGCCGCCATGCCTTTCTCAGCTATCTCGTCCATGCGCTCGGTGCGTATTTGTACCTCCACCCAGCGTCCTATGGGCGACATCACGGTGGTCTGCAACGATTCGTAGCCGTTCTTTTTGGGAGAGGTGATCCAGTCGCGGAAGCGGTTGGGGTTGGGAGGGAACTTGCTGATGATCATGGCGTAGACCTTGAAACACTCCTCTTTCTCGCTCTCTATGGGCACATCGAGGATGATGCGCATGGCGTAGAGGTCGTATATCTCGTCGAATGCCACATGTTTGTTCTCCATCTTGCGCCAGCATGAATAGACGCTTTTCTTGCGGCTTTTTATGGTGTAGCGCAGCCCTGCCGCGGTGAGCATCTGGCGTATGGGCTCTACAAAGCACTCCTGCAGCTGCGCCTCCACGTCGGCCAGCTGGTTGATGCGCGCCGAGAGCTTGGCGTAAGGCCCCGGGTTGGTGTATTTCATCACCAGCTCTTCGAGCTCGGTCTTTATGTTGTAGAGGCCGAGGCGGTGGGCCAGCGGTATGTATAGATACTGGGTCTCGCTTGATATGGTGAGTTTCTTGGTATCCGACATCGAGTCGAGGGTGCGCATGTTGTGCAGGCGGTCGCAGAGTTTGAGGAAGATGACATAGGTGTCGTCGCACATGGCGAGAAGTATCTTGCGGAAGTTCTCGGCTTGTTTGGACTCGCTGCTCTGCAGTTTCATTACGTCGTCGACCTTGGTGAGGCCGTCGACGATACGTGCCACGCGCTCGCCAAAGACAGCGCGTATGGCGTCGAGGGTTATGTCGGTGTCTTCCACCACGTCGTGGAGCAGTGCGCAGACCACGGCGATGGGGCCGAGCCCCACCTCGCACACTGCTATGCGTGCCACTGCCAGGGGGTGGAAGATGTAGGGCTCGCCCGACTTGCGGCGTGTGCCGTCGTGGGCACTGCGAGCCATGGCAAAAGCTCGTTGGATAGTCTCTGTCTCCTCGTTGGAGAGCGTCTTGATTTTACCACATTCAGCGAGCAGTTCCTCGTATTGGTGTTCTATCTCTTGCTGCTCTTGTTGCTCGTCGATCACGTACATATTTGGCTCAAATATCTCCGTTCCATTTCATGAGTCGTTTTCTGGCTGCGGCAATGTAAGCAAGCTTCCACTGCTCTTGCTGAACGAAAACGTTGTTTTTTCTACCACCAGATGAGAAGGAGGCCTGTGGCGGCAAGCCCTATGCTGAGGCCTATGGTGATGTAGCGTTCGCCACCCATCCAGATGCTGCTGCCAGAGACGCTCCACCACGAGAAGCTTTTCTGCATGGTGTTATGTTGGCTGGAGAGGCGAGTGCCGAGCTGGAGCCCCGGCGCGTTGGCGATGCAGAGGCCGCCGTAGAGTTGCCAGTCTAACCGGTGGCTGTCGTCCATCAGTCGCATCACGCCGCCGAGGTTGAGGGTGTTGAATTTGCTGCCCATATAGCCTTCGACGTAGCCGCCCCAGCGGCTTGGCACGTAGGCGAGGTTGAGACCCACGGCGCTCTGGTGCCAGCCACCCATGACGCCCAGCTCCAGAAAGGCCACGCTGAACTCGTCAAAGCTGTGGCGCGGAGTGTTGTCATGGTGGCTGTTGTAGAGGTAGTAGTCTCCGGTCCAGCCGTCATTGCTGATAATGGTGCTGGTGTCGGCAGGCTGGTGAGTGGCACGCAGCGTGTCGGTGGCTTGCGGTGTCTGCGCCAAGGCTGCTGTGGTCATCAGCAACAGCAGTGTAGGCATGAGCAAGAGATGTTTCATGGAGGGTATGAGGGTTGAAATGGTTTAAGGGTTATAGGGTTTGAAGGTTGTAGGGTATATGCTGGTTACTTTAGTTTGGCGAGGGCTTCTTTCATGCGGCGCAGTGCTTCGCGCAGCAGGTCTTCGCTGGTGGCGTAGCTGAGGCGTATGCAACGGTCGTCGCCGAAGGCGGAGCCCATAACGGTGGCTACATTGGCTTCGTTGAGGAGGTAGAAAGCCATGTCGGTGGAGTTGGCAATGGTCTTGTCGCCAAAGTGCTTGCCATAGTAGGAGCTCACGTCGGGGAAGAAGTAGAAGGCTCCCTGCGGCATACAGACCTTGAGGCCCGGAATCTCGCACAGCAGCTTGTAGACCATGTCGCGGCGCTCTTGAAACACTTTGCGCATGTTGAGTATGTCGGCAGAGGTTGTGGGGTCCATCTGCATGGCGCGCACGGTGGCTTTCTGGGCTATGGAGCAGGTGGCGCTGGTTACCTGTCCCTGCAGTTTCTGGCAGGCTTTGGCAATCACTGTGGGTGCGGCGATGAAGCCGATACGCCAGCCGGTCATGGCGAAGCCCTTGGCCACGCCGTTGACGGTTATCACGCGCTCTTTGACGTCGGCGAACTGGGCTATGCTCTCATGGCGGCCCACAAAGTTGATGTGCTCGTAAATCTCGTCGGCCATCACGAAGAGGTTGTCGTGGCGCACCACCACGTCGGCAATGGCGCGGAGCTCCTCTTTGGTGTAGAGCATACCCGTGGGGTTGCTGGGGCTGCTGAACATGATGAGCTTGGTGCGTGGGGTGATGGCTGCTTCGAGCTGCTCGGCGGTGACCTTGAAGTTGTTCTCTATCTGAGTCTGGACATACACGCATTTGCCCTCGGCAACGCGCACTATCTCTTTGTAGGAGACCCAGAACGGGGTGGGTATAATCACCTCGTCGCCCGGGTTTACGAGACACTGCACGAGCTGGTATATGCTCTGCTTGGCACCCGTGGATACCACTATCTGCTCGGGTTTGTAATCGAGGCCGTTGTCGCGGCGGAACTTCTCGCAGATAGCCTCTTTGAGGTCGGCATAGCCGCCAACCGGCGGGTAGTGGGTGAAGTTGTCGTCAATGGCTTTCTTGGCGGCTTCCTTTACGGTGTCGGGGGTGTTGAAGTCGGGCTCGCCAATGCTGAGGCTTATAACGTCCTTGCCGGCGGCTTTGAGTTCGCGTGCTTTGGCGGTCATGGCCAGAGTCTCGCTCTCGGCCATATTTTGGATTCGGTTGGATAGTATTTCCATGATGATGCTTTTTTTGTTAGATTTATTATAAAAACGCCACGCTATGTTATAAATTGTACAAGTGAGACAATATTTTTGAGAATGCCTTTAATAATTCGTGAATTACTCTTTGTCCATGTATTTGGATGTTTTACTGCGCTAATGAAAAATATTTTTTTACGTTCCGTTTTTTATTCGTAACTTTGCACTTGGTTTCAGACAGAAACCACGAAGCGTTATGCCTCGACTCTTGCTAGTAGAAACGTGAGAAATTTCAACTAGTCAGCAGGGGTTGGTGTATAGGGTTTACGCGTATAGCGTGGCCTGTTTTCACATCTGCTGACTAAGGTAATTCTCACGACCTCTACTAGAAGAAGTGGTATACGGTGCCACGCTTCTGTTTTTTTATTATCGCCGCGGCACGGGTAAGACAAGAGCCGGGGGCTGCAGCGGCATATCTGCATGATTATTTTATGAAAAAAGTACTCTGTTCATTTGTTGGCATATTTTTTATGCTGTCATTGTTATCTCTGTCATTAGCAAGTTGTCAAGATGACATAGAGATACCACTTGCAAAATCGTACAGCTATACCATAACATACCAAGGTGCGGGTCAGCGTATTGCAACATGTAATGCTGTTAGTATTCCGTCAGAAGAGACAAGCGGGGTAGTATTAGTATACTCACAAGTAGGCGCCAATAACGGCCAGATATTTTGGTGCCAACAACCTTATACTGATGACCATACTCAGTATTATTACCTGATTGGAAATAGAGGTCTATTAATTTTCGTTGCTGATGCAGGTGAAGGATGGCAATGGAATGCCAACCCAACCGCAACCGTCAAAATCATTGTTATTCCAGAGCAAGTGTATATAGAAATGAAGAAAAAAGGCGTAAATCACAGCAATTTTAATGAAGTTAGAGATGCGTATAATCTTCCCCAAGATATGGAAACAGATAATGCCATTCAAATGATGACAGAAATGTTATAAACATTTCTGTCATAACAGACAGAGCAGGGAGCAACTTCATACTGAACGAAGTTGCTCCCTGCTCTGTTTATAGAGTTTATCAGTCTTACTCCACCGTGACGCTCTTGGCGAGGTTGCGGGGTTGGTCGACATTGCGGCCTTTGGCCACCGCCACGTAGTAGGAGAGGAGTTGTAGCGGTATGACGGCAAGCAGCGGCACGTAGCAGTCGCGCGTGTCGGGTATTACAAACGAGAAGTCGCTCATCTCTTTCACCGTGACGTCACCTTCGGTCACCACCGATATTATCTTGCCGTGGCGCGACTTTATCTCCTGTATGTTGCTCACTATCTTGTCGTACATGCCGCGCTTGGGGGCTATGACGACCACGGGCATCTCCTCGTCGATGAGGGCTATGGGGCCGTGTTTCATCTCGGCGGCGGGATAGCCTTCGGCGTGGATGTATGATATCTCCTTTAGTTTGAGAGCGCCTTCGAGGGCCACGGGATAGTTGTAGCCGCGGCCAAGGTAGATAAAGTTCTTGCAGTAGGTAAACATCTGGGCAAACTGCGAGATGTCTTTGTTGTGTTCCAACGTCCACTGCATCTTGTCGGGTATTTGCTGTAGCTCATTGACGAGCATGTTGAGCATTTTGTCGTTGAGTGTTTTCTTCTCTTGGGCTATGGCCAGGCCAAGCAGGCACAGTGTGATTACCTGGCCGGTGAAGGCCTTGGTGGATGCCACGCCAATCTCCGGACCTACATGTAGGTAGGTGCCGCTGTCGGTGGCACGGGAAATGGAGGAGCCTATGACGTTGCAGATGCCGTAGACAAAGGCGTGGTGCTCCTTGGCAAGCTGTATGGCGGCGAGGGTGTCGGCGGTCTCGCCACTCTGCGACACGGCAATCACCACGTCGTCCGCGTTGATGACGGGGTTGCGGTAGCGGAACTCCGACGCATACTCCACCTCCACGGGCAGGTGGCAGGCCTCCTCAATAAAGTACTTGCCTATGAGCGATGCGTGCCACGAGGTGCCGCAGGCGCAGATGATGATGCGGCGGCAGTTGAGGAACTTGTCTTTGTGGTCTATGATGCCTGAGAGCGTCACCTTGCTATTCAAGTTGCTGACGCGTCCTTTGATGCAGATGCGCAGCGCGTCGGGTTGCTCCCATATCTCTTTGAGCATGAAATGGGGGTAGCCGCCTTTCTCGAGCTGGTCGAGGCTCATCTGCAGTTTGACAAGCTGCGGCGTCTGCTTAACGTTGTTGAGGTTGGTTATCTGTAGTTTGCCGGTGCGGTCGAGGCTGGCGATCTCCTCGTCGCCAAGGTATACCACCTGGTCGGTGTACTCCACTATAGGGGTGGCGTCGGAGCCTATGAAGAACTCGGCGCGGTCGTTCTTGTCTTTGCCCACACCTATGATGAGGGGGCTGCCCTTGCGGGCGCACACTATGCGGTCGGGGTGGCTCTTCTCGATAATGGCTATGGCGTAGGCGCCCACCACGTTCTTGAGTGCCAGCTGCACAGCGGTGAAGAGGTCGCACTTGTGGCTGTTCTGCATATACTCCACCAGTTGCACCAGCACCTCGGTGTCGGTGTCGGAGCAGAAGGAGATGCCGCTGCGCTCCATCATGGAACGTAGCGGTTTGTAGTTCTCTATGATGCCGTTGTGGACCAGTGCGAGGTTGTGCGACTGCGAGTAGTGGGGGTGGGCGTTGGCTTCGTTGGGTTCGCCATGTGTGGCCCAGCGGGTGTGGGCTATGCCTATGGTGCCGCTGATGTCCTTGTCGGCGCATACCGCCTCAAGGTCGTCCACTTTGCCTTTGGCCTTGTATACAGTGAGGGCGCCGCTTTTGTTTATCAGCGACACTCCGGCACTGTCGTAGCCACGGTATTCAAGCCTGTGAAGGCCTTTGATAAGAATCGGGTAGGCTTGCTGCGTGCCTATGTATCCTACTATTCCACACATGATATTTGATTATGCTTTTAAAATGATGCCCGCTTGGGCGCGGGCATCTGTATATTGTTTCGTGAAAGATTGAGATTAGTCGAGTACGAGGCTTGGTGCGCTGTAGGTGCGAGCGGCAAGCTCGGAGTTGAGCATATAGAGGCTTTTGGCATCGGCGCCGAAGAGCTCCATCTTGGTGATCATGTCGCGAGCGTTGGTCTCCTCCTCGCCCTGCTCTTTCACGAACCAGTCGAGGAACTGCATGGTGCGGAAGTCTTTTGCCTTGTAGGCTGCCTCGTAGATGGTGTGGATGGAGGCGGTGACATACTCCTCGTGTTCGAGACCGGCCTTGAGCACATCCATGTCTTTCTTGAACTTCTTGTCGGGTTTGGCGATGGCGCCGAGGGTGATGGGGCAGTCGTTGTTCTGCATGTACTTGTAGATGAGCATGGCGTGGTCGCGCTCTTCCTGAGCCTGAATCATGTACCAGTTGGCAAAGCCGTTGAGACCGCGTTTGTCAAAGTAGTTGTTCATGTCAAGATAAAGATAGGCGGAGTAGAGCTCCTTGTTGATTTGCTCGTTGAGCAGGTCGGATACTTTCTTGTTAAGCATAGTTGTAAATGTTTTTTGATTTTTAACTTGCAAAGATACAAAAATTATTTTGAATGGCGGGTTAAAATGTTTAAAACGCAAAGCCTCCCCGTCAGGGAAGGCTTTGCGTCATTAATCCTAAAAACAATGGAAATCAACTTTTTGCATTCAAAGTGATGGCAAATAATTTGTCCGTTTTCCATTTGCAAAATTAGTGGTTTTATATTGGTTGTAGTTTCACAAAAAGTAGGTATTTAGTCTTCTTGCGTCATTATTTGTGGCTATAAGAAAGCCATCCGACGGCAAAGTAACATGCTTTTTTGTGTGAGCACCTCGGATAAACCTATTGCAAATCTGAGAAATAAACATTTAGAATGGTATGCCAGCAAAAAAGCTTGGTTTATTGGTCTACATCTTTGCCGTGATGAGGCAGCAGCACTCTGCGCTTTATGAGCGAAGACGCCGATTATTTTTCATCGAGTTTATTATTTGTGAGGCTCGATAGTCTTAGTTGCATTTCTTGTTGGTACAGTTGGTTGCGCAGGTTGTTGATTTCGGGTATAGGGGCTTTGTGGAAGTCGATGGTGTAGGGGGCTGGGGCTGCGGTGTTGTGGGTGTGGTGCAGGTACTGCAGAATGCGGAGACCGTCGACGAGTTCGGTGCAGGCATGGACAAAGAGCTCGCGTTTCTTGAAGTTTTTGCGCAAAGAACCCCACAGGTCGTCGCGGCGTAGCTGCTGTTGCAGAAAAGGTGTCATGGGTGTCTGCACATCGTGGTCGTAGAGTTCGGGGAAGAGTGCGTAGGTCTCGCCTACCATGTCGAAGCAGGCGGGATTGTAGAGAGGGTATTGCTCTTCGACGGCTGCCAGTCCGCGTGCCACTGCGGGGCCTGTGCCGAAGGGCACGCGCCACGAGGGGCGGGGCTGCGGGAGCACCACCTCGCTGCCCACGGCCTCATGGCTGCGGGGCAGCCATAGCGCCACATTGACACCGGTCTTGACCATGCGCTGCAGCAGGTAGAAGTCCTCGCCTGCCTGCAACGGGCTCATGCCGCCGCAGTGGCGGTAGGCGCCGGCGGTGAAGGCCATAGCGGAGCCCAAGGCGCAGAAGGCGTATGGACTGTGTATCCTGAGCAGGTTGACGAGGTAGTGCCTCATGTATATCTCGTAGCGGAGCATGGCCCTTGTGCCGGGGATGTCGGCATCGTCCACGGCGTGGTAGTAGGGCACGCATACGGCTTGAAGGCCGCTGGTGGCGAAGAACTGTTGGAGCGAGGCCAGGTAGGTGGGGCTGAAGGAGGTGTCGGCGTCGAGGCTTACAATGACAGTGTCGTCGGGGCACTGCTGCATTATTTTGTCGAGCAGCGTCTTGCGTGCCCATCCCACCCCCGAGTGTTTGTGGCTCCACCCATTGCCTACGCTGCAGCGGTCTATGATGTGTACAGGGCATCCCGCCGCCGTGCTGCCGTGGCTGGCAAGGTACTGGAGTGTGCGTTGGTTGTCGTTGCAGGCTTCGCGGAGGTGAGCGTCGCCATCATTCCACCAGCTGTCGGGCTGGTTGACGCACACGAAAAGGTCCGTTTCATGAGTCGTTTGCTGGCTGCGCAGCAGCTGCATGAGCGGCTGCAGGTTGTCCCATTCGGCAAGCAGAGGCAGTGCTATTGCTATATGGCTCACAGTTTTATTACTTTCACGACGGTGCCGTCAGGTGTGGTCAGCAGGTGGAGTCCCGCCGGATGGTCTGTGAGGTCGATGGTGGTTGATGTTGTGGGGGTTTCTATGGTGACGGTGCCGTGCGTGGGGTTGGGGTATACTTTGGGTTGCTGTGTGCGTGGGTGGGTGCAGTTGCCGGATGATGGCAGGTTGTGTATTTCTGCGATGTAGCCCACAAGCGGATGGAAGAAAGTCTGCCAGTATTTGTTGAGGAGGGAGGTGGAGAGTATCTTGTCTGTTGAGAGTTCCATGGTTAGTTCGAGGCAGTGCGCCACTTGGTTGACGTAGTCCTGCCTTCCGTTGCTGATGACGTACCAGTCGCCCCCTGCGACGTGGCCCGAAGTCGTAACATCGCTGAGGATGTTGGGTTGTATGGAGCGTGCGGTGTCGACAAAACGGCGGCACACCTGTTGCCACCACTCGCTGTAGGGGTGCTGTCGCTCGGCGCTGGTGAAGCTGTCCCACGGGTAGTTAAGCACTTCGGCTCCGCCGTGCAGGTTGGCGCTGAGGCGGAAATGGTGGTTGGCGATGTAGTTCATCATAGCCACATTCTCGGGCTGTATGTCTGTGAGAGGGTCGGTGCCGAAGGGGTCGGGGTAGTTGCGGTTGAGGTCGACGTTGTTGGCGTTGTAGCGCTGGCTGTAGCGTACGTTGCTGTTGCCGCGAATGTAGGTGCCGTCGGGGTTGGCCAGCGGGTTGATGAATATCTCGGTGCTGCGCAGCAACGCCGTGAGATGAGGGTCGCTGCCGTAGCCGCTGAGCAGGGTGTCTATAAGGCGTAGCATGAGGTAGTAGCCTGTAACTTCGTCGCCGTGGATGGTGGAGGAGTAGAAGAACTGGGGCACACCGGCCTTGTCTGTCGGCTCGTCGTGCATCACTGCACATAGGATAAGCCTGTTCTGCACTGTGCGGCCAATGGTGTCGATATGGCATAGGGTGGGGTAGGTGTCGGCAAAGTGTTGCATCATGGCAAGATAGACCTCGTAGGTGGGGTAGCGGTTCCAGCGGTACATCTCGTCGAGGGTGGTGGCCATGTTGACGGCTTTGGCTGCGTCGTCGGCATTGGTCACGGGTGGCAGTGCGTCGGGTCTTGGCGGCAGCTGGGCGTGCAGCGACATGGCCGTTAGCAACATTATAGCCAGTGTCAGAATATTTCTTGCCATCTTCATGGTTGAAGGGTTGGAAGGTTTTAGGGTTAAAGGGTTATTCTGCGGATGGAGCAGAGTTTGTGTGAGTATTGTCCTGTTTCGCAATTCATTATGCCTATATTGTCGACAGTGTCTATGCGTACCCTTCCTGATGCGTGTATTATCTTGTTGTCGCCCATATAGATGCCAACATGGACAATTTTCCCGGCTTCATTGTGGAAGAACATCAAGTCGTTGGCTGTGGCTTCTGCCAGCGACGTTATCTCCCGTCCGGCAAGAGCCTGCTGGGAAGCGTCGCGCGGCAGGCCTGCGCCGCTTACGCGGAACGTGGTCTGTGTAAGACCCGAGCAGTCGATGCCCATGCAGCTCTTGCCGCCCCAGAGGTATGGGGCGTTGAATAGTTTCAGCGCCGATTCCAAGGGTGTTGCAATGCTCTGTTGCTGTGTCGTGGTGTGTTGCAACGCGATGTTGGCCACAGTGACCTCTGCCTCCCGTGGCAGTCTGCTGCCCATAGGCAGCAGGGTGGCCTTGCCGCGCAGTGTCACGGCAGCAAAAGGCTCGCCGACAACAGCTGGCCATAGCTCTATCAGCTTTTTCTCGTTGTCGGTAATAGGTGTGTGCTGCTTGAGGCTTATCCATCCGTGGTATTGGTAGCGGCATAGCGCCACCTCGCACCATTCTTCCGTCTGCGAGAGCAGCTCGTAGGTATCGCCAAAGAGCAGTTGGTCGACCATCTCGGACGAGTGGCTGGCGGCGTCGCGCAGCGGTATCAAGGGCAATGAGCAGAAACCGTACATTATAATTTTATATCATAGGTTATCAAGCTGCTGCGCTGTAGCTCCACGTAGGCAGTGAGGCATTGGTGCAGGCATTCTATATAGGCTTGCTGCACTTCGTTGTAGGTGTGTTGGGCTGTTATCACTTCGAGCAGCGACGACTCGCCGCGGTTGTAGGCGTAGAGGCGACCGTCGAGCACCTGCTTGGCTTCGGCCATGAGCGACACGTTAAAGCTGTTGGCACGGCGAAGTGCTGTCATATAGTCGTTGTATGCGCAGGTCACCTCGGTGCATATCTGGTTTTTGAGGGCGTCCTCCTGTAGGGCGGACTGGCGCAGCTTGACATTGGCGGCTTTCACGCTGCCTCGGTTGATGTTGGAGACGGGCAGCGGTATGCCGAGTCCCACGGTGTAGCCCGTGTATTCGGGCGCCGGTGCCTCCTCGTTGAGCACGCGCGAGTTGCGGCTCACGCCTACCGACAGCTCCATGTCGGGCACGCGTTCGCGGCGTGTCAGCGACAGCTCGGCGCGGGCGGCATCGGTCTCCGCCGCCAACGCGACGAGGTCGGCGCGGCAGCACAGGGCTGTGTCGATGAGTTGTTGCAGGCTCAGCGTGAGCTGCGGCACATACAGTTTGCCGCCTACCGCCAGTGGTTGTGACATGTCGCGTTGCGTGGTTGCCAGGGAGAGAGCCTTGACGACGGAGTTGTGGTATTCGGAGAGTTGCTGCCGCCACTCTTGCGCTGTCATGCTGGCTTCGATGCGCGACTGCATGACATCGAGTTCCGAGAGGTCACCGCGTGCATTGCGCAGACTGTCGGCTTGCGACAGCTCGCGCATGTTGCGCCATGACTGCTCTTGTATCTCGGCCATGTCGCGCGCCATGACAGCGTCGATATAGGCTATGGTGGCGTCGGCCCACAGGTTGCGCATGTAGTCCTGCAGCGAGGCTTCGGAGCTCTCCAGCGAGTGGCGTGCCACTTTTTTGCGTGCCGAGACTTTGCCGAGGGATATGCTTTTGCTCAGCCCTAAGCTCACCGACTGTCCCATGGCGATGAGCCAGTCGCTGTTGTTGCCGTATTCTATCGACAGGCTAGGGTCTTGTATGGTCTTGGCCGCTTCCAGGTCAGCATGGCTTGCTTCAACGTCGAGTCGTGCTATGGAGAGGTCTATGTTGCGAGCCATGACGCTGTCTATGTAGGCGCGGTAGTCGATGGTTTGTGCCGACAGCGTGAAGAAACCGAGAAGGAGTAATATTGTGCAGGTGTATTTTGTCATTCTTTGTGGTGTTGTTGTGACTGAGTTTTAACTCGACCTTTTCGTTTCATGTCGCCGCTCCATGATGTAGTATAGTGTAGGCAGTATGAAGAGGGTTATAATGGTGGCGAAGAGGAGTCCGTAGACTATCACCGTGGCGAGCGGGCGTTGTATGTCACTGCCAATGCCTGTGGATATGGAGGCGGGGAAGAGGCCCAGCACTGCCACCGAGGCGGTGAGCAGCACGGGGCGCATACGGTGTGACGCCCCTTTGGCCACGGCGTTGCGCAGGTCTGTGCCACTGCGGCGCAGGTTGTTGATATGGGTTATCATGATGAGCCCGTTCTGTATAGCCACGCCAATCAGTGCTATGAAGCCCACGGCGGAGGAGACGTTGAAGGTCATGCCGCGCACGCAGAGCGCCGCCATGCCGCCAAACACCGCCAACGGCACTACAAACAGCAGCAGCAGGGCCTGCCGCACTTTGCCGAAGGCCAGAACCAGCAGCAGGAACATGACGAGGAGCGCAAGAGGAATGACAATGGCGAGGCGGTTGAAGACGCGGTTTCGGTTCTCGAACTGCCCTGCCCATTGCAGGGTGGTGATGTCGCGATTGTAGCTTATTTTCTCGTCGATGGCTTTGTTGGCCATGTCGACAAAGGTAGTGAGGTCGGTGCCTCGCAGGTTGAGTCGCACAAGGGTGTAGCGCCGGTTCATCTCGCGCATTATGGTGCTTGCCCCCAACTCCATGCGCACATCGGCCACGGCCGACAGCGGCACTTTCACGCCGTCGGCTGTGGTGAGCATCAGGCTGGAGATTTTCTCGGCGCTGTTGCGGTAGTCTTCGGCGTAGCGGCAGGTTACGTCGTACGACTTGCTGCCGGAGTAGATCTGCGAGATGGCGCGTCCGCCTATGGCCAGTTCTATGAGCTCCGACACGTCGGAGGCGTTGAGCCCGTACTGCGCCAGGTTGACGCGGTTGACGGAAATCTGCAGCTGCGGTGTCGGGGGCTCCTGGTCTACAGCCACGTCGCAGGCTCCTGGCAGCGTTGCCAGCAGCGCTGCCACATCCTCCGCCACATGGCGGCTGTTGGTGATGTCGTCGGAGTAGACCTTTATGGCGAGGTCGCTGTGGGTGCCTGCTATCTGGTCCATGACCATGTCGATGATAGGTTGCGAGAAGCCTACCGAGTAGCCCGGCATCTTGGCAATGCTGTCCGACATGGCCTCGATGAGCTCGGACTTGGTGCGGTGGCTTTTCCATGTCTTGTAGGGCTTCAGTCCAACGCCTACCTCGACGTGTGAGAGGGAGAAGCACTCGGCGCCCTCGTCGTCGCGCCCCAGCTGGGTCATGACGTAGCTGGTCTCGTCGAACTGCTTGAGGGTGCGACGCAGGTCGTCGGACATCTTTTTCGACTGCTCAATGGATATGCCCGACGGCAGCTGCACCTGTATCCAGATGGCGCCCTCGTCGAGTGTCGGCAGGAAGTCTTTGCCCACTATGGCAGAGAGTGCCACGGCTCCCGCCAGCGTTACGCCGAGAATTATGGCTACAAGACGGCTCTTGTCGAGCAGCAACCCCACGTGCCGGTAATAGGAGGCGTTGAGCCTTTCGAGCCATTTCACACGGCGCATCTTGCGGGGTTTGTGGTAGGCCCAGTAGGAGAGGCAGGGGGTGAGCAGCAGCGAGGCGAGCAGTGCGCCCACAAGGGCGTAGCCCACGGTGTAGGCCATGGGGGTGAAGAGCTTGCCCTCTATATGTTCAAAGGCGAACAGCGGTATGTAGGCCGTGATGATTATTATGATGGAGAAGAAGATGGAGCGTGCCACGTCGTGCGCCCGCTGTTTCAGGCGTTCCTCGGTCATAGGCTCCGTGGGATGGCGCTCGCGCTCTTTCAGTATGGTCTCCATCATGACTATGGAGCCGTCGACAAGTATGCCGAAGTCCACAGCGCCGAGGGAGAGCAGGTTGGCTGGTATGTTTGTGATTTTCATGAGTATGAAAGCCACAAGGAGCGATATGGGGATGGTCACGGCCACAAGCACGGCTCCGCGCAGGTTGCCGAGGTATATCATAAGCACGACAATCACCAGCAGCATGCCGAGTAGCAGGGTGTGCAGCACGGTGTGGAGGGTGGCGTTGACCAGTGAGGTGCGGTCGAGGAAGGGGTGTATGACAACTCCTGCAGGGAGCAGGCCGTTGTTGAGTTCGTCGATAGCTTTGTGTACGCGGGCCAGCACCTCAGAGGGGTTCTCGCCGCGCAGCATCTGCACTATGCCCTCCACGCCGTCCTCGCAGTCTCCGCGGTCGTCGGCAAAGCCCAGCACTCCTTTGCGCTCAAGGTTGCCATATTTCATCTCTCCGAGGTCTTTGAGGAACACGGGAGTGCCGCCAACGGTCTTCACCACTATGTTGCCCAGACTTTCGAGATCTTCAACAAGTCCTATGCCGCGAATGATGTAGGTGAGGCTGCCTTCGGTGAGCATGCCGCCGCCGGCGTTGACGTTGTTCTGCTCCACCTTCTCGGTGATGTCGGAGAGCGAGATGCCGTATTCGGTGAGCTTGTCGGGCGAGAGTTCTATCTGGTACTGTGTGGTGATGCCGCCGTAGTTGCTCACGTCGGCAATGCCGTCAATCTGGCGCAGGTAGGGTATGACAGTCCATTTGTGTATGTCGGTGAGCGAGCGCAGGTCGTGGCTGCCGTCGGGGCTTTCCAGCACATAGCGGTAAATCTCGCCCGTGGGGGCCGTCAGGGGGTTGAGCTCCGGCACGGCGCCGTAGGGCAGCTCTATGCCCACCAGTCGCTCGGTGACGCGTTGCCGCGCCCAGTAGTCGTCCACACCGTCGTCGAACACAAGTATCACCGTCGAGATGCCGAAGCTGTTCTTGCTGCGCATGGTCACGAGGTTCGAAAGTCCGCTCACGGCACGTTCCACGGGTATGGTTATCTGTTGCTCTATCTCCTCGGTGGCCAGTCCGGGCACCTGGGTCACTATCTGCACCGTGGTGTCCGAGATGTCGGGATAGGCATCCATCGAGAGCGATCTGCCCGCAATGAAGCCCGCTATGCAGAGGGCTGCAAAGACGGAGGCTGTCAGCACCTTGTGGCCTATGGCCCAGTCTACTATCTTGTTGATCATGGCTTAGAAACTGTTTGAATTTGATTGATGAATTAATTGAATTAAACAGTTTCCTATTTGTAGTCGTTGAGGTAGAACGCCCCGTTGCCAATTATGATGTCGCCTTCGTTGAGGCCGCTTGTCACCAGCACGTGCTCGCTGTCGAGGGTCTGCGCCTCGATGCGTGTACGCACGTAAACGCCAGGGCTGGTGCAGAGAAACACGTAGCGCCCCCCTTCGCCCTGCATCACCGCGGTCTTGTGTATCACTATGCTGTTGCGACCGGTCATGCACATGCTCACGGCGGCGTACATGTTGGGTTTCATCATCATGCGCGGGTTGTTGCACTCTATGATGGTTTGCACAGTGCGTGTCTCGGGGTCGAGAATGCCGCCCACGTAGGTGACCTTGCCTTTCAGTATGCTGTCGGGCTGCGCCACGAGCCGCACCTCCACATCCTCTATGTTGGTGAGGTAGGGCACTGCCGTCTCGCTGACATTGGCCTTGACCCAAACCTTGTCGAGGTTGGCAACGACGACGCGTGCCTCGGAGTCCTCCTTAAGGTAGCCGCCCACCACAAGGTTGTTGTCCAGCACGTGCCCGCGTATTGGCGAGCGCACCGTCAGGGGCTGCCCCACCTCGGCGTGGGCGAGGTCTATCTGGTATTCGCGGCACACCGACTCGGCGTGCCGGTATTCCTCCATGGCTATGTCGTAGGTCATCTTGGCTTCGTCGAGCTCGCGCTCCGACGCCACCTTGTTGTTGTAGAGGTCTTGCGTGCGCTCCTTGACACGGCGTGCCGTGACCATGGCTGTCTTGCTTTGCAGGTAGTTCTTGATTATCTCGGAGTATTCCGACGACGACACCTCATAGAGAGGGCTGCCGGCTTCCACGGCCTGACCGAGGCGCACCATCACCCTCGCCACGCGTCCCGTCATGGGCGACGTCACTTCGGCGTAGGCGTTGGGTATGGCCGACACAACACCTGTCGTCGTAAGGTTTATGGAGTGGTACTCCTCGCCGATGGTGTCGAGCTCCAGCCGCGCGGCTATGTTGCTGCCCTCGGGCACCATGACGGTGTCGCCGCTCACTACGGGCATCATCATTTCTACTGTCTCAGCCTCGCCGGCACCGCGGTTGCACCCCGACAGCATACAGCCAATAAAAGCTGTTATGCATATTAAGTTGCAGACGGATAATCTTATAATGGCTTTTTTGTTCATTGGGTAGTTGTTTTAAACGGGTGCAAAGTTACAAACTTTGCCGCTTATGTGTTATCACCAATAGTAGTGATTTTGTAGTCGACGACCCTACACCGTGTGGGCAAAGGTGAAGAGGTAGTTGGCAAAGAAGTTCCAAAGCATAACCACGCCTGTGGCCCCTACTTTCGACAAGTAGAAGTTCCACTTCAACTTCTCGTGCAACAGGTACAGCACCAGTGTGTTGATGCCCAGGCCTATAAGCGACACCCCAAAGAACTTGAGGTACTCGAGCCCCACCTGGCTGTCGGTGCTGCCAAATGTCCATATACGGTTGAGGATGTAGTTGTTTGTTGCCGCCACCACAAAGCCTATGGCGTTGGCCACGAACTTGCGCACCTTAAGCCACTCCTTGCATATGTAGGTTACCCCGAAGTCTATGGCGGTGCCGCTAAAGCCTACAACGCAAAACCTGAGGAATTTGGGCGCTATGGCAAGGGCGGCCTTCCATAGGGATGCCAGCCTGCCCGCCGGACTTGCAATCAGGCAGATGGAATACAGGGATTTGCAATCCGCAACGCTAAAAAACATTCCCATTGCTCCTCGCCTCGTCCTGTCGCTAAATCAGAAAGTTAACTCTTCGGGATTGGGCTTCACGCCAGTCTTGCGTACCCGTTGCGGATGGCCTGGCTTGCGCGGTTTGCTGATGCGCGGACCGGGTTTCACCACACGCGGTATGTATTTTACCTTGCCCGCCTCGTTGACCTCAAGGCCGTACACCTTTTCCAGGTCCACGTTGACTTTCACGCGCCAGTAGCGGCCGCAGCCGCCCTCGGTGAGCACTATGTCTTTCGACAGCTTGTCGCTGATGGTCTCGTCCCACAGGAAGTTGACCCACACTATGTGGTGGCCGAACACATCGGTGAACCCCACATACTGGCGCTCGTACTTGCGTATGTGCTCGTCGATGATAGGGCAACGCCCCTCTTGGTTCTCATGGTCGCGGTTAAGGTAGGCTATACGTTTCTGTATCAGCTCCTCGGCCTTGGCTATGTCGTCGTTGGTCGGCGTGTAGCGTCCGTCCTCGTTCTCGATGTAGAAATCCACCTCCCAGTCTTTGTTGAAGGCGAACCCGTGGTAGTTGCTGCCCGTAACTTCTATGACATAGAGCATCTCCTCGGGCACGACATATTCCTGCGTTTTTGCAGACAAGGCTATGACAACCAGTAATATAAATGGAACAATCCTTTTCATGGTATTCACATTAAACAGCACTGCAAAGTTACTCATTTTTTTCCACTTGTCAGTAAAAAAGCAACAGCAATACCAAAATCTTTGCCCAAAAAGGTGCCACAGGCACACTGCACGGCAGTCCTGGAGAGGAGTGAGGTTGAAAGAATGAAAGGTTCATAGGTTGTATGGTTGGAATGTTTAAAGGCTTCTCTTCCGTCAATCCAACCTTTAATTCCTCAAACTTTTCACCCCTTAGTCCTTAAAACCCTCCTATGTTTGAAAAAAAAATGTTATCTTTGCAAATGTTGGCAATGGGGCTGTATGTGGCTTATATGCAGTCTTGATTGTTGTCAATTAGTTTGTTATGCAGGTAAGTGACATGTCTGCATATTTTAGGAGATTAATAGAAATCAAAAACAATAAAACCACTATGAGCAAATTCATCACCATTCAGCAGGCTGCCGAGAAGATCCACGACGGGATGACCGTCATGGTGGGCGGCTTCCTCGGCGTTGGCAGCCCCATAGCGCTGCTCGACGCACTTGTAGAGAAAGGCGTAAAAGACCTTACCGTCATTGCCAACGACACCGCCTATCCCGAGGTGGGCCTCGGCAAGCTCATCACCAACCATCAGGTGAAGAACCTCATTGCCACGCACATTGGCACCAACAACAACACCATCGACCAGATGAACAGCGGTGAGCTGCACGTGACGTTGCAGCCGCAGGGCACCTTGGCCGAGCAGATACGCGCCGCAGGCGCCGGCCTTGGCGGCTTCCTCACGCAGACGGGTCTCGGCACCATCGTTGAGAACGGCAAGCAGAAACTTACCGTCGACGGCAAGGAGTACCTCCTCGAGAAGCCCGTGCATGCCGATGTGGCTATCATTGGCGCCAACATCTGCGACGAGACAGGCAACCTTGTGTACAAGGGCACCTCGCAGAACTTCTGCCCGCTCATGGCCACCGCCGCCGACCTCGTCATTGTCGAGCCGCAAGAGATAGTGCCTACAGGCAGCATAGCTCCCGAGAATGTCAAGACTCCGGGCATCTTCGTGGACTTCATCATCAAGAAGTAACTTAAACCTCTAAACACTTAACCCCTCATTAGATATGGCAGTTAAATCAATGCTCCGCGTCCGCATGAGTGCCAAGGACGCCCATTATGGCGGCAACCTCGTAGACGGTGCCCACATGCTTCACCTCTTTGGCGACGTGGCCACTGAGCTCCTCATAATACAGGACGGCGACGAAGGCCTTTTCTGCGCCTACGACATGGTAGAGTTCAAGGCTCCGGTCTATGCCGGCGACTATATTGAGGCCTATGGCGAGATAACCCACGTGGGCAACACCTCGCGCAAGATGTCCTTCGAGGCCTACAAGGTCATCAAGACCCGCCCCGACATCAGCGACAGCGCCGCCGATGTGCTCGAAGAGAAAATCCTCGTCTGCCGTGCCTCCGGCACCTGCGTAACCCCCAAGCAGTGCCAGCGCAAAAATCAATAGGCACCCACACAAAAACAAGACAACAAAATCAGGGGCGTTACAATGCACGTTGTAACGCCCCTGATTGATTTTTTGCCCAATAGCGGGTCCGACTATGTTTATTAGAAAACTCCTTAGTGCTGCCCCACGAAAAGTAGACACAGAAGGCATAAAAAATAGCTCTGAATGAGATAAAGTTGTATCTTTGCAATTTGGATGGTGTGTTCCTCCGCAGTGAGGAGCGTAGCCCCGAACGGAGGAGGAACACACCATCCAGACCTCCAAACAGTGATATAAACCTGCCGGAAAGGAGAACCACAAATGTCAAAACACCTAAACCCACTGGAGAAGGAATTCCTTATCCACAAGTACAAAGAGACCCCAACCGTTAAGCTGAGAGACTTCTGCCGTGTAAACAGCGTGTCGGAAGCATCGCTCAAGAAATAGATAAAACAGTACGATGCCTCAGGGCGGGCGGGGCTTTTTGGGGGCGGGAGCAATAGTGTCCTAAACGTTTTATGGAAAACTCGGTGTAGAAAAAGGGAGTTGTATATAACTAAATGAAATTAATTCGTTTAGTGAATGCACAAAAACAACAACTCCCATGGCAAAGATAACGCTTTTTGCACAAATACTGCAACATCTTCCAAAAGATGAGATAAAAAAGGTCATCCGCAAGCACGGCACGGACAAGCATTCCAAGGGATGCGACACATGGACGCACCTTGTGAG
>JAFTDW010000062.1 GCA_017454015.1 Bacteroidales bacterium | reverse complement strand
TCAACAAAATCTTTTTTCTGGAAATTGCCGCCTCTTGCTACACTCGCTATTTCTCCCAGTTTTACCATCTTCCATTGCACATCCTCTCTGCCTTCAAAGGACAGTAGGGTATCACGGTAATAGTTGTATTGTTGTTGTCTCGCTTGCAGCTCCGCTTGCAGCTCCGCTTGCAGCTCCGCTGCATATACCGCGAAGCGGTCGAGAATATTTACTATCGCCTCTTGCACCAGTAGTGGGGGAAGGGGGATTTCAAGGTCTTTCGCTTGTGTCCAATGTCTTTTGTATTCTGTACTTGTCAAGTTGTATGCACTAAAAGCATAATACACATACTTTGGATTGTTCGCTTTTGATACAAGTATTTTTAGACCATCTGCTCCTTGTGCAAAACGCCCCTTGTGATACTTCACAATACAGGTATGGTCTCCGTACAAAATGTATTCACCATCTTCGACCACTGCCTTTTCGTTGTCAGTGTATCCTGCATATTGTTGTTGTCCTTGGTCTATTATTAGAAATAATCCCTGCTCTTGGTAATCGGATGTTTTAAGTTTAGCGGGTGGTGTTTTTACTTTACACACCTCCTCTATTTTCTTCCATTCCACCCCATCAGGACAATATTGCTGTATCAGTTCGTCAATCTTGCCCATAACTACAACTCCTTTATGATTTCGTCAATCTGTGCCCTCAACTCGTTCTCGTGTGCCACAATCTTTTCAATTCGTGTATTCAGCTCCACGATATCCACCTTCTCACGGGTGTCCTCCTGCTCCACGTAGGTGGATACCGACAGGTTGTAGTCGCCCGCCGCAATCTCCTCGTTGCCCACCAAGCGGCTATGGTACGGCACGTCCTTACGGTCTGCAAACATCTGAACGATGTGCCCGATGTTCTCGGGGGTCAGTTTGTTGTTGTTGGTTATCTTCACACACTCCTTGCTGGCGTCGATGAACAGGGTGCTGTTGTCTTTCTTCGCCTTCTTCAGCACCATTATGCAGGTAGCTATGCTGGTGCCGAAGAACAGGTTGTCGGGCAGTTGGATGACACAATCCACATAGTTGTTGTCGATGAGGTATTGCCTTATCTTCTTCTCCGCTCCGCCTCGGTACATCACACCGGGGAAGCAGACGATGGAGGCCGTGCCGCTCGTCGCCAACCACGCCAGCGAGTGCATGATGAACGCCAAATCCGCCTTGCTCTTGGGCGCTAGGACACCCGCCGGCGCATATCGGGGGTCGCCCAGGAGGGTGATGTCGTCGTCGCCTTTCCACTTGATGCTGTAGGGGGGATTGCTGACGATGACCTCGAAGGGTTCGTCGTCCCAGTGTTGCGGTGAAATCAAGGTGTCCTCACACGCTATGTCGAACTTGTCGTAGTCGATGTCGTGCAGGAACATATTGATACGACACAGGTTGTAGGTGGTGAGGTTGATTTCCTGACCGAAGAAACCTTGGCGGACATTCTCCTTGCCCAGTATCTTTGCCGCCTTCAACAGCAGGGACCCCGAACCACACGCCGGGTCATACACCTTATTGACTTCGGTCTTGCCGAGTGTCGCCAATCGGGTGAGTAGTTCCGATACCTCCTGTGGGGTGTAAAACTCGCCGCCGCTCTTGCCTGCATTGCTTGCATACATACCCATCAGATACTCGTATGCATCGCCGAAGGCGTCGATGGTGTTGTCTTGGTAGTTGCCGAGTTGCATCTGCTGTATGCCTCGAAGAAGTTTCACCAGTTTCTCGTTTCGCTTGACGACCGTTGCACCCAGTTTGTTGCTATTCACGTCGAGGTCTGCAAACAGTCCTTTGAAGTCGTCTTCGCTCTCCGTGCCCTTTGCACTCGCCTCGATTGAGGTGAAAATCTTTTCGAGGGACTCGTTGAGGTTGTCGTCTTTATCACAATGCTTGCACACGTTGCAGAACAGTTGGGACGGAAGGATGAAGAAACCCTTCACGCCGACCATCTCCTCGCGTGCATCTTCGGCCACGCTGTCTTTAAGGTCTGCATAGTCGAAACCGGTGTTGCCGCTTTCCAACTCGCCACGGTTGATGTAGTTGGTGATGTTCTCGCTGATGTATCGGTAGAATAGTATGCCGAGAATGTACGACTTGAAGTCCCATCCATCGACGCTGCCCCTCATCTCGTCCGCTATCGCCCAGATGGTCCGATGCAGTTCGTTCCTCTCTTGCTCTTTCTTATTGTCTGCCATTATGCTCAATTTAGAATGTAGAATGGTAAATGTAGAATTATCACATTTTACGTGAATTATAACGTAAAAATGAGGTTGTTATTGCCCCAATGCTGAAAAAAAAGACCCCGACGGAATGTTCCGAAGGGGTCAATGACACATGTTCGAAAAGGAGGTCCCTTTTCTTAGTGGAGCTGGAGGGAGTCGAACCCTCGTCCAAACAAGTAACAGAAAGGTTTTCTACATGCTTAGCCTGTGGTTGGTTTTCGAGTCGGCACCGGACACGGGCACCCCAAGCCGACCTTAGTCCCAAAATTTTCACCAGCAGTGCGGGACGTTGCCGCTGGCTATCCCATTCTCTCGAGCACCTCCGGGTCGCCTACCGATGGGCGGGGTCGGCGGGAGATGTCTTGTCCCCTCCATCTTGGTGGGGATTAAGCAGGTCTACTGTACTTCAACCTATGCAGCAAGAGCGTAATCGTAATCGCCAATTAAATTTTCTGCATCCGTTTTCAAGGCTATTGATGCGTGAGCCTGCATGCTTGCCTACCCATAACCTTGCTGTCAAAACCAAGCAGCCCCATGATGAGTATGCGCATAAAAAAAGCCCTTTGTGAGAGCTTCTTTTTTGTTTGGCGGTCCGGACGAGACTCGAACTCGCGACCCCATGCGTGACAGGCATGTATTCTAACCAAACTGAACTACCGAACCGTGTGTTTCGCGTTCTCGACCCTCTCGGGCCAATGGCTGAAATCGTTTGCAAAGTTACGACTTTTTTTATAAACGTGCAAAGTTTTTTTGTCTTTTCTTCGTTGCTGGCATTTTAAGTGTTTGATAAACAATGATAAAACAGTTATCATTTTTTGCCGCATGATAGGCGCGGCTTGCCGTTTTTTTGTCTTTTGGTATTGTGCAAATCCTGTTTTGAGGGCTCTATGCGAATAATAACCATGACTCTGCTTGTAAATATATTGTAATTCTGGGCGTTATGTGATGTATGACGGCGCGCAGGTGTGCTCGATGACATGCTCTTGGTGAAATCTTTTTTTGTATGTGTCGGCTTTTTTATGTATTTTTGCATATTTAATAGCAAAAAACAAATTAGTAATAACCTCTTATAAACTTTTCAGAATGAAAGATATATTCGAGAGAATCAAAGAGTCGACCGGAGGCCCGCTGGGTCAATATCGCAAACTGGCCGATGGTTATTTCTATTTTCCGAAACTCGAAGGCGAGCTTGGTCCCGAGATGATGTTCAACGGCAAGCCGGTGCTTAACTGGAGTTTGAACAACTACCTTGGCCTTGCCAATAATCCCGAGGTGCGTGCCGCCGACGAGGAGGGTGCCCGCCGCTGGGGTCTGGCTTACCCTATGGGTGCCCGCATGATGTCGGGCCACACAGCCCTGCACGAGGAGGTGGAGGCCATGCTCTGCGAGTATACCCACAAGAAGCACGGCTACCTGCTTAACTTTGGCTATCAGGGCCAGATAAGCATACTCGACACCGTGGTGAGTGTGCGCGACGTTATAGTGTACGACAGCGAGGCTCACGCCTGTCTTATCGACGGTTTCCGCGTTACGGGTGCCAAGCGCTTCAAATACAAACACAACGACGTGGAGAGTCTGCGTCACCAGCTGGAGCAGGCCACAGCTCTCGCCGAGAAACAGGGCGGCGGCATACTGGTTGCTACCGAAGGTGTGTACGGCATGGAGGGCGACCTGGGAGCCCTCGACAAGATAGTGGCTCTCAAGAAAGAATATAACTTCCGCATACTCATCGACGACGCCCACGGCATGGGCGTGATGGGTCCCGAAGGCCGGGGCACGCATACCCACTTCAACTGCGAAGACGAGATAGACCTCTACTTCTGCGCCTTTGCCAAGACCATGGCCATCATTGGCGGCTTTATTGGCTGCAACGACCCCGACATCATAACCTATCTGCGTTTCAACATGCGTAGCCAGATCTACGCCAAGAGTCTCCCCATGCCTATAGTGTGGGGCGTGAAACGCCGTCTGGAGATTATCAACCAGCACCCCGAGTACCGCGAGAAGCTGTGGAATATAGCCACCTACCTGCAGAAGTCGCTGCAGGCCGAGGGCTTCAACACCGGCGTTACCGAGTCGCCTATCACCCCGGTGTTCTTCCCGGGCGACGTGAACCAAGGAACCAACGTGGTTGTCGACCTGCGCGAGAACTACGGCGTGTTCTGCTCCATAGTGGTGTACCCGGTGGTGCCCAAGGGCCAGATAATGCTGCGCATAATACCCACCGCAGTGCATACCATGGAACATGCCAACCGCACAATAGAGGTGTTCAAGGAGGTGAAGAAGAAACTCGACGCAGGCGAGTACAACAAGCCTATGCCCGACATGCACCTCTTGAAGAGCTGAGCCAGCTGATGGGTTCTGTAAAATCTGTCGTATCTAATTTCCTGACAAGATGAAGTATCATCTGAGATGCCGCCATTGCGGATGTGAGATAGCCGACTTTGGCGCATGGCTCGCGCAGGGTCAGCAGTGCCGGTGCGGCAAGAACTACGCTGAGGTGGAGTACGACGAGCCGCTACGGCTGCCGTCGGCTCCACCTGCCACGCCGTCGTACCAGGACTACTATTTCGGTCTGCTGCCGCTCCAGAGCCGCGACAACATAGTGAGTTGCGGCGAAGGGCTTATACCCATAGAGCGGTGGAGCAACCTCGAGGCCTACGCCGCCTCCAAGGGCGTGGAGTGCGAGGTTTATGTGTATCGCAACGACCTCAACGCCGGCTCCGGCTCCTTCAAGGACATCAGCGCGGCTCTCGCCGCCAGTGTGCTCAAGGAGCACGGCGTGAAGGAGTACTGCCTGGCTTCCACGGGCAACGCCGGCGTGGCTTTCGCCACCTATACCGCCAAGGCGGGCATAGCCTACACCGCCTTTGCCCCCAACTGCATAGACCCCGACACGGTGGCCGCAATCCGCCGCACGGGCCAGCGCATAGTAATATCGCAAGGTGGCTATGGCGCCGCCAAGGAGGAGGCTGCCAACTACCATAAGGACAACAAAGTGCTGATAAGCATAGGCAATACCGACCCGCTGCGCATAGAGTCGAAGCGACTCGCCGCCATGGAGTGTCTGCGCCAGATGGGCAAGCTGCCCACGGTGTATATGCAGGCTGTGGCAGGCGGCACCTCGCCGCTGGCTTTCGAGAAAGGTTTTCGCGACCTGCAGCAGATGGCGTCGCGCGGGGACTCCGGCATGGACCCCGCAGCCCTGCGCCTGCCGCGCATGATACTGGTGCAGCAGGACGAGTGCGACCCCATGGTGCGAGCATGGGAGAAGGCCACGGCCGCAGGCTTCCCCGAAGGGTGGGAGAGGCAGTACGAGGCACTGCACGACATCAAGACGCGCATAGGCATACTCACCGCCGCCAACCCCGGCAACTACCCGCTGGTGGCCCCGCTCGTGAGACGTAGCGGAGGCACCTTTGTGCGTGTCGCCGAGGCTGCGCTGCCACGGTACGGCAAGGAGATGCTACGCTCACGCGGGCTGCTCCTCGGCCCCGCCTCCATGGTGTGCTACGCAGGTTTCTTTGAGGCGGTCGACAATGGCCTTATACACAACGGCGACTCTGTGCTCCTCAACACCGGTGAAGGGTGCGACCGCGCCGCGTGGTTCAAAGCCCTCGTCGACGAAGAGAAGTAGATAAGGTTTTAGGGTTAAAAGGTTTTGGTTTTATGGGTTTGGTGGGGATAATGTTTAATTGCAAATCATGAAAGGCAAGTTTTCCGGCAAGGTGGTATGGATTACCGGTGCGTCGTCGGGCATTGGCGAGGCTACGGCTTACCGCATGGCCCGCGAGGGTGCCACGCTTATCGTCACAGCACTCGAAGACGACCTGCTGCAGCAGGTGGTGAATCACTGCAAGGAACTCGGAGCCCCCGACGCGGCGGCTCTGCCTTTCGACCTCTCCGACACCGGCGGCCTTGCCGACCTTGCCAACAAGGCATGGGCTCTCTTTGGACGTATCGACATCTTTTACAACAACGCCGGCATCAGCCAGCGTGGCACCACCGTGGAGACCGAGATGCGCGTGATACGCAAGGTGATGGACATTGACTTCTACGCCCCTGTGGTGCTTACCAAGGCCATACTGCCGCTGATGCTGGAGCGTGGCGGCGGCCAGTTGGTGGTGACCACCAGCATAGCGGGCTGCTTCGGCTTCCCGATGCGGTGCGCCTATTCGTCGGCAAAACATGCCCTCTACGGCTTTTTCGAGACGGTGCAGGCCGAATATTACGCACAAGGGATAAGAGTGACCATAGTGTGCCCTGGACGTGTCAGAACCAACATATCGAAGTACGCCCTTGAGAAGGACGGGCGTCAGCATGGCAAGATGGACGCGGGGCAGGCCGGCGGTGTCACACCGGAGCAGGCTGCCGACAAGATAGCGCGCGCCATATACCGCCAGCGCCGCGAGGTGCTGGTGGGGCGCAAGGAGCTGCTCATGGCCTATATCAAGCGTTTCTTCCCAAGCCTCTGCGCACGCCTCGCCCGCAGCATAAAACCCATGTAAGTGCTGTTGCGGCTATAGGCCAAGGCTCATTTTGTTTTTAGGATCGTATCCTACATAAGTTGCAAAACCATAAAGTTTTTCGGAATATACCCCGAATACTTGGACGCATGGTTTGATATTGTCTTATGTAGCCCAGACTGCACTGCGTTTGGTTAAGACTAACTAATAGTACTCACATAAAACAAGCGTTCCGCACCACTGCTGTGATGCGGAACGCTATCGATATGCCTTAGGCAGGCTTTATAAGCCGGTGCTTACTTGGCGATAAGGGTGATCTCGGTGCGGCGGTTGTTGGCGCGGCCCTCATCGGTGGCGTTGGTGTCGATGGGGTACTTGCTGCTGCGGCCCTCGGTGGTCATGCGAGAGTCGGCGATGCCGCGGTCGAGGAAGTAGTTGTAGACCACCTTGGCGCGACGCTCGGAGAGCTTCTGGTTGTAGCTGTCGGTGGCGGTGTTGTCGGTGTGGCCAACGATGTTGACGTTCACATCGGGATAGATCTTGAGGATGTTGAGCACAGCGTCGAGCTGGTGGGTGGCCTTTTCGCTGAGCACAGTGTCGTTGAGGTCGAAGTTGACGCGGATGGAGTAGCCGTCCTGGAATATGTCTTTAATCTTGTCGGTGGTGATGGCGTTGTTGGGGACCACGGTGTCGTGTTTCACGACCTCTTTGATCTTCTCAACCTCAACGTTGCGGATAACCTCGACAGGAATCTCAACAGCTTTGGGGCAGTGGCAGGCGGTTTTGAACGGGAAGCCGAGACGGGCGACCAGCTCAACACCACGGTTGTAGCGTTTGCCTTCGGCCTGGTAGATGGAGGTGTTGAGGCGGTTGGCGTCGCGATCCATCTCAACCTCGGAGAAGGTGTTGACCATTCCAAGGTTGTAGCCGGCCTCGATGCCGAGGGTAATGTCGCGGTTGGTCATGGGGATGATGAAGTTGAGACCCAGGGCGCCGTAGCCGCTGAAGTCGGTCTTGCGGATGCAGCCGGTCGACAGCGGGGTCGACATCTCGCCGGTGGCGTCCGACTCATAGGTGGCCTCGCCGTAACGAGCCCAGCCCACGGTGGGAGCTACGAGGATGTAGGGCTGCACTTTGCTCTGACGGCAGAAAGTGTAGACCACGGGGAGGCGGAAGTCATAGTAGAAAGCGTTCATCTTGTAGTTGATGTCGTTCCAATTGAGTTTCACGCCGCGGCCGATGTAGTTGAACTCAGGACGCAGGGACAAGCCGTTGTTGAAGGCTATGTCGAGGAACATGCCAAAGTTGGGACGCACGAACACAGAGTGGTCGTACAGGTCGTTGTAACGGTCGAAGGTGTAGTGCATGTTGGCGAAGTTGACACCACCCTTGAAACCGAAAGTGAGGCGGTCGTTGAAAGTGCCGAATTCCTCTTCGGTGGCCTTGTTCTGTGCGAAGGCACCGCAGGCCAAGCAACTCACGAGAGCGAGTAAAAATATTCGTTTCATATTCTTTATTATGCTGTGTTTAATGGTTATACTATAAATTCAGCTGTAGCCACTCTCCGGTTTATTTAATCATTTCACCGTTGAGCCAGTGGCATTTGGAGGCGACACCATCGCCATCGCGGCATACGCGGTAGTGGTTGACGTGCATGAGGTCGCCATTGCTGTCCTGTTTGTCGAGCATGAGGAAGCAAATCTCATAGTCCTTTATGCCATCCTCGCTCCAGGTGCCGGAGATGATGGTGGCTTTGCTGAAGGTCTTGCCATCGTTGAAGATGCCGTCCTCGTAGAAGTAGATGGTGAAGTTGTCGCCGTCGCCGGTAATCTGGGCGTCTTTAGCATACGAGAAGGAGGAACCCTCGCGCTCGTAGTACTGCACTATATTGGCGTTGGACTGGCCTACGAAAGCGAAGTAGGTGTCGTCGAAGCGGTCGCCCGGCTGATACTTGTTGTCGGAGGAATAGACCAGCAGCTCGGGGGAGCAGACAAACTGGGCGCTCGAAACAGTGCGGTAGATGGTGTTACCGTTATCATCGGTGCCATTGGGGATATAAATGGTGTCGGTAAACATAACCGGAGGTTTGACACCTTCGTAGATATGCATACCAATGGTGGACCCGGTGATGGTTTCGAGTACTTCTGCAGGAATCACGTTGGTGGGAATCGTTCCGTCGGGCACTGGCAGAATCAGTGTGTCGTCCGATTCTTTGAGGCAACTGGTAGCGACAAACGCTACAGCAGCAGACAAGGCAAAAGCCTTGAAGATGCTTAATCTTCTCATTTTCATTTTGTAATAGTTTATTTTAATTATTATTTCGCATTAGTTTCAAATTGCAAAGATACGCATAATTTTTGAATGTTCCAACTTTTTATTTATTATATGAGGTGCTGTAGTTGTTGGCAATCTCTTTTAGCAGCTCTTTTAGCTCGTTGAGGGAGGTGATAGTCACGAGTCGTTCGCGGAACGGTTTGAAGTGGGGCAGCGCTTTGAAGTAACAGCCATAGTGCTTGCGCATTATGAGCAGTCCGGTGCGTTCGCCGTGGAACTCAGCGGAGGCTATGGCATGATGCAGGCAGGTGGCGGCTTTCTGCTCCACGGAGAGTGGTGGCGGCTCTTGTCCGGCGAGGGCCGCCTTGGCTTGGCTGAATATCCAGGGGTTGCCCATGGCTGCGCGGCCTATGAGCACACCGTCGACACCGTAGCGGTCGCGTGCCTCCACCACCTGTTGCGCGTTGGTGATGTCGCCGTTGCCGTAGAGGGGTATATGCAGGCGCGGGTTGTCTTTGCAGCGGGCTATCAGCTCCCAGTTGGCGGTGCCGCGGTACATCTGTTCGCGTGTGCGTCCGTGCAGTGCCACAGCGGTAACACCCACATCCTGAAGCTGCTCCACCAGTGTGGGCGCCACTATGTGGGCGTCGTCGTCGCCGAGGCGGGTCTTGACGGTTATAGGCAGTCGGCTGTGCTTCACTATGGAGCCTGTGATTTGCAGCAGCAGCGGTATGTTCTTGAGCATTCCAGCCCCTGCGCCGCGACCGGCGACCTTGCGCACGGGGCACCCCCAGTTGATGTCGATAAAGTCGGGGTGTGCCTCCTCCACCTTGTCGAGGCAGAGCAGCAGCGACTGCTCGTCGGCGCCGAATATCTGTATGCCCACAGGCCGCTGGCTTTCGGTGAAGAGCATCTTGCGGTGGCTCTTGGCGGCGTCGTGCGTGAGAGCCTCGGCGGCTATGAACTCGGTAACGACAACATCGGCGCCATGCTCGCGGCACAGCGCACGGAACGGCAGGTCGGTCACGTCGTCCATGGGCGACAGCACAAGGGGAAACTCAGACATATCAGACATATCAAACGCTTTCTATACAATAATATTATTATAAGGAGCGTTTTTTTAGGAACTGCTTATTACCATTCACCATAAAACGGTTACAAAATGCAAAAACAACTTGAGATACGTTATGCCGAGTTGCCGCAGAGCGACCTGTCGGCGGGCGACAGCGAGCTGCTTGACGCTGCGCGCGGCGCGGCGCTCCGCGCCTACGCCCCCTATTCCCATTTCAGGGTGGGTGCAGCAGTGCGTCTCGCCAACGGCGTTGTAGTGGAGGGCAACAACCAGGAGAACATAGCCTATCCGTCGGGTTTGTGTGCGGAGCGCACGGCACTCTTCGCGGCGTCGGCGGCCCATCCGGGCGTACCCGTGGAGGCTCTTGCCGTCATTGCCATAGCCCCCGACGGCCAGTATGCCGCGGCGCTGCCCTGCGGCGCCTGCCGCCAGGTGTTGTCGGAGTACGAGTCGCTTCACCATAAGCCTATACGGACCATAGCATACTGCAGCGAGCAGTGTGTGCGCCTCTTCGACAGCGTGGCCGACCTGCTGCCTTTTGCTTTCAACATGTAGCGGCAAGAACATCCAGGCAAGACCCCAAAAACTGGAGCGCGAAGGCTTCGGGACACTCTTTTGGAGCCTGTGAGAGGTATGGTAAACAAGATTATGGGTCTTTTTTAATAGTTTGTAAATCAGTGGTGTAATGCCGTGTACCAATTATTTTTCAACAAAAAACGCGTTTACACAGTTTTTTATTCGTATTTTTGCAAGCTTAAAATAGAATAAAAACACTAAAAAAACTATAACGCAAAATGGGAATTATCGGAAGAATCAGAAAACGCGGTTGGATAGCCGTATTGATTGTTGGCGTTGCCATCATAGCCTTTATCATAGGCGACTTTGCCAAGAAGCAGCCCAACCGCACCGATTTGGGTAAAATCAACCACAACACCATTACCTACAACTACTTTGAGCAGCGTGCCTCGGAGCTGATGGACAACTACCGTCAGCAGCAGCAGAACGACCAGATACCCACCGAGGTGGAGCACCAGCTGCGCGAGCAGGCATGGCAGATGATTGTCGAAGAGGAGCTTTATCAGGAGCAGTACGACAAGCTGGGTCTGCGTATCACCTCGTCGGAAATCAGCGACATGTACATGGGCACCTTTATCCACCCCTATCTGCGCCAGAGCTTCACCGACCCGCAGACTGGCGAGTACAACACCTCGGCAGTGCGCTCGTGGATAGACAACTTCGACATGCTCGACACCACGCGCCGCGCCATGTGGCTCGACCTTGAGAAGGCAGTAAAGCGCGACCGCATACAGCAGAAGTATTCCACCCTTATCACCAAGGGCCTTTATGCACCCAAGGCGTTTGCCGAGCAGGTGGCACAGTATTCCGCCAACGCCGCCAATGTGCGTGTGGCCGCCGTGCGCTACCAGTCCGTCGACGATGGCGAGGTGACACTCACCGACGCCGATTACCAGAAATACTACAACGAGCACAAAGCCGAGTTCAAACAGCGCGAAGAGATGCGCGAGCTCGACTTTATCCTCTTTCCTGTCATACCTACCGATGCCGACCTCAAGGCTGTGGAGGAGAATGTCATGAAGACATGGGAGGAGTTCCAGACCACAGAGGATGAGAACCTGGCCTATTTCGTCAACGACCTCTCGCAGTCGGCAACCCGCTACGACACCCTCTATCACGGTGCAGAGGCTTTCAGCCCCATAGACTCCATCGTCACCTCCTCGGCTGCCGGCACCATGGTTGAGCCCCGCATTATAGGCAACGACTGGGTGATGGCCAAGGTTGTCAACTCCGCCATGCGCCCCGACAGCATACGCGCCACCGTTGCCGTAATCCTTAACCGCAACGCCTATGGCTCCGACGTCACACGCACCCCCGAGGAGGCCGACCGCCTCACCGACTCCGTGGCCGACCTGCTCCGCACCGGCAAGATTAGTTTCGACCAGGCTGTCGCCGACTTCTCCGACGACCCGTCGAAGAGCAACAACGGCGGCGACCAGGGCTGGATGGAAGACGGCGCATACGGTTTCCTCAACGAGCGCATAGTATCCACCCCCGTGGGCAACTTCTTCACCTATGACATGCCCAACAATATGGGCCATTACCTGGTGCTTGTGACCGGTAAGACCGAGCTCCACAAGAAATACCGTGTGGCCATACTCACCATACCCATCACCCCCAGCGAACAGACCGACGGTGAGGTCTACGCCCGCGCCAACCAGTTTGCCGGCCAGAACCGCACCCATGCCGCTATGATGGCGGCAGCCCAGGGCGAGGGCTATGCCGTGCGCAACGGTGTGGTCTACGCCATGTCGAACAACCTGCAGGGCATCAACGGCAACGCCCGTGAGATAGTGCGCTGGGCTTTCGACAAGGAGACAGAGAACGGCTCCGTGGCCAACAAGGTGTTCTCCACCGGCGAGCGCCTCTACGTGGTGGCCGCCCTCAAGGATATTTACAAGAAAGGCTATCCCGAGCTGCAGCAGGTGCGCAGCATGATTGAGCAGCAGGTGCGTATCGACAAGAAAGCCGCCATGCTTATAGCCAAAGCCGAAGAGGCTCTCAAGACCGGCAAGGACATCAACGCCCTCGCCGCCACCCTCGGCACCACTGTCGACTCCGTCAACAACGTGGGCTTCAACGACTACTACTTCGACCGCTACGGCTACGAGCCCAAGGCTCAGGCTGCCATAGCCGCCGCTCCCGCCAACAGCCTCGTGGGTCCCATCAAGGGTACCTCGGCAGTCTACCTCATCCAGGTCGACAGCACCACACCGGCTGCCAACGTCTCCACCGAGTCGATACTGTCCAACATGCAGGCCGAGCAGCAGCAGAAAATCCGCAACGTGTCGCAGATACTCAAGGACAAGTCGAAGATTACCGACGATCGTAGCTTGTTCTTCTAATATAATACTTGTTAGAAACACTCAGCCCCACGCTTTGCCGGAAGCATAGTGTGGGGCTGTCTGCAAAAGATGGCACGCCTGCGCGACATAGGGAAACAGATATTCACCGACCTTAAGAACAAGGGCGGTTTGCCGCGTCTGCTCAAAAAGAAGCAGCGCCTCGTGGTGGTCGACACCGAGACCCTGCGTGAGAAGCTCTCCTTTGAGCTTACAGGCATCAACCTTTTCGTGGCCGTCGGTTCGTCACTCATAGTCCTTGTGGCCCTCACAGTGGTGCTTATAGCTTTTACGCCGCTGCGCGAGTTCATCCCCGGTTACTCCAACGCCGAGATGGTGGAGCAGACCTACAAGAACGCCATAGTCGTCGACTCCCTCGAGCGGCAGATTGCCAACCAGGAGATGCTGTTGCAGAACATACAGTCGGTGCTTATGGGCAAAGACCCTGCGCCTGCCGCTGTCGCTACCGCTGCCACACCGTCGGCCAAGCCCGACAGCGTCTCCTACACCCACTCCAAAGCCGACGCGGAGCTGCGCCGCGAGGTGGAGTCCGCCGACAACAAATACCAGGTGCGAGGGCAGGGGAGCGGCGCAGCGCAGTCGCAGCAGGCCTCTGCCAATGCCGCCGGTACTATGGCAACATACAGCCAGCTCTTTTTCACGCCGCTAAAAGGCAAGGTGCTCAGCAGCTTCGACCCCGCCATCAAACACTACGGCGTGGACATAGCGGGACCTACCAACGCCACCATTAAGGCCGCCTACAGCGGCACAGTGCTCTTTGCAAACTTCACGGTGGAGACAGGCTACGTCATTGCCATACAGCACCAGGGCAACATAGTCTCTATATACAAGCACAACAGCGCACTCCTCAAACACGAGGGCGACGTGGTGCGGGCCGGTGAGCCTATTGCCTACCTTGGCAACAGTGGCGACCTCACATCGGGACCACACCTGCATTTCGAACTCTGGGTGGCCTCAAAGCCTGTCAATCCGTTACAATATATCTCTTTCTGATCTTGAAACGTATAGCAATACTCGGCTCTACCGGCTCCATTGGCACGCAGACGCTCAATGTGGCAAGACGTCACAAAGAGCTGTTCAGCATTGAGCTTCTGGTGGCTGGCAGCAATGCCGACCTGCTCGTGGAGCAGGCACTCGAATTCACTCCCAACGCGGTGGTCATAGCCGACAAAAGCAAGTATGCACAAGTGCAGCAGGCTCTCGACCCCCACGACATCAAGGTCTTTGCAGGCATAGAGAGCGCGGCCGACCTCATGTCGATGTCTACTATTGATATAGTGGTGGCTGCCATCGTGGGCTTTGCAGGCCTGCGGCCAACGCTTGCCGCAGTGCGCCAGGGCAAGACCATAGCCCTTGCCAACAAGGAGACCCTTGTGTGTGCCGGCAACCTCATAGCGCGCGAAGCCCTTGCCCATCATGCCGCCGTCATTCCCGTCGACTCCGAACACTCCGCCATCTTCCAGTGTCTTGTGGGCGAAGAACCGTCGCAGGTCGACAAGCTTATACTCACTGCTTCGGGAGGCCCGTTCCTCGGACGCAAAGCCGCCGACCTCGCCAGTGTCACGCCCGCCGATGCCTTGCGCCACCCCAACTGGAACATGGGCGCCAAGGTGACCATCGACAGCGCGACGCTCATGAACAAAGGCTTTGAGGTCATAGAGGCCCACCATCTTTTCGGCATGCCTCCGGATAAGATAGATGTGCTGGTGCATCCGCAGAGCATAGTCCATTCCATGGTGCAGTTCCGCGATGGCAGCGTAAAAGCCCAGATTGGGGTGCCTACAATGGAGACCCCCATACAGTACGCCCTGACTTATCCCGACCGCGAGGAGAGCTATCTGCCGCGGCTCGACTTCCTGCAGCACCCCACGTTGACATTCCTGCCGCCCGACACCGACACGTTTCCTTGCCTCAAGCTGGCCTACCAGGCTTTGCGCAAAGGCGGCAACATACCCTGCGCCATGAATGCAGCCAACGAGGTGGCCGTGCGCCGCTTCCTTGAGGGCAGCCTGCCTTTTGCTGCCATACCTGATTTTATTGCGAGCCGCATAGAGTCGACTGCGTTTGTTTCCGAGCCCTCTCTCGACGACATTATGCAGACCGACAGCCTGTGCCGCCAGTTGTAACGGCAGGGCGCGACAGCAGCTTACCGCAAAAGCGGATTTGTGACCAACGTTTTCGTTCAGCAAGAGCAGTGGAAGCTTGCTTACACTGCCGCAGCCAGAAAACGAGGGTTGCGAAGAAACCAACGTTTTCGTTCAGCAAGAGCAGTGGAAGCTTGCTTACACTGCCGCAGCCAGAAAACGACTCATGAAATGAAACGCAAACTATTATCTTACCACTATCTTCCGGTGGATGGTGGCTGTGGGATATGCTATTTGCAGGATATAGGTCCCCGAGGTCAGTTTGTCTGTGGGCAGCTGGGTCTCCGGGGCTATGTCTCGTGTGGCATATATGGTGTGGCCCATTATGTCGAGCAGGGTCATTGCCGAAGGCTCTCCGGCGAGGCTTATCGTCAGCGGTGTGCCGGCCTGCACGGGGTTGGGTGAGACAATGACTTGTGAGTTGTCGGCGTTGTCTATGACGAGCGGGGCAGGGTAGAGGAGGAGCCGTGGCGCGGACCAGTCGCTGTAGAGGTTGTCGGAGCATTGCGCGCGGAGGTATATATGTATTGCCGTGTCGTCGATGCCGTAAATCTGGTAGGTGGTGGTGGAGATATTGGCGAGGGTGCCTTCGCCGTGGGCAAAGCCCACGGGGCCGTATTCAACCTGCCAGAGTCCGCTGTTGCTTGCCGCAGGTGTCCACGAGAGTATTGCCGTGGAGCCCGACTTGCGGGCTGTGAAGCTGCTTGCCGTGTCGCAGATGTCGGCTTCCGAGCTGCTCAGTGCGGCGCTGGCCATCATGCCGTAGCCCGGCGTGCCGTTGCAGAGGGGCTCCACGTAGATGTCGTAGATTGTGGCGGGTTGCAGGTCGCGTATTATATAGCCGGATGTGGCTATGCCGGTTACCAGAGTGCCGTTGCCGCGGCGGAAGCCGCGCGGCCCGTATTCCATGCGGTACAGGGTGTTGTCGATAGGTGCCCACGACACAAAGAGTGCCGACTCCGACGGCGTCACGCGCAACCCCGTGAGGGTGTGGCACGGCATGGTGGCGGTGGTCATGCTTCTCTGCGCCGCCCAGGTGTCGCTGCACATAGGGGTTATGTAGAAGTCGTAGGTTTGTCCGTAGGAGAGGTTGGTGATGAAGTGCGAGGTGGTGCCGCGAGGCAGTGTGAGGCTTAAGTTGTCTGTGCCGCCGTGGTTGCGGAGTCCGTACTCAAGCCTGTAGGAGGTGTAGTTGGATAGCGAGGGCTGCCAGGAGAGCCGTATGCCGGCGCTTGAGGCGTTGGCTTCAAACTGCGTCACGGGCTGGCAGGGGGAGCGGTGGAACACAAGGCATCGGCCCGGCAGCGGGCGGTTGTTGGCGTAGAGTGGCAAGGAGTCGGCGGTGTGCTTGAGGGTTATGCTGTCCCATGTGCCGGTGACGAAGAGCGCGGTGCCTGTGGTGTGGCTGCGCAGGAATGTGTAGTTGTCGCTCTGCCTGCGCGCGGCGACAACGGTGTCGTAGAGGAACCAGATGTCGCCGTTTTCAAGCAGGTGTACCTGGAAAGTGTAGCGGTTCTGGCGGTATCCCGTGTAGGGCAGCAGCCGTTTGTACTCTATTATCATGCGGCGGTTGGGCGAGGTGCCGGTCACAAGGTAGTACACGTTGCCGCCGCCCTGCGAATTGGAGGGGTTCATGTTCTGGTCATGGCCAAGGGGGACTATGATGTCCATATTGTCCAAGTTGTAGGTGAAGTAGCCCGTGGCGGTTGGGCTGTTGTCGCCCAGCCCTATCTGGGCGTTGGTTGAGACCATGATATGGGAGTACTCGACTCCTGCGAAACGGAACACAAAAGGCAGGTCCACGCGCGTGGAGGTGTCGTCGAAGGCGAGGGCGGTGAGGCGTGTGCCGGTCGATGCTATGGAGGTGAAGGCGGCGTTGCTGTCAATCAGCGTGTAGTCGTCTATCCCCTGTGCCCTCACGCTCGCTGCGGTGAGCAGCAGCAGGGTGAGGAGGGTGGCGCGGCGCAGGGCTTTGCTTGCAGTGGCGTTTGGGGCGCAGTGTGTTTCTGGCAAGTGCATGATGGCTATTCTATGGGGCACTTATCGTATTATGAGTTTACGCACGGTGGCTGCATAGGGGGTGGAGAGTCGCACAAAGTAGGTGCCGGAGCGCAGCCCAGAGATGGGTATCTGTTCGTCGCAGTTGTCGTGGCATTCGGTTTGGCGTTGCCAGACGGTGCGTCCGGTGATGTCTATTACCGTGATGTCGAGTTGCTGCGTCTCGCCGCTGTTGGTGATGCTGATGGTGGCTCCCATAGACCTGTCGGTGGGGTTGGGGTAGATGATGAAGTATAGGTAGGGGAGGTTGACAGACTCTATGCCTTCGCTGGGGTCGCGCAGCAATGCCGGGGGCGACCACGGGCTGGTGCTGGTGGGGCTGCAGTTGGCGCGCACATAGAACTGGTAGTTGATGACGGTGGAGAGGTTGTCAATCTGGCGTATGGGTCGGGTGACGCCGGTGATCTTGGTGCCGCTGCCGTGCGAGAAGCCCTCGCTGCCGTACTCTATCTCCCACTTGCCGGTGTTGTTGGCTCCGGGAGCCCACGACACCACGGCACTGGTGCCCACGCGTGTGGCGGAGAAGTCGGTCACCGGGTCGCACACCTGCACGCCAGCCGCTCCGGAGGTGAAGTTCTCCGACGTCCAGTTGCTGAAGGTGGAGGTGTCGCACATGGCGCGCACATAGGCTGTGTATGGCGAGTTGGGGTTGAGGCCAGTGAGGGTGGCGCCGTTGTAGGTGCCTGTGATGGTGGTGCCAGAGCCCCGTGAGAAGCCTCTCGGTCCGTATTCTATCTCGTAGGTGGCGCCGGGCACGCTGTTCCATGTGAGGAACACCGTGGTGCCGGCCACTTGTGCGAGGAGTCCAGTGATGTTGTTGCAGGTCGGGGTGAACTGGCGCGGACCCAGCCACGGGCTTATGTTCTCCGACCCGCAGTCGGCGCGCACATAGACCTCGTAGGTGGAGTTGTAGCTCAGGTTGTGGAGCGTGGTGCGCGTGTTGGTTGGGTTCAACAAGAGTCCTCTGCCGTGCTGGAAGCCTCGCGGTCCGTATTCCACTATCCAGTTGCCGTTGTTGTTGTTGCCGCGTGTCCATGTCACCACGGCGTTGTTGGCGGAGAGGTTGACCTGCATGTTTGTCACAGCGTCGCAGTCGGCGCTGGAGGGCGTGCCTGTCGACGCCGATGTCACGGGTGTCCAGTCGCTGTAGAAGTCTACGCCGCATACCGTGCGGACGTAGAAGTCGTAGTTGGTGTTGGGGTTCAGGCCGCCTATGATGAGCGGGTTCTGGCTCACGGTGGCTATGGAGCCTTGTCCGTGGGTGAAGCCGTGGGGGCCGTACTCCACTTCCCACAGGTTGGCGTCGGGATTGCTGGTCCACGAGAAGGTCGCGGTGATGCGCGTGATGGAGACGGTGGGCGACGTGGGTTCGTCGCATTGCAGCGTGGTGAAGGTGAGGGTGTCGCTCCATCCGCTTGTCCGCGAGGCGCTGCACAAGCCGGCAATGACCATCTTGTAGGTGGTGTGTGGGCGCAGGCCGGTGATGGTTGCGGGGTTGTTGTACACTGTGTCGTAGCGGTTGGTGGTGGCGTTGAAGGTGTGGATTACCCAGCTTGACTCGTAGCCGCCAATGGTCCACTGGAACCCTGCCGCGACATTGGTGAGCGAGTAAATCGTGGGGTGCGAGGGGGTGAGGCAGGGTGTGGGACGCGTGGTGATCTGTCCCTCGGCCCATCCCGACTGGGTGCTGGTGTCGCATATCTGCCGCACGCGGTACATGTATTGGGTCGATGCCTGCAAGTTGTTGAAGGTGTAGGTGTGTGCCGTGGTGGTGACCGACTGGCGCCATGCCGTGTCGCTCACGGCCTTGATGGCCAGTTCGTACAGTGTGCCGCGTCCGCTCCACGTGAGGGTGATATGGTCGTGTGTGGCCGAGTGCGATACGCTCGGTGTGGCGCAGCAGATGTATACGGTGATGTCGTCGATGTAGAGGCTGTTGTAGCTGGCGGAGAAGGGTTTTGTGTAGAGGCATATACGTCCACTGGGACCGTTGTAGTTCTCGAAGTTCACGGAGTCGCGGCTAAAGGAGGTGGTGGTGAAGTTAAGGGTGTCGTAGGGAGTGAAGGTGTTGATGTTGTTGCGGTCGGAGATGACGCCCACTATCAGGTAGCCGGTGTAGCTTGAGCCAGTGCTGGTCTTGCGAGCCCAGAGCGAGAGGGTGAGGTTGCTTATGTTGTCGGCAAACTCCGGAAGCACGGCGTAGGTGTAGTAGTTGCTGCTGCTGTAGGCGTACATATAGCAGGAGTAGGAGCCGCTGTGGGTGTAGGAGGAGTAGGGGTAGGGGTAGTGGGTTGAGGAGTTGGTGCCCCCGTGCCAGCAGCGGTTGATGTTGTAGGAGGAGCCGGAGCCTGCGGCGTCTTCAAAGCCGTAGGTGTAGGGCAGTGCTGAGTGCGGTATCACGCCGCAGCTGGTGCTGAAGGTGCCGCGGGTGGCGCTGTAGGTCGACGAGTCGGTGCTGGAGCATACGGAGCGTACCACAAACTCATAGTCGGTCGAGGGGTTGAGGCCTGTGAGGGTGGTGGGGTTGTTTATGGTGGTGAGGGTGGTGCCTTGACCCAGGGTGAAGCCCACGGGGCCGTATTCTATGATCCATGTGGTGGCAAAGCCGTTCTCCTGCCAGCCCACCTGCGCCGTTGTGGTGGTTGAGCCGGTGGTGGGGGATGTGAGCAGTGTTGGCGGCGGGCATTGTCCGGCGAGGTCCACCGTGATGTCGTCAATGCACAAGTACCCCGATGTGGAGCTTGCGGGGATTTTCAGCGCAATGTAGCGCCCCGCGCCGTTGTATCGGGTGAGCACCACCTCGGCAACGTCCCAGTTGGTGCCGTTGGCAGCGGTGCAGGTCTGCACGCGTGTGAAGGTGTTGATGTCGTCGGGGTCGGTCATGACGCCCACCTCCACGGTTCCCGGATAGGAAGTGCTGGTGCGCTTGTACCAGAAGCTTATCTTTAGGTCGTTGATGTTGGCCTGGAAGGTAGGCAGGGCCAGGTAGCAGTAGTACGTGCTGGTTACATAGGCGTAGATGGAGTAGGAGCCGCTGTGGGTGTAGGAGGAGTAGGGGTAGGGGTAGGGTGTTGAGGTGTAGTTGGTGCCTTTGGTCCAGCAGGAGTTGATGCGTCCGTTGCTGCCCGACGAAGTGGCGTCTTCAAAGCCGTAGGTGTAGGGCAGTGTCGTGATGTCGTCGCAGTCGGTGCGGAAGGTTTCCGCGTTGGACCAGTTGGAGGAGTCGCGCCCGTTGCAGACGGCGCGCACGTAGAAGTCGTAGAGGGTGTTGGCGGTAAGGCCGAAGATGGTGATGCTGTCAACAGTGGAGGTCACCACCGTGCCTTGTCCCTGCTGGAAGCCGCTGGGGCCGTATTCTATCACGTAGTTGCCCACTCCGTGGCCGTCCCATGCGACGGTGGCGTCGTTGATGTTGGTGCTGGTGGTCTGGCAGTTGGTGGGGCGGTCGCAGTTGGCTATGCGTATCACGTTTATGTCGTCTATATAGGGCGCTCCGTAGTAGGTTGGCGACACAATGGCTATGTTGCGGCCAAGCCCCGAGTATGACTGGAACCCTACAAGGAACGACTCCCACATTGCCACCTGCGAGCATTGCAGGTCGGGGCTTATCTGGGTGAAGGTGCTGAAGTCCTCGGGGTCTTCTATCACGCCTACGCGCAGCTTGTGGTCGTAGCTTGCATCGGGTTTGTAGGCCCAGAAGGTGAGTTCCAGGCTGTCGGTGGGCGAGTCGAGCACGGGCAGTACTATCACGGTCTGGCCGTTGGAGGCGTTGTTGTACATGTAGAGCGACCTGCCCGAGGTGGAGGTCGGTGTGTGGTTGTAGGAGGAGCTGCCGTACGGATAGGCGGTGGTGCTGTTGTAGAGTTTATACCAGCATGAGGGGACGGTGGCGGTGGAGGAGGTGGGCCAGTTGTCGAAGTTCTCGGAGAATGGCAGCGGGGCCGGTGTGCAGCTGGTGCGGAAGTCGAGGATAGTGCATATCGAGTCGGGTGTGGGTGAGCAGTCGGGGGTTATGCGGGCTTGGTAGCGTGTGTTGGGCTGCAGTCCCGTGAAGGTGTAGCTGGTGCTGGTATGGGCCGAAGCGGCCGGTGTCCATGTCGAGGAGCCCACCTGGCGGTAGGCAATGTCCCACGACGTCTCGTTGTAGCCGGGTGTCCAGTGCACCGAGACCGACCTGTCGTTTTGGTTGCCGGTGTAGGCGTAGGGTGCCACGCAGGTGGCGTTGGCGTCGCAGGGCAGCACAAAGGTGATGTTTGGGCTGTATTGTATGCGGCTGCCGGTGGTTGTGGGCACACTGTTGGTGTCGTAGGCCGTGCCGTCGCGGTAGGTGTACATGGAGGTGTAGTTGGAGGTGGTGCTGCTTATGCCGTAGAAGTTGGAGGAGCTGTGGCTTGAGCCCGGGGGCTGGTTCATGATGGTGGTCACCACGATGTTGGAGACGCCGTCCCAGTGGAAGGGGCGCGAGAAGTTGTAGCTCACCGTGCCCGACGTGTTGAGCGGGTGGGTGCCGCAGTAGTAGCGTTTGGCGGTGCTTATGGGGCGCCAGTAGCTGGTGCTGTTGCTTGCAAAGTAGCTCCGGCTGGTGGTGTCTATGAAGATGTGGAAGCGCTTGGCGTAGCTGGAGTTGGTGGTCCATGTGTAGGTGCAGCCCGAGATGTCGCCGGCCGAGAGGCCCATGCTGCGCAGCTGCGCAGCGGTGTAGAAGGTCTGGCAGAAGGTGTTGCCGTAGCCGCTGTATACCGGGCAGCCCGAGTACTGGCTGGTGCCAGTGCCCGAGGGGTCGCTGTCGCCGCCTACGAGGCAGCGGGTTGTAAACTCGGTGCTAATCCAGTCGGTGTAGCTGCCGTCGCGGCAGACGCCGCGCACGCGCGCCGTGTAGTTTGTCATGGGCTGGAGTCCGCCTACCACGTGCCAGTTGACGGTGTCGGTGGAGGTGACGGGGCTTCCCACGCCGGTCTCCTCAACCTCTATCTCGTACTGCACCGGGGCGAGGAAGCCCGTGAGGGTCGACCATGCCAAGCGTACCGACGAGCCGTGTATCTCGGCGGCTCTCAGGTTGCGCACAGGCGAGCAGGTGGGCAGCACACTGATGGAGATGTCGTCAAGGTAGAAGTATTTGGAGCTGGAGCTTCCCGGAGCCGGAGCGCGGAAGGCAATGTAGCGTCCCGTGTCGGTGTAGCCCGCCAGGGAGACGGTGAATTGCTGCCATCTGCCGCTTGCCGACGGCTCGGCGGAGGCTATGGTGGTGAAGGTGCTGTAGTCGGTGGGGTCGCCCATCACGCCAACCTCAAAGCCTGAGTAGGTCGATGTCATGTAAGTGCTGAATTCCACCATGAGGTCGGTCACCGTGTTCTCGACGGGTGGCAGCACGAAGTAGGAGTAGTAGGAGCTGTAGCTGTAGAAGTAGAGGGAGTAGTTGCCGCTGGCGGTGTAGCTGCTGCTTGGGTATGGGTAGGAGGTGGAGTAGTTGGTTCCTTTGCTCGTGCAGCGGTGCATCGTCGCCGAGGAGCCGGTTCCCGAGGCATCCTCGAAGCCGTAGCGCCACGGCATGTCGTTGCGGCTTATGTCGCCGCACGGGGTCTGGAAGCTGGTGCTGATATACCAGCTGGTGTCGGTGTAGTTGCAGATGGCGGCAAGGTATAGGTCGTAGGTCATTGAGGAGCCCAGGCCCGAGATGGTGATATTGTTGTTGTAGGAGTTTACCATTGTGCCTGTGCCCAGCGCAAAGCCCTGCGGGCCGTATTCCAGGACCCACTCGGTAGCCGCGGCGTCGTAGTTCCACGCCACATCGGCGTTGCCGCCGGAGATGTTGGTCACCACCAGGCTGTCGGGCCGGCCGCAGGCCGGTATGTAGTCTACGTAGATGTCGTCGAGGTACACGTAGTTGTAGTAGTTGTTGGGAGGCGTCATAAGGGCTATGTAGCGGCCGCTGCCGCTGTAGCTGGCGAGGCTCACCGAGAATTCCTGCCACACCCCCGAGGTTGTGGGGGACACGGTGGCTACCGGCACAAAGGAGCTGTAGTCTTCCGGGTCGGTCATCACGCCCACCTGTACGCCGTTGGTGTAGCTTGTGTTTTCCTTGTAGAGCCAGAAGTTCACCATGAGTGCGTCCACTTGCGGAGCGGCCAGCGGCGGCAGCACATAGCCGGAATAGTACGACGGGCCGCTGTAGTGGTACATGTATGCGGCATGGGTGCCGGAGTGGCGGTAGGAGGTGTTAAGGTATGGATAGGTGGAGCCCGTGTAGTTGTTAAGCCTGCTCCAGCAGGCCGGCAGGGCATAGGTGGAGCCCCATCCGTCGAAGTTCTCAATGAAAGGCAGCGGGCTGGCGGCGCAGGGTGTCATAAAGTCAAGCACCGTGGAGATGGAGTCGGGCGACAGTGAGCAGTCCGGTGTGATGCGCACCTGGTACCGCGTGTTGGGTGTCAGCGAGTAGAAGGTGTAGTCGGTGGCCGACCAGAAGGGGTCTATCAAGGTCCACGTGCCGGTGGATCCCTGGCGGTATTCGAGGTTCCACGACGACTCCTGGTAGCCCGGGGCCCACGCCACTGTGGCTTGGGTAGCGTCGCAGTTGGCTACATAGGCGTAGGGTGCCACGCAGGTGGCGTTAGTGTCGCATTGCATCTTGAACCTCATGTTGGCTTGGTACTGCGAGCGGCTGTTTACACTGGTGGGCACGCTGTTGGTGTCGAAAGCCGTGCTGCTGCGGTAGTAGTACATGCTCACATAGTCCGAGAGGGTCGTTGAATAGCCGTAGAAGTAGGTGTAGCTTTGGCTCGAGCCCCTGTTCTGGTTCATGATGGTGGTGACGACTATGTTGGAGCGGCCGTCCCAGTAGAAGGGGCGGTAGAAGTCGTAGTTCACCGTACCCGTAGTGTTCAGCAGGTGCTGTCCGCAGTAGTTGCGGTGCGACGTGTCTATGTTGTGCCAGTAGCTGGTGCTTGCGCTCGGGAAGTTGCTGCGCCATGTGGTGTCGAGGTATATGTGGAGTCGTTTTACATAGCTTGAGCTGGTGGTCCAGGTGTAGGTGCAGCCGTTTATGTAGCCCTCTCTCAATCCCATGTTGCGCAGTTGCGAGGCGGTGTATATGGTCTGGCAGAAAGTGTTGCCCGAGCTGTAGTACACAGGCACCGAGCCCTGGTTTGTGCCAGTGCCCGAGGGGTCGCTGTCGCCGCCGGTCATGCAGCCCGTAGTGAAGCGCAGGCTTTCCCAGTCGGTATAGGAACCGTCGCTGCAGACGCCGCGCACCCTCACCTCGTAGGTTGTGAACGGTGTGAGGCCGGAAATGAGGTGGCGCATAGCCGTGTCCATGTCGGTCAGCGTTCCGCTGGAGCCTATTTCCTCAAGTTCCAGCTCGTAGTACAGGGCGAGTGGCACACCGCCTATGCGGCCCCACGTTATCATAGCCGACGTGCCGGTGATTGTCTCGGCTCTGAGGTTGCGTATTGGTGAGCAGGCCGGTGGCTCGCTCACCACTATGTTGTCGAGGTAGAAGTAGTTGCTTTGGGAGCTTACGGGTATGCGGAAAGCTATTGAGCCTCCCTGTCCTGTGTAGCCCGCAAGGGTCAGGGCGAAGTTCTCGAAGACGCCCGTTCTGGATGGTGTGAAGGAACCCAGCTGGACAAAAGTGCTGTAGTTTGACGAGTCGGTCATCACACCCACCTCAAAGCCGCCGTAGGAGGCGGAGGTGCTCAGCAAGTCGAAGCTCACCATAAGGTCGCGCACGCCGTTCTCTATAGAGGGCAGCGCCAGGTAGCTGTAGTAGCTCGACGTGCCGTAGAAGTACAGCGAGTAGGCGCCGCTTGCGTGGTAGCTGTTGCTCGGGTAGGGGTAGGCCGTGCTGTAGTTGGTGCCCTTGTATAGGCAACGGTTCACCGTGCCCGCGCTTCCCGAGGCCGAGGCATCCTCAAAGCCGTATTGGTAGGGCAGGTCGTTGCGCGAGATCATGCCGCAGAGGGTTTGGAAGCTGGTGCTTATGTACCAGCTGGTGTCGGTGTAGTTGCAGACGGCGGCAAGGTACAGGTCGTAGGTTCTCGACGCTCCCAGCCCTGTGAGCGTTGTGCTGTTTGTCGAGGCGCTCACCATTGTGCCCGTGCCCAGCGCAAAGCCCTGCGGGCCGTATTCCAGGACCCACTCCGTCACCGACGGGTCGTTGAGCCAAGTCACGTCGGCAGTGCTCGTTGTGATGTTTGAGACGGCGAGGCTGTCCGGTCGGTTGCAGTTGGGTGTGTAGTCCACGTAGATGTCGTCCAAGTACACGTAGTTGTACGAGCTTCCCAGCGGGGTCACAAGGGCTATGTAGCGTCCGTCGCCGCTGTAGCCTGCAAGGCTCACCGAGAACTCCTGCCACACCCCCGAGGTGGTGGGCGACACGGTGCTCACCGGCACAAAGGTGCTGTAGTCCTCGGGGTTGGTCATCACACCCACCTGTATGCTGTTGGCATAGCTTGTGTTGGTTTTGTAAAGCCAGAAGTTCACCATCAGCGCGTCGACCTGCGGTGTGTTGAGCAACGGTAGCACGTAGCCGGAGTAGTGGGTTGACGAGCCGTAGTGGTCCATATAGGCCGAGTAGCCGCCGCTCCGGCGGTACGAAGTGCTCAGGTATGGATACGTAGTGCTTGTGTAGCTGTTCAGCCGGTGCCAGCACCCGGGAATCGACGTGGTGGAGCTCCAGCTGTCAAAATGCTCAATAAAGGGTAGGGGATAGCCCATGCAGGGTGTCGTGAATTCGAGCACCGTGGAGAACTGGCCCGGGGCGGTGGCGCAGTCGGGGGTGATGCGCACCTGGTACCGCGTGTTGGGCGACAGCCAGTAAAAGGTGTGGTCGGTCGTTGAGCAGTAGGGGTCCTCCTGGATCCACACGCCTGTGGTGCCCAGGCGGTATTCCACGTTCCACGATGTCTCTTGGTAGCCCGGAGCCCACGCCACGGTGGCCTGATTGGGTGAGCAGCTCACCAGATATGCCATGGGCGCCACACATGCGGCGTTGCTGTCGCAGTCCATCTTGAACACGATGTTGGGTCTGTTGGCCGAGAGTCCGTACACACCCGAGGGCACCGCGGTGGTGTCGTAGGCCGTGTTGTCCTGGCGCGTGTATATTGTCGAGCCGCTGCCGCCCTGTGAGCTCAGGCCGTAGAAGCCCGACGAGCTATGGCTTGAGCCTGTGGGCTGGTTCATGATGGTTGTCACCACTATGTTCGACTGCCCGTCCCAGTGGAACGGACGGTCAAAAGTGTAGGTAGTCGTGCCCGAGGTGTTCAGCTGGTGGGTGCCGCTGTAGTAGCGGTGCGCCAGGTCTATGCGGTGGTAGTAGGTGCTGCTGCTGCTCGGATATGTGCTGCGCCACGTTGTGTCCAGATATATGTGGAAACGTTTCGCATAGTTTGAGTTGATGGTCCATGTAAAGGTGCAGCCCGTTATGTCGCCTGCACTTATGCCGAGGTTGCGCAGCTCCGCGGCGGTGTATATGCTTTGGCAAAAAGAGTTGCCGTAGCCCGAGTATACCGGACATCCGCTCACCTGCTGCGACTCTGTGCCCGTGGGGTCGCTGTCGCCGCCCAGCAGGCACCCTGTCGTGAAGCTTACGCTGTCCCAGTCTGTGTAGCTCCCGTCGTAGCACACGCCGCGCACCTTGGCGGTGTATGTAGTGAACGGCGTCAGGTTGCCAAAGATATGCCTGTTCACCGTGTCGTACTCCATTGTCGCGGCAGTGCTGCCCGACGCGCCTATCTCCAGCTCGTAGTACGACGGCAGGGCAAGTCCGCCTATGCGGCCCCACCGTATCATCGCAGCTGTGCCGGTCACAGCCTCCACCTCAACGTCGCGTATCGGCGAGCACGAAGGCTGCTCGCTCACCACGATGTTGTCAAGGTAGAAATAGTTGGCCTGCGTGCCAATGGGCACGCGGAAGGCTATGTAAGCCCCCTGTCCGCTGTAGTTGGTAAAGGCGGCGGTGAAGTTCTCAAAAGTGAAGGTCGACGTGGGCGTGAACGACGCAATGCGCACAAAAGTGCTGTAGTCCGACGAGTCGGTCATCACACCCACCTCAAAGCCGATGTAGGAGCTTGACGTCTTCATCAGGTCAAAGCTTACCATCAGGTCGTTCAGCCCGTTCTCCATTGCGGGCAACGCCAGGTAGCTGTAGTAACTCGACGACCCGTAGAAGTACATCGAGTAGGAGCCGCTTGCGCGGTAGTTGTTGCTCGGGTAAGGATAGCCGTTGTTGCTTGTCGTGCCTTTTTTGTAGCAGCGGTTGATGGTGCCGCTGCTGCCCGAGGTGCTGGCATCCTCAAAGCCATACGAGTACGGCAGGTCGCTACGCATTATGCCACAGCTCTGCGTCTGACCTTTCACCATAGTCGGAAGCATGCAACTCACCCCGACAACAACCAACGCCACCAATAAGTTTCTTCTTGATATCATGTCAATTCTTGCTAATTATAAACTTGTTATAGCTGCAATATATAGATATTTGTCTATCAATTGCGCGCATGCAAAGTTACAAAAAATATCTGGAACGAACAAAAAAAAAGACTCCGAGGGTTTGGAAAACAGGTTATGCGGCAGTTACGGGCACGGCGGGCCATAGGCTTGAAAGTTGCTTCCAAGTCTATGGTCACGAGTGGTTTGCCGCGCGTGACGCGCGGTGGGTTTTCAACTCAAAGCAGGGTGTCTATTGACCGACAATTATTCTCACCATGACGGTGCTTTTGGGTCGCCGTCCCTCTTTGTACATCACGTTGCCGTAGGCGGAGACGGAGAGTGCCGATGGTGGCACGCCCATGTCGACGAGTGTCCTCTTGAGTTCGCTGCCGCGGGCGAGGCTTAGGCGGTAGCTCAGGGTGTCGTCGGCTTCTTCGCAGTGTACTATTATCTCGGTGTGGCATTCCGGCTGGCCTTGCGGGCAGTTCTGCTTTAGCCAGTCGGCGAGGGACTCTATCTCGCGCCACGACCACGGCATGAGGGTGGTTTTCCCCGGCAGGAAGTCCACGCTACTCACGGTGGTGAGCACGGTGTCTGTCATTATGTTGGAGCGCGAGTAGCCTTTGAAGTTGCATGTTGTGGCGGTGTTTCCGGGCCTCACTTCGCAGCTGGGGATGTATAGGTTGCCTGCTTTGACATGGACCACATAGTGTTTGTCTTTGTGGAGGCGTGTGGTGAGCGGCTTGTCGAAGTTGTCGACGGCGTATTTGTATATCACCAGTTGTGCGTCGGCGTCGACCACATCGATGTGTGCCATGGCGGCTCTGCCGTTCAGCGAGCTGAGGTTGAGTGATGCTGTGCGGTAGTAGTTGGAGGGGTTTGCCGAGAGGGTTATGCTGCGGCATATCTGGCGTTCGCCCTGCGGGGCGGATGAGTAGTAGAGCTTGCGCTCGTCTTCGGAGAGGGAGATGGAGGCGTCGTGGAAGGCTGTGTTGACGGCGCGGCCGAGGTTGAGGGGCTGAGACCATTGGGTCCACGAGGAGGCATCGCTGCGTGTAGTGGCGTAGATGTCGGCATAGCCAAGTCCTTGTGCGTCGCTGGCGAAGTAGAGGGTGTGCATGTCGCGGCTCATGACAGGGCTTAGTTCGCAGTAGGGGCTGTTGACAGGTATGCCGAGGTTGACGGGAGTGCCCCAGCCACCCTCGGTGCGCGGGATGAAGTATATGTCGGTAGCCAGGGCTGTGTCGCCGTGGAAGTAGGAGTGAGATATCTGGTAGTTGTGCCCTCCGGGGCGGTCGGAGCAGATGAGCATTCCTGTGCCGTCGGGCAGCATGAAGGGGTCTGTCTCGTAGTAGTCGGTGTTGACGGGGTAGGGTGGCAGCTCGGTGATGCGCCAGCCTCCGGGTTCGCGTGTGGCTATGGCTATGTCGCCGCCGCGACCCACGAGCATCTGGGTGTCTGCGGCGAAGAGTCCGAAGAACTGCCACCCCAGGGTGTCGTCTTCGCCGACGGCGGCTCCGCGGTCCGATATTTTGATGGCGGTACCCACCTGCCAGCCGGCTCCTGCGCGGTGGCTGACGCAAATCTGGTTGTGTCCTGCGGTGTTGCGGCGTGTGTAGTACATGCGCTTGCCGTCGGAGGTTACGTAGGGGTGTACAACGTCGTAGCCTGTAAGCGTCAGTTCGGCTATGCCGGCGTTGTAGTTGGGGTTGTCGCTGCTCAGCAGCCGGTCCAGTTGGTTGTAGAGGTCGTTGTAATAGTCTTCGAACACCAGTTCGGAGGCTTTGGCTTGTGCCGTGGCGCGTTTCCAGTTGTGGGCGGCGATATATGGTTGCAGAGAGCGGAGCAGTGCCACGTAGCTTATGCGTTTGCCCATGGTGGCGCGTGTGTATTCGGTGTAGAGGGGTATGTCTTGTTCGGTCACGCGGCCGCGGAGGTCAATGCTGTCGGTGCGTGCGGCGCGGCGCAGGTCGGCATTGATTTTCATTGCAAAGGGGCAGTCGGCGTTTTTTTCGAGGAAGAGGCGCATGGGCTCGGCGTTGCCTTCGTCGGCGCGCCATTCATAGCTTTGGCGGTAGATGTAGTCGTAGAGGCTGTCGAGGGGGAAGTTGTGCATATATATGGCGAGGGCTTTCTCGTCGCGGCTGGTGAGCACGATGTTGCGCAGGCGCTGCATGGCGATGTCGGCAAGGGTGTCGTCAGGGTTTTTAAGTGCAAAGTCGGCGTATTCCTCGGGGGTTCGCAGGGTGTTGAATTGCAGTGCGAGGAGCCCTTGGAGCTGTTCGAGGGCGTCGCTGTATTCGTCGCTCTGGGGGTGTTTGCGCAGGAAGTCGCGGTAGCCCTCCACGGTGTGTGCTGCGGTGGCTTTGGTGTAGGCTATATGGCTTTTGTGGCGTGCGCCGAGCAGCATTATGTAGTGGCAGTCGGCGTAGGGTGCCACGGCGGAGTCCACGTATCGCTCTTCGTTGACGTCGGCGAGCTGCAGTTGCAGCTGGCGAGCTATCTCGTTTTGTGCGTATTCGGCGCCTGCGGTGCCCGAGTGGTTCTTCAGGAAGAGGTAATAGGCGCCTATGGTGCCTGCGGAGCGGGCGCGGTCGAAGTCTTGGTTGTAGCGGTGGCGTTCCAGTTCGCGCAACACCACGGAGTCGTTGGCAAAGACGTTGCGCAGCAGCGCCATCTCCGATTCGGGCAGGGTGGGGGTGTTGGCTATATAGTTGCGTGTCTCGGCCAGTATGTTGCTTTTGAGCTGCCTCACCGAGGCTACGGTTATTTTGTTGCGTATCAGTTTGCTTACGGTCTTGTATTGCTGTCGGTCGTCGACTATCGCCAAGTAGTTTTTCTCGGCTCTCGTGGCGTATTTCATGGCCATGGGAAGGTTGCGCATGGGGTTGTTCTTCTGGCTGTAGAAGTTGGCCATGGCAACGAGCATGGATATGTCGTCGGGGTCGGCGGCGTAGGCCTTGTAAAGCTGGGCATAGCGGGTGCGATAGTAGTCGGCGTAGTTGGTGTCGCCTGCGGTGTACTGCCCCATTGCGATGAGGGTTGCCGCTATTGTCAGTATGATAGATAAGAGCCTTTTCAATTTAACAGTTGAAAGGTTAGAGGGTTTATATTTTCTGCGGTTTCTGCGAGACTGAAAATTTGTTTTGACCACGAATTGCACGAATGGGCACGAATTTTTATTCGTTCCATTTTATGAGTCGTTTTCTGGCTGCGGCAGTGTAAGCAAGTTTCCACTGCTATTCGCTGTCCATGTTTTTTATTTTTACGGGTGCTCATGACCTCAGTTCTTGCTGAACGAAAACGTTCCATTTCATGAGTCGTTTTCTGGCTGCGGCAGTGTAAGCAAGTTTCCACTGCTCTTGCTGAACGAAAACGTTGGATTAGTGTTATTCGTGGTCCATATTATCTGCGTTTTCTGCGGTTTCCGCGAGAGTTATTCGTTGGATTAGTGTTATTCGCTGTCCATGTTTTTATTTCATAG
>JAFTDW010000061.1 GCA_017454015.1 Bacteroidales bacterium | reverse complement strand
TGTTGTTGCTGCTGGTCTTTCTTGTCTTGCTGGTCTTTGTTGTTGTTGCCGCCGCCCCCCCCGCCGCCTTGCTGTGGCGGTGGCATCAGGCGCGTGGCGTAGGCGAGGTTGTGGAGGGCGCTGTCGTTGTCGCCGTTGAGGCGCAGGGCGTCTTTGAAACAGTCGATGGCGCGTTGGCACGACTGGACGTCGAAGCTGTCGGTCTGTCGCGAGGCGATGGCCTGCATGAGCAGGCTGGTGCCCATGTTGTAGTAGGCTTGTTCGCGCTCTTTGTTGCTGAGGTTGCCGGAGTGGAGGGCTTGGTCGTAGCTTTTGGCGGCGGCGTGGTAGTCCTTGCGGCGGTAGAGGGTGTTGCCGAGGTTGTAGTGGGCTTTGCCGTAGGTGGTGTCGGAGTGCAGGGCGTGGTGGTAGCGCGTCTCGGCTTTGTCGTATTGCTTGTTGTTGTAGGCGCGGTTGCCCTGACGCGTGGTGGTGCGCGAGGCCGACTTGTCGCTGTGGCTCTGTGCGTTGGCGGCAAGGGGGAGGGCAGCGGTGAACAGGGCAAGGAGCAGGATGGCTATGTTGTTGCGTGTTATCATACGTTCGAGGGCGAGGCGCATGTTGCGGCGCTCAAAGATGAAGAGTTCAAGCAGCAGGCATGCCAGTGCCGCCCAGAGGGGGTACTGGTAGCAGCTCTCGTAGTCGCTGAACATGGTCTCGTCGTAGCTCTCTTTCTCGAGCCGCCTGATTTGGCGCGCTATCTCGGCTACGCCGGAGTTGAGGTTGCCGGCACGCACGTATATGCCTTTGCCGGCATGGGCTATGTCGGTGAGCATCTGGCTGTTGATGCGGGTGGTGACCACGTTGCCGTCGCGGTCGGTCTTGTAGCCGGTGCGTTGGTGAGCGTTGTTGTACTGAGGTATGGGTGCGCCCTCTTCGGTGCCCATGCCAATGGTGCAAACCATCACGCCCTCGGCGGCGGCTTTGCGAGCGGCCTCCACGGCGTCGTCCTCGTGGTTCTCGCCGTCGCTCACCACCACTATGGCGCGGCCCGCGTTGCGTTGCCATTCGCGGTCGGGGTCGCCGTAGCCAAAGGTTGCCATGGCTTTGTCGATGGCTTCGCCTATGGCGGTGCCCTGCTGGTCGATCATGGAAGTGTTGACCTGCTCAAGGAAGAGTTTGGCGGCGGAGTAGTCGTTGGTTAGCGGCATCTGTATGTAGGCGCTGCCGGCAAAGATGACCAGCGAGATGCGGTCGCCTCCTAGTTCGGCGAGGAGGTTGGTGAGGGTGCGCTTGCCGCGGTCGAGGCGGTTGGGCTGAATGTCCTCGGCGGCCATGCTCTTCGACACGTCGAGGCAGATGGCCACGTCGGAGCCCATGCGCTCGCCTTTCACCATGCGCGTGCCAATCTGCGGGTTGGCGGCGGCGACGATGAGCAGTGCTGTGGCGAGGAGCACGAGGCTGCGCTTGAGCCACTGCCGAGTGCGGCTGTAGTCGGGAGTGAGCCGCGCGGCGAGGTCGGGCTCGGCGAACTGCTCAAGCCTTTTCTTGGCCTTCAGCGTTGCCCACAGGTAGGCCGCCAGCAACAGCGGCAGGGCAAGGAGGAGGTATAACAGCGTGGGGTGTTGAAAGTGTATCATGGTATCAAATGCGGCGAAGAAGTAGTGTTTCGGTGAGTATCTCGGCAAGCAGGCAGCAGAGGGCGACGATGAGGAGGGGCATGAACTCGTCCTTGGTTTGGCTGTATTGCGACGCGTCGATGCGGGTCTTCTCCATCTGGTCTATCTGCTGGAAGATGCTGCGGAGCGATTTCTTGTCGGTGGCGCGGAAGTACTGTCCGTGGTCGGTGCTGCCCGCCATGGTGCGCAGCAGCGCCTCGTCGATTTCCACCTTGACGTTCTGGTAGTGAATGCGTCCGAACTGGTCGCGGAACGGGTAGGGCGCCATGCCCATCTTGCCTACGCCAATGGTGTAGAGCCTGATGTTGTACATGGCGGCAATCTCGGCAGCCGACTGCGGGTCGACGGAGCCTTGGTTGTTGACGCCGTCGGTGAGCAGTATTATCACCTTGCTCTTGGCTTTGCTGTCCTTGATGCGGTTGATGGCAGTGGCGAGGCCGTCGCCGAGAGCTGTGCCGTCGCGGAGGTTGCCGCTCTTGACTTTGGCGAGCTGCTCGCTGAGCACGCGGTGGTCGATGGTCAGCGGCACCTGTGTGAAGGTCTCGCCGGCAAAGACCACAAGGCCTATGCGGTCGTTGGGGCGACCGTCGATGAACTCCTGAGCCACGCTCTTGGCGGCCTCAAGGCGGTTGGGCTTGAAGTCCTCGGCGAGCATGCTGCCCGACACGTCGAGCGACATTACGATGTCGATGCCCTCCACTTTCATCTTCTCGAAGCTCAGCATGCTCTGCGGGCGTGCCAGAGCCACAATGACGGCGGCAATGGCCAGGAGCCTAAGCGCAAAGGGGAGGGGGCGCAGCTTTTGGCGGAAGGTCTTGGGGAGCGCTTGGAGCATGGCGAAGTTGGAGTACTGTATGGCGGAGTGTTGCTTGCGGTAGCGCAGCACATACCACACCACGAGCAGCGGTATCACCGCCAGAGCGGTCAGTATCCACGGGTGAGCAAAGGTTATTGTCATTTTTCGGGGCTTGCTGTTTTGAGTTTCTCGGCTTGTGCTTTTTCCTCTTCCTCTTTGGCGCTGTGCATCTCGTCGACGATGGTTGTGGCCATTGCCATGGCGCGTCCGTGCACGTCGTCGCTGGGCTCGGAGCGTGCAAACTTCACCATGTCGGCGGTGTCGAGGAGCTGCCGCACCTGGTCATCGATGCCTTTGGGGCGGTAGGCTATGGACGAGAGGGCTTCGATGGTCTGCGCCGTGGTCATGTCGGTGGATGCCACGCCGAACTCACCCTCTATGTACTGCCTCACGATGTCGGTGAGGTCGGTGTAGTACTGCTTTACCAGCCCTTTCTGCCACAGCGCTTTCTGGCGCAGGTCGTCGAGCTGGCGTGTGGCCATGTCGTAGGGCGGTATGGGCTTGGGTGCGAGGGCAGGGATGATTGGCTTGTGGCTCTTGATGCGGCCAATGATATAGACCAGGGCGACGACGAGGGCAGCAAGGACTATGGCCAGCACCGGCCAGCGGGCTATCTCCCAGAAGGTGTAGGGCTCTTTGATGATGGGGTCGATGTCGCGCACGTCGGCAACGCTCGCGGTGTCTACGGCAGGCAGCGTGTCCACGGTGATGTGGAGATACGAGGTGTCGGGGCTGCCGCCTGCCACCACGGCTATGGCGTGGTGGCCCGGGGCGAAGCAGATGCAGGAGGTGAGCTGGCGCACGCAGGCGGCGTTGTTGGCCGTGGCCTCGAGGGTGTCGAAGTCTTGTCCCAGCAGCTGTATGGTGTCGTTGCCTATGGGCTGCGCAAAAGAGGCGTCGGCAGGCAGGGGGTAGGGGAGCTTGCAGCCTATTATAAAATGTTCGCCCACGCGTACCTGTTCCTTGTCAATCCACGACTGCTGCCCGTGGGCGGCGGCCATAAAGCAGGTGGCGAACAATATTGCAAATAGTCTGTTGAATTTCATATTCGGTGACTACTATTTTTTATTTGAACACGAATTTTTTACCACGTATCAATCGTATCGTGAATATTTATTGTAACCCTAAAACCTTTAACCCTTACAACCTTTAACCCTTATAATCCTGAAATCCACTCCGTCAAGCCCTCATCTTGAAGAGCTTCATCAGCGGCTTGGCAAAGTCCTCGCCGGTCATAATCTCGGTGTTGTCGATGCCGTAGCGCTGGAAGGTGTTGACAATCTGCTCTTCCATGGAGGTGTAGGCCTTGCTGTATTGTCTGCGCACCGAGGCCGACGAGGTGTCGACCCACGCGGTGCTGCCGCTCTCTGGGTCGTAGAACTTGGCCAGGCCGAGGTCGGTGAGCTCTTTTTCGCGGCGGTCGCTGATGCGAATGGCCACGAGGTCGTGCTTGCGCGACGCTATCTTCATGGCATGCTCATAGCCTGCGGCATAGAAGTCGCTGATAAGGAAGGCTGTGCAGCGTTTCTTTATCACGCTGGTGAAGTAGCGCATGGCCTCGCCGATGTCGGTGCCCGAGGTGGTGGGGTTGTAGGAGATGAGCTCGCGGATGATGCGCAGTATGTGCGTGCGGCCTTTTTTTGGCGGGATGAACTGCACTATGTGGTCGCTGAACATGATGACGCCTACCTTGTCGTTGTTGGTGATGGCGCTGAAAGCCAGCGTGGCGGCCACCTCGGCTATGAGGTCTTGCTTGAACTGCAGCAGGGTGCCGAAGCGGTTGCTGCCGCTCACGTCGACAAGGAGCATCACGGTGAGCTCGCGTTCCTCCTCGAAGACCTTGACATAGGGGTGGTTGAGCCTTGCCGTGACATTCCAGTCGATGTTGCGCACATCGTCGCCGTACTGGTACTCGCGCACCTCGCTGAAAGCCATGCCGCGCCCTTTGAAGGCACTGTGGTACTCGCCGCTGAACACCTGCGACGAGAGCCCTTTGGCCTTTATCTCTATCTTGCGAACCTTTTTTATCAGGCTGATACTGTCCATAACCTTTTGGTAGTTATTATGGTACATCCACGCGGTTGAGTATCTCGTTGACAATTTCTTCGGAGCTGATGTTCTCGGCTTCGGCCTCGTAGGTGAGGCCCACGCGGTGGCGCAGCACGTCGAGGGCCACGGCGCGTACATCCTCGGGGACCACGTAGCCACGGCGTTTCATGAAGGCGAAAGCCTTGGCGGCCGACGCGAGGTTGATGGAGCCGCGTGGCGAGGCGCCGTAGCTTATCATGCCTTTCATGCGGTCGAGGCCGTAGTTCTCGGGATAGCGCGTGGCGAACACTATGTTGGTGATGTAGCGCTCTATCTTCTCGTCCATATAGACCTCTTTGACCAGTGCGCGGGCCTTGAGTATGTCGTTGGTGCTGAGCACCGGCTTCTGGCTGGCCTGGCCTCCCGCCATGTGCTGGTGCAGTATCTGCTGCTCCTCGTCGATCTTGGGGTAGCTTATCACCACCTTGAGCATGAAACGGTCCACCTGGGCCTCTGGCAGTGGGTAGGTGCCCTCCTGCTCTATGGGGTTCTGGGTGGCCATCACGAGGAACGGTTCTTCGAGCTTGTAGGTCTCTTCGCCTATAGTGACTTGGCGTTCCTGCATGGCTTCGAGCAGTGCGCTCTGCACCTTGGCAGGGGCGCGGTTGATTTCGTCGGCGAGGATGAAGTTGCTGAAGATGGGGCCTTTCTTCACCGTGAACTGCTCGTTCTTCTGGCTATAGATGAGCGTGCCGATGAGGTCGGCGGGCAGCAGGTCGGGCGTGAACTGTATGCGGCTGAACTTGGCGTTGATGGCTTTGGCCAAGGTGGTGATGGTAAGGGTCTTGGCAAGACCCGGCACACCTTCGAGCAGTATGTGCCCGTTGCTCAGCAGGCTCACTATCATGCAGTCGACCATGTGTTTCTGGCCGATAATGTTCTTGCGCATCTCCATGGTGAGAATGTCCACAAAGGCGCTCTCTCGCTGTATGCGCTCGTTAAGTTCCTGAATGTTGACGTTTTCGTCCATTGGCTATTATGGTTTTTGTTTCTTTGTTTCAAAATTCGGTATTCTTTAACGCAAACGACCCCTTTTTTATTGCAGCGTTATTGTGCTTTTTTATATTAGGAGTGCTTTTTTATTTATCTTTAACGTTGATAATCAATGATGTTTTTCCGACGGCATAAATAAAATGACGCAGAAATGCTGTTATGTGAAAAAAAAATGCTAATTTTGCACTCCATTTTGAGGTTAAAAAAGTCTCAAAAGGAGAGATGCCGGAGTGGTCGATCGGGGCGGTCTCGAAAACCGTTGACCAGCTTGCTGGTCCCAGGGTTCGAATCCCTGTCTCTCCGCTGAAATAGTCTCATAAGTTTTTGAAAACAAACTTGTGAGATTTTTTTTATGTCAAAAAAATGCACCGAACACACTGTTGTCAAGTTTTTCTATACATAAAAAGGAGACTGCATCGCAATCTCCTTTTCGTATAAGCACACTATTACTAAAAGTTTGTTTCCATCATATTCTTTCTCGTCTTGTCCGTCAGTGCTATGTAAGGTCGCATCGTGTCGTAATTCTCGTGTCCCGTATAAGTCATTACCAACTGCGGCGACCAACCCATTTCCGTTGCATGGACCACAAACGTCATCCTTGCCGAGTGTGTTCCTATAACGTCACACAACCGATAGGTTTCATCGATTCTATCCTTTCCACAAAATTGCATCTTGGTAATGTTTCTCGTAAATCCTAACATCTCGGCAATGACTTTTAGATTGTCGTTCATCTTTTGATTAGACTTTGGCGGAAACATTAGTCCATACTTTGTAGGTCTGTCTTTGTATTTTTGATATAGTGCCTTACTATATTTGTTCAGGAAATTAGTATTGCAGTTTCGTTTATGCAGGTTCCATACAAGTCAGAACGTCTCTAATGCCGGTAAAATAACAGCATCATTCGGATCGTTATTATGAAGAAACATGCAATAATAAACAGGCATATAAGTAACGCCATTCTTCTTATATACATGTCGCTCGTTAGAGAAGACTATTGCCCTCGTGATGCCATACTCCGGAGTGTCTATGAATTTTGTAAGTGCGCTGTGTTCCGTATAGTCTTTTCCTGATTTGATTTCCAAAGGCAAAACCTGAAGGCTGCAGTAGTCATCGATAAGAAAATCCACCTCCCCTTTTTGCTTATTATCGTAATAATGCAGTTTGAATTGATGGGCGGCGAGTTCCTGTGCAACTGCCGACTCGTAAACCGTTCCAAGATTGATGCTGCGGATGTCCTGTAACACAGCATTCACATTAATACCATAAAGTAAATAGGTCAGCAATCCAACATCGTTAAGGTAGAGCTTTATCAGTTTCTTCTGCTGGGACTCGGCCAAAGGGAAGCGAGGATTACTGATAGCCAATGCATCCAAAGCAACACCGGAATTGGTCAAATATTCAAACTCGTCAGCATAATCGGAAAAATGCTTTCCTGTCTTATTTTCTATCTTATTGTATACAATGCGTTTTTTTCTGTTTTCCAGATTGCTGGGAATAAGGTCGTAGATACGTCGAATCTTCAGCTTGTGGTCCTCATCATATTGAGACGCATCAATTCGGTAAAGTTCGTGGATGTCCTTGTGAACAGTCCTTACACGAACCATATTTCTGTCTTCCAAATATTTGTTAACAGCTTCTGGCAATCCACCTACCAATAAATAGTATTGGAAACGCTTCAACAATAACTCGTGTGTACTTTCATCCAAACTCTCTTCACGTTCAAACGAATTGCGAATGTGTTTTATCCAATCCTTGCTGACACCTGTGGCCCATAAGAACTCCTCGAAATCGAGTGGATACATCTGCTCAACCGTGATGCTGCCAATCGGAACGGATGGCGTTTCCGACAAAGCAACGCCCAGTTGCGAACCACTGGCAATAAAGCGGTATTTCCCCTCTTGATTCAGAAACTTCAGCATAGTCATCAGATGAGGATAGCTTTGTATTTCATCAAGAAACACAAGCGTATTTGTCTTGTCACCCAAGGGCTTTGAATAAAAATTTCCAAGACGCATATACAAGTCGTTGGTGGTCTTTACCCCTGCAAAAACCTGGTCGCCCTCCTTGTCCTCCTTAAGGTTGATTTCC
>JAFTDW010000060.1 GCA_017454015.1 Bacteroidales bacterium | reverse complement strand
TAGCAACAGCAAGGCAAATGTTGTTATGAGGAGTCTCGTTTTTGTCATAATGTTCGAAATTTGGCGCAAAGATACTTAAAATAAGGATATGGGGGTTTTCATTTTTGTTTGTCAGGCAGAGGTGAAATGTATCAATGCCTGCGTTTTTGATTCATGCGCAATTGTTTGATTCTCTGTTTGTTTTCTTTTTTTTCAGCGAAGAAGAACAAATGCTGGTCGGAGCGTTCCTGCCGGCTTTTTGCAACATGCACCTTCTTGCCGGTGTACGGGTCGTAGCCCAGATAGTACATTGCGGTTGCATATGTCATGGGCGTGGGCGTGAAATCCTGTATCTGCTCAGTCTTGAGGTTGAACCTGCGCGTGATGTCGCACAACTCACTCATTTTCGCCACAGTGCATCCAGGATGGGCGGCTATGAAATACGGTATCAGCTGCTGGCTCTTACCGCACCTCCTGTTTTCCGCGTTGAACATGCCAAGGAACTGGATGAAGTTGTCGAAAGAAGGCTTCCTCATCAGCTTCAGGACTTCCGTGTCGGTGTGTTCCGGTGCCACCTTTAGCCTCCCTGAGACGTGGTTCGCAACCACCTGCCTCAAATATTCGCCCAACTCGAAATCTTTGCGCTTCCTGCCGTCATCGTCTATAAGCATGTCGTACCGAATGCCGCTTCCTATGGTTATGTGTTTCACACCCTTAAGGGAGGCCACCTTTTGGTACAGAGCTGTGGCAGGCCTGTGGTCGAACTTGAGATTGCCGCATTTCTGCGGCACAAGGCACGACGCCCTCCCGCACTTGCTGCATTTTTCCGGGTCGCTACCCGACATCTTGTACATGTTGGCCGAAGGACCTCCGAGATCACTTATATGCCCTTTGAAATACGGTCTTTTTGCCAAATTTTCGGCCTCCATGACTATAGACGCTTCAGAACGGGAGGCGATATGCTTGCCTTGGTGCGCGGAGATGGCGCAGAAACTGCAACCGCCGAAGCACCCGCGGTGTATCGTGATTGAATTCTTGATCATCTCGAAGGCCGGTATGGCGCCGCGCCGCTTGTATTTGGGGTGAGGCTGCCGCATATAGGGCAGGTCGAAGGCGGCGTCGGTCTCCTCGGTGGTCAGCGGCGGCTCGGGAGGGTTGATTACCACAAGGCTGTCGCCGCATTGCTGCACGAGGGTTGCGGGGTGTGTCCTGTTGCTCTCGCGCTCTATGTGCCTGAAGTTCTCGGCTTGCCGCCGCTTGCTCGCCAGGCACTCCTCGTGGCTGTGGAGCAGTATGGTCTTCTCAGCGTCCGCTTGATTGTCGGCGCTGCCCGTGGCGCGGAAGCCCGCCGTGGCGGGCGCCACGTAGCCCACCTGTGGCAGCTTGTGAAGCTCTTGGAGCGTCGCGCCGCGGTCGAGGCCCTGGGCTATCTTCACCATGGTGCGCTCGGCCATGCCGTAGGCCAGCAGGTCGGCGTGGCACTCCATGAGTATCGAAGGCTTGAGCCTGTCGCTCCAGTAGTCGTAGTGGGTCAGCCGGCGCATGGAGGCCTCTATGCCGCCTATCACCACCGGCACGTCGGGGTACAGGCGTTTGAGTATGCGTGAGTAGACGTAGGTGGCGTAGTCGGGGCGGAAACCCGCCAGCCCTCCGGGGGTGTAGGCGTCGTCGTGCCGCAGGCGGCGCGCCGCAGTGTAGTGGTTCACCATGGAGTCCATCACGCCCGACGTCACGCCGAAGAAAAGGCGTGGCTTGCCAAACTTGCAAAAGTCGCGCAGGGCCTGCTCGGTGCCATGCTCCTGTTCCTTGGGCACGTTGGGCTGGGGGATGATAGCCACGCGGAAGCCTGCGGCCTCAATCACGCGCCCTATGACGGCGGTGCCAAACGACGGATGGTCTATATATGCGTCGCCGCTCACTACCACCACATCGGCCTGTTCCCATCCCAACTCGCGCATCTCGTCGAGGGTGATGGGCAGAAAATGCTTTTCGGTTGACGACAACATAGAGGGTGAATTATTTTGCAAAAATACACAAAATCCACGATATAAACATGGCATAAGAAAAAAAAGATATTAATAAACAAGTATTCATAATTATAACAAGTCCGATAATTAAAATAAAATTCAAAAACAAATACCTTAATCCAGACTCAGCGTTTCATTGACGAAACAGAAAAAGTCGCCATTTAAGACAAAAACGACATATAAAAAGCTTGGTGTGAATAACTATTGATAACAATTGTCGGCTGTTTGCTTTTTTATATGTAACTTTGCAGTCATGAAACGTTTCAAAATTATCGTCCTACTGCTCTGTCTGTCGGTGCTTACCGCTGCGGCTCAGCAGAATATAACTATCAAAGGCACTGCCGCCAATGGTCATGGAAAACGCATAGAGCTCTACCGCTACAGCGACCCGCTGAGCAACCGTCTGGTACTGCTCGACTCCTGTCGTATAGACGACAAGAAAGGTTTCACGCTGCGCTCGTATGCCAACTACCCGCTGCTGCTCACCCTGCAGGTCGACGACTACGACATGTCGTTCTACGCCGAGCCGGGGCGCGAGTACGACGTTGTGATACCCGATTTTGACTGGAACATCGACGAGAAGCGCAACATCCACCTCGACCGTGAGCCGCTGCCCGTAGTTTTCAGCGGCATCTCCGATGCCGACATCAACCTGCAAATCGACGAGTTCCATACCGTGGTGGACTCGTTTATAGTGCAGAACCGCACCTTCTTCGACTATAAGTTCCACCCGCAGAAACGCTATTTCGACACCCTCGTGGCAACCGTCAACGAGTTGGGACCCACCGACAACACCGACGATTTCATTGGCCGCTACAAGCACTACTACCTCGCACGCCTGAAGTACGACCTGCGCTTTGATAGCCGCGTGCGCACTTTCAAGAAAGAGATCGACGGCCAGCCAATACGCTACTACGACGAGGCTTACATGTCGCTCTTCTGCGACCTCTTTGCCGACTACATCTCGCATGGCAACAAGTACGTGACGCTGCGTCAGCTGGTGCGATGGGTGGACAACTACGATGTCGACATATACCTTGACTCGCTCGGCGTTGACCCGTTGCTGCACAACGAGCAAATACGCGAGCTGGCGCTGCTCGTGGCCCTCAACGAGTCGTACTACGACTTTCGCAACTACGACCGCCAGGCGGTGGGCAAGACCCTCATGCGGCTGGCTCAGAAGACCAAGTTCCCCGAGCACCGCACCCTCGCCGAGAGCCTGCTGCGCATCTACGCCGCCGACGAGCGCGGCCAGGAGGTGCCGAGCTTCGTGCTGCCCGATGTCGACATGCGCAAGGTGGACCTCAACAGCTTCCGCGGCGAGTGGATTTACCTCTCGTTTGTGCGTTGCGACGACCCGACGAGCATCGGCGAGCTGGAGACCATCTCGCACTTCATCGACAGTGTGTACAAGAAAAGCGACAGCATAGAGTTCATCACCATCGAGTGCTCGCGCGACAGGGGCAAGATGGACCAGTTCCTTGAGAGCCGCCGAGGCAAACGCTACGACTGGATATGGCTGCACTTCGACGGCAACTACGAGCTGCTGCGCTATTTCGATGTCTACAGCTATCCATGGTTTGTACTGATAGACCCGCAAGGGCGCATCCACTACAACATCACGCCGGCCCCCTCGACGGGTTTCCTTATCACCCCGCCGTGGCAGCGCGCCAAGACCGAGCCCAAGAAGGTGTTCTTCCTCGACCAGTACCGGCAATAGCCCCGCCCTCTGCACACGGAGTTGAAGCCTCCGCCCTGAAAAAAATAATACACTTTCGGCAGCACTACCGAAAGTGTATTGTTTTTTAAGCGGCTAAAACGCATGTTACCAAATACGAGTTTGGTACCGAAAATTGAAGTGAAAAATTGAAATTTTTTGGACACGAATTTCATGGATGGCACGAATTGGGCTCCATGTATTGTGCGTGTATTATAAACATTAATTGCCGTGTAATTAAGGCATTAATGTTGAAACTTGAAAAAAGATTGATAATAGCCCTTATATTGTTACGGGGCGGTTAGAATGGGTGTCGCCAGGTGCAGCCTTCGCGCCAGCGGGAGCAGCCGAAGGCTGCTTTGCCTCTCAGGATGGTGCCTTGACCGCACAGGGGGCAGGGGGCTCCTGCCACTGGCATGGCTCCGTTGGTCTCGGGGGTGGCGGCTTGGTCGGGCTGGGCTGTCTTGGCGGCTTTGCCAGTTTTCTTGGAGGTGCCTTTGCTTGCCGTCTTCTTTTTTGCGGCGGGCTTGGCGGAGGCGTTGTCTGTTGACTTTGCTGTTTTTGCCGGTGGCGGTGCGGCTTGTGCGGCGGGGGCTACTATGCGGCCGGTGTTGTCGTTCATCACCTCATAGACCACCTGCGCCACCATCTGCTTAAGCTCGCCGATAAAGGCGGCGGCAGAGTAGCGTGTGGCTTCTATCTCGCGCAGTTTCTTCTCCCACTGGCCTGTGAGCTCTGCGCTTTTGAGCAGGTCTTGTCTTATCACGCCAATGAGGTCGATGCCCGTGGCGGTGGCTATGAGGTTTTTGCGCTCTTTGCGCACGTAGCCTCGCTTGAAGAGGGTCTCGATGATGGCAGCCCGTGTGGAGGGGCGTCCTATGCCGTTTTCTTTCATGGCTTCGCGCAGCTCCTCGTTGTCGACGGTCTTGCCGGCGGTTTCCATGGCACGCAGCAGCGTGGCTTCGGTGTAGGGCTTGGGCGGCGTGGTCCATTTCTCGGCAAGGGTGGGCTCGTGGGGACCTTTCTCGCCTTTGGCGAACTGCGGCAAGAGCTTCTCCTCGTCTTTCTTTGCCGCCTCGTCGTCATCGTCGTCGCGGCGAGGCTTGCCCATCACCACGCGCCAGCCTTCCTCGAGAATCTGCTTGCCGGTGGCTTTGAAGGCGAGGCCTCCGGCCTCGCCGAGCACCGTGGTGGTGGCGAATTTGCAGTCGGGATAGAAGACCCCTATGAAGCGGCGTGCCACAAGGTCGTAGACCAGCTTCTCCTCGCGTATCATGGCTATGTTGGCGGGGTTGACGCCGGTGGGTATGATGGCGTGGTGGTCGGTGACCTTGGAGTTGTCGAACACTTTCTTGCTCTTGGGCAGCTTGGCGGCGAGCAGCGGCGCGGTGAGCGCGGCGTAGGGCACCATGCCCTGCATTATCTTGGGAATACGCGGATAGATGTCGTCGCTGAGGTATGTGGTGTCGACGCGCGGATAGGTGGTGGCTTTCTTTTCGTAGAGGCTTTGTATGTGGCGCAGCGTCTCTTCGGCGCTGAAGGCATAGCGTTTGTTGCACTCCACCTGCAAAGAGGTGAGGTCGAAGAGCCGTGGAGCCGACTCGGTGCCGTTCTTGCGCCCTATGTTGGTGATTTCGAAGAGACTGTCCTTGATAGCCGCCATGGCTTTCTCGCCCTCTTCGCGGGTGTTGATGCGTCCGCGTCGCGAGTTGCCCTCGTCGTCGGAGGCTGTGGTGAGGGTGAAGAGGGTGTCGCGGTAGATGGTGCTGAGCACCCAGTATTGCTGAGGCTTGAAGTTGTCTATCTCGGCTTGCCGGGTCACTATAAGTGCGAGGGTGGGGGTCTGCACACGGCCTATGGAGAGCACTTGCCTGTTCTGCCCCTGTCTGTATTTGAGGGTATAGAGGCGCGTGGCGTTCATGCCGAGCAGCCAGTCGCCTATGGCGCGGCACATGCCGGCTTCGTAGAGCGGGCGGTACTGCTCTTGCGGGCGCAGGCTGTTGAAGCCCTCGCGGATGGCCTCTTCGGTGAGCGATGAAATCCAGAGCCTGTCGACGGGACATTTCACGCCGGCCATCTGCATGACCCACCGTTGTATGAGCTCGCCCTCCTGGCCGGCATCGCCGCAGTTCACTATGCGGTCGGCCTGCTTGAAGAGTTTCTCAATGATGTGGAACTGGTGTATGCTGCCTTTGTCGTTGATGAGTTTGGTTTCATAGCGCGTGGGCATCATGGGCAGACGCGAGAGTGCCCAGGCTTTCCACGAGGGGTTGTAGTCGTGCGGCTCTTTGAGGCAGCAGAGGTGTCCGTAGGTCCATGTGACCTGGTAGCCGTTGCCCTCCATGTATCCCTCATGTTGGGAGTTGGCGCCAAGCACCTTGGCTATGTCGCGTGCCACACTGGGCTTCTCGGCTATGCAGACTATCATTTTTTGTGTAGTTGTAGGGCGCACCAGCCGTCGCTTGTCTGGCGTGCCGACAGGGCGAGGCCGAGGGTGTTGGCTGCCGACAGCAGGGTTGGCACATCGCTCTCGTAGAAGCCGCTCACGGCAAGTGTGCCGCCCTCTCGGAGCGCTGCGGCGTAGGCTGGCATGTCGCGCAGCAGTATGTTGAGGTTGATGTTGGCAAGTACAAGGTCGTATTTTTGCACCGACAGCGAGGGTAGGAGAGAGGCGTCGCCGAGCCGTGGGTGTATGTCGACATTGTTGTGGCGGGCATTCTCCAGCGCGTTGTTGTAGGCCCATTCGTCGATGTCGACGGCGTCGACGTGTGCCGCTCCGCGCATGGCGGCAAGTATGGCGAGCACGCCGGTGCCGCTGCCCATGTCGAGCACGCGCAGCCCTGCCGTGGGAGTGGTGGCAACCAGCGCTATCATCATGCGAGTGGTGGGGTGGTGTGCCGTGCCAAACGACATCTTGGGCTCTATCACCACTTCGTAGGTGCTCTCGGGTCTGGCGGGGTGGAACGGTGCCCGCACCCACACCGTGATGTTGCCCGGAGCCTCCACAAGCTCGGGTTGGTGCTGCTTCTCCCACTCTTCGTTCCAGTTCTTGTCGGCCATGGGCTTTGCCTGGAACTGTACCGAGCAACCGTCGCAGTTCTCCGCTATTGCCTGTTGCAGAAAGGCGGGGTCGTAGTTGTCGGTAGTCACGTATGCCAGCAGTCCGTCGGCAGTGTCGGCGAAGCTGTCGTAGGGGCCTTCGTCGCCAAGCGCCCATACCAGCAGATCGCGAAACGGCTCTATGGGCGAGAGTTGTATGTGTACTTCGGTGTATTTCATTGTGGAGTGGCGGGACAGGGTTTTATGTGTTGGGGTAGACTACCTTAGTGAGGAAGAGGCCTTGTGGGGGCATGCTCACGCCGGCGGCGGAGCGGTCGCGGCGTTCGACGATGCGTCGCAGCCCGTCGAGGTCGAGCTTGCCGCGTCCGACGTCGAGCAGGGTGCCTGTTACGGAGCGTACCATGTTGCGCAGGAAGCGGTTGCTCGTGATGTGGAAGATGTACTGCTCGCCTTCCTTGCGCCAATAAGCCTCGGAGAGGTGGCAGATGTTGGTTTTCACCTGAGTGTGCAGTTTGGCGAAGCTTGTGAAGTCGTCGTACTCCATCAGCACTTCGGCGCCGCGGTTCATCGTCTCTATGTCGGGTTCGTAGAATATGCGGCAGTAGAGTCCCTGCGCAAAGGGCAGGCGGCGGTTGGCCACATGGTACTCGTAGGTGCGCGAGACGGCATCGAACCTGGCATGGGCGTTGGGGGCGACTTCACGAATGCTGTATATGGCTATGTCGGCAGGCAGGAACGAGTTGAGTTTGAAGGCTATGGTGTCCATGTCGACAGCGCCGTTGCTGTCGTCGCAGTCGAAGTGGGCGTAGAAGTCGCTGGCATGCACGCCGGTGTCGGTGCGTCCGCAGCCCACTATGCCGATAGGCTGGCGCAGCAGTGTGCCGAGGGCTTCCTCAAGGGTCTGCTGCACCGTGGGCAGGTTGGGCTGGCGTTGCCATCCGCAGTAGTTGGCGCCGTTGTAGGCCAGATGTATAAAGTAGCGTGGCATTGGTTTTTATCCCACGTATCACTAGTATCTTTGTGGTTGCCCTATAACATTTCGGCGAGCTTGTCGACAAGGGCCTGTGCGCCGTCGAATATCTGGCTGATGTTTGTTGCCGACATGTAGGCTGGAGTGGTTATCACTTTGTGGGCTGTGTCGGCATGGGCCTGTTCCGGTAGGCAGGGCACCACCACTGCCCCCATCTCAGTGGCGTGGTCGGCGGCGGCGCAGTCGCCGCCGAAGGTGAGCTCAACCCCCTCATGACCAAGGACATTGGCAAGCACTATGGGGGCTATGCACATGGCTGCCACGGGTTTGCCGGCGCGGTGGGTGGCGAGTATAGCCGAAGCTACGAGGGGCAGCACCTCCATGTCGGTGCCGTCGAAGGCATAGGTGCTCAGGTTGCGGGCGGCACCCATGCCGCCAGGCAGTGCAAGGGCGTCGTAGTCGCTCTCGTTGTAGCTTGCCAGGGGCAGTATGTTGCCGCGGGCTATGCGTGCCGACTCCTCGAAGATGTCGCGCCGGTTGCGCAACTCGTTGTTGGAGATATAACTAACGGGTGTAAACTCACCCTTGGGTGCGAAGCACTGGTACTGCCATCCGCGGCGGTCGATGGCGAGGAGCAGCGAGAGGGTCTCCTGAAGTTCGCTGCCGTCGCGGTTGCCGCAGCCCGACAGGATTATGGCTATCTTTTTCATTCTTGCATGTTTTGCTTTTTGTCTGCTTGTTTTGATGCCGGAGGCTCGAAGTCTTCTATGGAGATAGGCAGCACTTCGTATTTACCTTCATCGTTGATAGTGAACGATATGTAGTGGTCGATGGCTTTGTTGTAGAGGTCGCGGCGGTACTGGCGGGTGGTGCGGCATTTGGGCAGGTCGCGGAGCACGAAGCCTGCGGCCTCTTCGAGGAGCATGCAACGCTGTGCAGTTCCGTTGTCCACCGACATCTTTTTGCAGAAGCGGGTGTCTTTCACGAGTTTCACCGGTTCACCAGTGATAGTATAGGGTATCTGTTTGGAGGCTTTCACGGCGGTGTGGGCTATCATCTCGCCGGTGTGTGTCGACCGTAAAGTGAAGTCGACGTAGACTGTCCATACGCCCGGCTGGTCGTGCCAGCGGTGTATGGTGGCAAAGAGCACGGCGTCGGCTCCGTATTGGGTGGCGTAGCCCGAGAGGTCGCTATTCTTGAGGTTTGTGGTGGTGTTGGGTTCCACACGAGCCATCTCGCGTGCCGTCATGTTGGAAATGGCGTAGTAGCCGTTTTGGTTGAGGGGGGCGGCCATGGTCTGGTAGAGGTAGTGTGCCGCTACCGACACTTCGCGGTTGTAGGCCGAATCGGCAGGGTCGTGGTTGGCGCGCAGCTTGGAGAGGTCGACGACGGGGGCTATATATATCACCTCGGGTGATTCGCTGTATACTTGTTCATAGCGCTCGGCTTTGTTCTCTTCGGATGTGGGTACGCCGAGGTCTTGCAGTGTGGCTTGAAACATCTCGCTGAACGGCGACTTCTTTTCGCCCGATTTCACGGAGCTGCATCCAATGGCCACAGCCATCGCTGCGCAGGCGGCCAAAAGGGTCAGTGTGGTTCGGGGATGGGACATATCTTTTTTGGGGTTGGAATGTTTTAGGGTTATATATATGAGTGCTATGGTTATTCTGTGTGCTCTGGGATAAAAAAGGAGGAGGGGCTACTTTGAGCGGTCTTTCTTGCTCTCGCCGCGTTTCTGGCGTTCCTCTTCGGCTTTGGCCTCCTTGGCCTCCCGCTCGCGTTCCTTGCCGAGGCGTATGTTGTCGCGGCGTTCCTGTTCGAGGGCTTTCTGCTCTTCTTTGCGGCGTTCCTGCATCTCGCGGAAAGCCTCCTCTTTTTGTTTCAGGGCTTCTTTGCGAGCCTCTTCCTTCTCCTTGGCAGCCTGCTTGCGGGCCTCCTCTTTCTCTTTGGCGGCTTGGCGCTTGGCTTTCTCTTTCTCCTTGGCGGCTAACTTCTTGTCCTTCTCGGCCTCTTTGCGGGCTTCTTCTTTTTCTTTGCGTGCCTGTTCGCGGAATTTGGCCTGTTCCTCGCGCTCCTCGGCACGCAGGCGTGCCTGCTCCTCGCGGGTTAGGGGTACCAGCTCGCGTGCCAGTTCGGCGGCAAGGGCGGCCTCGTCGATAGGTATGGGCAGGTCGGGGCTGACGGTGTCGGCAACCCTGGTCTCCGTGGTGTAGTCGGGAATCAGTGAACTCTTGAGGGTCTCGATGTATTTGCGCGAGGCGGGGAAACGCTGCATTTCGCGGTTGAACCACAATGCGGCGTCGTGGTGGTATCCCAGTTTGGCAAGGACAATGGCATAGTCGGAGTAGAGGCCAGGCCGCACATAGAGCTCGTCGGTCATGGAGCGTATGGCATTTTGGTACTCATGAGCGAGTATTAGCAGGTGGTTCTCGGTAGGTTCAAGGTAGTAGGTCAGGGTGGGGGATGCGTTGCCGTCGATGCTGGCGCGGTTCCATTCCGAGAAGATGGTGGGAATAGCGAGCCGCCGGTTTCTCTTCTTTTCTTTCTTCTGGGCAAAGCAAGAGGAGAATGGCAGCACTAATGCCATCAACATGGTGGCAATCATTAATTTGCTGTTGCGTATCATGTTTTTTTGCAAGCGTTAAGCCTAATGCAAAGATACGCATTTTTTTTTAATAATATGAAATTTATAAAAAGGAGAGGAGAGGGCAGCATATAAGCCGGGTTCTGTGCGGCTGTGGAGCCGTGTCTATCATTTATCTAGGGCATGTGTCGCCACATGTCTCAATCGACCTACCCTCCGACGTGGCAGAGCCTGCCATTGAATGTCGGTATATTTGGCCTTTCAACCCATAAGGTTTACCATCGGCGGACATCACTGCCCGCTGTCGTGAGCTCTTACCTCGCGGTTGCACCCTTGCCATTGCATGGCGGTTTGTTTTCTGTGGCACTTGCTGTAGCCTGCGGCTTGCGCCGCAGACCCCTTCCTGTTAGGAAGTATGGTGGCTCTGTGTTGCCCGGACTTTCCTCTCGCAAACTGCACGTAACAGCTTGCCAGCGATAGACTTGCTGCTCTCTCCCTCCTTTGGGTTTTGTTTTTGCAAAAATACTTATTTTTATCCATATCTTCTCTGTTGTTTGAAAAATTGCTTTGTTTTTTGTAAATTTGCAAAGAAATATTAATGTTCTTAGAGTATTGGTAATAGGTTGAGATTGTGATTATTAGGCTGAGATTGCGGTATTGTTTGCTGACGGCGGTTGTCGTGGTCTGCGCGAGGCTGTCTTGTACCTTTGCGCAGTGTCCAAGCATCGACTATGCCCAACGCTCAACTTACGCGCCATACGTGGCGGCAGGGTGGGACACCGTCATAGGATGTACAGGCCAGGGCGTGTGGCTGCAAGCCACCTCGGTGGTTACCAGCGCCACGTTTAACGGCACATACAGGGTTGAATCGATACCGTTCAATCCTCCCCATCCATTCAATACCGGCACTCAGATATTTCTCAATGAGGACGATAAGTTTGCCGCTGCTATAAGCTTGCCGTTTGGTTTCTGCTTTTTTGGCCAGACATTCAACACCGCCTGCGTCGGTGCCAATGGTGTTATATCAATGGGCAGCAGCATGGCACGGCAAAATTGCGAGTACGACTACAGCCGTTTTTCCCCAATACCCAACACCCGTTTCCCGATAAAGAACGCTATCTACGGCATTTATGAGGATATAGACCCCAGGGTGCGAACCAATGTAACCAACCGCGGCATCTACCAGGCCGTTGTGGGGCAGTATCCCTGCCGCCAGCTCTGTGTGAGCTGGAATGGCATTGCCCAATACGGACGCTCGTTTTTGGGGATAAGCAACTCTTCGTTGTACAGCACATATCAGATTGTGCTGCACGAGGGTACCAACATTATCGACGTCTATGTGAAAATCCGCAAATGCTGTTCTACGACCAACAATGGCTTGGGGACCATAGGCATACAGAACGCCGCCGGCACCTCGGCATTCACGGCTCCCGGGCGCAACGGCTGGACGGGCGACATAGACTCTTCAGAGGCGTGGCGTTTCATTCCTCAAGGTCCGCTGAACTATACGGTTACATGGTACAGCGGCACCGACACCAGTGCGGCATCTGGCACCGTGGTGGGGCGTGGCGACTCGCTGTTTGTGGCACCCACAACAACATCGACCTACACTGCACGCCTTACCTATATGGCATGCAACGGGTTGAGCTACGACCTTACAACCCTTGTCACGGTGGGCATAGACACCTGCAGGGCGTCAGTCTCGGCGTCGGCACTGCAAGTGTGTCCTATGCAGGAGGTGCAACTCTCGCTCTCAACGCCGCCATGCGCCTATGTGAAGAGTGTGCTATGGAGCAACGGCGACACCTCGCGCAGCACCACGGTGCAACCTGCCGCCACAACGCAGTATTCCGTGGCGGTTACCTACCACAATGGTTGTGTGGACACTATAATTCAAACCATTGCAGTGAGCGACACTATGCTGGTTTCGCACAGTGACACTGTGGTGGAAAACCAGTTGCCGTGGACCTACCGAGGTCGCCGATTTCCTGCGGCGACAAGCAATGCAAGCTTCGTGTACAACGACACAATGGGGTGTCCTGTCCGCGAGAGCTATTCGCTGCATGTATGGCATAATGTGCTTGACACAGCCGACAGCACGGTGTGTGAGAACGGCCTGCCATTGGTATGGAACAACCATACGTTTGCCTCTGCAGGCACATACACCACCACTTTTGCAGGGGGGGCGTCGCACGGCGAGGACAGCACGCTAACTATGCGACTGATGGTGAGCAATATCACTAATGTCACAATTCGCGACACTGTTGTCGAGAACAGTCTGCCCACCACGGTTTGCGGCACCGCTGTCAGCACAGGGGCTTCGGACACTATAGTAAGACTTACTACCGTCAACAATTCCGGCTGCGACAGTCTGGTGGAGTACCGGCTGCATGTATGGCGCAATGTGCAGGCCGAAGCCGACAGCATTGTGTGTCACAACAAACTGCCAATAGTATGGAACGGGCAGACCTTTGTCGGCGGCGGTTCGTGTGTGGTCAACCTGCTCACTACCCACGGGGCCGACAGTACTCTAACTATGACCGTGTCGGTTGTCGGCAATCCTGCCGCAACAGTGCGCGACACAGTTGTAGAGCGCGGTCTGCCACACAGTTACCGTCAGCGGACCTACAGCGCTCCCGTCTCAGGCGATACCTTTGTTGTGGCCAACACCGCCGGTTGCGACAGCATTGTCACCTACTCGCTGCATATATGGTACAACACCACTGGGCAGACCGACACCGTTGTGTGCCACAATATGTTACCCCTGCAGTGGCATGGACACCTGTTCGACACGGTGAGCCCCCTCACGACAGCCATGAGTCGCGTCGACACGCTAATTGGGGTCGGCATGCACGGGGTGGACAGCATTTTGACCATGACTCTGTATGTGGGTCCTGTATATAGTGTTGAAGTTTTCGATACAATATGCAACGACATAAGATTGCTGTTTTGCAGCGAGTATTGCGACAGCTCGGGTGTGTATGTATGCCACAGTGTCACCGGCAATGGGTGTGACAGCATCGTGACGCTCCGCCTCACGATAAAGCAAGAGTTGCATAGAAACGTGTATGATACTGTATACGAGCGGGAACTGCCATATTCTCGATATGGTCTTACACTACGCGACAGACCCGCCCCGCGCGGCATGACACAGTACGACACCTCGTCGCTGTACACCATATACAACACTATTGGCTGCGACAGCGTGATACACTACGAACTCCATTTATACCTGAACAGTTATGACACTGTCGTCGCCTCTTGCTGTGTCAACCAACTGCCTTTTGTATGGTTGGGGTACAGGTTTGACGTCGGCGGTATTGTCAACGACACAATGCTCTCGCATAACGGTGCCGACAGCATTGTGTCGTTCCTCCTTGCGGTGCACGACACATCGCATACCACAATGCAGGTGTCGGCCTGCGACGGCTACCGGTGGATTGACGGCTACCGTTACACCGCTTCGACCACTTCGCCTGTGGTTACTCTGCGCACCGTGTATGGCTGCGACAGCATTGTGCATCTCGACCTTACAGTGTATCAAGTAATGCGCACTGTAGAATCGGTTGTGGCCTGCGACAGCTTTGTGTGGGACAACGGGCACACCTATTTTGTGTCGACCAACACGGCAACGAAGACTTTTGAAGGCAGCTCGGGTTGCGACAGTATTGTCACGCTCAACCTTGCCATATACAACTCACGGCACACGGAGTTGACCGATACTTTATGCAGCAGTGAGCGGTACCGCTTTGGTGCTGGACGAATGCTTTCCGATCCGGGAACATACTACGACACGCTTCGGACCTACCGCGGCTGTGACAGCACTGTGACCCTCCACCTTGCTGTCAGACCTCAGCCGTCGTTGGCAATTGTCAGCGAATATCAATGCCGCACGGCAAACTATCTGCTAACGGCACAAAGCAACGTGGACTGTTTCTTATGGAACTCAGTGCCCTATGACCCGGCACTCAACGAGCAGGAAACCAACAGGGTGGTTTCCGTAAACCCACAGCAGACAACGGTTTACACCGTTACTGCCGACTACTACCAGCGGTTGACATGCCCCTCGTTCAGTAGCGTCACCCTCGACCCGGTGCCCCCTATCAATGTTGAGCTGGAGGTGTCGCCGACTTTCCTGACTCACGACAGGAACCTCTTGACGGCTATCGACCGCTCACATGGCCACATAGGCCGCAACTGGTTTATTGACGGTGAGTATATGGGCAGCAATGCCTATGTCTATTATACCAATATTGACAAGGACTCCATACCGGTGATGCTTGAGGTATACAACAACATTTGCCGCGATACCGCCTATAGGCTGGTGCAGGTGAGAAAGTATGCTTTGTGGATTCCCACTGCATTCACTCCCGATGCCAAAGAAGGCTCCGATGTCAATCGCACCTTTGCGGCAGTGGGAGAGGGTATAGCCGAGTTTGAGATGAATGTATATTCCCGCAACGGTGTGTTGGTGTTTCATAGCAGCAACATCCACGATGGCTGGGACGGCACCTATCGCGGACAGCGTTGTCCGCAGGGAGCCTACACTTACGTGATACGCTACCGCCATATAGGCACCAACGAAGCCTATGGGAATGAGACCGGTGCCGTATTGCTAATAAGGTGATATTAAGAGTTGACTATTAGTCGCACCTTGTCCATGTCTATCACACCTTTGAGGCGTGCCTCGATGTCTGCGCGCCGGCCGGAGTTGTTGAGGATGAGCAGGAAGTGGCGTTGCAGTTCGAGCAGCCGTACCTGCTCGGCTTTGTATTCCTCGAAGTCGCGCTCGTTGAGCACCTGCAATTTGCTGTTTACTACCTCTTTCGACAGCTTGTTGTAGGCGCGTGAGAGGTTGAGATAGCTGCGGCTGAGGTTCTTGATGCGGCGTTCGTTGCTTGCTATGGTGTCGATGCGGGCTATGATAAGCAGGAAGGTGTCTTGCAGAGAGCGGAAGTCGCGCAGCACGCGCAGGTGCTCTTCGCCTTGCGAGAGGGTGCTGAAGTCGGGGGTGAGCGGCGACACATTCTCCATTATCTTGTAGTAGTTGGCCACAGAACGAGGCAGCTCGCGGTTTTTGTATATAATCTCGCTGTTGCGCAAAATCTCGTTGCGTTGCTGTATGGAAGTAAGGTACTGGCGTTGCACCTGTCGGAAAGTGCGCAACCGTCCCAGGAAGTAGCGTCCCTCGGTGCTGGTGGTGAAGGTGGGAGTCTGCATGGTGGCCTCTTGTGAGCTGGCGTAGGACACCGCTATGTCGCGGTGGTTCTTGGAGGCGAGGGCTATGATGCTGTCGCCGGTGTAGCGTATGCTGTCGCGCAGGTGCACTATTGTGAGGTATGACTCCTGCACCATCTTGATTTGGTAGACGTTCTTGATGTACTGGTGATACTCCTCGATGTTGGTGAAGTTGACCGGGACAGGCGACTTTTTGAACACCTTGCAGTAGGAGCGGTATATGTCGGCATGGCGTTCGCCGCAGGCTATGCGCAGTTCGTTCTTGAAGTTGTCTATCTGTGCGTTGTAGGCGCCAAACCCCAGCACGCTGTCGAGCAGGTGGTCTTGGAATGCCATGAACTCCTCCATCTGCTTTTTGTGTTCGGGGGTGAACTTGCGAGCCTTTACGTCGTATTGGTTGTATACCGACAGGTAGGCGTAGTAGATGTCTTTGAGCTCTTTCACGCGGGCTTTGTCTATGATATTGTCGGTGCGGCAGTTGTCGATGACGCGGCGGTGGCGTTGGTCTATGCCGTCGGCCATCTGTCCAATCTGCAGCTCAAGGAGTTGCTGGCGGTGTTGCGCTTCGATGGCCTCGCGTTCGGCCGCGGCTTTCTGCTCTTCGGCCACACGCTGCTCTTCGAGAGCGGCGTAGTTGGCTTTGTAGCGGCGGGCTATGTTTGTGAGTGTTGTCAGCCGCTCCTCGTAGCGGTTCCAGTCGGAGATGTAGATGTTGCTGTCTATCCAGATGATGCTGTCGCGGCGCGGGTAGTCGGTGGTTATCTCCATCACAGCCCGTTGGATTTTGGTAGCCCATTCCTTGCAGAGTTCTTGTTTGGCGATGTTGTCGCCATCTCCGCCTTTGAGCTCCATGATGAAGATGGCTGTGTCGTCGACAAACGCGGCGTCGATGCCGTAGTTGGGCAGTATGTCGCGTGTGGAGAGCTCCACTGTCTGGGCACCGGCGCGCAGTCCGGCCAGCACAAGTAGCGTGATTATCAGTGAAAGAGTCCCTTTTTTCACATGTTGTTGTGTTGAGGTGTTTTCGTTATCTCGTTATTGTGTTATTTCGAGACAAAACTGTTCATTGTTAGAAGCCATAGCTGCTGCCGTCGAAGCAGTGGGTGCAGATACGCTCCTTGGGTAGTCCTATGGCGTTGACAACGTCGCTCAAGGTGTTGAACTTGAGAGTGTCCACGCCTACATGCTGGCGTATCATCTCGACCATACGTCTGTATTCGGGCGAGGTGCTGTCGTTGTAGGCCTCGATGTTGCGCACTTCACCGCCTTCGAGCTCTGCAATGCAGCGTCGGGTGATGAGTTCGAGGTCGGTTTTCGATGCCGAGAAGTTCAGGAACTGGCAGCCGTGGGTGAGGGGCGGGCAGCTGATGCGTATGTGCACGCGTTTCACACCGCAGTTGTAGAGCATGCGCACCTGGTCGCGCAGCTGTGTGCCGCGCACTATGCTATCGTCGCAGAACACCACCTCTTTGCCTTCGAGTATGGAGCGGTTGGGCATCAGCTTCATCTTTGCCACGAGGTTGCGGGCTTCCTGGTTGACGGGCATGAAGCTGCGGCTCCATGTGGGTGTGTATTTCACCACGCCGCGTTTGTAGGGTATGCCCTTGCCTATGGCATAGCCTATAGCCATGCCTATGCCGCTGTCGGGTATGGCACTTACAAAGTCGGCTTCGATGTCGTCGCTCTTGCCCATGGCCTCGCCAAGTTTGTAGCGAACCTCTTCGGCGCCAATGCCTTCGTAGTCGGCAACGGGGAACCCGTAGTATATCCAGAGAAACGAACACACCTGCATCTTGTCCGACGGGGCGCGCAGCTGGCGTATGCCTTCGGGGGTGATCTCCACCACCTCGCCGGGGCCTATGTGGCGAAGGGTCTGAAAACCGAGGTTGATGTAGCTATGGCTGTCGGAAGCCACTGCGTATGTGCCGTCGTCGCTGCGCTGGCCTATGGCTATGGGGGTGCGTCCGTACACATCGCGGGCCGCTATGATGCCGCGAGGAGTGAGTATGAGCATGCTGCAGCTGCCGCGCACTTTGCGGTAGACGTTCTCAATACCGTCGGTAAAGTCCTTGCCTTGAGTGACAAGCAAGGCGGCAAGCTCTGTGGCGTTGGTGCGCCCGAGGGAGAGGTCGGTGAACTGCTGGTGCATGTCGAGGCACTCGTGCTCAAGCTCTTCGACATTGTTGATACGTGCCACGCTGGCAATGGCAAAACGTCCCATGTGGGAGTTCACCATAAGAGGCTGCGCCTCGGTGTCGCTGATGACGCCTATACCGACATTGCCTTTCATCTCGACAAGGTCGGCTTCCAGCTTGGTCCGGAAGTAACTGTTCTTGATGGAATGGATGTTGAGGTGGGGCTGTCCGTTGTCGAAAGTGGCAAGGCCCGCCCTGCTCGTACCAAGATGAGAATGATAGTCCGTACCATAAAACAGGTCGGTAATGCATGGTTGTTTGGAAACAACTCCGAAAAATCCGCTCATTTTAAGATGATTAAATAATTATATATTTGAGGTTTGAAAAATGCAAAGATAATAATTTAGACGCTAAATGAAGCAAATAGTTTTCACCACTTATTCACCATTTGCCGTTAGTTAATAGCCCCATGCTATTAGGATACACAAGGGGTTTTGGAATAACTCTCTAATTCATAGTACATAATTTCAAAAGCCATAAAGGGCAACTTCCGACCCTTGACGGCAAATTGCAAATAACTAAACTTTGCTGTTTATTACTTTTGTTAATATGCTCTTTGTATTTTAGAAAATTGTTGTATTTTTGCAACATGAAAACTTACAACGAGACGGCTGTACAGACAGCTAATTTCTTACTGCAAATCAAAGCAATAAAGCTCAACAACGAGCATCCTTTTACATGGGCTTCCGGCCGCAAATCGCCTATTTATTGCGACAACCGTATCACCTTGTCGTATCCCGAAATCAGGACTTATATACGGCAGCGTTTTGTTGAAATAGTCACCGAGCAGTATGGCGACGTGGATGTGATTGCCGGTGTCGCCACAGGCGGCATAGCCCAAGGCGCTTTGGTTGCACAGGATTTGGGCAAGCCCTTTGTGTACGTCCGCTCCGAGGAGAAAAAGCACGGACTCACCAACCAGATAGAGGGTGAGATCAAGTCGGGCCAGACTGTTGTGGTGGTCGAAGACCTGGTGTCGACAGGCAAGAGCAGCCTCGTGGCCGTCAAGGCATTACGCGAGAAAGGATGCGTGGTAAAAGGCATGGTGGCTATCTTCACCTACGGCCTTGAGGTTGCCGAACGCAACTTCGCCGAAGCCAACGTGGAGCTGCACACCCTCACCAATTACGGAACCCTCATAGAGGTTGCCAAGGAACAGCAGTATATAGCCGAAGGCGATATGCACTCGCTGTCTGAATGGCGCAAAAATCCAGAGAAGTGGTCGGACGATAGTATGAATTTGTGACTATGACGGTTGAGAGCAAGACAGTGGATGTGCCGCACAGTGCACAAGAGGTTTATGCCTTTGCATCGAATTTTGAGAATTACAGCAGGCTGATCCCCCCGCAAGTGGAGGGGTGGCAGGCTACAGCAGACACCTGCTCCTTTAAGGTTGGCGGTTTTGTGCAACTATCCATGCGAATTGAAGAACGCTGCCCGTACACGCTTGTCAGCATCGCTCCCGACGGCGCAACGGCCGTACCACTGCATATCAAACTGGAGATAGGAGAGAAGGGGGCGTCAAGCAGCGTGAGAATCCTGGTGGATGTTGAGGGTGGCAACCCTATGATTACCATGATGCTCAAGCCAAAGTTGAAAGAAGCGGTGGACAAGATAGTTGACCAGCTGAAGTATATATAGTAAAAGTCAATTTGACCAAGCGTTTGTACATATATATTATCTTGCTGCTCGGCTTATGGTCGGGCAGTGTTGTTGCACAGGAGGTTACCAATGTACGCCATGAGCGCAACGGCAAGGAGCTGATTATCACCTACGACCTTGACAAACAAGCCGACATACGGGTATCGGTTTCCATTGACTCGGGCTCGACTTACAGTGCATACCTCAATGGTCTGAGCGGTGATATTGGCAAAGGCGTAAAGCCAGGAACCGGCAAACGCATACTCGTTTACGACCTGCCGGAACTGCGGTTTGTGCCAGACGATATGAGCGACCAGATTGTCTTCAACGTTGAAGTGGACGACGGCACCGTCACGGTGAGAGTGGCCGGTGTTGAGATAAGGATGGTGGAGGTCAAAGGGGGGACGTTCACCATGGGATGTACCCATCCACAGCAAGCCGGACACTACTACAAAGAGGAGCTGCCAACCCACAAGGTTACACTTAATGACTACTATATTGCGCAGACCGAGGTTACACAGCTGCTCTGGAGAGCAGTGATGGACACCAACCCGTCTCATTTTGTTGGCGACAGCCTGCCTGTGGAATCTATCAACTGGAATGACGCCCAGATGTTTGTGGTGCGTCTCAGTCAGCTTACGGGGCGCCGTTTCCGTCTGCCCACCGAGGCAGAGTGGGAGTATGCGGCACGGGGCGGCGCATTGGGTCGCGGCAACATCTACGCAGGAGGCTCCGACATAGCACAGTGCGGCTGGTACTGTGTAAACAGCAACAACCACACGCATAAAGTCGCTGAACTGAAACCCAACGAGCTGGGACTTTACGACATGAGCGGCAACGTGTGGGAGTGGTGCAGCGACTGGCTCGGTGCATACAGCGAAGAGCCCAAGACCAACCCCTTAGGCCCACGCGATGGATTGAACAAAGTGGTGCGTGGTGGCAGCATCAGCAGTCCTTCGTACGGCTGCCGTGTCTCCGACCGTAGCGGACAGTTACCCGAGTACGGCTATGCCTTTTACGGCTTGCGGCTGGTTATGGATTTGCCTGAAGAGTAGGTTATGGATACTCAGGATTTTATAGAACTAAACGGACGGCGTTTCCGCCGTTATATCGACGCCGAGGAACTGCGCGGCATAGTGAAAAGCCTTGCCGGTAGGATCAGTGCCGACATGAAAGGTCTCGACGTGGTGGTATGCCCTGTGCTTACCGGCAGCTACCTTTTTGCCGCCGATATCACGCGCGAACTCGACTTCGACGCCAGAATCTCGTTTGTGCGCTACACCTCTTACGAGGGCATGCACTCAACTGGCCAGCTCAAAGCCTCGTTACGTTTCCCAGACATTTGCCGAGGTCGTCATGTGCTTATAATCGAAGATATTGTCGATACAGGTATATCGATGGAAGGCATGCTCAAAGAACTTGCGGCACTCGAACCGGCAAGTGTGAGGGTTTGCACGCTGATGTTCAAACCCGGCAGTTTCCAGAAGGATTTCAAGGTCGACTACGTTGGAAAAGAAATATCCAACGAGTTCATCGTTGGATATGGGCTTGACTACGACGGGGTAGGGCGGATGTACCGCGACATTTACATCCTCGACGAGTGAAAATATACTGAGCACGTATTTTACTGATATACACGAATAATCAGTAGAAATCAGGACGATATATGCTCGTTCTGCAGGGATTTGTGTTGTTGGTTGGTGGTGAGAAAACTCAGATATTCTCGGCAACCGATATTATTGACTTCACAGGAGCTATTGGTTCCAGACGGCTCTTGCCTGGCAGGTTGGAGAGCTCTACTATGAAAACAAACTCTTTGACATGGATTTTGTATTCACGACCATCAATGACAACCCTCTCTTTGTTAAGGCTTTCGGCCATGCCAATAGCTGTGCCGCCGGTGGCCAGCAGGTCGTCGAGCAAGGTCACTTCCACAACGTCGCCATTGGTGCGGCAGGTGGCAAGGTCGCTCAGGCGGTAGTACATCTGATCCTGTCCATATTCCTTTTCAATGGTTACGGCTCGCAGGTCGCCTTCGGCGAAGGGCAGCTTGCCTTTCTTGCGCAGAGGCACTATGGTCTGCACATGGCTGCTATTGGTTAGCAGCGGTGTGGCGAACAGAAAACCGCGGGCCTCCATGGTCACCACATTGGGAGTCGTTACCAGTCGGCACAGTTCGCCTGTAAGTTGGTTGAACGCCGCCTTGTCCTGCAGCAAAGGTAGCACGTCAATAAAGTCTATGCCCTTAATGGGGAAGTTTAAGTAATGCTTTACAATATTCTCAAACATAGTATTATAATATTTATCAATTATATTTAATATCTAATGCAAAGGTACATAAAATTCGCCAAATAAACACAAACCTATAAAAAAAACTTAAACAACATGAATAATCACGCACGCCAAAAGACGATTTGAAAAGTGTTGGAAAGTGGAAAAATAGCCCTATACTCGGCAGAAAGTGGTCAAAAAACAGAGATTCCGCCGAGTATAGAGGGGTATTTTGAGGGTAAAAGAAGAGCGGCGGCCGAGTTTTCTCGGCCGCCGCTCCTACATTAAATGGTGTGTCTTAGGTATTATTCAGGGAGTGTCTGCTCCTGCAGGAAGCGGACGGAGTCGTGGATATGGGTGAACATCACCTCGTCGACATCCACGAAGTTGACTTTCTTGCGGTAGTCTTTGAGCAGTTTCTCGATGGTGGCGCTGCTCTTGAGGGGGCGGCGGAACTCGAGGGCCTGGGCTGCGTTGAAGAGCTCTATGGCCAGCACACGCTCTGTGTTTTCAACTACCTTGTAGCATTTGGTGGCAGCGTTGGCTCCCATCGACACAAGGTCTTCCTGGTTTTGGCTCGACGGTATGCTGTCGACGCTTGCCGGTGTGCAGAGCTGTTTGGATTGGCTCACTATGCTTGCTGCGGCATATTGCGGAATCATGAAGCCGCTGTTGAGTCCGGGCTTGGCCACGAGGAAGCTGGGCAGGCCGCGTTTGCCGTCGATAAGCTGGTAGGTGCGGCGTTCGCTGATGCTGCCAAGTTCGGCGACGGCTATGGCGAGGAAGTCGAGCACCATGGCCAGAGGCTCGCCGTGGAAATGGCCGCCGCTAACAACCATGTCTTCATCGGGAAGTACCACGGGGTTGTCGGTGGTGCTGTTGATCTCGGTCTCTACCACAGAGGTGACGTATGCAATGGTGTCTTTGGCGGCGCCGTGCACCTGCGGGGCGCAGCGGAAGCTGTAGGGGTCCTGAACATGCTCTTTGTGGCGGGCGATGAGCTTGCTGCCTTTGAGGAAGCGGCGCACGTTGGCTGCTGTCTCCAGTTGTCCGCGGTGCGGGCGCACGAGATGCAGGGCTTCGAGGAACGGCTCTATGCGTCCGTCGAAGGCGTCGAGGCTCATGGAGAGTATGAGGTCGGCCTGCAGGCTGAGGCGGCGTGCTTTGAGGAGGTTCCACACAGCGTAGGCGCTCATGAACTGGGTGCCGTTGAGCAGTGCGAGACCCTCTTTGCTCTTGAGCTCTATGGGCTTCCAGCCCATGGCTTTATAGACTTTCTTAACGTCGGTGCGTTTGCCTTTGTAGTATACCTCGCCAATGCCGAGTATTGTTGGCAGCGAGAGGTTGGCAAGGGGGCAGAGGTCGCCGCTGGCGCCGAGGGAGCCTTGCTGGTAGACTATTGGAAGGATGTCGTTGTTGTAGCAGTCCACGAGGCGTTGCACTGTCTCGGGCTGGGCACCGCTGAAGCCGTAGCTGAGGTTTTGGGCTTTGAGCAGCAGCATGAGTTTCACTATCTCCTGCGGCACCTCGTCGCCCACGCCGCAGGCGTGGCTCATCACAAGGTTTTGCTGCAGCTGGCTGAGCTGCTCCTTGCTGATGGATATGTTGCATAGCGAGCCAAAGCCGGTGGTGACGCCGTAGATAGGCTCCTTCTGGTTTTTCATCTTTTTGTCGAGGTAGCTGCGGCACTTCTTGATGCGAGCCATGGCCTCTTTGCTAATGGCGAGTTGCTCGTGACCGTCGATAATCTCGGCAATGCGGTCGAGGGTGAGGCGCTCGGCCGATATTTTGTGGGTCTTGGTCATTTATGAGTTTTTTTTCGTGTGGAACGTTTTCGTTTGGCAAGAGCAGTGAAAACTTGTTTACACTGCCGCGGCCAGAAAACGACTAATGGAATTGAACGAATGTCCGTTATGACGCAAAAGATTGACAAAGAGGCAACGTGCTGCGGATAGCGGAATTGTTGTGGCGGCAGCCGTTATTTCATGTTGGCCTCGGACTTCTGGGCTATGTCGTTGTCGACAAGTATGCGTCCGCAGTGTTCGCACACTATCACCTTTTTGTGCATGCGTATCTCGGTCTGGCGCTGAGGGGGTATCTTGCTGAAGCAGCCGCCGCAAGCGTCGCGGTCGATAGTGACCACTGCCAAGCCGTTGCGGGCAGCGTTGCGGATACGGCGGTAGGCGGTAAGGTAGCGGTCTTCGATGAATTGAGACTGTTCCTCGGATTTGGCGAGCAGCTGTTCCTCTTCGCGTTCGGTCTCCTTGATGATGTCGTCGAGCTCGTCTTTTTTGATTTGCAGCTCTTTGTTGCGGCCTTCAAGCAGGAGTTTGGCGGCCTCTATATGTTGGGTGAGGTCTTTGATACGGGCGTTGGCCTCTTTGTTCTTACGTTCGCAGAGTTGTATTTCAAGGTCTTGGAACTCAATTTCTTTGTTGATAGCCTCGTACTCGCGGTTGTTACGCACGTTGTCCTGCTGCTTCTGGTATTTCTTAATCATCTCGCCGTGGTCGAGTATTTCGCCTTTGCGTGTCTTGATGCCGCTCTCGCACTCTTCGATGTCGGCGGTGAGATTGTCAACACGGGTGTTAAGGCCCGCTATCTCGTCTTCAAGGTCCTGTATGGCCTGCGGCAGCTCGCCACGGATAATCTTGATGCGGTCAATCTGGGTGTCGACGCGTTGCAGCGTGTAGAGTGCAACGAGGCGTTTCTCGACCATCTCGTCGACATCAAGTTTTACAAATTCATTGACGTTGGGGCTGACTTCGGCAGCCGCGGCTGTTTTGGCAGAACTCTTTTTTGTTGCCATAATCTATTTATTATATATTGTTTTATTATTCTAAAATACAACTACATATAGCGAACAAAGCCCGTGCTTGTGTTGGCTATACGGCATGCAAAGGTACGAAATTTTTCTGAAATGGAGCGGCAAATTAGTTCGCGGGCGAACTGCTCGCTCTCAAAATGGCCTATGTCGGCCATTGTAATCAGGCCTTCGGCACGCTGGAAGTCGTGGTATTTTAGGTCTCCCGTGAGGTATATGTCGGCGTTGGCAGCTATAGCGTCGCCTATCAGGAAACTGCCTGCTCCGCCGCATATAGCGATGCGGCTCACCATGTCGCGGCATATAGTGGTGGTGCGAAGCACTGGGATATGGAGCGTTTGCTTGACTTGGGCAAGAAACTCGCTGGCAGGCATGGGGTTGCAGAGTTTGCCAATGATGCCTGCGCCTATATCGGGTGTGCAGGGTTGTTGTGGGTGCAATATGCGGCAATCGGCAATGCCGAGCTTTGTCGCCAGCTCTCCATTGACACCGCACAGCATATTGTCGAGGTTGGTATGTGCGCTGTATACCGATATGCCGTGGCGTAGGAGCTGTATGACAAGCTGACCTGTAGTACTTTGGGTGGTGATGCGTTTCAGTCCTGAGAATATCACAGGGTGGTGTGATACGATGAGGTTGTGGCCGAGGCGGATTGCCTCGGCCACAACCGCCGAGGTTACGTCGAGAGTGACCAATACGCCGGTGCATTCGGACTCAAGGTCGCCAACAAGGAACCCCGAGTTGTCGTAGTCCTCTTGGTAGACCGGAGGAAACTGCTGGTCGAGATATTGGGTTATGTCTTTTATTTTCATGATTTCTATTAACGTTTAAAACAAGCTTTTATTACTTTTTTATTGATATTCGCAATAAATATTGTATTTTTGCAAACTAAAACGAGCGGGAAACCGCTCTTAAGATTTTCTGATTTTACAAAAAACAAGTATCACACAAACAACTACACATCATCATGTTATTATTAGACGACAACACCAATGCCCTTATTGTTGCGCAAGCGACTCAGAACACTCCTCCGGCGCCGGCGGGGCCGCTTGGCGAGAAACTTCTTGCAATTGACAGCACCACCAGTGCCGTAAAGGACAGTTTGAGCAATCTCACAAGTTTGTCAGACCTCAAAGAGGTGGTGACAGGTGAGAACACCATAGTGAAGGATGCCCTCTCCGCTTTGGTGAAACTTTCTGTGGAGTTTGTGCCCAAGCTGCTGGTTGCCATTGTTATACTCTGGGTGGGTATGAAACTGGTCAAGATGCTGCGGAGGGTTATCCAGAAGTCGCTCGACAAACGCGGGGCGGAGTCGTCGCTCAAGACTTTCCTCGGCTCGCTGGTCGATGTGCTGCTCAAGGCCATGATTATCATTATGGCCATGGATGTCGTCGGCATCAAGGCCACTTCGTTCATTGCCTTGCTCGGTGCCATGGGCTTGGCGGTTGGCATGGCTTTGCAAGGCACCTTGCAGAATTTTGCAGGAGGTGTCATTATCTTGTTAATGAAGCCGTTCAAGGTTGGAGATTATGTGGAGTGCGGCAGTTACAAAGGTTATATCAAAGAGATACGGATTTTCCACACTTTCATGAAACCGTTTAACGGGCGCATCATCATTATTCCAAACAGCGAATTGGCCACCAAGTCGCTCATCAACCACACGAAAGAGGATATTATACGTCTTGATGTTGTGGCGAGTGTTGCCTACGGCACTAATGTCGACGAGGCCCGCGAAACACTCCGTGAGGTTGTCGATGCCGACGAATTGATTCTCAAGGATCCGCTGCCCAAGATTGCAGTGACGGATCTCGGCAACAGCTCGGTGGATTTCTCTCTCTGGCTGTGGGTAAAGACCGAAGACTATTGGACTGTAAGGCTGCGCATAAAGGAAAATATATACAACAAGTTCATGGAGCGGAACATAGAGATACCGTTCCCGCAAGTTACAGTGCACAATGCATCAAAATAGGCACATCTGTATTTTGTTGTTGCTGCTCCTTGCGCTGGGGGGGCTCAAGGCGCAGCAGAGGGGACACTACACAATGCCTCAGGTTGGCAGCGTTGACCCTGCCGCCGACTCTGCCGCAGCTGTGGTGATGCGTGCCCACATGGCCGAGATACGCAAGACACGCCCCACTGTGGCTGTGGTGCTTGCCGGTGGCGGCGCCAAAGGCGCCGCCCATATTGGTGTGCTCAAGTATCTGGAAGAGCAGGGGATACCTGTCGACATGGTGGTGGGTACCAGCATGGGAGGACTGGTGGGCGGTCTCTATTCGCTCGGCTATTCGGCCTATTCCATAGAGAGGATAATCCGCGGCGTTGACTGGAACGTGCTCATGCGCGACAAGGTGGATCCTTCCCATCTGACCTACAATCAGCGAATGAACAAGGAACGATACATCCTTAGCCTGCCTTTTTACTTCTCGGCCAAGTCGATTGTGGCGCAGATGCGTGAGGGTGTGGACAATTTCAAAGAGGGCGACGAGAACAATTCGGAGGCAAAACACATGAGACCTATCGGGGCATCGCGCAACGCCGGGACTGGCGAAGGTTTGGTGCGCGGCATCAATGTGCAGAATTTGCTGTCGAGTCTCACCGTGGGATACCAAGACTCTATGTCGTTCAGCCAATTGCCGATACCGTACGTATGTGTGGCTGCCGACATGGTGAGCCTCAAGGAGAAGAACTGGACTTCGGGCTATATCAACACAGCGATGCGCTCCACAATGTCTATACCGTTCTTTTTCACTCCAGTGCGCACCGACGGCATGATACTCGTTGACGGCGGCACGCGCAACAACTTTCCTGTGGACATTGCCCGTACAATGGGTGCCGACTTGATTATAGGTGTCGACCTGCATGTTCCCAAAGGTTATGAAGACCTTGGAGGCGTGGTAGACCTGCTTATGCAGAACATCAACCTGCTTGACAAAGAGGCCTACGACAACAACCTCTCACAGCTCGATGTGTATATCCACCCGTCTCTCAACGAGTTCAATATGATGAGTTTCGACTCCAAGAGTATCGACACCATCATCAGCCGTGGCTACGAGGCTGCCAGCCGTGCCCACGATGGTTTGGCACGTATCAAGAAGGCCGTGGGCACTGCCACGCGCTACCTCAACCACCCGTCGGCTGTCGACATCTCGCGCACTATGGTTCAGATTGCATCGGTGCGTTTTGAGGGACTCTCGCCACGCGAAGAGGTGTATTTCCGCAAACTCATTGAGATAGAACCGGGGGGTATATATGGTCTCGGCGATATTGAAGATTGTGTAAGCCGTATCTATGCAACAGGCGCTTTCGAGCAGGTGAGTTTTTCGCTGCTCGGCTCCGACGAGCCCTATCCGCTGGTGTTCCGTTGCATAAAAGGCCCTATGCATCACAGCGTAAGCCTCAGTGCGCGCGCCGATGTGCAGGAGTTTGTGTCGCTGCTTTTCAATCTCGGATTCAACACCCACAAACTCTATAAGCACAAGGTTAATTTGACCGCCAAGATTGCAAACAACCCATACTTGCAGCTGCAGTCCTCTTTCTCGCCGTTGCGTGGACCAATGGCTGTCATCAACCTCCGCACTCGCTATACCGGATGTGATGTTGACTGGTGGTCGCCTACCGACGGGCGCGGCAGTGAACAGCTCAAGCTTTGGAGCAGCAACGCGCAGTTGTACCTTGCCAGCGCGCGTTGGCACAAAGGACTCCTTCGTTTCGGTGTTGAACTGGACAACGTGTCTTTCCTACGCTTCAGCAGCGAGATGGATGGTACTACACTCGATGTTGGAGGTCTGCACACCTCGTTCTTCGGGCGCTACCGCTACGAGACTTTCGACAACTCCTATTTCCCCTTGCGCGGTGCATCGTATGGGTTGTCTTACACATACAAGGCTTTCTCGTTTGGTGTGGACGACAGTCCCTACTACCACCGCATAGCAGCCGACATACGGCTTGTGTTCCCTTTGGGTGAGCGCTTTGCCATAGCGCCCTCCTTTTGGTTCAGGGCTATACCCACCGACGACGATATACTATTTATACATTCCAACTTTCTGGGCGGCATGATGCGCAACCGCTATTTCGACGGGCAGGTGCCGTTTATTGGCTTCAACGGTCTGTATGCTGCCAAGAAGTGTGTGGGACTGTTCAATATCGACTTCCGTTTGCGCCTGGCCAACCGGAGCTTTATAACATTCACCGCGGCCTCGTTCCAGGAATCAAATGCTATATATACCACAACCATCGACCCAACAGCCTATGCCGTAGGCCTTCAGTATGGTTTCCATTCTAAAGTTGGTCCGCTCGGGGCCAACGTGCATTGGTGCTCCATTGACAACAGTGTAGGTTTTTACGCCAGCCTCGGTTTCGACTTCTAAAAAAGATTCCCATGTGTCCAGAAGACAGGCAACGGCATATATGCAAGGTGACCATGGTGGGCAGTGTTGCCAACCTGCTGCTGACGGCTTTCAAGTTCGTGGCCGGCATAGTGGGGCATAGCGCGGCTATGACGGCCGATGCCGTACACTCGCTCTCCGACCTACTTACCGATGCCATTGTGCTGCTCTTTGTCCGTATAAGCGGCAAGCCCGAGGACAGCGGGCATGACTACGGACACGGCAAATATGAAACCCTCGCCACTACAATCATAGGTATAGCACTGGCAGCTGTGGCTGTGTGGATGATTTACTGTTCGGCTTTGTCTCTGCTTTCATGGTACAAAGGCGGTGTGTTGCCGCCTCCACGCATGATTGCGCTGTGGGCGGCCCTCTTGTCGTTGGTAGTCAAAGAATTGGTATATCGTTATACCATCCGTAACGCCCGTAGCCTCAATTCGCCGGCGTTGGAAGCCAACGCATGGCACCACCGTAGCGACGCGCTCTCGTCGATAGGCACTCTCGCAGGCATAGGCGGAGCCATACTGCTTGGCGAAAAGTGGAGTGTCCTCGATCCGCTGGCCGGTGTGGTGGTGTCGTTCTTCATACTGCGTGTGGCATGGAAACTGTTGCGACAAGGTCTCGACGAGCTGCTTGAGGCCTCGCTGCCCGACGATGTGGAGAAAGATATATTGTCGGTGGTCAACTCATTTGCCGATGTGTCCGACCCGCACCACCTGCGCACGCGGCGCATTGGCAGCCGCTACGCCATAGAACTGCATATCAGGATGGACGGCACCATACCGCTTGCCGCCGCCCATGAGCGAGCCAGCGAGATAGAACAAGCCCTGAAGCAACGCTTTGGCTCGACAACCCACATAACACTGCATGTAGAGCCTTGCCCATCAGGTGGTAAGCCCATCAAGGATTGACAAGTAGTTCTTGTATCGTTCGGGGGCTACCAACCCCTCTTCGGCAGCTTGTATCACGGCGCAGCCCGGTTCGTGGCGGTGAGTGCAGTTGGCAAAACGGCAACGGCTCTGCAACGCCCTCATCTCTGGAAAATAGTGCGATAGGTCGTTCTCCTTGAAGTCTACCATGCCAAACTCTTTGATGCCCGGCGTGTCGATGATGTAGCCGTTGGCAAAAGGGAACATCTCGGCGAAGGTGGTGGTATGGGTGCCTTTGTCAGACCACTCGCTCACTTCGCCCACCTTGAGGTGGAGACTGCTGTCGATGGCATTGAGCAGCGACGACTTGCCAGAGCCGGAGTGTCCGCAAAAAAGCACCGTCTTGCCTTGTATAGTGGCTCGGAGCTCTTGTATACCGACATTCTGCGTGGCCGATACGGAATAGACCTTATAGCCTACGTTGTTGTATACCTCTTTGAGGGTGTTGAACTTTTGCAGTGTGTTGTTGTCATAGAGGTCGCACTTGTTGTAAATAAGGCAGGTCTCTATACCGTAGGCTTCGGCGGTGGCAAGCAGACGGTCGACAAAGCCCGTGGAGGTGCGGGGGTGTTCCACGGTGGCAACGATACACATGAGGTCGATATTGGCGGCTATGACGTGGGTCTGCTTTGACAGCTTGGTGGCGCGGCGCACTATGTAGTTGCGCCTGTCGCACACATCGGTCACTACACCAGTCCCGTCGTCCTGAAGCTCATACTCCACATAGTCGCCCACGGCAACAGGGTTGGTCTGCTTGCTGCCGCGCAGGCGGTAACTGCCGCGCAGACGACAGTTGTATACCTTCCCGTCGCCCATAACCCTGCACCACAGCCCTGTGGCACGTATCACCAAACCTTTGTCCATACTGACATACAATAACTACAAGACAATAACGCAATACATTGCTATAAATTGCCCCGTGGCGGTATAAAGTAATATTCTGATTATGTTGACTGTCGAAACTAAAAGAGTATGCTGAATTTTGCTTCTCTGCGCACTGCGAATAGAGAATAAAAGGGCGTAAAAAACAAAAAAATAGTGACAAAGAACCAATCTTGTTTGATGTTTCGTGTTGTGTATGTTATTGATAAATATATTGTTGTAATATTTATCAACAGAAAGTGTGTTAAAATTGCCATTAATTAAAAAAATCTTCGTATCTTTGCAAATCAAATCGTTACAAATCTAACAACATCTTATTATCATGACAAAAGCAGAAATCGTAAGCGAAATCCACAACAAGACCGGTATTGAGAAGGTCGCCATCCAAGTGATTGTGGAAGAAATGATGAACAGCATTAAGGCCAACATGTGCAACGGCGAGGATGTGTTCCTCCGTGGCTTCGGCTCTTTCATCATCAAGAAGCGTGCCGAGAAGACTGGCCGTAACATCAGCAAGAACACCACTCTCATTGTTCCCGCGCACAACATACCTTATTTCAAACCCTGCAAAGAGTTTGTCAACCAGGTAAAAGAGAACGTGAAGTAAATTGCAATTACCGACCTGAAACAAGACCACACAGTCGACTTTGTGCCGCTGTGTGGTTTTTATTATTAATTGCACGGTTGGGGCTGCTTCCAAATCTTATTGTATATTAACCTTAACCCATTCAACCTTTTACCCTTTTCTTGATTGTTATGAGAAAATATTTCCTTTTGGTAGCGTTGGTGTTTGCCTTTAGTGCAGCCAAAGCCCAGACTAACTTGCAAGAGATGTACGACTTTGGTCGTGGACATCTTGTCACCACCCTGGAGATGTTCAAGCCCGACAAGTGGGGCAGCACCTTCTTTTTCACCGACATATACCATCCCAATGGTATGGCAGTGCCGTCGGAGTTCTACACCGAGATAAGCCGCAGCCTCAATTTCTGGCAAAACAGCAAGCTTGCCAACCTTAGCCTGCATGTTGAATGGAACGGAGGCGTTTATGCCAACAACGCATGGCTGACGGGTGTGGAATGGTTGTTTCACAGCGGCGACTTCTCAAAAATGCTTACTATACAATTGCTGTACAAAGATATAAGCAACAACGACAACATACCGTTGCAGGTTACCGCCGTGTTTGGACTGCAGAATCTCTTTGGCGTCAAAGGGCTGTTGTTCACCGGTGTCGCCGACGTGTGGGGACAGGAGCTTACTTGGGAAAAGTATATAGAAACGGCGCCTGGGCTTCGGGTTCTTGACAAAAGAGAAGAGACCCATTGGGTTTGGCTTGTCGAGCCGCAGCTTTGGTACAATGTGGGGCAGCATTTCGGGTGCCCCAACCTCTCTGTTGGCGGTGAGGTGGAACTCTCCTACAATTTTGCAGGTGGGCCGCACCCCAACACCATGGGTCTGAACTATTCCAACAAAGGTTTTAATGTGTCGCCATGCGCTGGCGTGAAATGGGTATTTTGAAACGACATGAGTGAGACTGTCAATGAATTCATGGCGCAAGCCATTGCCGAAGCCCGCATAGGAATCAAGGACGGTCATGGCGGACCGTTCGGTGCGGTGGTGGTGCGCGACGGCAAGATAGTAGGGCGTGGACACAACATGGTGCTTGCGAGCCATGACCCCACTTCGCACGGTGAGGTGCAGGCCATACGCGACGCCAGCAGCAATCTCGGCACCCACGACCTTTCGGGATGCGACATATACACCACCGGCGAGCCGTGCCACATGTGTCTATGTGCCTGTATGTGGGCCAATATCAGGCGTATATATTACGGCTGCACCATTGCCGACAACTCTATCATAGGTTTCCGCGACGGCAAGTTCAACGAACTCTTCGAGGGGCGCGACAAGCTTCAAGACTACTTGGTGGAGATAGACCGCGGCGCGTGCCTGCAATTATTCCGCGACTTTGCTAACGCGCCTCATCAGAACTACTGATTACCGACAGCACGTTGCCTACAACCTTGAACTTGAAATCATAGCCCCACAGCGTTATGCCGTAGATGCGAGTGGGGTCGTCTTGATACTGCGGGCGAGGGTCGAGTGCAAGTATCTCCCTTAGTTGTGTCAGCAGGGTAGGGGGAAGGTTGGCGGCTACCGATGGGGCTATCTCTACATTGAGCTTGGCCTGCGGCGCGCAGGTGGCAAAGCCGCTCCGGGCTTCGGGGTGTGCATCGGTGTAGGGCAGGTATGGCTTGATGTCGAGGATTGGTGTGCCATCCATCAAGTCGGCTCCGCCAACTACTAAACAATGCCCTTTGTCGGGACACTCTTCGACACGCAGCAGCCTCACACTGCTGAGCCCTATATGGTTGGGACGGTAGGGTGAGCGTGTGGCGAATACCCCCATGCGTCGGTTGCCTCCGAGCCGGGGCGGCCTGACGGTGGGCGACCAGCCACTGACACCGTGAAACTGCCACAAAAGCCAGATGTACTCAAACTCCTCGATGCCGCGCAGCGCCTCGGCATTTCGGTATTGGGGCTCAAAGACCACAAAGGATATGATGTCATTGGTGATGCCACTCTGTCGTGGAACACCAAACTTGCTGCCAAACGGCGACTCGATATGCGCTATAGGCTCCATAGCATTCGCATAACCTTTATGGGGTGACCACTAAATTATTATTCTTGACCACGAATTTACCATATTTCTCAAATTGGCTTCGAATAACTCTTGCAGAAATCGCATCCCTCCTTAACCTTAAACCTTATAACCTTAACCCCCTTTAACCTTCTAATCCTAAACCCTTTTAACCCTTAAAACCTTTTGTAGAAGCATCTGTTTATAAGTTCCGACAGTTGTACTGAAAGTATGCCCACCGACGCACCGGCGAGCACATCGGAAGCCCAGTGGCGGTTGTTGTAAATGCGCAGTGCGCCGGTAAGTGTGGCTACGGCATATCCTGCCACTGCAATGGCTGGATACTCTTGGCCATATTCAAGGCGCAGCATCTCGGCACCAACAAAAGCGGTGAATGTGTGTCCCGAAGGGAAGCTGTTTAGCCCCCGCCCGTCGGGACGCTCTTTGTCGATAAAGTATTTTGACGACAACTCTACGGCTCCTCCTATGATATAACTCTCGGCAAGCTGTATTGTCTGTCGTTTCAGGCTGCTACGGCTTGGCACCCCGCAGAGGTTTAGTCCCAGCACGGCGGCCGACGGCACATACTGTGTCACGTTGTCTATATGGCAGCGGCTACCGCCGGTAGCTTGCTGAAGGTTGTCGCGGAGCGACACTTCATGTTCATGAAGGCTCGGCACAAACGAGAAGGCAACACTCGCCGGCAATGTGATGGCAGGCACAGTGGGTGTCCAGATGTAGTACGCGGCACCGTGGTGATCCTGTCTTCCGGCAGTCACAGTGGCAGGATGCCCCTCGATGGTATCGTGCGAGGTGTCTTGCCCAATGCTTCGTGGTGGTAGCACGACGACGGCAAGAAACACAGCAAGTGCATATAATGTGAAGCAACGGGACATGGGCTGTATGTATTACTATTCGCTAATTACCAAATCCATGGGTATGTCGTGAGGGTCGAGGGGTATGCTGTCGAACAACTGGAAGTTGAACGCCACGCCAATCTTGTAAGCGTGGACTGTGGCGAGTAGGCGGTCGTAGAAGCCGCGACCGCGTCCCATGCGGTTGCCTTTGCTGTCGAAAGCCACTCCAGGCACTACAATAATGTCTATGTCATCCAATGCAGTGAAGACAGGTCCCGTTGGCTCGTCTATGCCGAACTGTTCGCCCGCGTGCATGCATTCGGGTCCCGTGTATTGCCTCAGCAGTAGGTTGTCGCCATCCACGCATGGCAGCAATATGGTTTTCTTGTCGCAGTATCGTCTTACAGTAGGGTGGGTGTGAACCTCGTCGGCCATGGACCAATAAAGGAGCACGGTCTTTGCATTGCGGAAAACGTCGAGACCTTCAAGTTTAGCCATTATTGGTGCAGAGCGGAGCACTTTTTCCTCGAAGGAGATGGCTTTCTTAGCCTGTCGCACTTGTCGTCTCAGTTCGTCTTTGGTTGTCATAAGTCTTGTTCTCGGATATAGAGCAAGCCGTCCCTTGCGGGGCGGCTTGGCTCTTTATTAATACCGCGTGTTGGCGAGGTTTTACTTCTTTGTGCCTTTGCTGGCGTTGTAGAAAATCTTGAAAGCGCCGGCACCGCGAAGTTCCTGTTTGATGTCGCTAATGAGACCCATCTTCACTCCTTTGTCGGCTTTGATAGCAGTGGTGAGGAGCGGACGATCGGCTTCGACATGCGAGTTACGCTCAATCTCAACAAACTCCTTGATGTCGCTCACGTCGGCAATCTGGTCGTTGAGCTGTATACGCGGCTCGGTACCGTACTTGGCCTGAAAGTCGTTCATGGGCACACCGACATTGATGTAGCTCACAAGGCTTTTCTTCTCGAGTTTGCTCACCTCAGTGCCCTGAGGCACTACGATTTTCACGAAGAGGCTACTCTCGCGCATGGTGGTGATAACCATGAAGAAGAAGAGGAGCATGAAGATAATGTCGGACATGGAACCCATGTTAAGACCGGGTGTACCTTTGTCGTTTTTTGTCTTGAATTTTGCCATCAGTTGGTTCCTCCTACTTTGGTGGGTTCAGCTTCAGAGACGGAGATAGGTATAGCCTTCTCTATGGCTTTTTTCTGTGCCTCGTTGAGGTCGGCAAAGCTTCTGCCAAATTTGGCCTGCGACATATTGTTGCGCATCTCGTTGATGGCAGCGGCCAGCTCGTTCTGCACCTGCAGGTACATATCGTACGAGGTGCCGCGGTCGTTCTGCAGCGAGATAACACCCTTCGAAACGTCGACAGTTCCGAGCAGCTCAATGTCGGTAGGTATCTTCTCCGGCAGGTCGGGCTTGTTCTCCGGGTTCTCAAGGAACTCTTTGGCGCGGGCCTTGAGATCCTCAATGCGGCCATACTCGCCGTTGTAGAGCAGCTTGTCGTGGCTGTTGATCTTCACGATGAAGATGTTGCGCTCGTGAACCTCGGGCGGCTCCTGGTTGGGCGGCAGCGGGGGGGGCAGTCGACGGGCGATACCCATATCCGTGTTGATGCTCGACGTCATGAGGAAGAACGTCAACAGCAGGAACGAGATGTCCGCCATCGAACTGGTGTTAAGACCGGGGGTCGATTTCTTGCTCATGATTTTTGTTTACTTTTTGAAGATTTTGGCAACTTCGGTGTAGATAATAGCTATTGCGGAGACGGCAACGAGCACGTAGACCATGATGCAGCCAGCGGCAATCATCTTCTCGCCGCTACCGTTGGGGTCTATGTTGTTTTTCTCGAGCATCGCTATATCGGTGGTGCCGCCGCGGGCAAAGATAATGGCTATGATGAAAGCCACTACAAGCATGCAGAGCACAAGTGCGAGGCTGCGCCCCGACTTGGGGTTGTTGACTATCTGCATCACAAGGAATGCCACGATAGCGACGAGACCCAGAACCACAAAGCACACCACAATCCAGAATGCTACATCGAAGAGCCATTCCGATGTCTGATTTGCCGCGAACAATATGGCGCACACAGCACCTATCACGGCCAATAACAGGCTTATTAATGTTATAGGTTTCTTTAGTTTTTCCATGATATCCTTTTTTGCTTTACATTATTGTTATGTATTCTCGAAACCCTCTTCTGACACCACGTCGTGGTATCGCTATGGCCGAGGGCGTGCAAGGCAGCGCGTGCTGATTAGCGCTTGTTCTTGATAAGGATATCCATGAAGGAGATAGAGCCGTCTTCCATCTCGGCGACGAGGCGCTCAATCTTGCTGATGAGGTAGTTGTAGAAAATCTGGAGTATGATGGCCACGATAAGACCGAACACAGTGGTAAGAAGAGCCACTTTCATACCGCCAGCCACAACGGTCGGGCTGATATCGCCGGCAGCCTCGATGTCGTCGAAGGCCTGAACCATACCGATAACGGTGCCGAGGAATCCGAAGGAGGGGGCGAGGGCGATGAACAGGGCAATCCAGGTGAGGTTGCTTTCGAGGTTGGCCATCTGCACGCCGCCGTAGCTGGTGATGGCTTTCTCTACATTCTCGAGGCCTTGGTCCATACGGTCGAGACCTTGGTAGAAGATGCTGGCCACGGGGCCACGGGTGTTGCGGCAGAGCTCTTTGGCTGCTGCATAGTCGCCTTTCTTGGCGTTCTCCTCGATACCCTGGAGCAGCTTCTCGACATTGGTGGTGGCCATGTTGAGATAAATGATGCGCTCAATGACGAGGGCGAGACCGAGGATGAGGCAGAGAAGCACGGGGGTCATCCAGCCTGCGCCACCTTGTATATATTTTTCTTTAAGCACTTGGTGGAACGACTTGGACTGTGCGTTTTCCTCAGCTTGAGTTTTGTCCTCTATTGCTGCCGATTCCGCTACCTGCTCATCAGTAGCTGCAGCCTGCTCATCGACCTGCTCGGTTGCTGGTTCGGTAGTGGCTGGCTGCTCGTCCTGTGCCATAACGCTGTTCAGGTTGGTGAATGTCAATAAGCCAACTATTGACATCAAGGCAATCAATTTTTTCATGATAGTGATTTAGTTTTTTGATTATTAATTATTTGTGTTAATTTCGCATTATCGCTGCTAATTTGCAAATTTAAGAAATTGTTTTCAAATTGGAGCAACTTTTTTGCGTTTTTTTTGCCTATTAACTATTTCTCTCTGTTGAGTAGACTGGTTATCAGATTGTGGAGTACATCTTTACGTTTTTCGTCGGTGTTGATTTTTGACAGTGACGAAAGGGCTTGTTCGGTGTGTTCCACTATAGCTTTCTCGGTTTGTTGGCGTATGCCGAGTTGGGAATAGATATCGAGCACCTGTTGCATTTCGGCTTCGCTTTTGTCTTGGTGTGTAAATATAGTTTTGAGTTGCTCTTTCTGGGTGTTGTCGGCCAGACTCAGGGCCTTGATATACAGGTATGTTTTCTTGTTGTCGCGTATGTCTTGCGCTGTCTGCTTGCCGAGGGTTGCGGTGTTGCCGTAGGCATCAAGCAGGTCGTCTTGCAACTGGAAGGCAAGGCCCATGTCGATTCCTGTCTGGTAGAGAAGCTCAATTTCGTTGGCGTCGGCTCCGGCATAGAGTGCGCCTATCTTAAGGGCTCCTGCAAGGAGTACTGCGGTCTTGAGTTTTATCATCTCAAGATACTGGTCGAGCGACACTTGCGGCAGGTTCTCGAAGTCCATGTCGTATTGTTGGCCTTCGTAGACGAGGGTGGCTGTTTGGTTAAAGCATTGAAGCACTTGGGGTGTCGCAGTGTGTTGGTGCGCTATCATCTGTTGCCAGGCGAGCGAGAACATAGCATCGCCGGAGAGTATGGCGGTGTTGGCGTTCCATTTGCTGTAGACGGTGGGCAGGCCTCGTCGCAGAGGCGATTTGTCCATGAGGTCGTCGTGGATAAGTGTGAAGTTGTGGAAGAGCTCTATGCCAATGGCAGCCTCGCGCACATCGTCGGGGTTGCCGCCAAAAAGTTGGTTGCCGCAGAGCATTAATGTTGGACGGAGCTGTTTGCCGTGTTGCGATATGGTGTAGTACACAGGCTCATAAAGGCCGCGTAGGGCAGGGACTGCGTCGAGGCGGGCTGCGGCACGGCGGTTGTAGTCGTCAAACCACAGGTCTACTTGGGACTGGATATTCATATAGTTATTAATGATTATTGGATTAGTAATAATGGTATAGTATAATTATGTATTGTGTAGCCATTTATAGTAAATGGCAAGATGCCTTATGTGGCCATTTGTTTCTATGTTCTACCCCGAAATCGCAGTTCTAAGCTATGGTGAGTTCTATTAATTCGTTTTTTTTATTTTGCCCTTTCAGAACGCAAATGTATCTTACTGATTTACCCAAGGCGTTGCGTTGCCATTGGGCTGATTGATTTATGCCCATTCAGGGCGATTTTATAGAGTAGAATCACCATTTCAAATAGTTTATATGCTTTAAGTTCTCGTACATCCCGACAACTCTTTGATATTCTATAAATCGGACGCGATTTTCTATTGGTTTAAACATTGACACATGTAGCTTGTCGTAAAATTCTTCTTTGCGGTGTTTGTTGGCTACAATGTAAAAGCCGGCATAGAAGTCTTGTAATTCGTAAAACTTCGAAAGCGAATTCTTGATATCCGTAGTATGTTCAACCTCGTAGAAATCAGATGGCATATTTCGCTCGTTAAACCAAATCACATCGACAGTTCGGGCTTTTTTCAAAAGATTGTCGAATGTAAAATGGGGTATTTCAGTTGTCTTTGTAATTTCGCCCAATGACTGTCCTAAGAACTTTCTACTTTTGTCTTGCGCAGGAACATAGGTTGTCATATTACGTAAATTGCCAATCTCAACAAGTAAACCTTGATAGTAGCTATGCGAAAATTGTTCCTCGCTTTTTATATCGCCAACTTTGATTTCAAATTTCTTCAGTACCTCTTCTCGCATCTCCTCAAGCGCCCATAAACCGGGGCGTACCTTAAAGATTGCCTCGCTTTGTTGGACAATGCGTCGAACTGAAGCCTCTGGTGTTTTCGTCCTCCATGTCGAAAAGTCGACCACCTCATTCAATCTGCGCAAAGTTGCAAAACCGCCTTCATCTTTCAGGGCTTTAATAACTTGGACTGTTTGATTTGGTTTTGCTTTCATTGTTGGTTTTTCTCTTTGAAGTACTGTTTCGGTAGGGGTGCTTCATGGCTTTTTTACTGTCGTCAGAATGGGTAGTCGATGCCGAGGTTGGTTACTATCTGTGAGATTTTCCAGTAGGGTGGGCGCCAGCGGTGTGTCGGCTCGTAGCCTGGGTCGTAGACGGGTATGGCGAGGTCGAGGCGCAGCGTGATTATGGAGACCTTGAGTCGCAGTCCGAATCCTGCACCCACGGCGAGGCTTTGCAGCATCTTGGCGGCCTCGAATTTGCCGCCTTCGAACTCGCTGCTCTCATGTGTTAGCCAAACGTTGCCTATGTCGGCAAAGAGTGCCCCCTCGAAGATTGATGCTATGTGAAAGCGGTCTTCGAGGTTGAGAACGAGTGTCATGTCGCCAACACGCTCGGCCATGGGATTGTCCACGTTGCTGTATAGGCCCGGCCCCAGATGGCGCAGTTGCCATGCACGCATAGTGGTTGGGCCACCGCCGAAGAAGCTTTTCTCATAGGGCATGGAGAGGCTGTTGGCATAGGGAATGCCAATGCCAAGTAGAAGTCTGGTTACGAAAGTGTTGCGCTCGGAGAGATAGAAGTAGCGTTTCATGTCGACGTTGGCGCGCAGGTACTGTGAGTAAGGCACGCCGAAAAACTGTCGTATGCCGTTTTGGTCGGAGGGGCCGTTGGAGAGGATGCTGAGGGTTTGCAGCAGGTTGCCGGCGGTTTCGAGGGTGAGGTGCAGGTAGTTGAAGTTTATGCGGCGGTTGGGTATCTGGCTGCTGTGCAGGAAGTCGTAGCGGCAGTCCATGATAAAGTGGTCACTGTACTGATATTTGAGTCGGAGGTCGGAAATCCTTTCGAGCCGAGAGACGAAGGCCTCGTCTTTGTCGATGAATTTCACGAAAGTGAGTTCTATAGGCAGCAGTTGGTGGCGCGTTTGCGAGGTGGAGCTCCAGCTATAGCCGAACGACATATTGGCGAGCATTCGCTCGAAGTAAGTACGGTACTGGTAGTTGGTGCCGATGCTGAGCACGGTATGAGGGCGCATGCGCTGAAACAGTATGTTGCGCGTGAAGGGGAGCAGAAATTGCGGCAGGTCGAGCGATACGTCGAGGCCGCTCTCAAAAGCGGTGAATGCGTCGTGGAATTTGGAGGCGCCTTGGCTGATGATAAGTTTTGGCAGCTCTACGAGCAGGGATGCATCGACTTTGAGCAGCTCGGCGCCGCCGAAGAGATTGCGGTTCTGGTATTCGAGGACCGTCTCCAACCCGAAGTTGCCGCTGCCTATCATGGCGGCGGCATCGCTTCCCTGGGTGCCGAAGGAGGAGGAGTTGTTGAGCTCGAGTGAGGCCGACAGTTTTTGTCGCGGACTGGAGAGCAGTCGTATGCGGGCGTCGACGGTGGGGGTGGTGTCGGCAGATGGCGTGGACTCTACAAAATCGATGTCAATATACTTGAAATTGCGTAGCGCGAGGAGTGAGTTGTATGTGCGTGAGCGGTTGTTTGGGTGGTAGTATTGACCGCTGAAAAGCATGAGGTTACGACATATTACTTTAGGTGACACTTGATGCTTGCGCAAGGTGTCGGGGACAGAGAGAATGGCATAGCGTGTGGTGCGGCCACGGAAGTGTGATTCATAGTACGAGGTGTCGAAAATTAGGTCGCTGCGATTGCTGCCTTGATAGATGAATATGTCCTTGATTTTGTACTGACGGAGGTTGTTGCCAGTGAGGGCTACGTTCTTGTTGACGGCAATCTCCATGTCGATACGTCCTGGGGTGTAGGTGGTGTCGAGCAGAAATGATACTATAGAGGGCGTGGCTCTGTAGTATCCTGCTTCGAGCAGGTTTTGCACTATGCGGTCGCGTTCCTTGGCCACAAGGTCTTGGTCGTAGTAGTCTCCTGCATGGAGGTACGACTCTTTGCTTTGTGCCTTGACAAGCTTGAGTATTTCAGGTTCTGGTATGTTATATGTTATTTCGTTGACAAGGTAGCGTGGTGATGGTCTCAAGTGGTAGGTTACCACTATGTTGCGCCCCCGGACGGTTGTGTCGTAGTCCACTGTCGACGAGAAGCAGCCCTTGGTGACCATGAGCGACTGTAGTTGTGATGCGGTGCGGCGTGTGGCGTTCTCGTCGTATACCACAGGGTGTTGTTCGTTGCGGCGCAGGTAGTTGTGAAACCAGTTGGTGTCGGTGGGAGATGAGAGGCAGTATAGGCGCATGCCCCAGCGTATGCCGAGGAATTTCTTGTTGGGGCTTTGTGCTGCGTAGCTTTTGAGACTTTTAAGCACGTTGGCTATCTCCTCGGGCGGCTTGCTCTCGTCGGGCATCTCTATGCTGTAGTGGTTGCTGTAGAGCAGTTTGTCGTCGGGCGCAACGAATTTGTTGACACTGCACGAGGTGGCGAGGGCTAGGAAAGTGGAAAGGACAAAAACGAGCGAGAAGATGCGTACAATTTTGTCGCATCCGCCTTTGTTGCTTTCCACATAGTGTCGGCATGTCTGTGAAGCTTCGTTGTAAACTTCTGTGTCGGTGAACCATAGGTCGAACTGACGGGCGAGGCCTTCAGTGTCTTTAATGCTGGTGCCGCCGCCGAGCCTGATGATGTCGCGAGCCTCTTGGAACTTGTGGTAGTTAGGACCGAAACAAACAGGCTTGCCAAAAGTTATAGCTTCAAGTATGTTGTGTATGCCGTGTCCGAAGCCGCCTCCGATGTACACCACATCGGCATAGCGGTACAGCGACGACAGGAGCCCGTAGTTGTCGATAATCAGCACGTTGGGGCTCTCCGACTGACGGCCAGCGCCATCGGAACTCAGTAGTGACGAGTAACGAGCAGTCTTTACATCAGGTGCAGCGAAAAGCTGCTCTATATGGCGTATGTGACTCTCTTCTACCACATGTGGGGCTATGATTAGCAGTATCTTATTGTCGAGCGGAGCCGATTGGCGCAGTTTGAAATAGTTTGCGAGCAGCTGCTCGTCGGGCGGCCATGTGCTGCCTGCAACAATGATGTGGTCGCCTGTGCCGTGGGCTGCCACAAACTGCTCGGCAACGACTGAAGGCTGTGCGCTGGCTGCTATCTGGAACACTCGGTCGAAACGTGTGTCGCCAGCTATGCTGCAATGCTTTATGCCGTGGCTGCTAAGAAGTTGCAGTGACTCGTCGTTCTGCACAAAGATATGGGTGAAGCAGTTGAGCTGTCGCAGAAACCAGCCCCCGTACCAGCCAAAGAAGTACTGCTTGGGACGGAATATGGCAGAGAAGATGTATAGGGGTATGTCGCGGCGTTTCAGCTCGCGCATAGTGTTGAACCAGAAGTCGTATTTTACAAAAAACACCTTGGACGGCTGTATGGTGCTGACGAGGCGGCGTGCGTTGCGCGGTGTGTCCATTGGAAGGTAGCACACCAAATCGGCTCCGCTGTAGTTTTTGCGCACTTCGTAGCCCGAGGGTGAGAAGAAGGTGAGCAGCACAAAATGGTCGGGGTGCATCTCGCGGTAGCGTTCAAGTACAGGGCGGGCCTGCTCGAACTCGCCGAGAGAAGAGACGTGGAACCAAACCCTCGCGCGGTCTTGGGGCAAAGCTTGCGGTTGCGCGAGACGGACAAAGGTGTCGTGCCAACCATGCACCATGAGGCGGGCTTTCTTCGAGAAGAGGGCCGCTATGCGCACGGCAAGGTCATATATCGCAATGCCAATAGAGTACAAGGTATTTAAGGTTTTATGTTTAACGGCTAAAGTATAACGATAGTGTCTTGCCCTTTGTTTTTATATCCAACCTTATTAATAATAGTAATAGTCGTAGGTGGTCTTGCCTTTGAGTGGGAACATCCAGCAGAGTTTGAGTGTGTATAGCATGTCGAAATGGGTTTTGTTGTCGGCACCGCGAAGTCCCAAGAGGTCGTCAATGACGTAGTTGCGTGTGCTGTGTGTCCAGCATTGCGACACTTGCAGCGTGATGTAGAAGTTGGCGAGGTTGCGGTGGTTGCCCATAAACCAGTAGCCAATGCCCTCGGTGAGGGCGAAGCCGCGCCGCTGGTGGTCGTAGAGGTAGGCGTAGTCGCCGTCGATCTGAGGGGCGTTGACATCGTTCTGCATGAAGATGGTCTGGTTCTGCAGCCACCCGCCTTTAAGCAGCAACAGCATGCCTGAGTTGGGGTTCTTGGCATTGCTGAACAGCACACGCCCCACACCGGCGTTGACGGAAATGCCGCGGTTGTAGCATGTTACCACTGCGTCGGTACCGTTGGTGCCTACTATGATGCTGTCGCGTGTGTAGACATTGGGCATTCGCGACATGCGGTCTTTGAGGTTGTCGTTGCCGAAGAACAGGTTGCCGTCGAGGCTTACGATCCACCCGTTGCTGTACTTGTAGAAAGCGTCGAGGCCGAAGCTGAGGTAGGGCGGTTTGTAGAGGCTTCTCATGCCGTCGTTGCCACCGCCGCCAGGCACTATGGTGCCGAAATTAAATCCTACGACAGGACATTCTATAGTGTCGACAGTTTGCTTCTCCTGACCCCATATTGTGCCGCCGTAGGTGAGTATTGCCAAGGCCAAAAGCAATAATATTTCTCTCATTTTGTTGATAATTGCTATAAATTTCGTAACTTTGCAAGCCGCTGTGAGTAATGCAAAATTACGAAAAAATCATGTAACAGCGTGTGATTTTTATTTTTTAATATCATTTTTATAATAACAACATGGCAAAAGATTTTGTAACCCGCGCCGAAAATTACTCGGAATGGTATAATCAACTTGTGGTTCGCGCCGACCTTGCAGAGAACAGTGCAGTGCGCGGATGTATGGTCATCAAACCCTATGGCTACGCTATCTGGGAGAAGATGCAGCGAGCCCTCGACGACATGTTCAAGGCCACGGGCCATGTCAACGCATATTTCCCGCTCTTTATTCCCAAGTCGTTTCTCAGCCGCGAGGCCGACCATGTGGAAGGCTTTGCCAAAGAGTGTGCCGTGGTTACACACTACCGTTTGAAGAACAGCCCCGACGGCACGGGCGTGGTGGTGGACCCCGAGGCGGAGCTCGAAGAGCCGCTTATTGTGCGTCCCACCTCGGAGACCATTATATGGAGCACATACAAGAACTGGATACAGTCGTATCGCGACTTGCCTATACTCTGCAACCAGTGGGCCAACGTGGTGCGCTGGGAGATGCGTACCCGAATGTTCCTGCGTACCGCCGAGTTTCTGTGGCAGGAGGGGCACACCGCCCACGCCACACGCGAAGAAGCCGAGGCCGAGGCTCGCAGGATGCTTGAAGTGTATGCCGACTTCGCAGAAAACTGGATGTCGGTGCCTGTCATTAAAGGTGTGAAGTCGCCCAACGAGCGTTTCGCAGGTGCTATCGACACCTACTGCATAGAGGCTATGATGCAGGACGGCAAGGCTTTGCAGGCTGGTACATCGCATTTTCTCGGTCAGAATTTTGCCAAGGCTTTCGAGGTGCAGTTCCTCAACAAAGAGAACCGCAACGAGTATGTGTGGGCTACCTCGTGGGGTGTATCCACCCGGCTTATGGGTGCCCTCATCATGACCCATAGCGACGACAACGGCCTTGTGCTGCCGCCTAAGCTAGCCCCCATACAGGTGGCCATAGTGCCTATCTGCAAGAACGACTCTCAGATGCCCGAACTCGACGCTCATATTGCACCTGTCATTGAACAACTTAAGCAAAAAGGGCTCACTGTGAAGTACGACAACCGCTTGGAGTACAAACCGGGCTGGAAGTTCAACGAATACGAGTTCAAGGGTGTGCCTGTTCGTATCGCCATAGGTCCGCGCGACATGGAGAATGGCACCTGCGAGGTCTGCCGCCGCGACACACTCGAAAAGGTCACCATGCCCCTCGAAGGTATAGCCGAACATGTGGAGCAACTGCTCGAAGAAATTCAGAAAAACCTTCTGCGCAAAGCCGCCGACTACCGCACCTCGGTGACGCGCAAGGTAGACAGCTGGGATGAGTTCACCAGCGAGATAGAGAAGGGCGGTTTCCTGCTCTGCCACTGGGACGGCACCACCGAGACCGAAGAACGTATCAAGGAACTAACCAAGGCCACAATTCGCTGCATACCTTTCGACGCCCCCGAGGAAGAGGGCAAGTGCGTGTACAGCGGCAAGCCAAGTCACCGCAGGGTGCTCTTTGCCCGTGCATATTAATGTCTTGAATTGAAGTTGTTCAGGAAGAAATTGTCCCTAACGGCGCAGATTGGCATGGCACTGTTGCTTGCAGTGCCGGTCGGTATGTTGCTGCGCGACCATGCCGTTTTTGTCAACAGCTATATTAAGCCTTTCGGAGTTATCTTCTTGAACCTCTTGAAGTTCATTGTTGTTCCGCTGGTGCTCTTCTCAGTAATGGCAGGCATCTTGTCGATGAACGACATATCAAAGGTTGGGCGGCTCGGGTTGCGTGCTTTGCTGTATTTCATGGCAACGACGCTCTTTGCCGTCACGCTGGGGCTTGTGGTGCCAAGCCTATTTAAAGGTGTTATCCCGACAATCCATATCGCTCCATCTGAAGCTGCTGAGAGTATTGAAGTGCCGCAGATGTCGGTGATGTCGCAGATTGTCAATATGTTTCCGAGCAATATCATCACGCCGATGAGCACCATGTCTATGATGCAGGTTATAGTCATAGCCCTCTTTTTCGGCATAGCCATGGTTCATGTAGGGGAGAAGGGTGAGATGGCGCGTAAGCTTACTCTCAGCCTCAACGACGTGGTTGGCAAAATATTGGAGTATATCATGACACTGGCACCAATTGGCGTGTTCTGTATGTTGACGCCCGTGGTGGTCGACAACGGTCCGTCGGTGCTGGGCTCCTATGCCGCGCTGCTGTTGTTGGCCTATTCCTGCTTTGTGATACATGCCGGTGTGGTCTATTCCTCGGCGGTGGGGCTATTAGGCGGACTCTCTCCGCTAAAGTTCTTCAAGGATATGCAGCCTGCAATGCTGTTTGCTTTCTCCAGCGACTCGTCAGTGGCTACGTTGCCGTACACCATGCAATGCACTGAGCGGCTTGGCGTAAGCAAAGACGTAGGGCGTTTTGTGCTCTCGCTGGGCGCTACAATCAATATGGACGGCGTGGCAATCTACCTCGGCGTGGCATCGGTCTTTATCGCCACCTGTTGCGGCATAGACCTCACTATAAGCCAGTACCTTGCCATAGCCTTTGCCTCCACGGTGGCATCCATAGGCACCCCCGGCATCCCAGGCGGAAGCCTTGCCTTGATGGCTATGGTTTTCGCCTCGGCAGGCATACCGGTAGAGGGTGTGGCAGTCGCCGCCGGCATTGACCGCATCATCGACATGGGTCGCACTGTCATGTCGGTCACAGGCGATGCCTCGTGCGCCATTGTGATGCAGAAGAGGGTGGGGGACAAGTTGTAAAGAAATGTGTATTACCATGATTGACCAGATAATAGAATACAATAAGAGATTTGTTGCCGAAAAAGGCTACGAGAAATATGTCACCGACAAGTACCCCGACAAGAAGCTCGCCGTATTGTCGTGTATGGATACACGCCTCACGGAGTTGCTGCCAGCGGCTCTCGGGCTGCGCAACGGCGACGCCAAGATTATCAAGAACGCCGGAGGGTTTGTCATGACCCCTTTCGATTCGGCAATCCGCAGTCTTGTGGTCGCTGTCTATGAACTGGGGGTGGACAGTATCATGGTGGTAGCCCACTCCAACTGTGGCGCCTGTAACATGAGTTACAGCCACTTCCATGATGCCATGCTCGCCAGGGGCATCACAGACAAGATGCTCGACACCATACGCAGATGTGGCATAGACCTCAACAAGTGGCTCGAAGGCTTCAAAGAGACCGAGGAGTCGGTAAGAAACACGGTTGCGACAATCCGCACCCACCCACTCATGCCCTGCGACATTACAGTGAGAGGCTTTATAATAGATTCTGAGACCGGCGCATTGCAAGAGGTTGAATGATCTCGTTTATAAATAGTAGTGATAAAACTCTATATAAAAGAAGCACCAGACTTGCGCTGGTGCTTCTGGTTTATAATATATTGATTTAAGATTGTTATTCGTTTCGATGGAACACCAAAGTGATGTTGACCGGTGTGCCGTCTTCTGCGTAAGCCATGGGTAGCACGATTGTGATGGTGTCGGTTGCGTCGTCATAAGTGAACTGCAACTGTGTAGGAGTGCTGTTGCCGTCTTCATCATCGGCTACGCCGTCGAGGTATCCAATATGGGTGTTACCATTGTAGGAGTATGCATAGGACACACCGTAGATTCGTGTAAGTTGGCCTTCGTCACCGCCGTATGCCTCGATATTATCGGGGAATGAGAAGTGGGCAAATGTGCCGTCGAAGTTCAGACCGAAGGTAAGGGTGTCGTCATCCATGCCTTGCATGCAGGTAGTGTCTATACCCAGCATGTTAAAGAGAAACTCGGAATACATCATGGTGCTGGACCAGTCGGTGTTGTTAAGGTCGGAAGTGGTCTTCACGCGGATGTTGGAGTCGGAAATCAGCGGAGTGTCGTTAGAGACAATGTTTTCATCCTTCTGGCAGGCTGTGAAGGAGAGGAACAGTGCTGCAGCGGCAGCGATAAAAATTTGTTTCTTCATAGTGATGATTTTTTTTGATTGTTCCATTTCATGAGTCGTTTTCTGGCTGCGGCAGTGTAAGCAAGCTTCCACTGCTCTTGCTGAACGAAAACGTTTGGTTTTTTTGAATTGTACTCGCTTATAAAGACGTAAATAACGAGCAAAAAACTACACTGACAGATAAATTTTAATTATCAATAGTGGTAATTGATTCGAAATGAAGTTGGTAGTAGGTACTGTCGGTTTCTGTGCCAAAGTTGGAGTGGGAGAGGATCATGGTGTTTGGTGTAATCCAGTTTACGTACCAATATTCACCGTTTGGCAGTAGCTCGCTATGGAGTACACCGTCGTTTGAAATAGTCCATGTCCCATTGTCTGTGGCCGTGAAGCCATCCATACTGTTTATGGTTAGTGCTATCGTGCCGTCTGACGAGAAGGTGTAATACATAGATCCACCGTTTGATTCAGGTTCGTAGACATTGCTGTTATACAAGTGTCCGTCAGTATCTAATTGAGACACTACGGTGCGTTTGAAATGCCATGTGCCAAGTATTGTGCTCATAGTGTTGTTGACGGGTGCTGTAGCGTATGCCTCACCGTGCCATGAGCCAGAGACGTTGTCGTATGAGACTCTCACCGTTAGCCCCTGTCTCTCCATCTCTTTCATCCAATGCTTTATCTCCTCGCGGTTAGCGGTCCTGATGGTTCTGCTCTCTTTGGCACCATCGCGCTTGTTCTTTTGATAAAGGGTTGCGTGGCTTATATTATAGAAGGAAATTTCGTTGCCGCTTTGCACCTGATCACATAACTGGTCTATAGTATTGTCCCACTCCGCCTCTGTTTTCAAGCTGACACGGTTTTCTTTGTCTCCAACAGTGTATACGATGACACGTTCCACGGGGTCGTTGCCCACGCTGTTGTTGTTAGGGTTGTCTTTCTCGCAAGAAACGAAGCCAGCGACCAGTGTCGTTAACAATAGGGTAAGTCTTAATGATTTTTTCATTTTGTTATTCATTTTTCATTTTTCTTAATTGGTAATCAATCAAAGCATCGTACTGGGTCTCGTTGTCGAGCCGGTAGAAGCCTATGGTATGTTTGTCGTGAGAGGCTATGACGCGCATCACGGGGCTTCCGTTCCACTGCGTGCGTATGGTTGGTGTGTCAATATTGCCGAGCCAACTCACTGTCCCTTCTTCGCCGCGGATGTCGAATTCCTCAGTCAGCCGCAGCCAAGATTGTTCATTCTCAGCCTGTAACATCACCACGTCCACGCGCACCGTGTCGTAGAGCTTGAAGCCGTTGACCTGTGCTACTTTCAGGTCATGCTGTGCAGCATACTGCCGGTAGAGTGCGCTTTCGGGCGGATTGGTATCCGGACGAGAGCACCCCGCCCAAAACGCCAGCGGCAATATCAATAACAATATTTTTCTCATCTTCAATTTCCTGTTAATATTCCATTAGCAGAGTGTTGGCCATGTCAACCCAATATTGGTCTGCAATGTCGGGCTGGTTGCAGTAGGCAACGGTGTAGTTGTCGTCTGTTGCCCTATACTGCTGATTGTTAAGTAGAGATATGACTATGGCAACCCCGGTAATCAGCGAAGCCGCCACCAAAGTGCGGCTACGGTTGCGACGCCATGCAGGGTATTCCGCCAATAAGCGTGCGGTATGCGGTGCCGCTTCTGCGCGTTGCCACAATGCGTCGAATTCTTGTTCTGACATCATGTCCATTCCTTTCTTATTTTATCTTTGATTCTTACTAACCTAACGCTCACGTTTTTTTCTGTCATTTCGAGGCTTTCTGCTATTTCTTCGTAACTGTATCCTTCAAGTTGCATAGACACTATTGTTCGGTCGGGTTCGGGCAGCAGTGATATGCGTTCACGCAACTCGTGCATTTTGCTGCGATCATCGTCTGCTGCTCCATAACCTTCTGGCAGTGCCTCGTTCTTTGGTGTGCGCCTTAGCTCGTCGATTATGGCGTTGCGGGCTATCGTCCACACCAATACGGCTTGTCTGGGATTCACTGGCATTGAGCATAGTTGTTCACGTTTAACCCATAAGGCAACCGAGGCCTCTTGCAAAAGGTCTTCAATAGTAGTGCCTCGCCGTTGATACCGTCGACAGAGTGTGAAGAGCAGTCCTCGATAACGGTGGAGCAGAGCATCGAAGGAAGCGTTTGTTATCACGTATATAATAACGTAAAAAATGACCGAAAAACTACAAAGATCCGAAATCTCTACATCTTTGTTTTTGTGCAATGTTCGTCACCTGCTGAAAAACAGTGTGTTGGCATCTTTGCCCAGCTACATTACAGATAATAGATTCAGAGACACGCGCATTGACAAAAACGGCTTGTTGAGGCAATACGCCGAAGTGCTATTATGCAACGAGTTATAAAATATATGACAAATGCGCCCCGTGCGTCAATTGTTTGCTGGGTTGCGTTACTTTTTAGCCTGACGCAGAGTCCACTGGAGGTGTATGCGGCGGTGGAGCTCGCTTCGTTTCAGATGGCGGTAGTTTTCCAGATAGGTAAGGGTGATTGTGGTGATGAAATAAAAACCGGCAAGCCCCCAAAGCATGAGGTACTCAAAACGCACATCGCGAAGTCCGGCGCCCATGCTGTTGAGTCGCACGTAACCTTGCACGCCGTGGGTCGACGGGAAAATGTATGAGAAGTGGCGCCAAAAGTCGGGCATGGCCTCTTGCGGCCACACTATGCCGGAAAGGAACACTAGTATGATGCTGAAGAAAAAGAGTGTCAGTATTCCAGAGTCGCGGTGGTGGATGAATGCCGCCGTAGTCATGCAGAAGAAGATGGTGGCAAGCATGAAGGGCAGCAGAAACAGCAATATGTCTCCCATGGAGCCTATATGAGGCAACCCAAAGAGTTTCGGGAAGAGAAACAGTACAACAGCCACTACAGGTATATATATAAGTATATAGGCGAGGGCTCTGCCTATCGACACGCGGTATATACTCTTGTGGCGCAGGCGGCGCGGTATCATCTCAAGAGTGCGGCGGTCCTCGACGGTAGTGCCGGCCAGTATGCCTATGCCGAGGAACAGCGTCTGGTGGATTACCATTACAAGTAGCGCCGGAACCAGAAAGCTCTCGAAACCAGCCGACGGCGTGAAGAGTTTGACATCGTCGAAAGGTATTGGCTCTATTTTTGTCGATGCATCGAGTCCTGCCACTCCTTTGTCGGAGTATGTTCGGCGCTGAAGGGTTTCCATCTCGTCGAGCATGGTGGCCGATGCAGCCGAGTAGACACTGCGGTAGTAGAGGAAGCTGCTCATGTCGCAGTAGAGCGAGAGGTTTGACTGTCGCCCAATGGCAAGGTTGGTGGCATATTCGGGTGGGAAGTATACAATGCCATTGATTTTGCGCCGCTCCATTAGGTGTTGGGCCTCTCTCATGGTGTTTGGGCAGTAGCAGATGTCAACCTCGGGAGTGGCATCGAGCTTGTGGGTGAAACGACGGCTGTAGTCGGACCGGCTGTCGTCGACAACGGCGATGGGCAATCTGCGCACGGCCTCCTCTTTGTATATAGCCCCGAATATCAAAGGATAGAGCAACGTGGCTATGAAAAATATGAGTATGACACCCTTGTCGGCGGCAATGCGCTGCAGCTCTATCACGAATACATCGTATACATCCTTAAGTCGTTGTGCTGTTTTCATGACATTGCGGCAGTTTTTGTATAGTTGCGGTAGATGAGCAGTGAGGCTATGAAGAAGGTGGCGCAGAGTGCGAGCAGTGGAAGTGCATGGAGCAGACCTTGGAAGAACGGAGCGTCGTATAGCGCTATGTCTACGTAGGTCAGGTAATAGTGGCGCAGGGGGAAGATGATGCTAAAACCCTGCAAGGCCGGTGGCATACTCGTCACGGGAAACGAGAAGCCCGACATGGTGAAGGCCAGCGTGGTGTAGATGGCACCAATACAGATTGACAGGTGCATGTCAGGGACCAAAGCGACAATGAAAACTGCAACGGCTTGCAATGCGGCTATGTAAAGTATGGAGAGCAGCGAGAGGGCGAGGAACGACCCTTGCAGCGTGTAGTGGAGCGGGCCGAAGAGTATGAGGTTGCCAATAATGGTGAGCAGCGAGAAATAGAGGAAGTAGGGGAGGAGCTTGCCAGCAAGGGCTGCCATGATGTTGCCTTGCGCCACCTTGATCCAATGGCGTGCGGTGGAGAGATGTTGCTCTTCGCCAATGATATAGAGGGTGAAGATTACAGCCATAAGCCCAATGATACCCGGCAGCACGGTGGTGAGCACGTAGGGCTGGTAGTTGGCTGTGGGGTTGCTTATGTAGTGCGCGTCGATGGCAATGGGCTGTATGGCGTAGGTTATGGCCTGGTCGTCGACTCCTTGTTTGCGAAGAATCTCACGGTGGACTGCGCCGGAGGCAAGCCTGCATATAGTAGCCAGCGAGCGGTACGAGAGCTGGCCGGGAAGCAGGTAGGTGTTGCTGGTATAGAGAGCGAGATGTGGTGTCTTGAAGTCGAGCAGGTTGGCGTATGTGCCTTCGGGAATTTCTATAAAGGCGTATATGTCTTGTCGTTGTATGGCTTTGCGAGCCTGCATGTGATTGTCGTAAACCGCCACTACCTTAACCCCTTGTGTGGCGTTGAGTTCCTGGCACAGACGGCGCGAGAGGTATGACGCATCATGGTCGACCACTGCCACCGGGAGTTTCTGGGGCTGGCCGTCGTACATAAGGGTTATGAAAAACACGTAGCTGAAGACGATACCCAGCGTTACTACAATAAGGTAGCGCGGACGCCTGCGCAGTCGCCCCAACTCACGGAATATCACCTTTATGAAAGGAGATTCTTTCATCTACACTTATCGTTTGATGATTGCCGTCATGCCCTCGCACAGCCCCTCAATTGGTTGCATGGGTGTAAGCTTGAGAGCGAAGCTTTTCACGTCGTACTGGCCTGCGGTCTTTGTGGCTCGCCACGTGGCGTAGCTTGCCATGGGGCGCATATAAGTCACGCGTGCTTTGTAGGTTGAGTCACCGAGAGCAGGTATGCATACATCAACCACTGCCCCCACACGCAGCTCGCCCAACAGGTCTTCGCGCACGTTGAAGGTGAACCAGGGATCTTCCATGTCGACTATCGACAACACGGGAGAGCCTGTGCCTATCAGTTCGCCGTGTTTGGGGTAGATTTCCGCCACTTCGCCAGCTGCTGGGGCAGTGATGTAACGGTCTCGCATATAGCCCTGCACCTCAGTTACAGCGCCGGTGGCTTGGGCCACAAGGGCTTCGGCAGCCGAGCGGTCTTCCTGGCGGGCACCCTCAAGAGCCATCTCGTACTGCTGCTTGGCGGCATTGGCGGTGGCAACGGCGGCTTTGTACTGCGCCTGCGCCTCATCGTTCTTCTGCGCGGTTATTACACCTTTGTTGTAAAGCTCTTTGACACGGTCTGCCGACTTCTTGGCGATTTCTACGCCTGCTTCAGCTTTCTGCCACATCTCGTAGGCGGCGGCTATCTGCTGGCTGCGAGCGCCGGTATTGGCTTTGGTGCTCTGCGCGGAGGCTGCGGAGCGGGCGGCCTGCGCCTGCATGAGCTTGGCTTCCACTTCGGGACTGTTGACAAAGGCGAGGGTGTCGCCAATGGCAACATGGTCGCCTTCGGCCACGAAGAATGTGTCGATGCGCCCCGGTATCTTGTTGGAGACCCTGTATTCCGAGGCCTCGACTTGGCCCTGCAAAATCTCGGGCTCGGGACGCAGCGCATAGACACCTATCAACGCCACAACCGTCACAATGCTGATAATGACACCTATGCCAATCCACATGCTCTTGCGGTTGTCAAACTGTACTCGTTCGGTTTCGTTGCTTGCCATAGTTACTGTAGTGTTTTTTGAGTTGTTTATGTCTTTTTATAAGGAGATACTATTTTATTATGTCATTTTCCGATGGCTTGTTGCAGATAGAGTTTGGCCATTGAGAGCTCTATGCGCGCGTCGAGCACTTCGGAGCGTGCGCTGAGCCAGGCCGTCTGGGCAGCAAGCAGGGTGGAGGTGGAGGCCAGCCCTTCGGCGTAGCTCTCGCTGGCGAGCTTGAGGTTCTGGTTGGCCAGCTCAAGGTTGCTGAGAGCCTGCGCAAGCTTCTTCTCGGAAAGTGCCAGTTCGTTGTTCACCTTGTTTATTTGCAAATGTATAAGCTGCTCAGCCTCCTCTATTTGCGAAGCAACTTGCCGTTTGCGTGCCTTGGCGGCTTTCAGGGAGTAGTAGGCCGAGGGGTGGACTATCGGTATGTTGACAGTAACGGCAGCCAGTGCAGTGCCGCCAAACTCATTCTTGAAGCCGTTGAAGAGGTTGGGGTTCGACACGAGATAGCCGCCAGAGAGTAACACGTTGGGCATCAGCGTGGCACGTGCCATGCGCACCCCTTCGCCGGCAATGCTGTCGGACACACGCAGCATACGCATCTCGTATCGCCGAGCAGTGGCGTCGGCCATGTCAATGGTGTCGGGGGTGCAGGTGCTTTGGAGTGTTGTCACTGGTTCTTCTACATCCATGAGGCTGTCGGGGTCTATGGAGCAGAGTTGTGCAAGGTACATCTTGGCGAGTTCGAGCCCTCCCGAGGCCTTGGTGAGGTTAAGACGGGCTTCGTTGAGTTTCACTTGGATAGAGGTGATGTCGGCGTTGGTGGCAAGGCCGGCGGCGCGCATGGCTTCGGCGTCGCTCAGCATGCGTGTGAGCAGGCTGTCGTATTTCTCGGCAAGCTCCTTCTTGAGCTTTAGGCTCACCACCTGCCAGAAAGCATTGTCGACAGCTATTATTGTCTCATCGCGCTGTTTCTGGCACTCTATGCCTGCAAGGCTGTTGATAAGTGCAGCCGAGCGATACAGCGAATAGAGCTTGCCGCCAGTGAACACTGGATAGTTGACAGTGGCAACTGCAAAGGTGGTGTTGCGCGTGTCGGTCTCAAAACCATTGGTAATGTCCTGACCTACTGCGTTGAGCGATGAGCTGAGCGAAGAGCTGTTGACAATGTTGGCAAGCTGGGCAGCTATTATCTCGCCGCCCACAGGGAGGTTGGAAAGGTTCTCGCGGAGAGCTTCGTTGAGACCGTTCTGAACGGTATTGCCCATATTGTTGATTCTCGACTGTTGCTCGTCGCTGAGCAGCGAGATGGTTTTCTGGGTCCAGAGGTAGCCACCGTTGGCGGTGATGCGCGGCATCATTTGCCAGAAAGCGGCCTTTTTCAGATATTCGGTCTCGTCCATGCGCTGCTGCGCCTTTTTTAGCGACAGGTTGTCTTCCAATGCCTTGTCGCGGCACTGCTGTAGTGTGTAGGTCTGTTGCGAATAGGCTGCCGAGGGCATCATGATACATGCCATAAACAGCGGTGCAACCAAAAATTTCATTAAGCCATTCATATCTCAATTCAACACATTAACCACATTCTCAAAAATTAATGAGGATTATGGGGCTTTGTAAACGAAGTGCAAAAGTAACGATAAAATTCGACATAAAATATTATGGTATGTTATTTTTATATAAAAGTTGCCATAGGGCAATAAAGCCACAATGGCTGCGTTTTTTATTACTAATATGAAAAAAGGTTTATTGTTTTCCATACCTCTGGTTTGTGTCCTGCTGTGCCTTACCTCGTGCAAGCAGGAAGATGTGACTTTCGACGAGTCTCTTTTGCCCGGCAAGTGGGTTAGCGGCACCGAATACTACCGCTACGACCCTGTGGGTACTGGCGTCACCTGGGACACCGGCGACGACGTGTCGGAAGAAGAAGGACAGCCTTTCGAATGGACTCTCGACGGCAACCAGCTAACCCATGTACACATTATGGAGATGGGAGGGCGCGTACCCAAGAGCTATACCCTTACGGAGCTCACTTCTACGCGGCTTTCCTATAAGGACAACTACTTGCAGTCGTTCACCTATACGCGTGTAAACAAATGAAAAAAGGTCTCAAAATAACACTCTGGTCGCTGCTCTCCCTGGTGGCTCTCGTCATTGTGGTGGTGGCTGTCGTCTGCTGGCTCGTGCTTACACCGTCCAAGCTTACCAAGATAGTCAACAGCGTTGCCGACAAGTATATACTCTGCGAGTCGCATTTCGACAATGTCGACCTTACACTGGTCAAGACATTCCCCAAGGTGGGACTCGACGTGAAAGGCGTGACGCTCGTAAATCCCATGGAAGGCTGTCCCAACGACACCCTTGCAAGCATCAAAAGCCTCGCAGTGGGTGTGGATATCAAGGCTCTGCTCAAAGATGGGTCAATCATTGTCAACCGCCTTAACATCAACAAGCCTCGCGTCAATATCTATTTCGACACCAACGGCAATAACAACCTTGATATATTTCCTCCGTCAGAAGACACCACCGAGAGCGGACCTCTCGTGTTGCCCAATTTGATGGATGTTGACAAGCTTGTCATTCGCGACCTCTGTGCCTCATACACCGATGCGGCAAGTGGCATGACGGCGAGTCTCGACGAGACCGACCTGCGCGTGCTGCTACGCGGCAAGCAACAGCAGCTTCACGCTGGCATAAACCTCGAGGTGCCTCGGGCTCAGTTCTCTATGGGCAAGGTTACGTACCTCGATCATGACATAGGAAAGGACAACCTCCTGAAAATTGACGCCAAGGTCGATGCAGACCTCGACTCAATGTCGACAGCACTGCACAAAGTTTCCATAGCCTTGATCGACGATGCGCTGAAATTAGGCATTACAGGCAATGTGCTGCTGCCCACGGAAAATCGTGAGATGGACATGGACGTGGATTTCGACATCGAAAAGGTGAGGATAGGCGAGCTACTGAAACTTATACCCAAAGGACTTAAGATTATACCCCAAAGCATGGGTATCGACGCGTTGGTGGGTCTGAAGGCCAAAGCCAAAGGCAAGCTCGGCGAAGGCAAGTTGCCGCTTATCGGTGCCGAGGTCGATATAAAGGATGGTAATTTCATAGACAAATCCATCCTGCCGTGGCCTGTGGAAGACATTGAAGGTGTGGTGGCTGCCGAACTCGACCTGAGCGACACCAACGCCAAGCCATCGTCGGTGGAGTTCAAAGAGCTCAAGGCCCATACGGGTGCCGGCACGCTGACACTTAAAGGCAAAGTCGACGACCTCAACGGAAAGATGGCTATCGCCGCCGATGTGAAAGGACTGCTCGACCTGCCGCAACTCATGGATTTGGTCTATCCCGACACCGCTGGCGCTGCAGCAGACTTCAACCTCGATGGCAAAGCCGACCTCAACCTTTATGTTGAGACCGACAAGAAACAGCTGGAGACTATGAAACTCGCCAAGACAGTGCTCCGCGGCACCGTCGACCTGAAACGCCTCCGCTACAACACCGACAGCATGATGGTGACTTCACCGCTGGTGCACCTCAACATCGACAAAAAGCCCAACATGGCCAAGCGCGTAAACCACCAGCTGGCACTGGTTAGGATAAGCAGCGAAAGCTTGCACGCCGTGTTGGCCGACAGCGACATAGACGCATCAATAGCAGGCTTGGACCTCGACGCCGCCGTGAGCGATGTGCTCGACTCCACGGTTCCGCTGGCTGTCGACTGCGACTTCAAGTTTAGGCGTATCAAGGCCGACATGGACAGCATAGAGGCCGACCTCACCGATCCTCAAGGCCATTTCGCCATGTTCGAGAAAGCTCATAAGCAGAATTATGACATACAATACAACGGCGGTAAAGTAGACCTGTCGATGGGTAAAAACATGTCGGCGACCCTCGCCGGCCTCGCCCTCAAAGCCTCGGCGGTCTACGACTCGACAAAGAGCAATGCCCTCCAGCAGTGGTCGCCAGTGGCCGACATCAACGTAAAGAACGCAACCGTCCAAGCCTCTTCACTGCCATACACACTCCAGGTGCCCGGCGTGAGGCTCGACTACAATGCAGAACGTCTGCGACTTACCGATGCTTCGTTGCTCTTCGGCAACAGCGACATATTCATCGGCGGCACCGTCTATGGCCTTGCCGAATGGCTCTCCCATGAGGGTATGCTCCGCGGCGACCTCACTCTAACCTCCAACTACACCAATGTCGACGACCTGCTCGACGCCCTCAGCGGTCTCGGTACCGACGAGGACACCCTTGCCTCACAACGTAAAGAGGACAACGTGCCGGCCCAGGCCGACCCGTTCATAGTGCCCCGCGACGTAGACTTCACACTCCACACCCGTTTCCGCGGAGCCCAGGCTTTCGGCAACGAGCTTAGCGACCTTGGTGGCGACATAAGCATCAAGGACGGCGTGGCGGTGCTCAACGAGATAGGTTTCGTGTGCAAAGCGGCCCGTATGCAGCTCACCGCCATATACCGCACTCCAAGAGTCAACCACATATTCCTCGGCATGGATTTCCACCTGCTCGACATATACCTCGACGAGCTGGTCGACATGATACCCTACGTCGACACCCTGCTGCCCATGATTACCGCCTTCTCCGGCAAGGCCGACTTCCACCTCTGTGCAGAGACATACCTCGACGCTTTCTATAAACCCAAGATGTCGACACTCCGCGGCGCAGCAGCAATAACAGGCGACAGCCTTGTGGTGATGGACGACGCTTCCGTCTCGCGTATCATGAAACTCATAGGTGCCAAGGATTGGCGGCAGAAGGACGAGAAGCTCATGATAGACAGCCTCGATGTGGCTATGACGGTATTCCGCAAAGAGGTTGAGGTGTATCCGTTCTCACTGACAATGAACAAATACAACCTTGTGGTTGCCGGTCGCCACAACCTCGACATGAACTACGACTATCACCTCGAATTGCTCAAGTCGCCGTTGCCAGCGCGCCTTGCTGTCGACGTTGTGGGTGTGATGCCCAAGCTGAACTTCCAGCTGTCCAAGCTGAGATATGCCGAGCTGTTTGTCCCCGAGAAGCGCAACGACGTGCAGCAGCGCACCTTGGCGTTGAAGAAACTAATAAGGGAATCCCTCGAAGCCAACGTCAAGCAGGAAACTCGCAACAAGCAACGCACTCAATAAGATTGTACTCACCCCAGTGCTACGTCCATGGCCATCATAAGTACAAAGCCGAGGGCGAAGCCGATGGTGGAGAGGTTGGTGTGTTGGCCTTGGGCTGTTTCGGGGATAAGCTCTTCGACAACAACATACATCATGGCTCCCGCAGCAAAGGCTAACAGGTAGGGGAGGGATACCCCCAATGCCGAGGCCAGCAACAGGGTGACCACCGAGCCAATGGGTTCCACTACGCCACTCAAAGAGCCAATGAGGAACGACCGCCAGCGAGAATTTCCTTCAGCATGCATCGGCATCGAGATAATGGCACCTTCGGGGATGTTTTGTATGGCAATGCCTATGCTTACAACCAGTGCGGCACTAAGTGTCAGACCTTGTGCTTCGCCAGCAAATACAGCTCCAACGGACATGCCTTCTGGCAGGTTGTGTATGGTGACGGCAAGTGCCAGCATTGTGGTGCGCGAAAGTTTTGCGTGTGGACCTTCGGCTTTTTCGGAGCCAATATGAAGGTGAGGTGTTAGTTCGTCTATGAGCAGCAAGAACCCTATGCCAGCCAGAAATCCCACGGCGGCAGGCAGCACGTGCAGCAAAAGTCCACAGACCCCTGCGGTGCTGCCAGCAGATCCGAGTGACTCCGACATCTCGATGCTCGGTATCAACAACGACCATACGCTGGCTGCCACCATGACCCCGCTGGCAAAGCCAAGAAGAGTCTTTTGAAGTCGGTCGGGGATTTCTTTCTTCATGAAAAAAACAAATGCCGACCCTATCATAGTGCCCACCAAAGGTAGTATTATCCCGATAATTACAGCAATCATGGTCCAAACTTTGAGGCTGGCGACAAACTGTATGGTGACGAGTTTTTTACCTGTTCTTTACAAATGAGATGCTCCATGATCGGCCTTTGTCGGCAGAGACTCGGAGCTGGTATACTCCTGCAGGCAGCCCGTGGAGCGACATAGAAATGCCGTGTGCTATTGTGGAGTCATTCAGCAGTTGAGTGCTGACTATGCGTCCCTGGACATCGCACAGCTGCAGAAGCGAACCGCTGGTAACGCCTTGTAATGTCGACAGGTTACGAACCGTCACATAATCGGTTGCGGGGTTGGGGTACACTGTAATATTGGACTTGTCTTTCTCTGGTACAACTCTGTCGGTTCCGAGGTGCAGGTATCCGGCAAGAAACTGGCGCAGGTCGACTGTCGACAACTGTGGCGGCACATTTATGTATGAACTGTAGGAGAAGTGCTCGTTGGTGAGATAGACATTGTAGCCGTTGGCCGATGCTATACCTTCGGTCTGGAGACCCAATGTGTTGATGGTGGCTTTGGCGTGCTGTCCCGAAAAGAATCCATTGCCCTGAAAATCATAGCAGATGTATACAAAAGGAGTCAATGTGGTGCTGTATCCGCAAAGCAGCAGTATGCGTTGCCGGGGTAGGAGACAGGCACCTGTCACAAGTCCGCCTATGGGTTCGGATTCTCTCGGCTGCGCCACGTGCCGTCCGGGTTCGGTGGGCACTGCATAGCAGGTTGTTCCTTGCGTGGTCCACTGCTTGGTGAACAGGTAGATACTGTCGCCGCTAACCACAAAAGCCTCACAGTCGAAGTCGGTCTCGTAGTTGTTATAGCTGAAGTTGGTCTGGTCTGCATAGGTGAAAAAAATGGTGTCGGCACGGTAGCGACAGGCAAGCAGCGAGTCTTTGTGCATACGTAGTATGTGCAGGTCGGTGCGTGCACCAAGGTTGTTGCCCACATCGCCCAGATACAGGTAGTCTCCGTTTTGCACAATTTCTTCCAAATCATTGACCACAAGGCCGGTATTGATGGTTTGGGTGGTTGTGCCGGTGGTTGTGTCTACACAATATAGTATGAGTGTGCCATGGTCGTTGGCGCTCCAGTAGTTAGAGTTCCAAAGGAAAAGCGAGCTGGTGCCGGTGAGGGTGGAGTCGAGCTCTCCTATAGTGGTTATAGGTACGGTGGCCGTTTGTTGAGCATGGGTACCTGTCACTATAACCAATAGCAGCGCAAGAGGCAATATGTGACTAATTCTCAATCTCATTGGTTATGTTCTCGGATTCTGTGCCGTCCAGTGATGTTGAGGCAATGGCCTCTGACAGCTGCTTGCTTGTCTCGCCTTTCTCTATCTCAAATACAATCTTGTTGTCGTTGCCGGGCTCGCCTTCTATGGGTTGTGCCGTGGTGATGTGTATTGTGTCGGCGGGCAGAATGTCGGCCTTGATAATCTGTTCGGCAAGTTCGTCTTCCACATAACGTTGTATGGCGCGCTTGAGCGGGCGTGCCCCAAAGTCAGGATCCCACCCCTTGGCGATAAGGAAATCCTTGGCGTTGTCGTCTATGTCAATTCCATATCCCATGTCAACAATACGCTTAAACAACCCCTTTAACTCAATAGCTATAATAGAATGTATATCATCACGTTTAAGGCTATTGAAATAGATGATGTCGTCAACACGGTTGAGGAACTCTGGGGCGAAAGCTTTCTTCATGGCTTTCTCTATAACGGAACGCTCCATCTCGGCGCGTTGGCTTTCGCGTGCCGTGGTGGCAAAGCCCACGCCGGTGCCAAAATCTTTCAGTTGGCGGCTTCCTATGTTCGACGTCATTATTATTATGGTGTTCTTGAAGTCGACCTTGCGTCCCATGCCGTCGGTGAGTTGTCCGTCGTCGAGCACCTGCAGCAATACGTTAAACACGTCGGGGTGTGCTTTCTCTATCTCGTCGAGCAGTATGATGGAGTAGGGTTTGCGGCGCACCTTCTCGGTGAGTTGTCCGCCCTCTTCGTAGCCCACATAGCCCGGAGGGGCTCCTATGAGGCGGCTCACTGCGAATTTCTCCATATATTCGCTCATGTCGATGCGTATCATGGCGTCGTCGCTGTCGAACAGGAAACGCGCGAGTACCTTGGTGAGGTAGGTCTTGCCAACGCCGGTGGGGCCGAGGAAGAGGAAGGAGCCTATGGGCCGGTTGGGGTCTTTGAGTCCGGCGCGGTTGCGGCGTATGGCGCGCGCAACCAGCTGTATGGCTTCGTCTTGTCCAACCACGGAGCCTTTGAGCTCATCCTCTATATGCAGCAGGCGAGTGCTCTCGTTTTCTGCTATACGCTGCACAGGCACGCCGGTCATCATGGCAACCACTTCGGCAACGTCGTTGGCGGTAACAGTGGGGCAGTTCTTGCGGTCGTCGTCCTCCCATTTTTTCTTGGTCTCGTCGAGCAAGGCTGTGAGCTCTTTCTCAAGGTCGCGCAGGCGGGCTGCTTCGTTGTATTGTTTCTGAGCCAGCACCTCTTTTTTCTGTGCCGTCACCTTTGCCAGCTCTTTCTCCATGTCGATAATGTCGTCTGGCACATTGATGTTGGCTATGCGCACACGGGCGCCGGCCTCGTCGAGGGCGTCGATGGCTTTGTCGGGCAGAAGGCGGTCGGTGACGTAGCGGTTGGTGAGCTTGATGCACGACTCTATGGCCTCGTCGGAATAGGACACAAGGTGGTGCTCTTCGTATTTGGGCTTGATGTTGTTGAGTATGGTTAGCGTCTCCTCCACGGTGGTGGGCTCCACGAGCACTTTCTGGAATCGGCGTTCAAGGGCTCCGTCTTTCTCTATGTACTGGCGGTACTCGTCGAGCGTGGTGGCTCCTATGCACTGCAGCTCGCCGCGTGCGAGGGCTGGCTTGAACATGTTGCTTGCATCCAGCGAGCCACTGGCGCTGCCGGCACCCACTATGGTGTGTATCTCGTCGATAAAGATTATTATCTCGGGGTGCTTCGCCAACTCGTTGAGTATGGCTTTCATGCGCTCCTCAAACTGGCCGCGGTACTTGGTGCCAGCCACAAGGGAAGCAAGGTCGAGCGACACTATGCGCTTGCCGTAGAGTGTGCGCGGCACGCGTCCCTCGGCAATGCGTATGGCAAGACCTTCGGAGATGGCCGACTTGCCAACTCCCGGGTCGCCTATCAGTATGGGATTGTTTTTCTTGCGTCGGCTCAGTATCTGTGCGATGCGCGACAACTCTTTGTCGCGTCCCACTATAGGGTCTAGTTTGCCGTCGATAGCCATCTGAGTCAGGTCGCGCCCAAAGTTCTCAAGGGCGGGGGTGCCGTTCTGCTTGTTCTGCCGCTGCGACTGGCCGGAGCGCGACTGCTTGGACTGTTGAGGGTCGGCAAACGGGGTGTCGTCGTCATCTTCCTCCTCGTTGGGTATGTTAAATTCGGGGTAGGAGGGAGTCTCGCCTGAAGCGGGGGACTGGTCGTCCTCGTTCTTCACTATCTTGTACAGCTTGTCGTAGAATATGCCGTCTTTTTCGAGGATATGCGCCACTATGTTGTCCGACTCCATCAATATTGCCAGCACGAGGTGCTCGGTGCGGATTTCGGGACTTTTCAGCTTGGTGGATTCAAGATAGGATATGCGCAGGATTTTCTCCGTCTGCTTCAGCATGGGTATGGAACTGTCCTGATTGAAACGCACACCGTTGTCGGGCTGCATCAGAGGTTTCTCCACGCGGCTTTTGAGCGACTCAATGTCGGCTCCAAGCTGAATAAGATAGGCTACCGCCGAACATTCGCTCTCGCGCAAAAGACCCAGAAAGACATGCTCAACGCCGATGGCGCCACTGCGAAGGCGTATGGCCTCATCATGGCTGTTGGCTAACACTTTTTGGACGTTCTGACTTAGTTTGGCTTCCATATATTATATTGTAATACAAAGCATTGTACTCTTGGCAACATACTATTGCCAAGAAACAAAGTTACAACAAATCAATGATAGATTATTGTCGCTTAAGTGCTTATTTTCAACAACAAAATGTTTGTTAGTCAATAAGTGACGTTTTCCGGCGTCTTTTGATACGCCATGAATTCCAAACTGCAAACCCAAAAACGTTCAGTTATGTATTCATTTATTTATATAGCAGAACATACTAAAAATAAATGAATTGCAACAGTTATTCCGCAACTTTAGGCTGATTTATTCCGCAACTTTAGGAATATTTAGTCCATGATGGTGTACAATGCCCATCTGTGATAGCTCGGTATTATACGTCGAGCAGCTGATGATTGTCTTCATCACCATGTAACCAGTACACACATATAGTATGACGACATGTCGGCATAATTTGTCCGGTGGGTAATCATAGGGTCGTTTTTCACCGCACTTGTTAATAAAAATGGCGTGTCGGAATGGTTTAACTCATAAAAAAAGAGTATCTTTGCATAATGTTTACAGACATGCACCATATATATAATAATTTGTAATATATATAAATATAAAAGAAAGACATTCGCTGATGTATTCTGAGAACGAAAAGATAACCAAGGTGGATATTGAAACCACCATGAAGACCGCCTATATCGACTATGCCATGTCGGTTATCGTGGCGCGTGCGCTGCCCGATGTGCGCGACGGTCTCAAGCCGGTACATCGCCGCATACTCTTCTCGATGAACGAGAATGGCATCCTCTACAATACCCCAACCAAGAAGTCGGCCCGTATCGTCGGTGATGTGCTCGGTAAATACCACCCTCACGGTGACTCGTCGGTCTACGGAGCCCTCGTGCGCCTCGCCCAGCCGTGGGCTATGCGCTACCCGCTCGTCGATGGGCAGGGTAACTTCGGCTCTATCGACGGCGACGGTGCTGCCGCCATGCGTTACACAGAGGCACGCATGAAGCAGATAACAAACGAGATGTTGGCCGATATCGACAAGGACACTGTCGACATGATGCCCACCTACGACAACGAGGGCGAGGAGCCCACTGTGCTCCCCACCAAGATACCCAACCTGCTCATCAACGGCAGCAACGGCATCGCTGTGGGTATGGCAACCAATATGCCCACCCACAACCTGCGCGAGGTGATGAACGGCTGTATCGCCTATATTGACAACACCGACATCACCATCGACGAGCTGATGCAGCATATCAAAGCCCCCGACTTCCCGCTGGGTGGCATCATATACGGTTACGACGGCGTGCGCGAAGCGTTCACCACGGGTCGCGGCAGCATCATTCTGCGTGCCGAGACAACTATTGACGAGGACGCCAAAGGCCGCACCGTGATCATAGCCCACGACGTGCCCTACGGCGTCAACAAGGCCGAGATGATACGCAAGCAGGCTCAGCTTGTCAAGGACGGCAAGATAGACGGCATTAGCGACATACGCGACGAAAGCGACAAAGAGGGTATCCGCGTGGTGTACTACCTCAAGCACGACGCTGTACCTAATGTAATACTCAACAAGCTCTTCCAGCTCTCCGAGCTGCAGAGCTCCTTTGCCGTAAACAACATAGCCCTCGTCAAAGGGCGTCCCAAACTGCTCAACCTCAAAGAGCTCATAGCCAACTTTGTGGAGCACCGCGAAGAGGTGGTGACACGCCGCACCCGCTTTGAGATGGCCGAAGCCGAGCGCAGAGCTCATATACTCCAAGGCCTGCTCAAAGCCATCGACATCATAGACGAGATCATTGCCTTGATACGTAAATCTGCGACCGTCGACGAGGCTCGCCAGGCTCTCATAGACCGTTATGAATTTACCGACATACAGGCTCGCGCCATTGTTGAAATGCGTCTGCGTCAGCTTTCCGGCATGGAACGCAAGAAACTGCAGGATGAGTACGACGATAAGATGCGTTTCATAGAGCGCTGCAAAGAGATACTCGGCGACCATAGCGTGCTGATGGAGGTCATCAAGACTGAGATGGCCGAGATACGCGACAAGTACGGCGACGACCGCCGCTCCCGCATAGAGTACGCCGCATCCAACTTCCGTATAGAGGACACCATCCCCGACGACAGCGTGGTTATCACTATCTCCCACAAAGGCTACATCAAACGCACCCTCCTCGGCGAATACAAGGCGCAGAGTAGGGGAGGTGTGGGCTCCAAAGGCAGCTCGGTGCGCAGCGAGGATTTTGTGGAGCATATCTTTATGGCAACCAACCACAACTACATCCTCTTCTTCACAGAGAAAGGCCGTTGCTACTGGAAACGCGTGTTCGAAATCCCCGAGGGTGAGAAGAACACCAAGGGACGCCCGCTGCTCAACTTTATCAACATAGAACCCGACGACAAGGTCAAGGCCTATATCAACGTCCAGAACCTCACCGACAAAGAGTACCTCGACAACCACTATATCGTAATGTGTACCAAGAAAGGTATAGTGAAAAAAACCACCCTTGAGGCCTACTCGCGTCCGCGCAGGGACGGCATTATCGCCGTGGGCATACGCGAGGGCGACGAGCTACTCGTGGCACGCCTCACCGACGGCAAGAGCCAGATGATGATAGCCACCAAGATGGGCAAGGTGATGCGCTGCCCGGAGGACGAGTTCCGCGATATGGGACGCGGCGCCATGGGTGTAAAAGGTGTCACACTGCAAGGCGAGGAGGACTGCGTCATCAATATGCTCTGCGTCGACAGTGACAAATACGACATCCTTGTGGTCTCCGAGAACGGCTACGGCAAACGCTCGCCACTCGACCAGTACCGCATCACGCACCGTGGCGGCAAGGGCGTGGCCACCCTCAACGTGACCGAAAAGACCGGAAGGGTAGTGGCTATCTGCAACGTGACCGACGACAACGACCTCATGATCATCAACCGTTCGGGTATCACCATACGTATGCATGTTGCCGACCTTCGGGTGCTTGGCCGCAACACACAAGGCGTGCGCCTGATCAACCTCAAGGGCAAGGACAGCATAGCCTCCATCACCGCCGTCGATGCAGACCCCGACGAGGAAGTGGCAGAGGTTGACGGCACCGAACTGCCGCCCGACGAGAATGCCAACCCCGAGGAACTGCAGACCGAGGATTCCGCCACAGAAGGCCAGACAGGGGAGGTTCCGCAGGAAAATAATAACGACGAAACAAAATAATTTAACACGTGGTCGCGTTATCTCGTTCAGACATTAAACAATAACGCGACCTCGTTATAAAGTAATAACGACAAAAATCACACATAACACCAGCAAGATGAAAAAAATCACAGCATTATTGGCCTTCGCGGCCTTGGCGTGGAGCATATCTGCTCAGACGCTTAACGTTCAAGGAGCCATAGAATCACTCCGAAGAGGCTACCTTAGCAAAGCTAAAGACCAGATTGATGCCGCCAGCACAGACGCCAACACCAGCACAGATGCCAAGACATGGTGCTACAAAGGCCTTATCTATACTCAGATAGGTCTCGAACTGCAAAACAATCCTAAATCAAAGTACGCCAAACAGTATGCCGACATGCAACCCGCATGGTTCATCACTGCCTACGAGTCGGCACAGAAATGCCAGGAACTCGACAGTAAGGGTGAGTTTGCCGAGCAGATTAAAGGCGTATACAAATTCGTTGCCGAGGCATACTACTCGGCAGGCGTGAAATGCTATGACGCGCAGGAATTCGCCGAAGGTGTCAAGATGGCAGACGTTTGCATCAAGATATGCAACGTTACGGGAGAGAACAGCCTCAAGAGTATTGCCAACTACATGGGCGGCATGTGCGCAAGAGCCCTCCACGACAACGACCTATTGCTCAAATACTACCAGCCGTTGACCCGCACTGCCCAGAAGGACACAAATATTATCGATAAAATGCCTGGCGTTTTCAACTCGCTGTTCGGCATATATGTGGGCAAGAAAGACACCGTGGAGCTCATGAAACTTGTCACCCGCTATACCAAGAACTATCCCAATGACTACAATTCATATCTCCTTCAGGCTCGTGCCGAGGCATGGCGTGGCAACTCCGAGAAAGCCAAGCAGATGGTTGGTCAGGCTCTCGACAAAGTAGGGAATAATCCCGATGTTAAAGCGTCGTTTTTGTGCCAAGCAGCCAGTATTCTTGAAGTGTCGGGCGACTTAAAAGGTGCCGAGGAGCAGTACCAAGCCTCGCTCAAAATAAAGCCGCAACAGTATGAAGCCAACTACAAGATTGGCATCATGATATTCAACCAGGGCGTTGACAAAAAAGACGAAGCCGCCAAAAAAGATGTCGACAACGATGCCGAATACGAGCAGTCGTTGGTTCTGACCAAGGAGTCCAACGTTTTCTTCGACCAGTCAATACAGTATTTCCGCAATGCCTTGACATACCTCGAAAGTTTGACCGATGAAAACGAGATTGCCATGAACCGCAAAAATCTCTATGACTGCCTTAAATCGCTCGCTCACGTATTTACAATTCTTGAGCGCTACGATGACCTTAAACCGATAAAAGAAAAACTGAAACAGTTCGAAGGTTAATTTCAAACAGACAATATAGATTTCAGCGGGCGACTTCAATCTAAGCCGCCCGCGTTTTTTAGTACTTTGGATCGCTGTTTGCCAGTCAAAATAATACGGTTTCCCTAACCAGTTCTGCTACAGTATTTTGAATTGTAATTCGTATTATGTTAACTAAAGTAAATTAAAACAGCTTGATTTGGCGTTATTTATAATGTTTGACTGTCTTATATTACAGAGTCCCCTATTTAGATACTGATTTGAATTTTTGTCCGAATGGCAACGCCACGAGAATTGAATATTTGGAGCCCAGCCGGACTGTTGCCCTAAATTCGTCAAAGCGTGATTTTCGCCCGGATGGCAACGCCACGAGAATTGAATATTTGGAGCCAAGCCAGACTGTTGCCCTGGATTTGTCAAAGCGTGATTTCGCCTGGATGGCAGCGCCACGAGAATTCAGTAATTGGAGCCGAGCCGGACTGCTGCCATGGATTTGTCAAAGCGTGATTTTCGCCCGAATGGCAACTCCACGAGAATTCAATATTTGGAACCAGATGGTGCTACCGTCTTGGATCTTGTAAATGTCTACTTTCTCGTTGCATTTGGTTTCGGCGACAAAATCAACATCAATGGCTTTGTAGTCGACAATACCGTCGGCATTGATTACATCGGTAATCCAGCGCAGGTATTCAGAGTTGTTGACATGCATGGTGTGGTCGATCATCGCGCGGCGCGTTGTCAGCGAGAAAACAATATTCGACTCGTCGAAAAGTGGCGGGTGCATTTTGTCGAGTTTCTCTATCGACGTAGCTTGCATGTCGTGTTTGTCGAAATTGTCGAGTATGGTGTTGATGCGGCAGGCGTGTCGCGTGTTATAGTCAATTATAACCCAGTGGGTTGTTGAGGTTATCAGAGTCCGCCCGTCACTGCCTTCTATCCTACTATCGCGCAGAGCAAAGAGCCCGTTGGTTCCCCTCGACCATGTAGTTAACATAACATTTTCGCCGCAGTGTGGCCGCTCGTGTATCTCGTAGTGCATCCGGCAGATAACCCAAGCCTTGCCCTGCGCCATAAGTCCTTCAAAGCCAATGCCTGCACGCACGGTATCCTCTTCTGCGCCCTCTTGCATAATGCGAGCGGCCGCCCATAGTGCGAGGCGGTCGTCACAGTCGCAGTAGAATGACAGTATATTATAGTTTCCTTTATACATGCTCTACATTCTTTCGGGTACGTCAATGCCGAGGATGTACATGGTGTTCTTTATGGCAAAGCCAACATCCTTAGAGAGTTGTATGCGGAATGAGCGCTTCAGTTCGTCGCTCTCTTTCAGTATTGGGGTGTCCTGATAGAAGCTGTTGAAGGCTTTGGCGAGATCGTAGGCGTAGTTGGCCACCATAGCTGGACTGAGGTTGCGAGCGGCCTGCTGTATGGCATTGGGAAGGTCGTGCAGTTTGGTTATGATGTCGCGCTCCTTCTCCCCTATTTCTACCTTGTCTCCATTGAAGGCTGCAGCATCGCTTTTTCGTACAATGCTCTGGATGCGTGCGTAGGTGTATTGTATGAATGGGCCTGTATTGCCGTTAAAGTCTATGCTTTCTTCGGGATTGAAGAGCATGTTCTTGACGGGGTCTACTTTGAGGATGAAGTATTTAAGGGCTCCCAGTGCAAGTGTTAGGTAAAGTTGTTCTTGTTCGGTTTGGGGCAGGTCGTTGTTGCGGCCGTGCTCCTCACCCATTTGGCGTGCCGTTGCCACCATACCCTCTATGAGGTCGTCGGCATCGACCACGGTACCTTCACGCGACTTCATCTTGCCGTTGGGCAGTTCCACCATGCCGTAAGAGAGGTGATACACCTTGTCGGCCCAGTCGAACCCCAGGCGTCCAAGTACTTTCTTGAGCACTTTGAAATGGTAGTCTTGCTCATTGCCAACAACATAGATGAGCTGTCCGGCATTGAACTCTTTATGACGAAGCAGTGCCGTACCAAGGTCTTGTGTCATATACACGGAGGTGCCGTCCTTGCGGAGTAGCAGCTTTTGGTCCAGTCCCTCGTCGGTCAAGTCGCACCACACCGAGCCATCCTCCTTACGGAAAAGCACACCCATTTCCAACCCTTTTGTCACAAGCTCTTTTCCAAGTAGATAGGTGTTGGATTCGTAGTATATTTTGTCAAATGATATGCCAAGTTTGCGGTAGGTCTCGTTAAATCCGTCGTAGACCCATTGGTTCATCTTCTCCCACAATTCGCGCACCTCCTTGTCGCCCTCTTCCCAGCGGCGCAGCATATCCTGAGCCTCTACAATCAGCGGCGCATTATGCTTTGCTTCGTCCTCGCTTGAACCTTGTGCTTCAAGTTCTTGTGTTTGTTGCTTAAAGTGTTTGTCAAACTCAACATAGTACTTACCAACAAGGTGGTCGCCCTTTATGCCGCTGCTCTCAGGGGTTTCGCCGCCCGAGTAGCGTTGCCATGCCAACATCGACTTGCAGATGTGTATGCCGCGGTCGTTGACGAGGTTGACGCGCTTGACGTTCTCGCCGCTTGCCGACAGAAGGTTGGCCACCGACCAGCCAAGAAGGTTGTTGCGTATATGTCCGAGGTGCAGGGGTTTGTTGGTGTTGGGCGACGAAAACTCTATCACCACCGGAGGCTTGGTGCCGTCGGCCTTGCACATGCCAAACTGCTCGTTGGCGGCCTCCCTGGACACAAAGCGGCACCAATAGGCGTTGTCCACCTCAAAGTTGAGAAATCCTTTGACGGTATTGTATGATGTAATTGCTTCACATATAGAGCAAACGGCCTTGCCTATCTCGTCGGCCACCTCTTCGGGTTTCTTACGGGCCTGTTTGACATAGGGGAACACCACAAGTGTAAAGTCGCCTTTGAAATCCTTGCGTGTGTTTTGCAGCTGAATGTCGTTGCAGGTGTTTTTTATGCCGTACAGCGTGTCGAGTGCATTGGCAATAGCCTGCTGAAGTAGTTGTTGGATAGTGTTTTCCATAATACTTGCGATGCTTCTTTGAACGTGCAAATTTACGTTTTTTTACCCTTACGCACAAATATTTATTATTGATAATATACAATAAGTATTGTCCATTGTCGTTAATAGAGAGAGAATCACATAATTTAAGAATAACAAAAAATCAAAAAACCATGAGAAGCAAAATAGTGGCAGGCAACTGGAAGATGAACCTCACCTTTGACGAGGCCGACGAGGTGCTCGACAAACTTATGACCAATCTTGAGGAGCACGCCGCCCTCAGCTGCAAGATGATAGTGTGTACCCCCTACCCTTACCTTGAGCTGGCGAGCGATTACTCCGGCGACTCCTATTTCGAGGTTGGCGCACAGGATGTCAGTGCATACGACAAAGGCGCGTATACCGGCGAGGTGTCGGCGGCAATGCTCGGCTCGATGGAGATAGCCTATTGCATTGTGGGACACTCGGAGCGCAGAGCTTATCACAATGAGAGCGACGAACTGATAGCCCGCAAGGTCGACCGCCTGTTGGAGAACGACATACGTCCGATAGTATGCTGTGGCGAGGTGCTTGAGGAGCGCGAGGCCGACAAGCAGTTTGAGGTGGTGAAGCGTCAGGTCACCGACGGTCTTTTCCATCTTACCCCTGAGCAGTTTGGCAAGTTGATTATAGCCTACGAGCCTGTGTGGGCCATTGGTACCGGCAAGACCGCCACTCCCGAGCAAGCCCAGGAGATGCATGCTTATATACGCAGCCTCATTGCCGAGAAATACGGCAAGGTGGTGGCCGAGGAGACCAGCATACTCTACGGCGGCAGCTGCAAGCCATCCAACGCCAAGGAGCTTTTCGCCAACCCCGATGTTGACGGTGGGCTTATAGGCGGCGCTTCGCTCAATGCCGACGACTTCATGGCCATTGCTGAGTCGTTAAAGTAAAATAAGATCACGTTATGCTTGTTGTAACGTGATTGACAAGACTTTCAATTTGCCAAATATGAGGATGGAACGGTTTGTGGCGCGGCGTTTTCTGCCACGTCGCAAAGAGGCTTTGTCGACCCCTATAATCACCCTTGCCGTCGTCAGCATAGCCCTCGGTGTGCTGGTGATGGTGATGGCGTTGGCTATCCTCACCGGTTTCCAAGGCGAGATAAGGAGCCGCGTGGTGGGCTTCGGCTCCCACCTTATTGTGTCGGGTCTTGAGCCCGGTGTGGGCTACGACGAGCTGCCCATAGACACCGACCGAGAGGTGTTCCGCACCATAGCGGCGACCGAGGGCGTGAAGCACCTTCAGTTCTACGCAGAGAAAGGCGGCATGATAAAAACCGGCCAGGAAATCCACGGAGTGATTCTCAAAGGCGTCGATGCAGGCTACGACACAACCTTCTTCTCCTCGGTTTTGCAACAGGGGCGCCTCCCCTACCTAGCCGACACGCTGCCGTCCAACGAGGTTATTGTCTCGCGCAACGTGGCCGACAAATTGTCGGTGGCTGTTGGCGACAAACTCCCCACCTATTTCTTCCAAGACGGCAGCTACCGTGCCAGGGCTTTCAGGATTGTCGGGGTATACTCCACCGACATGAACGAGTTCGACGACCACTACATCATCGGCGACTTGCGTCAGGTGCAGCGGCTCAACGACTGGCAGCCCACACAGGCACAGGGCTGTGAGATAACTATAACCGACTTTGGCAAGCTGCCAGAGATGGCTCAAACCATTTACAACACCCTCGACTACGACCTAAACCTTGAGACTATTGTTGACCTTCAGCCTGCGCTCTTTGCATGGCTCAACCTGCTCGATTCCAATATCGTACTAATCCTTGTCATCATGGCTATAGTCTGCATGGTTGCAGTGGTCTCAACACTGTTGATACTCATTTTTGAGAAGACCCAGACAATAGGCATACTCAAAACCCTCGGGTGCACCAACAAGTCGGTGCGGCGCATATTCTTAATCAAAGCCGCCGGCATAATTATCAAAGGTATATTGATAGGCATGGCTGTAGCATTGGTGCTCAGCCTGTTGCAGTCGACATTGCATATAATACACCTCGACCCTGCCAGTTATTCTATGAGCTATGTGCCCGTAGAGATCAATCCACTGCACTACCTCTTTGTGGGAGTCTCCACCTTCGCGTTATGTCTACTGTCGCTCATGCTGCCTGCCACGTCAATATCAAAAATCCAGCCAGCCAAAACCATACGAGTAGAATGAACAACAACCTCCGCCAGCGTGCCAAATGGGTGGTGATGGTAATCACTATTCTGTTGGCTTTCTTTGCACTGTGGCAGATAAACCGCATAGCCCGCCAGATACGCATCTCCGAAGAGCAGAAGGTGCGTATATGGGCCAACGCCATAGGCAGCAAGGCTCAGCTTGTGGCATATACCGACGAGTTTTTTGAGGAGGTGGCCTACGAAGAGCGCCTGAAGATGGAACTCTACAGCAAGGCCATCAAAACCTATGCAGAGCAGCCCCTGGGGGTTGACGTGGGCTTTTATTATAACTATATCGAAGCCAACCACACCATACCTGTGGTTATTCTCGACAACGACTCTGTAATCACCGCCGCCAACACTGGCAACAGTTGCGACGACGACACCCTTGTGGGCAAGCGCATGACGGCAGAGATGCTCTCGGAGTTTCTTTACGACATGCCGGTACATTATAATATATATGGTATGCCGTTCACGCTTTACTATAAAGAGTCGCGGCTATACAGCGACCTGCGCAACGTGCTGGGCAGCCTCAACCAGTCGCTGCTCTACGAGATAACCAACAACTCGGTGTTTGTGCCGGTAATCATTACCGACACATCGCGCACGCAGGTGCTGGGCTACGGCAACCTCGACAGCTCGCTGTTTAACAGCGAGGCGAAGCTTGCCGCCAAGCTGCGCGAGATGGAACGCGAGAACACCCCGATAGAGATCACGCTGCCAAGCCAGACCACGGCCTACGTCTTTTACGAGAGCACCCCCCTGCTCACCTCGTTGCGTTGGATACCACTGTTCTATGTCGTCATAGCCATAGTGCTGCTCACAGTCTCCTATTTCCTTTTCCGCACAGCGCGCACCATGGAGCAGAACCGAATCTGGGTAGGTATGGCCAAGGAGACGGCCCACCAGTTGGGCACGCCTATCTCGTCGCTCATGGCTTGGACCGAGTATCTCGAAGGCAAAACCCTCGACAGTCAGTATGCCGGCGAGATAAAGAAAGACCTCAACCGCCTTGAAACCGTGACGCAGCGTTTCTCGAAGATAGGCTCGGTTCCCGAGCTTAGCCAGCAAGACGTGGTGGCAGTGACCGATGGCGCCATAGAATACCTTGCCGGACGCACCTCCAAGAAGGTGACATTCAACTTCAACCACCCCGACCATCCCGTTATGGTGCCTCTCAACACCTACCTTTTCCAATGGGTGATAGAGAACCTCTGCAAAAACGCCGTCGATGCCATGAGCGGAGAGGGCATACTCACCATAACTCTTGTCGAAGATGAGAAGCAGGTGGTCGTAGAGGTGTCCGACACCGGCAAAGGAATGCCGTCGTCGGTGCAGAAGCATATCTTTGAGTCGGGATACACCACCAAGCAGCGCGGGTGGGGCCTCGGTCTCAGCCTGGCAAGGCGAATAGTCAACGACTACCACAAAGGCAAGATATACCTCAAGAATTCGGTGGAAGACCAAGGCTCCACTTTCCGAATAGAACTAAAGAAATAAACACTTCCACGTTGCGCAGCGAAACGCCGCATTGGCGGCATGGCGTTGCCTTATGATTTCAAAACTAAAGCCATGAGAGACCTATCGTATGAGATAGCCTTGATGTTGGTGCCTGGCATAGGGTGCCGCAGCGCCCGCATACTGCTCGACCTCTACCCTACCGCCGAGGATGTGTACAAACTCAGCGACTCGGAGTTGAAGCAGGTCTTTGGCGACCATCGCACTGTCATAGAGACCATACGCGACAAGTCGACCCTTGCCCGTGCCGAAGAAGAGCTGAACTATGCCGAGAAACACCATATCAAGGTGCTTCACTTCAAGGATGACGACTACCCCAAGCGTCTCAACCGTGCCGGTTGCGAGGACTGCCCCATAATACTCTACACCATGGGCACCGCCAACCTCAACGCCTCACGTGTGGTGGCCGTGGTGGGCACCCGCAGAGCCACCTCCTACGGTCATGAGGTGACCCACCGCTTGATAAGCAAGTTCAAGGGCGAAGGTATACTGGTTGTCAGCGGGCTGGCCTATGGCATCGACACTGCAGCCCACAGCGAGTCGCTCGCCGCAGGACTCGACACTGTCGGTGTGCTCGGCCACGGATTGGACCGTATCTATCCGTCGCAGAACCGCAACCTTGCCAAGCAGATGCTTGAACGAGGCGGACTGGTGACGGAATACATGCACGGCACCGCCATCAACCCCTCCTACTTTCCGGCTCGCAACAGGATAATAGCTGCAATGGCCGACGCAACTGTTGTTGTTGAGGCTTCCGAGCGCGGCGGAGCTTTGATAACTGCCAACATGGCAATGGGATACCATCGCGACGTGCTGGCAGTGCCCGGCCCGTGGGGCGCCACCTACTCCGTTGGATGCAACAACCTGATAGCCGGCAACAAGGCGGCGCTGCTTCGCAAGGCCGACGACCTTTTCGACACCCTCGGATGGGAACGCCTCACCACCACAGAGGCAAAACAAATGGAACTTCCCATGCCCGACGACATCAAAAACCCCGTGGAACGCGCCATAGTGGAGATACTGCAAGCCGAAGGTCCGCTCGAAACCGACCAGATAGTGGCCAAAACAAGGCGAACCCTGCCCGAGGTAGCCTCCGCCCTACTTTCACTAGAACTGGCCGACCGTTGCAAATGCCTGCCAGGCAAAATTTATAAACTGATATAAATCAGTGATGTAATAATTTTTGTTTAGACTTTTTTATCAAAAAGTGCTGTCAATTCAATAAAAAATCGTAATTTCGCACTTTGATACGGATTGCATATTTAATCCGATAGTGTTGAAACAAAAAACAATAGCACTAAGCTAACTTTTAAAATTAACCAAGCGATAATCGACATGGAACAACTCAGCAAAGGAAAAATCTCGCAGATCATCGGCGCCGTGGTCGATGTTACCTTCGACGTTGATGTAGCACTTCCTGACATTTACGACGCACTGTCGGTCAAACGTCCCGACGGTACGGAGATTATACTGGAATGCCAGCAAGACATTGGCGAGAACACCATGCGCACCATAGCAATGGACAGCACCGACGGTCTGCAGCGTGGCATGGAAGTCAATATGCTCGGCGGTCCCATCTCGATGCCCGTGGGTGAGAATATCAACGGTCGTCTGTTCAACGTCATAGGCCAGACCATCGACGGTATGCCCCAGCCGCAATGCGAGAAACGCTACGGCATCCACCGCGAACCCCCGAAATTCGAGAACCTCTCCACCACACAGGAAATTCTCTATACGGGTATCAAGGTTATCGACCTTATACAACCCTTCCTCAAAGGTGGTAAGATTGGTTTGTTCGGCGGCGCCGGTGTGGGCAAGACCGTACTTATCCAGGAGCTTATCAACAACATCGCAAAGAAATACTCCGGCATGTCGGTGTTCACCGGCGTTGGTGAGCGCACCCGTGAGGGTAACGACCTGCTGCGCGAGATGGTCGAGGCTGGCGTTATCAAATACGGTCCCGAGTTTATCAAGAGCATGGAGGCCGGCAGCTGGGATCTTGCCAAGATAGATGCCGAGCAGCTGCGCGACTCCAAGTGCACCATGGTGTTCGGACAGATGAACGAGACCCCCGGCGCCCGTGCCCGTGTGGCCCTGTCGGGCCTTACCCTTGCCGAGTACTACCGTGACGGCGACGAGAAGACCGGCGGACGCGACATCCTCCTCTTCATCGACAATATCTTCCGTTTCACCCAGGCTGGTTCCGAGGTGTCGGCTCTTCTTGGCCGTATGCCTTCGGCCGTGGGTTATCAGCCCACACTGGCTACGGAGATGGGTGTCATGCAGGAACGTATCACCTCCACCAAACGCGGTTCCATCACATCGGTCCAGGCTGTGTATGTGCCCGCCGACGACTTGACAGACCCCGCCCCCGCCACCACTTTTGCCCACCTCGACGCCCAGACGGTGTTGAGCCGCAAGATCTCGGAGCTCGGTATCTACCCCGCCGTCGACCCGCTCGACTCCACATCGCGCATTCTCTCGCCCAATGTGGTAGGCGAGGAACACTACAACACCGCCCAGAAAGTGAAACAGATACTGCAACGCTACAATGAGTTGCAGGATATTATCGCCATCCTCGGTATGGAAGAGCTCGGCGAGGCCGACAAACTCGTCGTGGCACGTGCCCGCAGGGTGCAGCGCTTCCTGTCGCAGCCTTTCTTCGTAGCCGAGGCATTCACCGGTCTTGAAGGTAAGTTCGTCAACATCGAAGACACCATCAAGGGCTTCAACATGATTCTCAACGGCGATGTCGACTACCTGCCCGAGCAGGCCTTCCTGCTCGTGGGCACCATCGAAGAGGCCATCGAGAAGGGTGAGAAGATTCTTGCCGAGACCAAATAACAGAGAAAACAATGAAACTGAAAATCATCAAACCAGACAGCACCCTCTACGAAGGCGAGGCACGCTTGGTGCAGCTCCCTGGCACAGGTGGCCTGTTTGAGATTATGAACAACCACGCCCCCATCATCTCGGCACTCGCCGCAGGCAACGTCCGTGTGGTAATAAGCGACAGCGACACCCGCCTCTTCCCTATCAACGGCGGTGTGATCAAATGTCGCAGCAACGAGATATTGGTGCTTGCACAATAGCATAACTATTGTTTTGTCGGCTGCCAAGCTCAAAACGCAGTCACACAACTACAACCAAATTAAAGCGGTGCCGTCCCGACATGAAGGAATGGCACCGCTTAATATATACCGACTGACAGCAGGTGTGACAATTTGTCGGTAAATGTCATCTGACAACAATTTGTCACCTTTTGGCACGGATATTGATTAATAAAAGTGCAAGCCATTAAAAACTGGCACGCAAAACAGAAAAATAAAACAAAAAAAATAAAACATCATCAACCATGAACATCACACCATTAGCAGACCGAGTCCTCGTGCGTCCCGCCGAGGCCGAACAGAAAACCGCCAGCGGCATCATCATCCCCGATACCGCCAAAGAGAAACCTCAGCATGGCGAAGTCCTCGCCGTTGGCAAGGGTACCAAAGACCATGAGATGACCGTCAAGGTCGGCGACAAAGTGCTCTACGGCAAATACAGCGGCACCGAGATAGAACTTGAGGGCGAGAAGCTCATGATAATGAAAGAGAGCGACATATACGCAATTATATAAACAATCAGAATAATCAGATTATTCAAAATACTCGGAGTAATCAGAAAAAAAGAAAGGAACAATAAATTATGGCAAAACAGATAGTTTTCAATAATGATGCGCGCGAGCAGCTGCGCAAAGGTGTCGACCAGTTGGCCAATGCCGTTAAGGTAACCCTCGGCCCCAAAGGCCGCAATGTTGTTATCGACAAGAAGTTTGGTGCCCCTCAGGTAACCAAGGACGGTGTCACCGTTGCCAAGGAAATTGAGCTCGAAGACGGCATACAGAATATGGGCGCCCAGATGGTGAAGGAAGTGGCCAGCAAGACCAACGACCAGGCTGGTGACGGTACCACCACCGCCACCGTGCTGGCTCAGGCTATTGTCAACACCGGCCTCAAGAATGTCACAGCAGGTGCCAACCCCATGGATCTCAAACGCGGTATCGACAAGGCCGTTGCCGAGATAGTGAAGGGCATTAAGGAACAGAGTCAGGAGGTCGGCGGCGACATCCAGAAGATTCGTCAGGTGGCCACCATCAGCGCCAACAACGACACCCATATCGGCGACATCATTGCCGAGGCAATGGAGAAAGTGACCAAGGACGGCGTCATCACCATTGAGGATGCCAAGGGTATCGATACCACCGTCAAAGTCGTCGAGGGTATGCAGTTCGACCGTGGCTACATCAGCCCCTACTTCGTCACCGACACCGAGAAGATGGAGTGCAACTACGACAACCCCTATATCCTTATCTACGACAAGAAGATAAGCACCATGAAAGACTTTCTGCCCGTGCTCGAGAAGGTTGTCAACACCGGTCGTCCGCTCCTTATCATTGCCGAGGATGTCGACAGTGAGGCTCTTGCCACCCTCGTCGTCAACCGTCTGCGTGGCAGCCTGAAGATTGTTGCCGTCAAGGCTCCCGGCTTCGGCGACCGCCGCAAAGAGATGCTCGAAGACATTGCCATCCTCACCGGTGGTACCGTCATCAGCGAGGAGAAAGGCTTCAAACTCGAGGACACCGACCTCTCCATGCTCGGCCAGAGCGAGAAAGTCAGCATAGACAAAGACAACACCACCATCGTGAGCGGCAAGGGCGACAGCGAGATGATCAAGGGTCGCGTCAACCAAATCAAGGCTCAGATTGAGAAGACCACGAGCGACTACGACCGCGAGAAGTTGCAGGAGCGTCTTGCCAAGCTCGCCGGCGGCGTGGCTGTCATCTACGTGGGTGCAGCCTCCGAGGTTGAGATGAAGGAGAAGAAAGACCGCTTCGACGATGCTCTGCACGCAACCCGCGCAGCTGTCGAAGAGGGTATCATACCTGGCGGCGGCACCGCTTTCATCCGCGCCGCCCAGAAACTCGATGCCGTCAAGCCCGAGAACGAGGACGAAAAACTCGGTATCGAGATAATCCGTCGCGCCGTCGAAGAGCCTCTTCGCATGATTGTCGAGAACGCCGGTATCGAAGGCAGCGTGGTAGTCAACGAGGTGAAGAACGGCAAGGACGACTACGGCTACAATGCCCGTACCGAGAAGTACGAGAACCTGTTCGCCAGCGGCGTCATAGACCCCGCCAAGGTTGCCCGCGTGGCATTGGAGAACGCCGCCAGCATCGCAGGCATGCTCCTCACCACCGAGTGTGTACTCTGCGACATCAAGGAGCCCGAACCTCCCGCAGCCGCCAATCCCGGCATGGGCGGCATGGGCGGCATGTACTAAGCCGCAAGGATTAGTACAAACCTCTCCCAAAGGAGGGCGGAATGTACTAAGCCTTTAGTGACATCCGTTAGAAGAAGCCTCGTTTGGCAGCAATGTCAGCCGAGGCTTTGCTTATAAGTACTGCAATAATATTGCATTGCCCTCGTTATTAAAAAAAACTATCGTATATGGACATTCAACAAATCAACACATACAAAAGTACATTTGACGAAATAGAACGGCACATTGCCGGGGATGGCGGCGAAGATATTGAAGTGTGGTATGCTTGAGAGCTGCAACACGTTCTTTGATATGCAAGATGGGAGAATTTCGCCGTGGCTGTCGGGCGAGCCATGCAATCGTGCAAAACACAGGGTATCAACATTGATGATCATTTTTGTGAGGTCACGAAAATGATAGAATTTGCCCCAAGTGCCAAACGTCCTGTCCAAGATTTCATGCTGATTCGCTATGCATGCTATCTCATTGCTCAAAATGGCGACCCAAAGAAGGAAGAGATTGCATTTGCGCAGAGTTATTTTGCTGTGCAAACACGCCGTGCGGAGGTGATTGAAGAGAGGGCATATGCTTGAACGGCTTGAGACTCGTGACAGGTTGCGTTCATCGGAGAAAGAGCATTGCTCAGTTGCGACAAAGTGTTAACTATTAGTTTACCAGAGGCGACCTCTAAAAATTGCCCCGGAGGGGCAAACTCTCAATAACCCCACACAAGGAACGCAGTGTGGGGTAGTAAGATAGACAGAATATGCGTCCGGGATGGACGCGCTCTCAAAGAATTAATAGAACTCACCCAGAATCAATACTTTTTTCGCCCCGTCGTGATGTAAGCATACATCACGACACCATATAACCTTACATCAGCCGTGATGTAAAGGCACATGATTTTGATGATACATAAGGATGATTCGGCTGCGAAGGTGAAAGGTGCGCAGTCTTTTCAACACGGCAAAATCATGTCTTCCATCGAATATTGCTTTTAAGCGTTTTCCCTTGTGATGTGATGATAACATTCTCTTCTGACAAAGGCTTAGATATTAGGCTCCTTGCTGCAATTATACATCCCGATGGAATGACACTTCCCTTCAAAATAGTACATCCATTACCCATCCAAATGTTGTCGCCAAAAATCACTTCTTTTGGTTTGTTGATTTGCAGACCACTTTCTCCATCGAATATTTTATGCCCATCATAGTCCATGATGGTGCATCCATACGACCAAAGATTGTTTTTCCCAATAGTAATTTTGTTGCTTACGGAGATTTTGCTTTCACCAGTGCAAGCAAAATGGTCTCCAATTTCAAGTATACCATTCCCCCCGACAGTAATGTCGCATCCTGCACCAAAGGCATGAATACCTGCTCCATGTAATATTATCTTGCCTTTTACTTTTAGTGCAGATGGGGTTCCCGTGTTACAACTTCTATTAAAACCGACCGTGAACATTTTGGTTTTGCTTCCTTCAGGAAATTCAAATACGTTCCTTTTGCAATAAGCCACACCAACATTGCGAGCTACAAATATTGGAAGATGGACTGCGTCTTTGATTTTGCAACAACGAAAATTGATGTACAGAGTTTTGATTAACCCAATGTTAATAAAATTATTTGTGTCCATATTGCTATTTGTATTATAGCGATATGCCACCTATTCCTTAGCTTGCCACAACCGCAAAAATAGAAGGCGAGTAAATCTCGTCCCCAAACTGCGGTCGTGGAAAATACCTCTAAGGAAAGACTTTCAAATACTCGCCTATCGACGAGCATCTGCGTATTTGGTCATCCTTAGGGTCCCTATTTGAAATTTTCCACGTTTCAGTTTGGTAGGAACAAATAGCAAACGCTTGGTTAATATTGTATATTCGTTTTCTCTATATGTTTATGTCATATTGTCATTATGCGTTAGTAATCTCAATAAGTTATCATAAATGCCGGCATTATTACACAAATTGAGACTGTAGGAATGCAGTTGGCGACATTACGGCGATTATGCCTTGTGGGAAGTGTTTTTCGTTCCGCGTTACAATGTAGTTGCATTCGGATGAGGCTGCGGAATAGTACTGTAGCATGTCCTCAAAATCGGGGGCAACGGCATATAATGCATCGTGGAGTTGTTTTGCATCCATTGAGGTGATGTGTATGTGTCGCTCAAATATTTTCATGGCTTCTATGGTGTTGCTGTAGCCAAGACTTTTACGAGCAACAAATACACATGTGGCGATACAGAGCGGTGTGGTATATAGTTCTATCTCTCCTTTGAACCCCATATTCAAAACCTGTGCAGAGTCGTACAAAAAGGTTCGCGGTGCAGCAGTACGTCAAGCAAGACGTTGGTATCTATAAGCACTCGCTTCATAGGTCGTATTTCTCTTTATAATAGTCCATACGAGCTTGTTCACCATTGAGTCCCACGTCGTCATTGTCGAGCAGCGGCATGGCAAGGATGGCTTCCAAATCGGGGGCATATTGCTTGGTGTCGCGTTGTGGGGTGACAGCAAGGCTGATGAGAAGAGCCTCCACTTGCCTCTGCATCCATTGGCTGATATCGGTGTCTGCACCGATGACAGGACGCACTCGCTCGATGAGATTATCACTAACCGTTATGTTGTATGTGCACATGATTACACCTATTTTTTCAAAATGCAAAAGTACACAAAAAAATTCATATACAGAATTTTTTTTCGAATAAGACTATTATGTGGAATGCACTACCCACGCCTTACAGTTCGATTAATACTATGATTATGATTGAAATACTGTTGCTAATACTTTGCACTTGTGTCTGACTATTAATGTCTTTTCTTGCCGAGGATGCACCAACGGAGGAACGGTATGCGGCTTATGGCCTCGTTCAGTAACGGCGAGAGGGTGAACACAGCCACGGTCAGTATGACATATATGGCCACCGGTGGCAGCGTGGTGTGGATTTTCATCATGTATCCGAGGCTTGCCACTACCAGATAGTGAACGATATAGATGCCGTAGCTGGAACGCGTCATATAGCCCGCGAATTTGCCAGTGCGGTCGAAGCAGGCAGCAAACCACCCCATCATGGCGAGGCACATTAGCCATCCGTAGATGCAGTTGAGCGGCTTGCAGAGGTACTGTGGCAAGGTGTTGTCCTGCCCAAAGGTGGTGACGGTGAGCAGCGTGCCGCACGCCACAGCAAAGAACATCAGCGGTATCCATGCTTTGCGCACAGCGGATTGCACTTTGTCGTTGGCAAAGACAAAGTAGCCTAACAAGAAGGGTATCAGATAAAAGAACGGCTTATAGAGGTTGTAGAGGCCGTCGAGCGATTCGGGACGTGGGTTAAACACAAGTGCCCTCTCCCCTATCCAGAAAAGCACCCCGAGCAGTATGAGCCACCCAACGTCCAGCTTGCCCTCAGCCATTTTGCCGCACCAGTTGTAGAACCTGCCATTGCCGTCGATTTTGCGAACCAGAAGAAGCAAGAGCGAGAAGAGCCAGAGGTCTTGGACAAACCACAGCGGCCCTATGCCGCTGAATGCCCACAGGAAATATTTGACCGGCTGCGGCACTGCGGCAAGCACATCGTTGCCAGCCACGTGTGTGTTGAAATAGCCTGTCATCCACTGGAATGCCAGCAGGCCTATAGTGGCAGGCACCAGCAGTTTGCGAGTGCGGGCTTTGAACCAGTCCTTATCTGAATGTTTGTCGAGGGCATAGCGCGAGCCGATACCCGCCAGCAGGAAGAGCAACGGCATGAACCACGGATAGAGTATATACATGACGACGTCCTGATACTGAGGGCCGTCGCCAAAGCCGCCTATGCCGCCGAAGACGCCTTTGTTGTTGAAGAAATAGATGACATGGTATAACAGCACCAGCATTACTGTCACCCAGCGCAGGTTGTCAATCCAATGTTTTCGTCTGGCAAGAGCGGTGCAGGCCTGTTTTTCTTCTGAAAAGATATTATCACTCATGGTATTCTTGTTTAGATAGTTTCATGACCTTTACCGGACGGTCGGAGCCCACTTGCAGTTGGCTGCAGCGGTTAATCATGCCAGTGTCGCGGAAGCCGCACTTCTCCATGACACGCCCCGAGGCGGGGTTGTCAACAAAGTAGTCGCTCCATATAGTATCGAACCCCATGACGTTGAAGCAGTAGTCTATCATTGCCCGCAAAGCCTCGGTACAGAGCCCCTGGTTCCAATAGGGACGCGCCACCCAGTAGCCAGCTTCGGCATCGTTCTCGCCAATGTCTATATTACTCTCGCAGTGGGGGAAATAGCCCATGCAGCCTATGGGCTCGCCTGTGGCTTTTAGCACCATAGCCCAGATGTGGTCTCTTGCAAAAAGGGTTTGTATTATCTCGCGGCTCACCTCCACGCTCTTATGGGGAGGCCATCCTGCGCGAGGGCCAACCTCCGGGTCGGAGGCGTATTTATACAATGCCTCGGCATCGCTGTCACGCCATGGGCGCAACATTATCCTCTCTGTTTCCATTTTCTAATTTCTATCAGTACATTGCGTATAATAATAACGGAAATATATTTTTTTCGTATATTTGTATTGTGAAATCACATATAAAAATATAAAGTAACAACGAACAAAGCAGCAAGATATGAAAATCAAAGGTATGATACTTGCCACGGTGTCCGCAGTGCTGTTTGCCGCCTGCCCATGCAACCCGCATTTCATTACCGACAAGAGTTACCGCCAACAGGTGCATAACGACTATGAGAGCCGATGTGCCACTCTCGGCATAGCCGACCAACATTTTGACACCCTCTGCTGCAGCGAGCGCGAAGCCATGGAGTTCCTCTATGCCTACATGCCCTACTGCGACATGGCCGACTACGACGCCAACTTCTTCCTGAACCAAGTACGCACAGCTTTCGAAGCGCGTAAGACCATGCCGTGGGGTGACTCGGTACCCGAGGACATATTCCGACACTTCGTGCTTGTATACCGTGTCAACAATGAAAACCTCGACACTGCCAGAATGCTGTTCTACCGCGAGTTGAAGCCTCGGTTGGAAGGGTTGTCCATGGAACAGGCCGCGCTGGAGGTCAACCACTGGTGCCACGAGCACGTGGCGTATCGTGCAAGCGACGGCCGCACCTCGTCGCCTCTGGCCACCATGCGCACCGCCCTGGGGCGGTGCGGCGAGGAGAGCACCTTCACTGTCACGGCACTGCGCAGCGTGGGCATACCGGCACGCCAGTGCTACACTCCACGCTGGGCGCACTGCGACGACAACCACGCATGGGTGGAGGTCTACGTGGGCGGAGAGTGGAAATACCTCGGAGCCTGTGAGCCCGAGCCTCGGCTCAACATGGCGTGGTTCACCATTGCCGCCTCGCGCTGCATGATGGTGCACACCAAAGCCTTCGGACGCTATAAAGGCGACGAGGAGGTGGTTCGACGCACAGGCCTCTACAGCGAGCTCAACCTGCTGAACCACTACGCTCCCACGCGCCGTGTCACAGCCACGGTGTGCGACTCCAACGGTAAGCCGATGGCAGGTGCGCGCGTCGAGTTCAAGCAATACAACTACTCCGAGTACTACACCCTTGCGGCATACAACACCGACGCCGAAGGCAAGGCGAGCCTTACCACAGGGCTTGGCGACCTGTTGGTGTGGGCCACCGACGGGGTGCGCACGGCATTCTGCAAAGTCGACGTGCGGCGCGACAGTACGGTAATCCTTACGCTGGGCAACGAGCTACCCACGGAGCCAGTGACCTTTGAAATAACACCACCCGAAGCCACGGCAAACCCCACCACGGCAACAGCCGAGGAGGTGACGGAAAACAGCCGTAGGCTTGCATTCGAAGACTCTCTGCGGGCAGCCTACACCTCCACGTTCCACACCGGCTCGGACTGCCAGCCGGTACGCAAGAGCGAAGGCAACTGGCAGCAGATAGAGCAGTTCATCAGCAGTCACCCCGATGCGCTCGACTATCTTGCCACCTTCAGCGACAAGGATATGCGCGACATCAGCGCCTCCGTGCTTGAGGCTCACCTGACATCAGCACATGACTATCCCGACATACCTTATAAAGAATATGCCAAAGGCATCATGCCGGCGCGTGTGAGCAACGAGATGGTAAGACCTTACCGCAAAGAGCTGTCAAAATTCAAGGTCATAGAAATCGACCAACTCATAGACTGGACTCTAATCAATATAGCTGTCGACGACACTGGCAATTACTATAACTGCCCCATCTCACCGGTTGGTGTCTATCGGCTGCGCCATGCCGACGCCCACAGTCGCGACATCTTCTTTGTCGCCGCATGTCGCATTGCCGGCATTCCTGCCTGGCTCGACAATGCAACGAATATTATATATGTATACAGCGAAGGGCAATGGCGTATAGTGCAGCTTTCCGGCAACAGCACACAAGAAAATGCCGCTGCCACTGCCACGCTCACCCTCACCTACAGTGGCACACAACCCGAGAAGCCCCTCTACTGGCCGCACTTCTCCCTCTCCGTGGTCGAGGATGGGTCGCTCCGCTCTTTCGACTTCGAGGATGACCCACGCATGATATCGTTCCCCGCCACGCTGGAGTTGCCAGCCGGCACCTACTGCCTCTCCACAGGCAACCGCTACCCCGACGGCTCGGTGCGCTCACGCCTTCAGTTCTTCACCCTTGCCGAGGGCTCGTCGCAAACCTTGCCCATCGTCATACTCCCATTGATACAGAAAGTTGAAGCCATCGGGAAAGTAGACCCTGCCACACCGCTCTTCGACGATGTGACACTCTACGATTATGCCGGACCCTCCACAATGCTTTACATCAACCTCGGTCCCTACGGCGAACCGTCGCGACACCTGTCCGTCGACCTGCGTGCCGACACGGCACGCCTGAGGCAGTGGGGCGGCATGATACTGATGACGGCGCCAGCCGAAGCCGGTGTGCTCTCGTGGCGGCTGCCCAACACCGACAGCTCCCCCACCCCACCCAAGCTGGAACAGCTGATACTCAAAGCCTCCAACAACGGCCGCTCCCCCGCCCCGCTACAGGCGACAGACTACCCAATAGTTGCACTCCTGCACCGTAACGGTGACATACTATACCTGAGTAAAGGCTACAAGATAGGCTCCCTGCAACAAGCCCTCGACATAGCCGCCCGCTATTAAAATAGTATTAATCCGCATTTGCCATAATAATGCGTCTCGGAGTGAAGAAATGCCAGTGGCATTTCGATAGCGCAGCGGAGAATGTGCGCTCTCAATAAACCCTCACAAGCGTAGCGCAGTGTGGGGTGACAAAACTGTAAACAAATGCGTCTCGAAGTGAAGAAATGCCAGTGGCATTTCGATAGCGCAGCGGAGAACAGGCGCTCTCGATGTTGTGCTGATTGCGGATAATCATTTAAAATTTATCAAAAACACAAAGAGAAATTTTTCTATTTCAAGAAAAATCAGTAACTTTGCATTTAAAAATAGTAACCGCTGTTACGGTAACAGCGGTTACTATTTGTCAAAAGCAAAAGCAATTAGCATGAAATTCTACGACAGGGAAAAGGAACTGCAAACGTTGCATGAGATTGAGGAGACCTCATTGGGAACATCTCAGATGACTGTTATTGTTGGCCGACGTCGCATAGGTAAAACCAAACTGTTGCTGCGAGCCACCGAAGGCAAGCCTTGCGCATACTTCTTCGTGTCACGCAAAAGCGAGAGCATACTGTGCCGCCAGTTTATTGATGTTGCCGAGCATTCATTGGGCATACCAATAGGCTCATACACTCATGTGGCCGATTTGCTTGAGCATCTTATGAAGGCCTCGCAAAATATGCCTCTTACACTTATCATCGATGAGTTTCAGGAGTTGATGAACATTGACGCATCCATCATAGGCGACATTCAGCGTGTGTGGGACCTCAACAAGGACCGTAGCCACATTAACCTGCTGCTGAGCGGCAGCGTCTACTCTATGATGCACCGCATCTTCGAGGACAATAGGGAGCCTTTGTTTTCACGAGCCACGAACATAATACATATTGAGGCATTCCGCACCGGTGTGCTCAAAGAGATTCTGCGCGACCACAATCCCGACTACACCAACGAGGATTTGCTTGCGCTGTACACCTTTACTGGCGGCGTGGCATGGTATGTTGAGCTGCTGATGAGTGCCAAAGCCTTCACATACAAAAAGATGCTCGATGTCATATTCCGCGAGAACTCCCTGTTTATCAACGAAGGCAAAAACCTGCTTATAGAGGAATTTGGCAAAGACTACGGAGTGTATTTCTCAATACTCGAATGTGTTGCGCGTGGCATAAACACTCGTGGCGATATAGCGGATGCCGTTGGTGTCAACGAGATAGGCGGATACCTCAACAAGCTGGAGAACAGTTACAACATACTACGTCAGCTGCGTCCTATCTTCAGCAAGGCTTCGTCTAAGACTGTCAAATACTATATCGCTGACAACTTCATGACATTCTGGTTCCGATTTTTCCACAAATATATGACCTACGTGGAATCGGGCAGCATTGAGCTGCTCAAGCAGACAGTGCAGCGCGACTACACCACTTTCTCGGGCGCAATGTTGGAGCGTTACTTCCGGCAGAAAGCCCGCGAGAGCGGACAATACACCAACATAGGCAACTACTGGGATCGAAAAGGTGGACACGAGATAGACATCGTGCTCGTCAACGAGATAGACAAGAGCATGAAAATCGGCGAGGTAAAGCGCAAGGCTATAAATATCAGCCCCAGCGAACTACAAGAAAAGACCGACTACTTCCTAACCCTCCATCCCGAGCTCCAATCCTACAAGCAAGAGAGAGTAATGCTCGACATGAACGACATGTAGCGTCATGCCCCTGATATTATTCGTCGAGGGTTGGCGACCGTTACCTTGCCTGCCATACCACCTCATGCACCAATGACTGTATAATCCCCAAACGGGTGCGGATGTGGGTTAAGGTCAGCAAGGGCGGTGAAAGCTTGCTTACATTGCCGCAGCCAGAAAACGACTCATGAAATGGAATGTTATTTTTCTGAAAAGCCACCATTCTTAAACTGTAACGAGGCAATAAGACAGGATTATCGACGTTATGAAAACCGACCGATATTAATGAATGCTTGTAATTTTTCCATCAAGAAATTTCATGAAACACAACAGCTCAACAACACGCCACCATATAGGGCTGCTCCCTAAAATAATAATAGCCATACTGCTTGGCATAGGATGCAGCTTTTTTGCTCCGGCATGGGCCGTGCGCATATTCCTCACGTTCAACTCCATATTCAGCAACTTCCTGGGTTTCTTTATCCCCTTGCTAATCATTGGCCTTGTGGCGCCAGGCATCGCAGACTTGGGTAATGGTGGTGGGCGGCTGCTACTTGTCACGGTGGCTATAGCCTATCTGTCGACCATAGCTTCCGGCTCATTCACACTGGTGTCGTGCAGCCTTGCTTATCCGTACCTGCTCGGCGACGGCATCGGGGCGTTGGCAAACACCGATATGAGCAGCACACTCCACCCCTACTTCACCATTGAGATGCCTGCATTCATATCAGTGACATCTGCCTTGGTGCTGGCTTTCATTCTCGGACTCACAGCCTCTGCCATAAAAGGCCATACTGTCAAGGAGCTGCTCGGCGATGCAAAGGAGATTGTGAACCTGGTCATCACCAAGGTAATAATACCGCTGTTGCCGCTCTACATCTTTGGCATTTTCCTCCATATCGGAGCCGATGGACACATAGGGTCTGTCATAGGAATGTTTGTCAAGATAATACTATTCATCGCGCTGCTCCATGTCACCGTGTTGCTGGTGCTGTTTATCATAGCAGGTGCCGTGACACACAAAAATCCGTTCAAGGCTCTTGTCACCATGCTTCCGGCATACGTCACGGCATTGGGCACGGCATCGTCGGCGGCCACAATTCCCGTGACGTTGGCGCAGGCCATTAAGTGCGGTGTGCGCGAAGAGACAGCCTCATTCTCCGTGCCGCTGTGCGCCACCATACACTTGCCGTGCAGCATCCTGAAAATCACTGCCTGCGCTTATGCCATAGCTCTCAGCGTAGGGCTGCCTCACGACTTGGGAACATTCATGGGGTTCGTATTCATGGCCTCTATAACAATGATAGCGGCGCCTGGGGTACCCGGGGGTGCCATAATGGCAGCCCTTGGCCTGCTCTCCTCGATGCTGGGATTCGACGAGAACATGCAGGGGTTGATGATTGCCATCTACATTGCCATCGACAGTATTGGCACGGCTGGCAACGTCACAGGCGACGGTGCCATAGCTCTAATCATAGACCATATACGCGACAAGATTGGCACTGCCAATTCAGCCCCGTCAATGTGAGGAGACTATCTTAAGCCCTATTATCGAGGCTATAAGGGTAGTCATGAAGAACATACGCCAGAAAGTCGCCGGCTCGTGGAACACAAAGATGCCGAGCATCACCGCGCCGAGGGCTCCTATGCCTGTCCATACGGGATAGGCTGTGCCTATGGGTATGTTCTGCACGGCCTTGGCAAGCAGTACGGCACTGAGGACGTAGAAAAAAGCAAAGGCTGCCATCCATTCCCAATAAGGCATTCCCGACAAGGTCTTTGTCTTGCCCAGGCAAAAAGAGAAAGCCACCTCACAAAGCCCTGCCGCAATCAACACCATCCAGCTCATCAGAAGTCGGGAATATCATCTGTTGGAGGTGGATAGTCCGAGGCATGGCCAAAGTCGTCGTTGTCGTCGATGTCGAAATTGGCTTTGGAGTCGATGAGGATGCGACCGTTGGCTTGGTCGAACTCTGCGTTGGGTGGTATCTGCGCCGAGAGTCCGCCACTGTACTGCACACGGTTCTCAAAGCGCGTGAACTCCTTGACAAAACGCAGACGGGCAGTGCCTTGTCCACCGCTACGGTGCTTGGCAAGGATAATGTCGGCCATGCCTACGGTCTCGCCCAAATTGTCGGGCTCGGTAAGGCCGTAGTAATCGGGACGATAGATGAACGCCACAATGTCGGCATCCTGCTCAATAGCGCCCGACTCGCGGAGGTCGCTGAGTTGCGGCTTGCGGTCGCCGCCGCGCTGCTCCACCTGACGGCTGAGCTGCGAGAGAGCTATGACAGGAATTTGCAACTCCTTGGAGAGTGCTTTGAGCTGGCGCGAGATGTTGGAAATCTCTTGTTCGCGGTTGCCGCCGCGGTTGCCCGACGCGTCGCCGTGCATAAGCTGCAGGTAGTCGATGAACACCGCTTGTATGTCGTGGGCTTTTTTCAGTCGGCGGCACTTGGCGCGGAGCTCGAAGATAGAGAGCATCGGCGAGTCGTCGATATAGATGGGTGCGGAGCTTAGCACCTGTATCTTTTCCGTAAGGACGGCCACCTGCTGTTGTGTCAGCTTCTCGCCGCGTTTGAACTTGCCGCCCTCGATCATCGCCTCGCTCGATATGAGACGCATGACAAGTTCCAAGCCAGTCATTTCGAGCGAGAAGAATGCCACAGCTTTTTTCTCGTTGAGGGCTATGTTGCGGGCTATGCTGAGAGCAAAAGCCGTCTTACCCATGGCCGGACGGGCGGCGATAATGACGAGGGTGCCGGGCTGAAAACCCGAGGTGAGCTGGTCGAGCTCCATGAAACCCGACGGAATGCCGTTGAGTTTCCCGTCGTTGTTCTGCATCTCCTGTATGAGGTTGTTGGCATCGGAGAGCAGATCGGACATGTAGTGGTATTCGGAGCGGAAGTTCTTGTCGCTGATTTCGAGCAGGCGTGTCTCGGTGGTGTCGAGAAGTTCAACCACATCGGAAGTCTCGTCGTAAGAGTCCCGCAGGGTTTCTGTAGAGACGCGTATAAGCTCACGTTGGATGTACTTCTCGGCGAGCACACGGGCATGGTATTCCACATGGGCGGCAGAAACCACGCGGTTGGTGAGTTGCGAGATATAGTAGGCTCCGCCGGCGGCTTCGAGCTGGCCGTCCTTGCGCAGCTGTTCGACAACGGTGAGGAGGTCGACAGGTTGCGAGAGACCGAACAGTTTTTGTATCGTCGAGTAGATTATCTGGTGTTCGGGCTTGTAGAAATACTCTGTCCTGATGGTCTCTATATTGTTGTTCAGTGCATTCTGGTCAAGCATCAAAGCGCCGAGCACCGATGCTTCGAGGTCGGTGGCCTGAGGCGGAGTCTTGCCGTTGATGTCGAAAGCGGCATCGTAGGCAAGGCGCTTCTTATCGCGAGGTTTGTTTTGAGACAGAAGTTCCATAAAACTTATTCAAGCATCACAATTTACGGTATGTATCGCATCATTTCACTTTCACATCCTGCACAAGTCGCACCGAGCGTCCGTTGCAACGATAGCCGAAGGAGGCCGGGTCGAAAGCACCTGCGAGGAAATAGATGTAGTATGCGTTATTTTTGTTGCAGGCCGTGCTCGACCAGTAGTTGCCGTATGTCTGAACCTTTGACACAGTGGTGCCGTATCGCATGCCTGCGGCTGGCAGGAACACCACGCCTGCGGCCTGGAGCGAGTCCCAGTCGGCACCGGTGTAGTGGTTCTTGGAGAAATTGCCATCCATCATGTTGATTTCCACAGGAAGAGCCACACGGTTGGGGTGACGGTACTCGTTGGGGAACAGAAGCAGGCCGTTGACGTTATGCACCTGTCCTTTGGCGAAACGTATGTTGGGGATTCCGTTTATGCGGGTGTTCTCGCGTTGGTGGAAGATGTATATCCACTCCTGTTGCGACAGGGTGCGCCAAAGACCCGGGGCGTCGCCGCCGTTGGATATGGCGTTGAACTGTCCCCAGTCGCCGTAGACGTTGTCGCCCGTGAGGTTGACCTCGTGGTCATGGCTCGGCGCGTAAGACTCGCTGTAGACGCTGATGCTGCGCGGCGACGACTCGTAATTACCTGCACTCCAACCACTCGTAGCCCAGCCAAAGAGGTCGGTAATACCGGCAAGCGTCGAGTCGGAATTGACGTTCCTGTATCCAATATAATCGTATTGGTTGGCAGCAAAGCGCCAACTACCCGATACCATCTGATTTCCAACCACCAAATGGCTGTCGATATTGACGCAGTACTGCAGGTTGCCCTGACTGAACCGCACCATCCTGTCGGGACTTACACTGAACTTGCCGGGCAGGGCGCCAACGCCACGCTCGCCTTGGGCGTCGAGAGTGGAGCTGTAGTCGGGATTGCTGGCGGGGTCTTTTTGGCAGGATGTAAGAGCCGACATCGTGGCAAACGCCACTGCAACAAGAATATAGTTTATTGTCTTCATAATATTTTCTTATAAGATATGAACTATAATATATATAAAACGACAGGCTGTCTCATTTATTGCATATAAGTTTTTAACATATACAGGCTATCCCATTATCTCGTCGAGTTCGAGCCAGCGGAGCTCTTTCTCGTCGAGCAGAGCTATGATTTCGCCAATGCGGGTCGACATGCGAGTCAGTTCGTCGGCATTGGCGTTACCCGACGAGAGCTCTTGTTCGAGGGTTGTACGCTCGTTGGTGAGGCTCTCAATCTCGGCCGTAAGGGCTTCGTATTCTTTTTGTTGTTTGTAGGTAGGCCGCGTCGAGGCGGGTTTGTTTTCTGTACGGCGTGGCTTTGCCTCGCTCTTTTGCTTGGCGGCAGTGGCGGCCTCCTGTCGCTGCCATTCGCGATAGTTGGTATAGTTGGAATGATAGTCGCGCACCACGCCGTCGCCCTGAAAGACAAAGAGGTGGTCCACTATATTGTCCATAAAACTGCGGTCGTGGCTCACTATGATAAGGCAGCCTTTGTAGTTGCGCAGGAAGTCTTCGAGGATTTCGAGGGTGTAGAGGTCGAGGTCGTTGGTGGGCTCGTCGAGTATGAGGAAGTTGGGGTTGGCCATAAGCACAAGCAGCAGGTGTAGGCGGCGGCGTTCGCCGCCGGAGAGGTTGCCGCAGTAGTTGTATTGTGTGGTGCTGTCGAATCCAAAGTACGAGAGGAACTGGTGTGCCGTGAGTTCCTTGCCGTCGTCGAGCTCTATCATCTCTGCCACATCTTTCACCACGTCTATGACGCGGCGGTCGTCGGGGCATTGCAGCCCTTGCTGGGTGTAGTAGCCAAACTGTATGGTCTGCCCCACTATGACACGCCCCGAGTCGGGACGCAGCGAGCCTGTCATGATATTGAGCAACGTACTCTTGCCCACGCCGTTGGGCCCCACTATGCCGGTCTTCTCGCCACGCTTGAAGCAGTAGCTGAAATCGTTAAGCACCACCCTGCCCTCAAACGCCTTGGAGACATTGTACAGTTCGAGTATCTTGCCGCCAATACGCTCTGTTTTCACTGTGAGTTGCGGGCGGGTGTCGTCGAAGCGGGTGTGGGCTTTCTCTTCAAGTTCATAGAATGCGTCGATACGTGCGCGGGCCTTGGTGCCACGAGCTTGCGGCATACGTCGCATCCATTCGAGTTCGGTGCGGTACAGTCCTTTGGCTTTTTCCACCTCGATGCGCTCGTTGTACACCCTCTCGGCCTTTTTGCGGACGTAATAGTCGTAGTTGCCGTTGTAGCTGTAGAGACGCGCGTTGTCGAGTTCAAGGATGTTGTGGCACACCTTGTCGAGGAAGTAGCGGTCGTGGGTTACCATCAATATGGCGAGTCTCTGGCGCGAGAGCAAGTCTTCGAGCCATTCTATCATCGCAATATCCAAGTGGTTGGTGGGCTCGTCGAGCAGCAGCAGGTTGGTGTCGTCGAGCAGTATGCGCGAGAGAGCCACCTTTTTCTGTTCGCCGCCGCTGAGTTGCGATGTGAAGCGGTCGGCGAGGTGGTCTATCTTAAGACGCGAGAGAATCTCTTCTATGCGTTGTTCAAACACCCACGGTTCCTCGGTGTCGGGCCGCGGTATGGAGTGGACATACTGTCCCACGGTCTGTCGGCTGCTGAACCCCGGAGTTTGAGGCAGATAGGCCATCTTGGCGCTCTTGCTAAAGGTCACCTTGCCGTCGTCGGGCAGCACAGTGCCGGTGATGATGTTGAGCAATGTGCTCTTGCCATACCCATTGCGGGCAATGAGAGCGCTCTTCTGACCGGCATTGATGCCAAACGAGATGTCCTCGAATAGCATCTTGTCGCCATACGACTTGGTGAGGTTCTCTATGGTCAGCAGCGCTTCGGCCATGTCACAACGAGAGAAGGATAAGCAGCTGCGCTGTCAGTATGCGCAGGAACATGGTTAGCGGGTATACCGTGGCGTAGCCCATATTGGGACGTCCGTCGGGGGCCTCGGTGTTGGCAAAAGCCAAAGCCGGCGGGTCGGTATGGCTGCCTGCGATGAAGCCCATAAGGGTGGGATGGTCGACCTTGAGCACCAAACGGCCAAAGAGGCCCGTAATCATAGGCGGAACCACCGTTATAGCCAGCCCGTAGAAAATCCATAGCCATGCGCCGCCACGTATTGTAGCCACAAAGTCGGCACCTGCGCCGAGTCCCACGGCGGCGAGGAAGAGCGTTATGCCCACCTCACGCAGCATAGAGACACCTTCGCTGGCGGTATACTCCAAAGTGAGCCACCCTTTTCGCACTGCAAGCCAGCTGCCCACGAGGGCGGCCACCAGCGGACCACCGGCAAGGCCGAGCTTGATAGGTGCCGCAAGACCCACTGGCACGGGCACTGAGCCCAGCAAGATGCCAATGGCTATGAGCACAAAGACAGGTATGAGCCTTATGCCGCGCTGACGCACTACCGGAGTGGGCGGCTTATAGGAGTCGGTATGTGTCGTTTCGGGGGCTTTGTGTGGTTTGAGTATGATGCAGGTTAATATCAGACCCACAACAGCCATGGGGTATGCCACGGCGTAGCCACTGGCCAGCGAGACACTGGCCGAGAGGCCGAGGTCGTCGACAGTCTGCTGCCCTGCCGAGAGTGCCGGTGTGTTGGTGACAGCGCCGGTGTAGACACCTGTCATGTCGAGCATGCGCTCGCCACTCAATGCCGAGATAAGGCAAACCATACCCACACCCAGAGCCACATTGGCAAGGGCAAGCAGGTTGAGGGCAAGCCCGCCTTTCTTGAACGAACTGAAGAAATTAGGGCCGACCTGCATGCCGACAGCGGTGACAAACAATATAAGTCCCAGCTCTTTGACAACATGCAACATCTCGCTGTTGAGACTCACGCCACAAGCACTCAATGCCAGTCCGACAAAGAGCACCCATGTGATGCCAAGCGATATACCCCTTACCTTGAACTTGCCGAGAAACATACCTGTTGCAATCGACAAGGCGAGGTAAATAATAGTAGGACCCACACCGCTGCCCATAAGCAACTGTCCAAGCCAACTGTCAGCCATAGTTAGTCAGTTGTTTTTTGTCTCGTAATTATATTGTTATGTTATTCCGAAATCCCGTTATTGCGGTATGTCGTAATAACGGGATTTCGAAACAGGAATGATTGTCGGCAATCAGTCGCCCAGAGTGGCAACCATGACGGCCTTGATGGTGTGCATACGGTTCTCGGCCTCGTCGAACACAATGCTGTTCTCGCTCTCGAACACCTCTTCGGTCACCTCGATGCCGTCAAGACCAAACTGCTTGTTGACATCGCGGCCAACCTGGGTTTCAAGGTTGTGGTAGGCCGGCAGGCAGTGCATGAACTTGCATTTGGGGTTGCCGGTGTTCTTCATCATCTGCTTGTTGACCTGATAGGGCTTAAGCATCTTGATGCGCTCTTTCCATACCTCGGCGGGCTCACCCATGGAGACCCATACGTCGGTGTAGATAAAGTCGCAGCCCTTCACGCCCTTCACGGGGTCGTCGGTGACGGTGACGGTGGCACCGGTCTCTTTGGCTATCTCCTTGCAGGTCTTGACAAGCTCTTTGGCTGGCTGGAGTTTCTTGGGGGCAATGATGCGCACATCCATACCCATCTTGGCACCGCCTACCATGAGGCTGTTGCCCATGTTGAAACGGGCGTCGCCAACGTAGGCAAAAGTCACTTGGTTGAGGGGTTTGTCGACATGCTCCTGCATGGTGAGGAAGTCGGCAAGGATCTGTGTAGGGTGGCTCTCGTTGGTTAGGCCGTTCCACACAGGGACTCCGGCGTATTTGGCGAGTTCCTCTACGGTCTCCTGCTTGAAGCCGCGGTACTCTATGCCATCATACATGCGGCCAAGCACGCGAGCGGTGTCCTTCATGCTCTCTTTCACGCCAATCTGGCTGCCCGTGGGGCCGAGATAGGTTACGTGGGCGCCCTGGTCTTTGGCACCGACCTCAAAGGCGCAGCGGGTGCGTGTGGAGGTCTTCTCAAAGATGAGTGCTATGTTTTTGCCCTTGAGGGTTGGCTGCTCGGTACCGGTGTATTTGGCACGCTTGAGGTCGCGGGCAAGGTCGAGCAGATAGTTAAGCTCCTTCGGCGTGAAGTCGAGGATTTTCAGAAAGTTGCGGTTTCTTAAATTGTAAGCCATTGTTTTGATAATATTTTATTGTTTGATGAAATTACTATGATAATTCTGTGTACTCCGAGTTTTATATCAGCGTACTATGCGCGTGCCACAGTTTGGGTTGCCCAGCTGGGAGGCCTCGGTTATTATGCATTCCTTGCCTCCGTTCTCCACAAACATTATGGCGGCGCGAATCTTGGGCGCCATGCTGCCTTCGGCAAACTGGCCATCGGCCATGAGCCGCTTGGCCTCGTCGACGGTTATGGTGTCGAGGGCTTTCTCGTCGGGTTTGCGGAAGTTGATATAGACCTTTGGCACATCGGTGAGGATGTAGAACTCGTCGGCATTGATCTGCACGGCGCAGAGTGCGCTGGCAAGGTCTTTGTCGATGACTGCCTCCACACCGCGTACATAGTCGCTCTCTTCCACCACGGGTATGCCGCCGCCGCCAACGGTGACAACCACATTGCCAGCCTTGGCAAGGTGCTGCACTATCTTGATGTTGTTGATGCGGGTGGGTTTTGGCGATGCCACCACCTTGCGCCAGCCGCGTCCCTTGGGGTCTTCTTTGTATATGGCGCCGGTAGCCTTGGCCAACTGCTCGGCCTGCTCTTGGGTGTAGTAGGGTCCAACGGGTTTGGTGGGGTTCTTGAACATGGGGTCCAACTTATTGACGGCCACCTGTGTTACAAGAGTCACCACGTCGCGCTGCATATCGTGGCGGGCCAGCACATTGCGCAGACATATCTCAATAAGATAGGCTATGGAGCCTTGCGTCTCGGCCACGCAGTAGTCCATGGGCATGGCTTCCACGCCCGCGGAGCGGCCGGCCTCGTGCTGGAGCATGACGTTGCCCACCTGCGGCCCGTTGCCGTGGCCTATGACGATGTTGTAGTTGCGCCGTAACAGTTGGTAGAGCGACTCGCAAGTCTCCTCGACGTTGGCTATCTGCTCCTGATAGGTGCCTTTCTGTCCGCTGCGGAGCAGGGCGTTGCCGCCCAATGCAACCACGGCAAGTTTTCTCATAATGAACGGAATTTGAGTTGAATTGAGAAACCGACCCCGAACATTTCGTTGTCACGCCGTCACGCTGCGTGTTCTGACAAGCTCACATTGCTCTTGCCAGAATACGACCCATGAAATGGAACGACGCGACAACGAAACATCCTAAAGTCGTGGAATCTGTATTGATTTTTTTGCGGTGGTGATATTATCTGCGGCTCTCGTCGACAGACTCTTTGATAAGCTGGAAGGTGGCCTCTATGTCGTTGTCCAGACCCATGCTGAAGCGGATAAGTCCTTCGCTCATACCCATCTCCTTCTGAATATCCTCGGGCACCTCGCTCGAAGTGGACTTGCCGGAGTTGGAGAAGAGGGTCTTGAAGTAACCCAGCGACACGGCGAGGTAGCCCACGCCTTTCTTCTGCATGATTTCCATGATACGGCTGGCCGACTCGGCGGTGCCCATGTCGATGCTGATCATGCCGCCAAAGCCGTAGCCTTCGTTGCACATGGAGCAGAAGAGCTCATAATCGGGGTGCTCGGGCAGACCCGGGTAGTTGTATTTGAAGCCCACCTCTTTGAAACGTTTGGCAAGATACATGGCGTTCTCACCGTGTTTCTTCATGCGAATATGCAGGGTGTGGAGGTTCTTGTTGATGGAGGCGCTGCGCATGGGGTCGAGCACGGGGCCGAGAAGCATGCAGGTGCCGTTGTTGACGTCGATGAGGCTGTTGATATACTCCGCGGAGCCGCAGATGGCGCCGGCGACGCAGTCATTGGTACCGTTGATGTACTTGGTCATGGAATAGACGGTGACATCGGCGCCCAGCTTGCAGGGCGAGAAGATCATGGGGGTAAAGGTGTTGTCTACTATCAGCTTGGCGCCTGCGGCGTGGGCCATCTTCGACAGCTCGGGCACATTGGCAATGCGGAGCAGCGGGTTGTTCATGGTCTCGGTGTAGACCACTTTGGTGTTGGGGTGCTCGGCAAGGGCTTTCTTCACGGCGTCGAGGTTCTGCATGTTCACAAACGTTGTGTTCACGTTGAACTTTTTCAGGTAGTTGGCCATGAAGGCGAAGGTGCCGCCATAGGTGGTCATGCTTGCCACTATGTGGTCGCCGGCATTCACCTCGTGGAGCAGTGCGCAGGTGATGGCTGCAAGGCCGGAGCCTGTAACCCATGCCATCTCAGTGCCTTCCATGGCAGCAAGAGACTGGCAAAGAGCGAGGTTCGAGGGGTTCCAGTGGCGGCTGTAGAGGAAGTAGCCCTCGGTCTCGCCGTGGAATGTCTCGGTCATGAGGTGCGCTTCGGGGAAGGTGAAGGTGGCACTGTCGCAAATTGCAGGATTTACGCCGCGGTTGGCGTCGCGTCCGTCAAGACGCTGAATGGCTGTTGCAGGGTCAAAATGTTGCATTGTCGTCTTTTTGTTTATATGTTTTTATTTATTACTATAATATAATTGTACTTTTTGCGTAATTTAGAACAGCAAAAAACAATTTTGCAAAGTTACGAAAAAAAATTGACATGGCAGGAAAGCTTATACTTTTTCCCGTACCGATAGGTGGCGACGACATTGAGTCTGTGTTGCCTGCCGCCAACAAGGCGCTGCTCGACAGCTGCGCTACTTTCATTGTGGAGGAGCTGCGCACCGCCCGCAGGTTCTTGAAACGTGCAGGCTACTGTCGCGCCATCGACGACACCGAGTTCTTTCTGCTCAACGAGCACACCTCCGATTCGGAAGTGGCTCACTATCTCGACGCCGTCTCGCGCGGCGAGAACGTGGGTTTGCTCTCCGAGGCTGGTCTGCCCTGCATCGCCGACCCCGGGCGGCTGGTGACCCACCTTGCCCAGAGCCGCGGCATCGAGGTGGTGCCTTTGGTGGGCCCCTCCTCTCTCCTACTGGCACTTATGGGGTCCGGACTCAACGGGCAGCGGTTTGCCTTCCGCGGCTATCTGCCTGTCAACGCGTCGGAGCGTGCCAAGACAATACGGCAGTTGGAGCAGCGCGTCATGCGCGACGACGAGACGCAGCTCTTCATAGAAGCCCCCTACCGCAACGACCACATGATGCAAAGCCTCGTTGAGACATTGCACCCCGACACCCTCATCTGCGTGGCCTGCGAACTCACCATGCCCACACAATACCTGCGCACCCTGTCGGCCTTACAATGGCAAGTGCAGGGGCTGCCCAGCCTCAACAAACGCAACACCGTATTTCTTATAGGGAGATGAGCCTCTGCACTATATGCCCCCGCCAGTGCCTTGTCGACCGTCAGGTACGGACAGGCTTCTGTGGCGCCACCGCAACACCCGAGGTGGCAAGCATCGCCATACACCGTGGCGAAGAGCCAGTGCTCTCGGGAGAGCGCGGCGTGTGCAACCTCTTCTTCGCCCACTGCAACTTGGGATGTATCTATTGTCAGAACAACGAGATAAGCCGTCGTGTGGTAGCCCCCGACAAGATTTTCTACCACAGCCTCGACGAGGTGGCTGACCGCATTGGCGAGCTGCTGCAAAGCAGCGAACCCTTGCTCGGCTTTGTAAGCCCGAGCCACTACGCCGACAGCATACCTGCTATTATGGAGGCTATATGGCAACGTGGATTGCACCCCACAACCATCTATAACACCAACTGTTACGACAGCATTGAGACCCTCCGCTCCGTAGACCCGTACATCGACATCTATCTGCCCGACCTCAAATACAGCGACCCACAACTTGCGGCGCGTTACTCCAATGCCGCCGACTACCCCGCCAAAGCCCGCGCGGCGCTGCTCGAGATGGTGCGCCTGCGCGGCACGCGACTGCTAACAGGCGACGACGGGCTGGCTTTTCGAGGCATAATTGTCCGCCATCTCGTATTGCCGGGGGCGGTGGACAACAGCATAGAGACCCTCAACTGGATAGCCGACAACATCGGCAACAACATACATCTTTCGCTCATGGGGCAATACCGCCCGCCCGACGGCATGCCACTACCCGACGAGCTCTACAGGACACTGAACAGCGATGAGTACAACACCGTGGTCAGCCACATGCAACAACTGGGCTTCAGCCACGGCTGGACACAGTCACTCGATGCCTCGGAAAGCTGCCTGCCCAACTTCTCTAAAAAAGATTCTTTCAAATGAAAAAACGAAGCAACGTACAGTTCGACGAGATGATGCTGACGGTAGACAATACCGCAATCCTTGCCATGCAAGTAATTGTGCCTCATTTCGAAGTGGCGCATATATTAAACGAAATATTTAAGTACGGACTATGGCGTTGTCACGACCTTATGGCGCAGCCTGCCGTCGGCTCAGTACCGGTGTCGTGCCCTTTGTTCCACCAATTCGACGACCTCCGTAAACTACGCTATATCTTGCTCGACATAGGCGCTGCACCTCATCTTGTGGCCGACCTGCATGTAACCTGCAACCTGCTGCTAATAATATCAGGTGACGACGCATGGGACATGATGGACAATATAATGGAGACCATCAACGGCGATGGAGGCGGCCAGGGGGGCAATCCTGCCGAGCAATATAAGATAGCTCTACTGAATACGCTGAAACAAAATATTTTGACCTGCGAAACCATCGATCTGAGAGACTGCGAAAACGACATTGAGCAAGACGACAGCAACGACGACCTGTGGGTTGTCCAAAGCTGCGAGCCTAAGGTCGCAACAGTTACAGAACGCCCCACCATAGTACAAACCAATCTTTTCGGCGACATGCCCACGGTAGAAGAGCCATTGCCCAAACCGGCGCCTAAGCGCAGGAACGCCCCTAAGATAAGCCTGGCACAGAAAAAAGTAAACGGCTTAAAATATCTGTTCAAACACCTCGAAGACTATTTTGCCGAGGCAGAGCGACGCGAGAAAAACAGCGACAACATATCAGCCCCACTCATACCTCTTATATAGGCAACCTCTAAAATCACCTCCGGGTGGCGATTCCAGGTAGTTGGGGTTGCTGCCCTCGCCGGTGCTCATCTTGATGGCCACGCACCCTTCGGCCTCCACGCCTAGTGCCTTGTATATGTTGAGTAGCCCTTCGGGGCTGATGTCCTTGGTCAGGTAAACGACAGCCTCGTCCTCGGCGAGTTGCGCCTCGGCGGGCTGGCTGTTTTTGCAGCCCACCAGTGCAAGGGTGGCTGCGAATGCGAATAATGCTGATTTCTTCATTGTCTGTGTTTATTATGTTACCTGTTTTAATTCAAGGCAGTAGAGAGCCATGTGGTTAATTCTCATAATGTCAATATATGCAGGCATGGATGCAACCGACGTAAGGATTGACCGAGAAAGTGGTCTCATGATTTAAATACATCACCATAACAGCAGGCGTTGGCTATTGGGGTAGTAGCGGAGTCGTAAGGCGCCAAGATGCCAAAGAAGGTCATTTTTACCCACGTGGCTATGAGGACCACAGAGGGTGTCGAGGCGAGCCGTCACTTGTGCATTGGTACGCTGGAAACTGCGTTGGCGGCCCTCGTAGCCCAAACGGTCCCACAGCGAATGTGAGGGATTTACATAGGTTTCAGGCAGTCCGAAGTCGACGAACAGACCGTCTGACACGCTATCGGCGTTGCGCAGACAGACCTCGATGCTCATCCGGTAGAGTGTGTCGACGCGGCGGATATAGCGGTCGCAGTGGTGTTGCCGCTCGTCGATTCCCGCATCCTCCTCGAAGTAGGCGTTGCGCAGCAGACTATCCTCGCCACAGAAGTAGGTGCCTTGGGCCATCAGGAAATTGCGTATTTCGTTATCCTTCAGATTTCCCCACCCTGAGGCCAGAAAGGGCAGCAGCGAGTCCAAACCGTCGGTTGACATCACAGGCAGGGTGTCGATATTGTGCCGCAGTTGAAGCCTGCTTAACTGCCCGTCGTCCACCAGCAGCAGCCCATCCTCGAACTCATCCTCCTGCCACACCAGCAGCAATCTACCCTCTTGCATCATTCCCCGCCAAGTGTATTGCGGACGCTGCAACTTGCATCGATATCCCAAATCCGTTATTGTCTCCAGTTGGGACACCGGCAACTCACACCCATCACTCACGCGCATCACCGCCGTTCCCGTCGGCAAATCCACAATCAGCCTCAGGCTGTCCTCCTCGACAAAGGGAGCCACAATCATCGTGTCGCGCCGCTGCTGCAGGTAGCCATCCATGTAGCCATCATAATCACGAGTGCGATAGACAGTATCACCGAGGAGCATATTCCTTATGTATCCTTCCATTGAGTGGCTTGTATCGGCTTGCGCCATGGGTAATGCTGAAGGCTCGGCGGCTGCCAGTTGGACAAGGCTCACTCGACGCACCATCGCGGGCTCCACCAAGTAATAGTCGTCGCCCGCACGGCACACCCATCCGATTCCCGCCATCACCAGCTGACGTCCTGTGGCACAGTGGATAAACCACGTACACTGGCCCCATTCTCCATGGTTCATCGCATATACTCGATAGTCGGCATCCTCGTGTATCAAGTCACCCGTCTTCCCGCACTCGCGCCACTGCATCGCCACCGTGTCGAACCAGTGGTCGTATGCAGTCCATGAACCATAGTGGTGGTAAAAGAGGGTATCGTGGCGCACAAAGAGGTCGTCTAGATAGTGCATTCTGTGTTCCACGGGTAGCGGTGCCAATTTCCACCGTCCGCTGAGTCCGTCTACCACAACCATCATTGCCCCACTTCCTCGGGGGAATAAGGCGTAATAGTGGAACGCGCAATAGTAGCGACCGTGGTACTCCGCCGCTTTCTGCAGCCTCACATGGGCATGTGTACCCAGATGCGGCTGTAGGTCCATCATCACCTCCTGTGCTTTGCAATGCCAGCCAACCAACAGCATCGTTACCATAAGTCCCAGCCGTATGCTTCGCTGCACGTAGGCACAGAGTCCGCTGCTGCCGCCATGTTTTTTTCCAGTGAGTTGTTCGTTCATAATTACACCTGTTTTCCCATTTCGTATGCTTCCTGAAGCTTGGCGTTGCCCTCGATGGAGCGGGGCATGGTCACGCCGCCGCAGAAAAGCGTGCCGGCGAGGCGGCTCTTGGGGTAGCAGTCGATCCAGCCGGTGAGGCCCGTGATGGCCCGCTGGGGGACGTGTTCCTCGTCCTCGGTGGCGGTAGCCAGCAGATAGACATCGCGGAAGCGGTAATCCTTAGGGTACATGGCGTTCATACGGTCGATGAGGGTTTTCATCTGGCCGCTCATCTCGTAGTAGTAGATGGGCGTGGCCCAGCACACCACGTCGGCCTCCAGCACCTTGGCCATGATGTCGTTCACGTCATCGCTGATGACGCAGCGCCCCAGTTTCTGGCAAGCCAGACAGCCTTTGCAGAACTGGATGTTCTTGTCCGCGAGGGCGATTTTCTCCACCTCGTTGCCGGCGATTCGGGCGCCCTCGATGAATTGGTCGGCGAGCATGTCGCTGTTCGACCCTGGGCGGAGGCTGGTTGAGATTACGATTACTTTCTTCATATTTGTCAATCTATTTATTTCTGTGCGTAATAACGCCGCGTTGCTGGTTTTATTGCTTAGGTATACAGTCTAAAAGAAACGGCAAGCGTGTGGACGCTTGCCGTGGTGTGTTGGATTGGAGGTTTCATCAAGCCTTGTTACTTTCAGTGACGTTGCTTTGGCTCGGCAGAGTGAGCAAACTCACTCTGCTCTCGCTTTACGCAACGTTGAATTTCTCCTTGGGCTGCTTGCAGCGGGGGCAGCGCCAGTCGTCGGGGAGGTCTTCGAAAGCGACGCCGTCGTGCTCTGCGGGATCATAGACATAGCCGCAGATGGAGCATACATACTTGCCGGAGGCTTCTTGCTAGCTTTCATTTGTCGATGCTCACGATGTGGTACTTGCGGGTGCCGAGGCCGATGGATTCGGCGTGCTCGACGGTGTGGATGCCGTGACGGCTCTCGATACGCTCACGCATGGAGGCCACGTCGTTCGTCTCGCTCTGCTCCACGCCCAGCACGAGGTCGATGCAGGCCTGGTCGAGGGCCACGGGGTCGGTGGAGGCGAGGATGCCGATGTCCTGCAGGGCAACGGGCGTGGGGTTGCCGTTGCAGTCGCAGTCGATGCTCATGTTGTTCATCACGGCGATGTATAGCACCTTGCCCTTGAAATAGTCGTGCACCGCGGCGGCAGCATTGGCCATACATTCGAGGAACTTGTCCTGATTCTCCGGCTCGGCATACTGCGGCCAGTTCTCCGGCACCAGGTTGCGTCCGTTGCTGTGGATGTAGGCCTTGCCGTTGGCCGATGCCACGCCGATGCTGGCGTTCTTCAGCACGCCGCCGAAGCCGCCCATCTGGTGGCCCTTGAAGTGGGCGAGGTTGATCATAAAGTCGTAGTTGGCGAGGTTCTTGCCCACGAGATTGTACTTCATATAGGTGGTGTCGCGCACGGGTATCTGCATCTCGCCTTCGGCGTCCATAATATCCACGCCACCGATGCGATTGTAGCCGTGCTCCTCGATGACCTTCAAGTGGTCCTCGGTGAAGCGGCGCTTGCCTGCGTATGTGGTGTTGCACTCCACCAGCTTGCCGTTCACGAGTTTCACCAGCGACCCAATGAGTTCGGGCTTGAGGCTGTTGGGGTTGCCCGCCTCGCCGGTCGAGATTTTCACAGCCACGCGCCCTTCGGCCTCCACGCCCAGCGCCTCGTAGATTTTGACAAGCCCCTCGGGGCTGATGTCCTTGGTCAGGTAAACGACAGCCTCGTCCTCGGCGAGTTGCGCCTCGGCGGGCTGGCTGTTTTTGCAGCCCACCAGTGCAAGGGTGGCCGCAAATGCGAATAATGCTAATTTCTTCATTGTGTTACTGTTTTTTGATTATTTGATGCCTTGCAGCCATTTCTCCACCTTCGTCCTGCCAGTGCGGACTTCGTGACCGTAGATGCTCCAGCCTTTGGTGACGTTGGCTTTGGGAAACTCGCGCTTCACGTCGCTGACGCACGAGGCGAGGCCGCTGCCCTCGTGGGTGGTGAAGGGGATGACGGTCTTGCCGTCGAGGTTGATGTCCTTAAACAAAGTAAACATCACCTGCGGATAGGTGCCCCACCACACGGGACCGCCGATGAATACGGTGTCGTACTGCGACAGGTCGGGTGCCGTGCCCTCGTAGGGCGGCAGCTCGCCCTTGTTGGCTTCCTCCTTGGCGAGGTTGATAAGCGGCGTGTAGGCCATGCCGTCGTACTTGTGGGTGACGATTTCGTACTGCGCCGCACCGGTGATTTCGCTGATGTAGTCGGCCACAATCTTGGTGTTGCCGACCTCGATGTTGCCCACGCTGTAATTGTCGCCCGCGTGGGAGAAGAAGATGACGATTGATTTGCTCATTGCGTTACTTTTTGATGGTTTGACTTCCTGTTTGTTTTGACCGTTGCAGCCCGTGGCCAAAAGGAGTGCGAGGGCTGCCGTGAGAATGTTTTTTACTTTCATATTTGTTTACTTTATGTTATTTTTTAAAGATTTGCAACCGTGCGTTACCATCGGTTTCCAACTGCAAAGATACGACAAAACCCCGAAACGGCTGTTGCACAAACTACGGCAATTGTTTCACATATTGCGGTTTCTTAAAACAGCAACGGCTGCCGTCCGCAAGGATGGCAGCCGTTGGTCTGCTTCGGGTATGCAACAGTCTATTTTTTCCCGAAGACATACGCTTTCACGCTACGGAAGAAAACGGGGATGCTACTTCCTACAAGATGCTGAAACCACGCCTCAAGCAGTGCGAACGTCGCCACAT
>JAFTDW010000059.1 GCA_017454015.1 Bacteroidales bacterium | reverse complement strand
CATGTTTTTATTTCATAGGTGCTCATGACCTCAGTTATTCGCTGTCCATGTTTTTATTTCATAGGTGCTCATGACCTCAGTTATTCGCTGTCCATGTTTTTATTTCATAGGTGCTCATGACCTCAGTTATTCGCTGTCCATATTTTTGATTTCATCTGTGCTCATGACCAATGGTTCCTTGCGCGGGGTTATTCGCTATCCGTGTTTTTATTTCATAGGTGCTCATGGCCTCAGCAATTGAGAGTTAGCCTCTCCAAGGCTATTTTTAGAGGTCACCTTAATTCAATCAATACAATTCATCAATCATATATAAACAGTTTCTTATACCCCACGACATGAAAGCATCGGCACTCCTGAAAAAATACGTGTGGCTTGTCGACACCATTCGGCGCACCGGACGTATCACCCTCCGCGAAATCAACGACCGCTGGCTGCTCACCGACATGAGCAACGACATACCGTTTAGCCGCACCACCTTCCGCCGCCACCGCCAGGAGGTGGAGGAGATGTTTGGCATCCTCATCAACTGCGACGCCGAGAACCGCTACTACATTGACGACCCCTCGCTGATGAGCAACGACAGCGTGCCGCGCTGGATGCTCAGCACCCTGGCGGTGAGCAACATAGTGAGCGAAGCCCGCGGCCTGCACGACCGCATACTGCTCGAAAGCATCCCCAGCGAGAGCGAGCAGCTGCGTATGGTTGTCGAGGCCATGCAGGGCAACCTCCGCGTTGCCGTGACCTACCGCCGCTACGGCAGCTCCACGCCGCAGCAGTGGACCCTCGACCCCTACTGCATCAAGCTCTTCCGCCGCCGCTGGTACCTGCTCGGACGCTCCGCCAAAGGCGGCTTCATAGTCCTCTCCTTCGACCGCATTATGCATCTCGACGTGACCGACGACACCTTCTCCATCGACCCCGCCTTCGACGCCCAGGCCTACTTCTCCGAATACTACGGCGTGATGACCGACGACCGCCTGCCCGTGCAACGCATGGTGCTGCGCGCCTACGGCAACGAGCGCCACGCCATGCGCGACCTGCCCATACACCCCTCCCAACGCGAACTCAAGGAGGGCGACGACTATGTAGACTTCGAAGTGCGGCTCCACCCAACCCACGACTTCTTTGCACAGATACTCTCACGCGGAAGATGGCTCAAGGTAATGTCTCCCAACAGCATAGTACATGAAATCAACCAACTGCTGCACGAAGCCGTGGAGAGCTACAAATAAACATCACGACACATGGAAATCCGCAAGTCAACAACCGCCGACATTGAACTGATACTCCGCATGTACGACCATTCGCGGGGCGTGATGCGCGCCGACGGCAACCACGCGCAGTGGGTGGGCTACCCTACCGCCGACGATGTGGCGGAAGACATAGCCCGCGGAGTGTCGTACATCGTTGAGGGACTTGGCACTTTTGCGCTTGTGCCGGGCGACGAACCCACCTATGCCTACATCGACCACGGGCACTGGCTCGACAACGACACCCCCTACTCCACCCTTCACCGTCTGGCTGCCCTGCCGGGCAGCCACGGCATTGCCGACATAGCCTTCCGCTACGCCAAGGCTCACTGCATGCACCTGCGGGCCGACACCCACCACAGCAACCGCCCCATGCACCATATCCTCGAAAAAGAGAACTTCATATACTGTGGCATAATCTACATGCCCGACGGCTCACCTCGCGACGCCTACGAGTGGTGGCGCACAAGGTGACACCACCCTGCAATATCCAGCCCAAATTCACCCAACATCCGCCGACTGACCGGCTGTATTGGGGCGAAAAACGCTCGCGTCGGCGCTGGTGACGAAGATTTTTTTACAATCCATATCATACAGAGAACCAGACAGCTGCCATACGCTGCGATAAAAAAATACAAATAAATTTGCACCGTGGTCCGTTTTTTGGCGCACTGATAGGTGTATCTTTGCATTGTCAAACGAAACAAACAAAGTAAACAAAATCTATCAGACCATGAAAGCACACCAGAAACACTACATGAGCTGCCACCTCGCAGGCCGCCAGTATCACGATGCAGACCTTGTATGGGACTATCTCCGCGTGGGCAGCGTCGTGCGCCTTGAGCGCGAAGCCGACAACACGTACGACCCCAACGCCGTGCAGGTCATCTTCAACAAAGACGGCGAGGATTACCTGCTTGGCTACATCCCCAAGGGGGAGAACAAAGAGGTTGCCGACTTCCTTGAGATGGGCTGGGAGAGCCTCTTCCGCTGCGTCATCAACTCCATCAACCCCGACACCCACCCAGAACAGCAGATTCACCTCACCATAAGCATCCAACGCAAACCAACGGAATAAGAGCCAAGACAACTACGGCAGCCATGAGAAGGGAACACCCCAAAGCACCCCACGGAGCTGACACAACAGCACACCAACCTACTGAAAAGTTTGCCAAGATATCACGTTTCTTTGTATAAAAGGCCTTCGAGCTGTCCTACTGATAACCCGACCCATGGAATACATCTACGAGCAAAACAGGATATGCGCCGTTGAGGGCGGCGAGGAGTTGGGCGAAGTGACCTTCGCCCAACGGAGGCGTGATGCGCAAACCCCGCAAGGCGCAACCACTTACATCATCAACCACACCTATGTCGACGACAGATTAAGAGGCCACGGCATCGCCGCCGAACTGGTGCGACGTGCCGTGGAGCATATAGAGTCGGCAGGTGGCCGCGTGGAAGCCACCTGTAGCTATGCCCAACTCTGGCTTGCCCGCAACCGCGGCCAGTAAACCACCAGCCAGCCAAGCCTCCCTACGCCAAATAATCAAAAAAGCAGCTGCGCTGTATATATACGAAAGGTTGTGTGGCCATATACGCATACAGAATAACAGAAAGGCATAATAAAAGTAACAAATCCAGGCATAAAGCCATCGGTATTTGCACAAATCCAAACATCAGCTATTGGGGGCGGCCGATGGCGATTAGCACGCACTGCGCATAGTACATACATTCACAAGTATAAGCGCACTGTTTTGACAAGTGCGCTTATACTTATGGTACCGTGCTATAAGTGGAGTGTTCCGGCTTAGCGGACCAGCAGTTTGGTTGTTGCGTAGGGTGTGCGGACTATGTAGAGGCCCGCGGCGAGGCCTGCCGTTGGCATGTCGGCGGAGCCGTTCACCGAGAGGCGTGCCACGGTGACTCCGGCGGCGTTGACCACCTGCACCGGCACCGCGCCCTCGCCATGGCTACGCAGCACTATATGCACTGCGTCGTGCGCGGGGTTGGGCATGAGCGCCACCGAAGGGCTCTCGACCTGCGCCGACACAATGCCCTCGCCTCCGGTACGCTGGAATACCCATACTGTATAGATCTTCTCGCCACCATCCTCTGCAGTGACACGGAAACGGTAGATCAACAAACAGTTGATACAATTGACCATAGAGCCGTCGATGGTGTCGACGGTGATTGTGGCATCGGAGGCCTGCGGGGTAGCTGTGAAGTGCAGCGACTCCACCTCGTCGATACTGTCGACATAGACTGTGTAGCTGAGTGTTGAGCGGTTGAAGTTGTACAGTGTGGTGCCGTTGAGCGAGATGTCGTCGAGCCACGCGCTGTAGATGAACTCTATGTCGTCGACCATCAGGGAGTCGTTGGCCGAGCCGCCCCCCGGGGTCATGTTGGTGGTGAGCGACATGAGGAGGTAGGCCGGCGTGGCGGTGCCGCTGTAGTTGAACGCCACTTTCTGCTGCACCCACTGCGGCGAGGAGGCCGACGAGGTGGTACGGGCAAACTGCATCACCGCCTTGCCGGCATAGAGCGAGGGGGTGTTGATGTCGTTGGCGTCGCGGAAATCGCTGTTGCCGTGGATGAATGCCGACACAGAAGCCTTCGACGAGGCGTCGGCGGCGTAGTAGGAGACCCACACGTACATGGAGTCGGGGGTGGCGGTAAAGGGCTGGTTGAAGCCGCTCTCGCTGCGCTGCGTGTAGTTGTAGTTCTGGTCGCTCGAAGCCGACATGGCACCCATGTGTATGCGGCCAGTTGTCATGTTGCCGTTGGCTTTGACGCCGAGGATGCTGCGCGTGTATATCACCAGATAGTAGTTGCCTGTGCCGTCGGTGCGGTGGCCTGCACGGCGGTAGTGGTGAGGCGAAGAGGCCATAGAGGCGAAGGAACCGTCGCCACTGGCAAAGGAGTTCCACGACGCGGGCTCGCTGTCGTTGGAGGTGCCGTCCCACTGCTCAAAACCGGCGTTGAGGGGCTGGAAATTCTGCGCCTTGGCACCGACAAACGGCAGCAAAAACATGGAGAAAACCAAGAGGTAATAACGCTTTTGCATAATGTTTACTCGTTAAAGAGAGGTTCTATTTATTCGTATTTTGGGGTTTTGCCCACACAGGGTGCAACTGTAACTCACTTATTTACTCAGGGTTTTGCCCTGGGTTGATTGATTTATGCCCTTTCCTGGCGGTTTATGGCAGTTGCCTGAACAGGGCGTGTCATTTTTTGCAAAGATACAATTATTTTCCCACAATTGAAAAAAAATTCGTATTTTTGCACAAAATAAAAAATGATTCACATGGACAAAATCATAGTTGGATTTGACCTTTCAAAGGGGTCGCGCTATGCGCTGGACCTGGCAGTTGACATAGCCAACCGCTGGCAACACGACGTGCGGCTTGTCTACGTCCACGCGCAACGAGAAGAGTACAACATCAAAGAAGACAACTCCGAGCTGCGCCAGCGGCTCGACGACATCACCGCCGGTGTGCAGGGGCGCCTGCGCCACTCGCAGATAGACTATGTGGTGCGCGAAGGGTGCGTGCCCGTGGAGGTGGCCAACCAAGCCGCCAGCGACCATGCGTCGCTCATAGTGGTGGGCAGCCACGGCACCTCGGGCTTCGAGACCAGCTGGATAGGCAAGAACACCTACCGCATCATAGCCCTCGCCACCACCCCTGTGCTCATTGTGCGCGAAGACTTCAACTTCAACAAAGCCCTTGAGAACATAGTGCTGCCTATCGACAGCACCGCCACCACGCGCCAGAAGCTGCCCATGGCGGCACGCTTTGCACAGACTTTCGGCTCCACCATCCATGTGCTGGGACTTTACACCTCGCCCTCGGAGGCGCAGCGCGAAGCCGTCACCAAGTACGTGGGGCAGTGTCACCAACTGCTCGAGAAGCAAGGCATAGACCACAACTACAGCTTTGTCGAGGTGGAGAACAACCTCACCATCACCACCCTCGAATATGCCGACAAGATCAAGGCCGACATGATAGTCATCATGACCGAGCAGGAGAGCTCCATCTCCAACCTGCTGCTCGGCTCCTACGCCCACCAGATGCTCCACCTCTCCAAAATCCCCGTGCTCTCCATCCAGCCCGAAGATGTGGGCCGACTCCGCACAGGATGGTAGGAACGACAGTGCGTAACAGCACACTAAACACTGACCTATGCGAAAATACACAATTGCAATAGTGGCGGCACTGGTTGCCGCCGGAGGCGCCTGGGCGCAGAGCCGCACCTCGGGCGGCAGCCTCGAAGTGATTGGCGACGTGGCGGTAACGCAGCTCGTTGCCAAACACATAGAGCTCAACGAGAAAGTCCGTACCGTGCCGGGCTACCGCATACAGATAGGCTCGCTGGCCGGCAACGACGCCAAGACCCGCGCTTTCGACAAGAAAGAGCGCTTCAAACAGGCCTATCCCGAGGTCCCCATATACCTCATCTACGACGAGCCCAACTTCCGCCTCAAGGTGGGCGACTTCATCAACAAACTCGAGGCCTATGCTTTCTTACAGAAGATAAAGGCCACTTTCCCCGGCTCTATAGTGCGCGACAACGTCTACCCCATCCACCAGACCCTCGACGAGCTGATTCCAGAGTCGGAAGACGACATCTGATGATTTTTATTAGTTGGTTTCTTCGCACCCTCGTTTTCTAACTGCGGCAATGTGAGCAAGCTATTCGCCGTCCATGTTCTTATTTCATAGGTGCTATTCGCTGTCCATGTTTTTATTTTTACGGGTGCTCATGACCTCAGTTCATGACCTTGGGGCCTCATTGCTCTTGCCTAACGAAAACGTTTCCCTGCAATAACAAAGGCCACGCCGTTAACAACGAGCGTGGCCTTTGGGCATATATAACAATCAATATTTACAGCTTGTCGTAGCCGTTGGCGAGGTCGGTGGCCATGTTGAAGAAGAAGGTAGCCACGTTGTTGAAGTCCATGTTGAGGTCCTGGCTCAGCCCCACCCTGTCTTTGAAGATAGCCACGTTGTACCACTGCAGGCACTGGAAAGTGCGGTGGTAGTAGAGTCGGCGCAGCTCGTCGGCTGTGGGCTCGTGTCCCACGTAGGCCTCAAGGAGAGAGAGAGCCTTGTCGAACCCTGCGTTGCCGTAGCAGGCTATGTCGTATAAGGGGTCGTTGAGACCGGCAAACTCCCAGTCGAGCACATACAGCTTGTCGGCGGCCATGACAAGGTTGGTGGGCTGGTAGTCGCAGTGGCACGGCACATGGGGCACATCGGCATGCCTGTCGCGCATAGCCTCCAAGCGTCCGCGCAGCTCCGTGTACTCACGCGGATGGGTGAAGCCTTTCTGCCTGCAGTAACGCTCGTAGTTGGCCAGTCGCCCAAAGGCGTCGTACTCTTTGAAATGCATGTCGCTGTTGTGAATCTTTTTCAGCGCGGCAACCGACACTTCGTTGTAGCTCACCACGTCGGTGTCGGACAGGATAGTGCCCTCCACATACTCTGCAAGCTTCTCACCCGAGATAATCTCCACATAGGAGGTCTTGCTGTTAATCCCCAAGCGATTGACTTCCTGAATATTGTCCCACTCCTCAACGCGGTCGACAAACATTTCGGCATATTTGCCCGGCACGCGGTAGGTGTACTTCTTGCCGCGGGTTTCCACGATGTAAGTGTAGTTGCTCATACCGCCTTCCAGACGGTTCACTATGGCGGCATCCTGTGTGTGCATCAAGGCGTTGACTCTCGCAATGATATATTCTTCTACATTCATGATTTTTTGGAATTTAATTGGTTATGATTTACTATAATAACGCATATCAAGCACAAATCGTATAAATGCAATGACATTTTATAACGACTGCGCCAAAGCCTCCAGTGCTTTTTGCAGCACGCTGTGCGGACATCCGAGGTTCATGCGGAAGCAACGGCTGTAGTCCGCTCCGCCAAACGTGGTGCCGTCGTTGAGAGCCAGACGGGCTTTGTCGACCAGCCTTGCTGCCAGCTCCTCATGGGTGTAGGGGTAGTCGGAGAAGTCGAGCCACGCCAGGTAGGAAGCCTCGGGGAGCACCGCCTTGACCCGCGGCAGGCGCTCTCTGAGGAATGTGTCGAGCAGCGCCACATTGTCGCCAAGGTATGCCAGCATCTGGCGCAGCCACTCCTCGCCATGCGCAAAGGCAGCCTCGGCGGCGGTGAAGGCGAAGATGTTGCCACCCGCCACCCCGAGGGTGTCGAGCCACCCAAAGAAGCGTTTGCGCAGAGCCTCGTCCTCAATATAACAGACCGAGCTGCCAAGACCAGCTATGTTGAAGGTCTTGCTCGGCGCCATGAATGTTATGCTGTGGCGTGCCGCTGCCTCGCACACAGTGCTGTAGGAGATGTGGCGGTGGGGAGGCAGGGTGAGGTCGGCGTGAATCTCGTCGGCGATGACCAACACGTTGTGGTGCTCGCAAATCTCGGCAATGCGCCGCAGCACCTCTTCGCCCCACACCGTGCCGGCAGGGTTGTGAGGGTTGCTCATTATGAAGAGCTTGCAGCCTTCAATACGTTGCTCAAAGTCGTCGAAATCTATGGCGAAGCGTCCGTCAACCACCTTCAGCGGACTGCATACCAGTGTACGCCCGCTGCCCTTGGGAAGGTTGATGAACGGCGGATACACCGGCGTGGTGACCAGCACCTTGTCGCCCACCTCGGTGAAGCAGAGTAGCGCGTAGGCTATGCCTGCCACTATGCCGGGGATAAAATGCAGATGGTCCCTATCTATCTGTATTCCATAATGTAGGGCAAGCCATGAAGTCACCGCCTGCCAGTAGCCCTCGCCGGGCATGCCGTAGCCCAGCACCTCGTGGTCGCAGCGCTTGCGGATGGCATCCATCACAAAGTCGGGAGAGCGGAAGTCCATGTCCGCCACCCACATAGGGACAAGGTCGTCGCGCCCGTAGAGCTGCTTCAAAGCGTCGTACTTGAAGCAGTCCGTGCCGCGACGCTCAATTATCTCATCAAAATTATATTGCATAATTGGTGGTAATTAGTTATTGGCTATTGTGCCCATGAGCAGCCCCGCCGCACCTGCGGCAATGAGCAAGTAGATGGGCGATATGCGTTTCTTGGGCAGCAGCGACAGCAGGAACACCGCGGCGAACACCGCCACGCTGAACACCACCTGCAGCGGGTTTTCGCTCCACGAGCCGAAGCTCTCGGGACCCACCAGCCGTATCGCCGCAGCGGCTATAAGCCCTATCACCACCATGCGTAGCACGCGCAGCGTGTAGCGCACCGTGGCGTTGTCGTAAAACTTATCGATAAGCCTCACCATCAGCAGCATAAGTACCACAGGCAACGCCACCACGGCCACGGAGCACAGCACCCCGGCGACCACAGCCACCCACGGCGAACTCCCCGCGCCTATCATGGCAGTGTAGCCTGTGTAGGTCGCCGTGTTGATACCCACAGGCCCGGGAGTCATCTGGCTCACCGCCACTATGTCGGCAAACTCCTGCGATGTGATCCATCCATGCTTCACCACCACCTCGTCCTGTATCAGGGCAAGCATAGCGTAGCCTCCACCAAAGGTGAAAAGCCCTATCTTGAGAAACGAGAAAAGCAGAGTGAAAAACATTGGGAAAAGTTCATAACAGTTTCTTTACAATAATCCCTAACACTATGGCCGCGAGCACTATCCACACAGGACTGACGCCGAAGAGGCATATCAGCAGGGCTGCAAGCAGCGGTATCCATGCGGTGCGCCACGTGAGCTGCGCCGAGCGCGACAGCTGGAACACCGGAGCGGCTATCAACGCCACCACGGCGGGCCGCAGTCCGTTGAAGACACGTGCCACCCACTCATTGTCGCGGAGAGTATGGAAAAACACCGCCAAGAGCAGTATCAATACTATGGGCATCAGCACATTGCCCACTATAGCCACCGCTGCTCCCCGCAATCCCTTCAGCCGGTAGCCCACACTCGTGGCCATGTTCACCGCCAAGACACCGGGCATGGCCTGGCTCAACGCCACGCAGTCAAGGTACTCCTCACGGCTCAGCCACCCCCGCCGATCCACCAACTCCTGCTCCATCAACGGCAACATGACATACCCTCCCCCTATAGTAAATGCACCTATTTTAAAAAAAGAATAAAAAAGTTGACAATATTCAGCACTATTCTGCGTTATATTCATCTTGATAGTAAGCGAGGGTTGTTTTATTCGAAACCTCGTTTTCTGGCTGCGGCAATGTGAGCAAACTCCCATTGCCCTTGCTGAACGAAAACGTTGGTATATCCGAAAACTCGCAGAGATAAACGCAAAAAAGCAGAAACTATTATGATGAGCCGCTGGATTTTTTTTGCTGGATTCATGGTCTTCATACTCCTCATGCTTGCCATGGACTTGGGTGTGTTCCACAAAAAGGACCATGTCATAAAGACCCGTGAGGCCCTGCTGTGGACCATAGTGTGGGTGGCTTTGGCCATGGCTTTCGGCCTGCTGCTGCTCTTCCGCGGCGAGTGGGTGCTGGGACAGAGCATTGCCGACCATGCCGAGCTCTTGGCGTTTCGCCGCGAGGCCTTCTCGCAGTATCTGGCGGGCTACTTCCTCGAAGAGTCGCTGTCGATAGACAACATCTTCGTGATGATAATGATATTCACCAGCTTCGGCATCGAGAAGCAGTACTACCACCGCGTGCTCTTCTGGGGCATACTGGGAGCCATAGTGCTGCGCTTCATCTTCATCTTCGCCCTCGGCGAGCTGGTCACCACTTTCGGCTGGGTGCTCGCCGTCTTCGGCGTCATACTGATTTACAGCGGTGTCAAGATGTTCAGGGACTCCGGCGACAAGGAGGTCGACACCGCCAACCACCCTGCCGTGAAGTTTGCTGCACGCCATTTCAGCGTCACCCGCGAGACCCACGGGCACGACTTCTTCGTCATGCAGGACGGCAAACGCCTCATCACGCCGCTCTTCGTGGTGCTGCTCGTCATTGAGTTCAGCGACATCATCTTCGCCGTCGACTCCATACCGGCGGTATTCTCCGTGACGCGCGACCCGTTCATAGTCTACTTCTCCAACATCTTCGCCATCATGGGCCTGCGGTCGCTCTTCTTCCTGCTCAGCGACATCACCGACAAGTTCTGGCTACTCCACTACGGCCTGGGGGCTCTGCTCACTTTCATAGGACTCAAGATGATTGCAGGAGAGCTCCTCCACTTCGAAATCTCCACAGTGGCATCCCTCATGGTGATTCTCGGCATACTGACAGCAAGCATAACACTCTCCCTGCTCATCCCACAGAAAAAAATGAAACAAAACAAGTAATGCAAGACTGGCTAATCGACATACTGCGCAACTCACGCAACGGAGAGCGCCTCACCGTCGCCCCCGACGGGTTGAGTCTTGTGTGCGACGGCGGCTCATTCGATGTCTGCGACGGCGTACCCCTGCTATTGGACACCTCCACCCCACCCCACACCGCCTCCGCAGCGGGCAATGCCTTTGACTATACCAGCCACTATGCCGAGGATGCCAAGCAGTTTGACTATTTTTCAGAGAAGCGGGACCGGCTCACCACAGTGCACCTCCGCGAGCTGCGCCGCTCCGTGCTGCGCATGGTGCCACGCTCCACCGGCCTGCTGCTCGACGTTGGATGCGGATGCGCCTTTGTCGCCGAACATCTCTGCCGGCGCGGCACCCGGGTGGTCTCCATGGACATTGCCCCCGCCAATGCCCGCAAAGCCCTCGCCCAGCACCCCTCCGACAACCACGCCGCCGTGGCGGCCGACGCCTACCACCTGCCGTTTGCCGACAACACCTTCGACTGCATCATAGCCTCCGAGATAATAGAGCACACCGTGGACCCGCAAGGCTTCGTAGCCTCGCTGCTCTCCAAGCTCAAACCCGGCGGCACACTCATCGTCTCAACCCCCTACAAGGAGCGCATAGCCTATTCGCTCTGCATACACTGCAACTGCAAAACACCTCATAACGCCCACCTGCACTCCTTCGACAAAGACAAGCTGCGACATATAGTAGAGCCACTGCCGGCCAACATCACACGTATGCGACTTGTAGGCAACAAGTTGCTGCTCCGCACACACCTATTGGTGCCGCTTGCCCTCCTCGGCCACCATGTCTGGAGACTGGCCGACAACACACTCAACACCCTGATACCCAAAGCCGAACATTTAATAATAGTAATACAGAAACAGAAAAAATGAACACACCCAAGACCATCATACTATTAGCCATGATCCTCGGCTCGCTGGCGAGCCGAGGGCAGGACACCATACAACCCCGGTACCAGTCTGTATTTGGCGACAGCAATGCGATTTGGTATGTTTCGTACATAGACGACACGTATCTCTGCGGTTCAGAGGTCGGGACTGAAACTTGGAAAGCCCTTTCTGGTGATACAGTCAATATACACGACACCTGCTACAACATTTTGAGAAGTATGCGGTTTCCTATGTCTTGGGGTGGCATAACTATGTATTCAAATAAAATATTTCTGAGAGAGAGCCCTAATCACTCAAAATTATACTTTAGAGGAAATACCAATAATTCTGACACAGGAAATCTTCCCGAAATATTGGTAATGGATTTGGACTTGAACATAGGCGACACTCTGGATACAAGAGGATGGGCAAATATACCTTTGGACGATTCATACGAAAGCGACATTCCTGTCATCATAATTGACACAATTTATTATCAGGATGGAAGAAAAATACAGCGAACTAACTATCAAAACGATATTTGGAATCCTGAAACTCTACTGTTTATTGAAGGTATTGGGCCAAACTTTGGTCCCTACTATGCAAGATACGAGAGATGGTTGTCGCTTACATGCTATTACAAAGATGAAGAACATCTATATCGCGGCACTTTGTATAATAACGACTTAGATCAATATCATACAGGGAACAAGTGTTTTAAGTCCTCGTCTGCGGGAACTATAAAGAGCCCTGACGGGAGTATAATAGCCACAATATTCCCAAACCCCACACACAATATTATTAACATCACACTATCAACACCATCAAATTATAGGATTACAATAACATCTGCAACTGGCTGTGCGGTTTACAACGAAGAGTTCTACGGAGACAGAAAGAGTATAGACTTACAATGGCAACCACGAGGAGTGTATTTTGTGACAATCACAAGCAACGACAATAACAGACTGACAAAGAAGGTAATAAAGCTATGAAATTCCGAGTCACCATACTATTAGCCATGATCCTCGGCTCGCTGGCGAGCCGAGGGCAGGACACCGTCCAGCCGCGGTACCAGTCCGTATTCGGCGACAGCAGCACAACTTGGTATTTGTATTATGAAGATTACATAACTATACCCGACGGAGGAGAAGAAGGTACGGAAACCAGGCAATATATTGCAGGAGACACTGTCTCCATAGATGGAAAAACGTATAATAGGTTAAGGTACATTCCTGATTTGTCATTCCGGGGTCTTTGTTATCTCTATCGTGAAGAATCCTTGTATATAAGGGAAAGTCCTGACCATTCGAAACTGTATTTTAAAGAACAATTGGATTATCGGCCAGAAATGACTTTCCCTGAAGTATTAGTCATGGATTTGGATTTGAATGTAGGTGACACTCTAAATACACAAGGCTGGTCTCAACTAATGGTTCAAGGGTATGCCATTGAGCCACCTATTATGATACTTGTCGACTCTATTTACTATACTGAAGGAAGAAAAATAATTCGCACCATTTACATAGGCGGCGAAGAGTTGTTTCCGCTACTTTTCATTGAAGGCATCGGACCAAGTTTAGGTCCTTATTATCCAGGATTCATAATGCCATTGTCGCTGACGTGTTACCATAAAGACGGAGAACCACAATATCACGGTCCCAAATACAACCCAAACAGAGAGGCACCTTGCATAATGGGAGATTACTGGTTTGGAGGGATATCAAAAGAACCATATACAAATAATGCTTTTGAAATTTACCCAAATCCAAGCCGAAATGCTTTTAATATCAAATTTGCCACAGCAGCGTCGTATAAAGTGATTGTATCAACCATGTCGGGGAAGGTTATCAAAATGAAAAATATTCACGGTGATAAAATAGATATAAATCTAAGCAATTATCCAATAGGCACTTATTTTATAAAAATCATAGAAACAAACAACGCTACTCTGATTGCAAAAATCATAAAGATATGAATAGGAGTTTTCTATTCCTTTTTTTACTAATATCTCCAATTATTGCATTTACGCAACAAAATGCGAGATATGGTTACATATACGCTCCACCGCAATAGACTACAACAACAACGACACAATACAGCCCAAAGAATGTATCGTCAAAAATGATAGGAGAGTTGCAACGAGCCTACCCAATAGACAACATGGGACATGCAACGGGCTCAGCCTTAACGCCGGAATGTATCTGTATAGCCTTGTAGTGGACGGTAGGGTTGTTGACACCAAAAGGATGATACTGACAAAATAACAAGAAATCAATAGAATGGAGAGCATCAAGGAGATTTACAAGATAGGCTACGGGCCATCGAGCAGCCACACCATGGGGCCGCGCAAGGCCGCCGAGATGTTTGGCGGCAAGAATGCCGCGGCGACCCGTTTCCGCGTCACGCTCTACGGCAGCCTTGCCGCCACGGGCAAGGGGCATTTCACCGACAAAGCCATCGTGGCAGCCCTCGCCCCGCGCGAAGCCGAGATAGTGTGGCGTCCCGACGTGGTGCCTGAGTTCCACACCAACGGCATGCTTTTTGAGGCCCTTGGCAACGACGGCGCAGTGCTCAACAGCTGGACTATCTACAGCGTGGGCGGCGGCAGGCTTGCCGACGAGAAGAGCCAAGCCACCGAAAAAGAGGTGTACCACCGCACCAGCCTCGCAGAGATACTCGAGATCATAGAGCACGACGGCCTCACCTACTGGGAGTACGTGGAGTGGCACGAGGACAAAGAGCTATGGGACTACCTTGCCACCGTGTGGGAGCAGATGCAGGAGACCATCAAGACAGGGCTCTCCACCGACGGTGTTATTCCCGGCGGGCTTCACCTGCGCGGCAAGGCCCACCAGTACTATGTGCGCGCCAGCAGCTACAAACCCTCGCTGCAAAGCCGCTGCCTCGTGATATCCTACGCCCTCGCCACCGCCGAGCAGAACGCCAGCGGCGGCAAAGTGGTAACAGCCCCCACCTGCGGCTCGGCCGGGGTGCTGCCCGCTGTGCTTTACCACCTCAAGGTAAACCACAGCTTCAGCGACAAAGAGATACTCAAAGCCCTCGCCACGGCAGGCCTCTTTGCCAACATAATAAAGTACAACGCCTCAATAAGCGGTGCCGAGGTAGGGTGCCAAGGCGAGGTGGGGAGTGCCTGCGTGATGGCCGCCGTGGCCGCCAACCAGCTCTTCGGGGGCAGCCCGCAGCAGATAGAATACGCCGCCGAGATGGCTCTGGAGCACAACCTCGGGCTCACCTGCGACCCCGTGTGCGGACTGGTGCAGATACCCTGCATAGAGCGCAACGCCTTTGCGGCGCTCCGCGCCCTCGACGCCAACCTCTACGCCATAATGAGCGACGGCAAGCACATCATTGCCTTCGACAAGGTGGTGGCCACCATGCGCCTCACAGGCAAAGACCTGCCAAGCCTCTATAAAGAGACCGCACTCGGCGGCCTCGCCCTGATAAACTAAAACCTTTTAACCTTAAATGATTGCTAAATATTATTCGCTGTCCATGTTTTTATTTCATAGGTGCTCATGACCTCAGTTATTCGCTGTCCATGTTTTTATTTCATAGGTGCTCATGACCTCAGTTATTCGCTGTCCATGTTTTTATTTCGTAGGTGCTCATGACCTCAGTTATTCGCTGTCTTTGTTTTTAATTCATAGGTGCTCATGACCTCAGTTAAACCTAAAATATATTTTGCCCTTACAGGGCGCATGTACTTTGATGACGTTTATACCCAGGGCGGTGCCCTGGGCTGTCGGATTACGCCATTACAGGGCATTTAAAACAATTATTTAGTATTCATATAACCTTATAACCTTTAAACCCTTTAACCACCAATGATTGAAACATTGCTTTTCCTTGAAAAAGGAACCAACGACATGGGATGGAAGATGGCCATAATGGTAGTGCTGCTGATAGTGGTGTTCTACTTTTTCATGCTTCGCCCGCAACAACAACAAGCCAAGAAAGAGGAGGACTACCGCAACGGCCTGACCAAAGGCGACAAGGTGCTGCTGAGCAACGGCATACACGGCGAGGTGTACAGCACCGACAAACGCTACGCCACTGTGGAGGTTGCACCGGGCTGCCGCTTCAAAGTGCTCAAGTCCACACTCTCACCCCTGGCCTGAAACATCGGAATAATCTGACCAAACAGAGTACTCGGAATACTCTTATCACTCTGAATCATAGACATCCAATCACAATGAAAAAAACGACTCCGATTGTATTTGTCATTGCCATGGCGTTGGCGGCCAACGTTGTGGCGCAAGAACAGAAAACCCTGAGTCTCAGCCTGACGCAGGCTCAGGACTACGCTGTGGAGCACAACTACACCGTGCGCAATGCCGCCCTCGACGTGCAGAAAGCCGAGGCCACCAAATGGAAAGCCATCAGCAGCATGCTGCCGCAGGTCAGCGGACAGTTTGACTACAGCAACATGTGCGGCTACGAGCTCAACCTCGGTGCCATGTCGATACCCATGAACCCCTCCGGCTCTCTGGGCATCACCACCGCCATAGCCCTCACGTCGAGCCAGATAATGGGCGTTGTCATGAGCAATATCTCCAAGCAGATGAGCGACATCACTCTTGAAAAGAGCGACATGACCACACGCTCCAGCGTGAAGAGCGTCTACGTCTCCATCCTTGCCATGGAAGAGATAGTGTCGCTGCTCGACTCAAGCCTTGCCAACATACAGCGCCTGCACCGCATGACCGAGGAGAGCGTACGCGCGGGAGCCGCCGAGCAGATAAGCGCCGACAAGCTGGCGGTGCAGGTGGCCTCCATGCAGAACACCATACGCGCCAACCGCCGCAGCCTCACCATGCTCTACAACACTCTGCTGCTGCAGCTCGGTGCCGACGTCGACAGCAAGCTGCAACTCACCACCAAGATGGATGAGATACTCAACATAGACCGTGCCGCGCAGCTCACCATGGGTACTTTCGACAAGACCCGCAACTACGACTACCAGCTCCTTGAGCAGAGCGAGCAGCTCTCGCAAAAGCAGGTGACCTCGGCATGGCTGGGTTTCACCCCCACCCTCTCGGTGTACCACCAGTACAGCTACAAGACCTACTTTGGCAAGTCCGAGGGCATGAACATGACGCCCCCCAACATGATTGGGGCGAGCCTGAGCCTGCCCATCTTCCAGAGCGGCAGCCGCGCCGCCGCCATACGCGAGGCCAAGATAAACCATCAGGAGACCCTCAACAGCAAGCAGCAGGCCGAAGACGGGCTGGCGGTGCAGTACAACCAGCTGTGCTACGACCTTGTGTCGGCCATTGAGAGCTACCGCCTCCAGCGCACCAACCTCGAAGTGACGCAACGGGTGCTTGAAAACACCTCCAACAAATACCGCCACGGACACGCCTCGAACCTCGAAGTCACCAACGCCAGCACCGACATCATCACCGCCCAGAGCAACTACATACAAGCCGTGATGAACGTCATCAGCGCACAGGTGTCGCTCGAACAGCTGCTGGGCAAACAGGAGTAAGACAGGCCACGGCAGCCTAAACCGGCTGTCCATCACGTCCGCAGATTTCTCACGACAACAAGCTGTCGTCGCCCATGCCTACAAGGCTTTTTAAAAAACTTGTAGGCATGGATAATAATAATGTTGCACAACTTGCGTTATTATATATTTACACACGTAATGTAATCATTAATAATTAACAATCATAATGAAAAGAAATCTCATTCTGGCTGCGGCAGCAGTAACAGCAGTGTTTCTCGCAGCTTGCGGGGGCAAGAAAGAGCAGAAAGTCCCCACTACCACACACCGTGAAGTAGAGAAAGTGCAGGTGCTTACCCTTGAGAGTGAGCGCATAGCCAAGACCCTGGAACTCAGCGCCACCCTCGAAGGCTATGAATCCATGACCATCTCGCCCAGCATCACCGGGCACATAGACCACATATATGTGGAGGTAGGCAGCCGCGTGAAGAGAGGCGACACGCTGGTGCGTATGGACCAGACGCAGCTCAACACCACCCGCATCAACCTTGCCACAGCTCGCACCGAGCTGGAACGCGTCAAAGCCCTCAAGGCCACAGGAAGCGCCAGCGAGCAGGTGTACGACCAAGCCAAAGCAGCCTACGACCAGCTGGTGGAGACAGAGCGTTTCCAGGCCGAGAACACGCTGGTGAGGGCACGCTACGCCGGCGTGATAAGCGCCAAGAACTACGAGGACGGTGAGATGTACACAGGAGCCCCCATCCTCTCCCTCACGCAGATAAGCAGGCTCAAAGCCATCATCAACATTCCCGAGACCTACTTCCCCCTCGTGCGCCAAGGCATGAAGGTGACCCTTGAGAGCGACATCTACCCCAAGGAGACCTTCAACGCCACCATAGAGATAGTGTACCCCACTGTAGACCCCGCAAGCCACACCTTCCAGGCCAAGCTCAACATACCCAACGCCTCGGAGAAGATACGCCCCGGCATGTATGTACGCGCCCACCTCGCCATAGGTGAGATAGAGACCATCGTGGTGCCCTACCAGAGCGTGCTGAAGCTCACCGGCAGCAACGACCGCTATGTGTTTGTCGACGACGGCGGCAAGGCCCGCCGTGTGGCCGTGACCATGGGGCAGCGCTTTGACGACCGCATAGAGATAGTTCCCGTGGAAGCAGGCGCCATCAAGGCCGGCGACCGCCTCGTGACCGTGGGACAGGCCCGCCTGGTCGACGGCGTGACACTCGAAATTGTGGAATAGAGGTCACCATTAATCAGACCTATAACTACTTTTTTAACTAAGGATAAAAATGGCGATATACAAGACATCAATCAACAAGCCTATCACCACAGGGCTCATCTTTGTAGCCGTCATAGTGCTGGGTCTTTTCTCGCTCTCGCGCCTGCCTATAGACCAGATGCCGGAGATGGACCCGCCCTACGTCACGGTAATGACCACCTATGCAGGCGCCAACGCCAGCGAGATAGAGACCAATATCACCAAGCTGATAGAGAACTCGCTGAACTCCGTCGACGGACTGAAGAACATCACCAGCACCTCGAAGGACAACATATCCGTTGTAACGCTCGAATTTGAGTGGGGCAGCGACATCGACGAGGCGCTTAACGACATCCGCTCCTATGTGGACCTGCTCTACGACAACCTGCCCGACGGAGTGAGCCGCCCCATGATACTGAAGCTCAACAGCAGCGCCATGCCCATCATGATGTACGGCTTCACGGCCAAGGAGAGTTATTCGGGCCTCGACCGCATACTGGAAGAGAACGTCACCAACGTGCTCAACCGCGTCGACGGCATTGGCAACATCACGGTGAGCGGCGCCCCCGAGCGCTACATATATATAGACCTCGACCCCAAGCAGTTGGAGTCCTACGGCATAACCCTCGAACAGGTGGGCAACGCCATTAGCGGCAGCAACCTCGACCTTGCCAGCGGCACCGTGAAGATGGGCAAGGAGCAGTACCAGATGCGCGTCAAGGGCGAGTATGTGGAGAGCTCCGAAATCAACGACATAGTGGTGAGCACCACGCCCACAGGCCGCCAGGTCTTTGTGCGCGACCTCGCCACTGTGCGCGACACCATCAAAGACCTCTCCCTCGACGAGAAAATCAACGGCCACGACGGCGCGCGCCTCATCATCACCAAGCAGACCGGAGCCAACACCGTGCAGATTGCACGACAGGTGAAAGCCGAGATGAAGAAGATCATGAAAACCCTGCCGCCCGACATTGAGGTCACCCTTATCCGCGACGGTTCGGAGGACATCGTCAACGCCATCAACGGCCTCTCCGAGAGCATCTTCTATGCGCTGCTCTTTGTGGTGTTGGTGGTGCTGGTGTTTCTGGGCAACTGGCGTAGCACAGTCATCATAGCCCTCACCATCCCCATCTCGCTCGTCACCTCGTTTATATACCTGCTCATTGCCGACAGCTCGCTCAACATCATCTCGCTGGCATCGCTTACCGTGGCCATCGGCATGGTGGTCGACGACGCCATTGTGGTGCTTGAGAACATCACCAAGCACATAGAGCGCGGCGAAAACCCCAAGGAGGCCGCCATCTGCGCCACCAACGAGGTGTGGACCTCGGTGATAGCCACCACGCTGGTGCTTGTGGCCGTCTTTGTGCCGCTCACCATGCTGCCCGGCATGATGGGTATCTTCTTCAAGGAGCTGGGCTGGATTATCACCATAGTGGTGTGCGTCTCCACCACGGCGGCCATCACCCTCATCCCCATGCTCTCCAGCCGTATGCTCAAGGAGAAGCCCTTCTACCTCACCCGCGAGGCACGCCAAGCCGCCGAGGAGAAGGAGGCACGCCGCGTCCTATCGTTCGACAAGACCATAGGGCGGCTCTTCTCTGCCGTGGAGGCCGGGTACGCCAATGTGCTGCGCTGGTGCCTCCGCCACAAGGTTGTCACACTGCTCATCGCCGCAGCGCTATTCTTAGGATCGATGATACCCGTCTTCAGCGGCGCCATAGGCATGGACTTCATGAAAGAGCAGGACGACGGGCGCATGAGCATTAGCGCCGAGCTGCAACGCGGCACACGCATTGAGGAGACCCTCAAGACGGCTCGCCGCATGGAGGCCGACCTCTACCGCATACTGGGCGAAGACGTGATAGTCATCTCCACCTCGGCAGGCTCCAACGACGACGCCGGCTTCGCAGCACTCTTCAACAGCACCACCAACAACAAGATTTCCATGACAGTGCGCTGCACCAAGAAATACGACCGCAAACGCACCATCATGGAGTTGCAGGAGGAGGTGCGCAAAGCCCTGGCGGAGTACCCCGAGATAGTCAACTACCAGGTGACCGGCGGCGGCGGCATGGGCAGCGGCAGCAACAACACGCTGCAGGTGGAGATCTACGGCTACGACTTTGACCAGACCACGGCTTTTGCCAACGAGCTGCGCCAGCGCGTGATGGACAATGTGCCCGGCGCACGCGACACCAAGATAAGCCGCGACGAAGACCGCGCCGAGCTCAAGATAACCCTCGACAAGCAGAAGCTGGCGCTGCACGGCCTTGCCGAGTCGACCGTGGCACTCTACGTGCGCAACCGTGTGAACGGCATGGCAGCGGGCTACCTCAAGGAGGACGGCGAGGAATACAACATAGTGGTGCGCCTCAGCGAACAGTACCGCGACGCCATCAGCGACATAGAGCAGCTCGCCATACCCACCCCGACAGGAAAGAACATCAAGCTCGAAGAGCTCGGCAAAGTGGAGGAGTACTGGTGCCCGCCAACCATAGAGCGCAAGAACCGCCAACGCTACCTGTCACTCACCGTGATGCCCTACAAGACCTCGCTACAAGAGCTTGCACAAGCCACGCAGAAAGAGATCGACGCCATGGGCGTGCCTGCCGACATCCACGTGGCCCTCGCCGGCAACTACGAGGACCAGCAGAAGTCCACACGCGACCTGGGACTCCTCGCAGCACTTATCCTGCTGCTCGTCTACATCGTCATGGCTTCGCAGTTTGAGAGCTTCAGCAAGCCCTTCATCATCATGATGTCCATCCCCTTCGCCCTCACCGGCGTGATGCTCATGCTGCTCGTCACGGGCCAGAACATCGACATGATAGGCATGCTGGGACTGGTGCTGCTCATCGGCATTGTAGTCAAGAACGGCATTGTGCTGGTTGACTACATCAACCTCATGCGCGAGCGCGGCACAGAGCTCTACGAAGCCATAGCCCTCAGCGGCCAAAGCCGTCTGCGTCCCGTCATGATGACAGCCTTCACCACCATACTCGGCATGATACCCATGGCAACCTCCAACAGCGAAGGCTCGGAGATATGGACCACCATGGGCCTCGTGGTCATTGGCGGTCTCACCATCTCGACCTTCGTGACGCTCATCGTCGTGCCGGTGCTCTACGGCATCTTCAACCGCCGCGGCGAGCAGGAACGCCTGGCCAAACTGCGACAGAAATTTGTATTCATGGACATTAATCTCGACGAAGAAAGATGAAAAGTATAATGATAATATTCAACCAAGCCAACACCGAGCGCATGGAATATGCCCTCGATACGCTCGGCATACGCGGCTTTAGTTTCTGGGAAAACGTGCAAGGCCGCGGCCACGACCAAGGCGACCCCCACAGGGGAACCCACACATGGCCGGAGCTCAACAACGCCATCATCACCGTGGTGGAGGACGAGAAAGTGGAAAGTCTGCTCACCGCTGTGCGCAAACTGGACCTGCGCAACCCCGAGGTAGGCATCCGTGCCTTTGTATGGAACATTGAACAAATGGTATAACCCCTCCCCCACCCAATCGTAATATCAATATAACGTAACAGCGTAATAACGTAAATCCCTATAACCCTTAAACCTTGTAACCCTATAACCCTAAAAAGATGAAAACCACTCCCCAGCAACAGAAACCGCAGCGCGGATGGGTGCTGCACCTTATAGTAATAGGTGTGATGCTCCTTTTTAGCTGCATATACTTCTTCCCTGCCCTGCAAGGACTGGAAATAAAGCAGGACGATATACAGAAATCCCAAGCCATGTCGTACCAGCAGATGCAGGAGAAAGAGCGCACAGGCAGCACACCCAACTGGGTACAGTCCATGTTCAGCGGCATGCCTGGCTACCAGATAGCCACGGAACAGCCCAAGTCGGTCTTTCAGGTAATCCGCAACATAATCAACATGCGGTTTCTCGGCGTGGAACGCAACATCGGCGTGCTCTTTCTCTACCTTATAGGGTTCTATGTAGCCATGATAGCCTTTGGACTCTCGCCGTGGCTTGCCCTTGTGGGTGCCCTCGGCTTCGCCCTCGGCAGCTATAACATCATCATCATACAGGCCGGGCACATCACCAAGGCGTGGGCTATGAGCATGATGGCACCCGTCATGGCCGGCATGGTCCTCTCGCTGCGGAGTGCCGTGGACAGCACCCTCGACGCCATAGTGCGCCGTCGCCGCGTGCTGTGGGGCTCGCTGCTCTTCACCCTTGCCCTCACGCTGCAGATAGCTTTCAACCACATACAGATAACCTTCTACACCGCCATAGGCTGCGCCTTCATAGCCATAGCCTATCTTGTGGTGGCCATACGCCAGCGCCGTTTTGCCCCCTACTTGCTCAAAGGCGCCATACTCCTGGTAGGCGCCGCCTTGGCCTTTGGCTGCAACATACGCCTGCTGCTCATCAACGAGGAGTACGCCCGTTACACCATGCGCGGCGGCAACGAGCTCACCATCACCCCCAGCGACCTCTACAAAGACGCCAACGAGGTGGTGCCGCAAAACACGCGCGACGGCCTTGACATAGGCTATGCCTTCAGCTGGAGCTACGGCATCCCCGAGACCTACACCATACTTGTGCCCGGCGCCTTCGGCGGCAGCTCCGCGGAGACGCTGAGTCACGAAAGCCATTTCTACAAGACATTCCGCTCCGACCAAGCACCCCTCTATTGGGGCGACCAGCCTTTCACCAGCGGCCCCGTCTACTTCGGAGCCGTCATAGTGCTCCTGGCGCTCATGGGCTTGGTGCTGTGCAAAGGCCCCGAACGCTGGTACCTCCTCGCCGCCACACTGCTTGCCATAGTCCTCTCGTGGGGACGCCACTTCCCAAACTTCAACGTGTGGGTGTTCAACCATGTTCCGCTCTACAACAAGTTCCGCACCCCGAGCATGGCCCTTGTGCTTGCCAACGTATGCATGGCCATCATGGCTGCGCTGTGCGTCAAAGAGATAATAGCCAACAAAGAGGACAAAGAGCCTGAGGCCCACCGCCGCCGCGTCAACACAGCCCTCTACAGCGTTGGCGGCGCTCTGTCCGTCATAATCCTCGGCGTGCTGGCTCTCTCAAGAGGCTTCGGCTACACCGGCGCCACCGACCAGCAGATGGCGGCACAATACGGCAACCAGTGGAGCAACATATTCAGCGTACTCGCCGACGACCGCGCGGCACTCCTCAAGAGAGACTCGCTCCGCTCACTTGTCTTCATACTGCTCTCTGTCGCCGTCATCTGGCTGTACAACAACCAGAAGCTGAAAAAACAATGGATAGTAGTGGGTGCCGTGGGCCTGCTGATACTCATAGACCTCTGGCCGGTAGACCGCCGCTACCTCAACGACAGCAACTTCGTTGAGAAACGCAAGCTCGAGATACGCCGCGACCAGTACGACTACGACATCGACGACATCGCAGCCAAGTACCCGCAGGAGCATAACTACCGCGTGCTCAACCTCGCTGTCAACACCTTCAACGACAGCAAGCCGTCGGCTTTCCACAACCAAATTGGAGGCTACAGCGCCGCCAAGCTCAACCGCTACCAGAACCTTATAGACTTCTACATCAGCCGCCACATACACTCCGAGGTGCTCAACATGCTCAACACCCGCTACATAGTGGGCAACAACGGCCAGATACACCGCAACGAGCAGGCCCTTGGCAACTGCTGGTTTGTCGACGACGTGCTGCCCGTGGGCACACCCGACGACGAGATAGTGGCCCTCAACACCCTCAACCCCGCCACCACCGCCGTGGTCGACACCGTGAAATACCCCGTGGCGGCTTGCCACTTCACCGCCGACTCCGCCGACCGCATAGTCCTGGAGCCGCAGGCCGTGGAGAGCGCCGACTACAAGAAATATGTGGCGCACTGCAGCCACGACCGCATGGCCGTGTTCAGCGAGATACACTATGCCCCCGACTGGTTTGCCTACATCGACGGCAAACCCGCCGACTATGTGCGCGCCAACTTCGTGCTCCGCGCCATGGTGGTGCCGGCAGGCGACCACGTCATAGAGTTCCGCAACGAAGCCCCGCGTTTGCACAAGCTCGACAACATTGGCCTCATAATCTCCATCATAACCCTGCTGATTATGATTGGTGCCGTTGCCTTGGTTTATTATCCCGTAAAAAAGAAAGAAAATGAGTAAACGACACATCATCCCACTGTTAGCCTCAATCTGCATTGCCGCGGCAATGCCCTATGGGGCAACGGGCCAGTCAAAAATGTCGGCCCTCTTCTCCTACGCCACTTTCTGCAATAGCGGCAAGCCCTACGTCGAGACCTACCTCTCGTTCGACGCATGGACCATGTCCTTCGCCAAGCAGAGCGACGGCTCCTACCTCGCCAAGGCCAACATACTCATGGTGGTGAAGCGCAGCGACTCCATAGTCTTTGCCAAGAAATACCAGCTCAACAGTCCGCGTGTGGCGCACCCCGACTCCAACAACTTCAACTTCCTCGACGTGCAGCGCTTCGGCCTTGCCAACGGCATATACAACCTTGAGCTCACCATTGCCGACGCCGCGCACAACGACCAGCCCAACCTCGTCAACGAGAAGCTGCTGGTGGTCTACCCCGAGGGCAAGACCTCCATGTCGTCGGTACAGCTCATGGCCTCGGCGGTGCCCACCAAGGAGGAGAACATCCTCTCGCGCGGCGGCTACGACATGCAGCCCTACGTGAGCGACTACTTCCCGCCGCAGGAGAAGCAGATGAACTTCTACACCGAGTTCTACAACGTCGACGCCGAAGTGGGCAGCAAGCCCTTCATTGTCTACGCCTTCATAGAGCAGCGCGAGACAGGCACGCGCTGTGGCAACATACAGTATATACGCCGCCACCAGGCTGCCGCCACGGTGCCTGTATATGCCTCGCTCGACATCAGCCTGCTGCCTTCGGGCAACTACAACCTCGTGGTCGAGGCACGCAACCGCGACAACCAGACGCTGCTGTCGCGCCGCCTCCCCTTCTTCCGTTCCAACCCCTCAGTGCGCGACACCGCCACCGCCGACTTCTACCAGACCACCTTTGCAGCCCTGCTCAACGACGAGCAGCAGCTCAACATCTACCTCGACGCCCTCTACCCCATAGCCGTAGAGCGCGAGAAGGTGGCCATCAACGAACTCATAAAACGTCCGGGGCTGAGCGAGAAACAGGCTTTCATGTATGAATTCTGGCAACGCCGCGACCCCCTCGACCCCGAGAGCCGCTGGCGCGAATACCGCGAGCGCATTGAGTACGTGGAGAAAAACTTCGGCTACCCGCGCACCCACGGCTACAACACCGACCGCGGACGCGTGTACCTGCAATACGGGCCGCCCGACTATGTGCGCGACGAAAAAAACTTTGTGAGCACACGCTACATGGGCAACAGCACCAACGGACAAAACGAGATGGGGCACGCCGAAGTGGGCATAGGTCAGATATTCTACCTCCCCTACCAGCTGTGGCGCTACGACATCATACCAGGCGACGACGCCAACCGCGTGTTCATCTTCTGGGACGAATTCCGCTCGGGCTTTTACAAGCTGCTCAACTCCAACGCCAAAGGCGAAGTACAGGACCCCAAATGGGAGCGTCGCCTCTGCCAACAACAACTCAACGAAGACCTCAAGGGCGAAGTGGGGCTCCAGTTTGAACGCGGATACTAACGTTTTCGTTAAGCCGAGTGCAGAGGGCAAATCACGCAGTGTTTGCACCATGCCGAGGCGAGAAAACGAGGGTGCGAAGAAACCAATCCCCTTTCCACCTCATAATAACAACATAACGTAATAACGAAAAACCTTTTAACTCTCAAACCCTCCCAATCCGTGGGACGATGGCTGCTTAAATACCTGCTTCTGCCGTTGGCATGGCTACCACTTGGGGTACACTATGCAGCCAGCACCCTGTCTGCGCCGCTGATACACCGCGTGCTCCGCTACCGTCTCAAGATAGTGCGCGGCAACCTCCAACGCTCGTTCCCCGACAAAAATGTCGCCGAGCTGCGGCATATCGAACACCTCTACTACCGCCACCTTGCCGACTTGCTGTTTGAAGGCATCTACAACCTGCGGGCCACCCCGCCCCTGCTGCTCAAACACTACCGCCTTGTCAACCGCCAGATTGTCGACAAATACTATGAGCAAGGGCGCAGCGTAGTGCTCATGTCGAGCCACTACAACAACTGGGAGTACATGGTGTCGTCGCTCAACTTCCAGTTGCGGCACCACGGCGTAGGCGTTGGCAAGCCGCTAAGCGACAAAGGCTTTGGCTACGAGCTCAACCGCCGGCGCACACGCTACGGCACCGAGGTAGTGGACCAGACCAACGTCCGCGACGTCATGTCCTACTACCACCAGCACGGCATACCCGTGGCGTACATGATGCTCTCCGACCAGTCGCCGAGCAACCCTCACCGCAGCTACTGGACCACCTTCCTGCACCAAGACACCGCATTCCTGTACGGCAGCGAGCACTTCGCCCGCAAATACGACATGCCGGTAATCTACTACGAGGTCCAGAAAGTGCGCCGCGGCCACTACGAGGTCCGCTTCAGCCTCATCACCGACAAGCCCAACAGCCAACCCGAAGGCTCCATAACAGAGACCTACACCAAAAAACTCGAACAGCTCATAACCTCCGCCCCACAATACTGGCTGTGGAGCCACCGCCGCTGGAAACTAAAAAAGTGAAGAAATGCCAGTGGCATTTCGATAGCACAGCGGCGAACAGGCACTCTCAATGAAAAAATACCCCCCCCCCTTTTCAACCCCCAAACCTTTCAACCCTCTAACCCTTTCATCCCATAAAAAAGCCAATGACAATCGCCGTAGTAATACTCAACTGGAACGGGCTACACATGCTGCAGCGCTTCCTGCCCTCGGTAACAGCCTGCACGCAGGGTGACGCCCGCGTGATAATAGCCGACAACGGCTCCACCGACCAGTCGCTGCCGTGGCTCGCCGCCAACTACCCCGACCTGCAGGTAATAGCCCTCGACAAGAACTACGGCTTCGCCGACGGCTACAACCGCGCCCTTGCACAGGTTGAGGCCGACTACTACGTGCTGCTCAACGACGACGTGGAGGTCACCCCCAACTGGTGGCAGACGGTGGTCAACACCATGGAGAAAGACCCTCGGATAGCCATTGCCCAGCCCAAGCTGCTCATGTACGACCAGCGCGACACCTTTGAGTACGCCGGCGGAGCCGGCGGCTTTATCGACAAGCTGGGCTACCCCTTCTGTCGCGGACGCCTCTTCGCCACACTCGAACAAGACCACGGCCAGTACAACGACATCCGCGAGATATTCTGGGCCAGTGGCGCCGCCATGTTCATCAGGGCCGACGTGTGGCGTGCCATGGGAGGGCTTGACGGCGACTTCTTTGCACACATGGAGGAGATAGACCTCTGCTGGCGCGTCAAAAACGCTGGCTACAAGATAGTGTGCTGCCCCGCAGCCACGGTATACCACGTAGGCGGCGGCACACTCCCCAAGAGCTCGCCGACAAAGACCATGCTCAACTTCCGCAACAACCTCGCCATGCTCTACAAAAACCTGCCGCAAGGCCGCATGACGCCTGTACTGGCCCTGCGCATAGTGCTCGACTGGGTTGCCGCCCTCTCCTTCCTGCTCAAAGGCAACGGCGCCGAGTGCGCCGCCGTGTTCAAAGCCCACCGCCAGTACCGCTCGTGGAAACCGGCGCTCCGCAGCAAACGCGCAGCAATCAAACCCAAGCCCACTTCATGCATACTTGCCCACAGCCTGCTGATACAATACCACCTACTCAACCGCAAACACTTTAGCCAACTCAACTTCTGAAAAGAAAACATCGCAACAACGAAATAACAAAAACAACGCCATGAATAACGAAATAAGAGTGCGCTTCGCGCCAAGCCCCACAGGACCGCTTCACATAGGAGGTGTCCGCACTGCCCTTTACAACTACCTCTTTGCCCGTCAGAAAGGCGGCAAGATGATACTCCGCATCGAAGACACCGACCAAACGCGCTTTGTGCCCGGCGCAGAGCAGTACATAATAGAAGCCCTCACTTGGCTCGGCATTGAGTTCGACGAAGGCGTCCACATTGGCGGCCCTTACGGTCCCTACCGCCAGAGCGAGCGCAAACCCCTCTACCGCGAATATGCCGACCAGTTGCTGCGCGACGGCCACGCCTACTACGCTTTCGACACTCCCGAAGAGCTCGACGCGCGACGCAAGGAGTGCGAAACCCGCAAAGAGGTGTTCCAGTACGACTGCACCACGCGTACCTCCATGCGCAACTCGCTCACCCTGCCTGCCGACGAGGTGAAGAGGCTCATTGACAGCGGCACGCCCTACGTGGTTCGCTTCATGTTCCCCGACGACACGGAGATAACCGTCGACGACCTCATACGCGGACGCGTCACCATGAACAGCCGCCTACTCGACGACAAGGTGCTCTTCAAGAGCGACGGCATGCCCACCTACCACCTCGCCAACATTGTCGACGACCACCTCATGAAAATCTCCCACGTGATACGCGGCGAAGAGTGGCTGCCCTCCGCCCCACTCCATGTGATGCTCTACAAAGCCTTTGGCTGGCAAGACACCATGCCGCAGTTTGCCCACCTGCCCCTGCTCCTCAAACCCGAAGGCAACGGCAAGCTCAGCAAACGCGACGGCGACAGGCTCGGATTTCCCGTCTTCCCCCTCGACTGGACCGACCCCAAGACCGGCGAACAGAGCAGCGGCTACCGCGAACGCGGATACCTGCCCGAAGCTGTGGTCAACATGCTTGCACTGCTCGGCTGGAATCCGGGCGACGACCGCGAGATGATGTCCATGAACGACCTCATACAACTCTTCAGCATAGACCACATAAGCAAGAGCGGGGCACGCTTCAACGTGGAGAAAGCCCGCTGGTTCAACCACGAATACCTGCAAAAGGTGAGCGACACCGAACTGGCTCGGCTCTTCGAGCCACAGCTCCAAGCCCACGGCGTGGGCGCCTCGCCGGACTACGTGGCCACGGTGTGCGGACTCATGAAAGAGCGTATCAGCTTCCCCTCCGAGCTGTGGGACACCTGCCACTACTTCTTCGTGGCTCCCGACAGCTATGACCCGGCGGCCATCAAGAAACGCTGGAAACCCGGCATGACAACCCACATGCAGAAAGTAATAGACATACTGCAAAGCGTCCCCTTTGAGCACGACGCCATACACCATGCACTGATTGACGAATACATAACAGCCAACGGCTACAACATAGGCCAGATCATGAACTCGCTGCGCCTCGCCGTGGTGGGCACCACGGTAGGCCCCGACATGATTACCCTCATGCTCACCATAGGCAAAGAGGAGACCATTAGCCGCGTGCGCCGCGCCATAGACACCATAGGAGAAGTATAACATTTTCGTTAAGCCGAGTGCAGAGGGCAAATCACGCAATGTTTGCGCTATGCCGAGGCGAGAAAACGAGGGTTGCGAAGAAACCAACAATAACAAAACAAATATAACCATGGAAACAAACAACATCGCACCACAGCAGGAAAATCCTGAGACAATCCAAAAGTCCGAGCTTTCCGAAATAGCCGAATCCCAGAAGACAAAGTGCACCGCAAACGTCAAGTTGCTGACAGTGCTCAACATAGTGTTGCTGTTGGCCGTGGCATTCCTCTGCGTGTGCCACTTCACCGGCTTCGGAGCCCCGTCGGGCTCTGCCAAAAATCCCGACGCGACACCTGTCGTGGTCCCCACCGACGGCGCCTTCAAGATTGGCTACGTCAACACCGACTCCATCCTTGCAAAATACCAGTATGCATTGGACCTTGAGAAAGGGCTCCGCGACTTCCAAACCGCCAAGGAGAAAGAGTACGAGAAGAAAATGACCGACTTCCAGACCGACTACCAGAACTACCTCAAGACCGGCGACAAACTCACCCTCACACAGCAGAAAGCCAAAGAGGAAGAGCTGAAGAAACGCGCCGAAAAACTCAGCACCCTCGAACAGGAACTCACGCTACAAGTGCAGGAGCGCCAGATGAACGACAACAAAAAACTGCTCGACGCCATCTACGCCTTCGTCCGCGAATACAACGCTGCCAACCAGCAGTTCGACATCATACTGCGCCAGACCTACGCCGACCCACCGACCCTCTACATGAACCCCGCCATGGAGATAACCGACGAGATTATAGAAGGCCTCAACAAGGAATACGAAGAATACAAGAAATAGCACAGCGGAGACTATGAGGCGAAGTCTTCTGATTATTCAGATTACTCAGAGTATTCGGAGCACTCAGATTACTCCGAGGGTGAAAAAAGTCCTCGTCATACTGCTTCTTGCCTCATGGGTGTGTGGGGCTGCGGCGCAGGAGCCACTGCCACTCAAAGCCCTTGAAGGGCGCTACTGGCAAGGCATTGTGAGCACGCTGCCTCTCAACCTCACCATACAGCCTGCCGCCGACTCCGCCACAGCATGGCTCTACAGCCTGCTGCAGACCTCCGAGCCTCTCATTGCCACCTCCTGCCAATGGCACGGCGACACACTGCGCTACACCCACAAGCCAAGCGGTGTGAAACTCACCCTGCGCTACAACCGCACCGCAGGCACCTTCACAGGCACCTTCCGCCAAGCACTTTTGCGGCAGGACATAACCTTCACCCCATGCGACACGCTGCCCACTTTCCGGCGCCCGCAAGAGCCCCAACCACCCCTACCCTACAGCCAACGCGAGGTACGCATAACGCGCAAGCTGAAAGGCGGCGACAAGATAGTCCTTGCCGGCACACTCACCATGCCCCAAGGGGTGAGGCGCGCACCGGCAGTGGTGCTCGTCACCGGCTCAGGGCCGCAAAACCGCGATGAAGAGATATTCCTCCACAAACCTTTCATGCTCATTGCCGACCAGCTGACACGCAACGGCATCGCCGTGCTGCGCTACGACGACCGCGGCGTTGGTTCCTCCACGGGCAACTACGCGGCGGCAGGCTGGAACGACTTTGCCGACGACTGCGAGGCAGCCTTCAAGTTCCTGCGCCGCCAGCGCGGCATAGACCGCAGCAAGGTGGGCATCATTGGCCACAGCGACGGCGCAGCCATTGCGGGCTACATAGCAGCACGCAACAGCAACGTGGCACACATTGTGATGCTCGCCGGACCCGGATGCAAGGGCAGCGACATACTGCTGCAACAAAACAAGGTGATATGCCAACTGCAGGGCGCCAGCGACTCCGCCACATCGCTGCAGCTGCTACGCGTGCAAGCCTACATCGACGCGCTCGGCACAGCCAGCCCCGAAAGTGTCCTCGACACCCTCACGGCACTCAACAGCCGCCGCCAACTGCTCTTCAAACCCTACGAGCTGCGCACCACGGCGGAAGCCCTCTCCCAGTCGCCGTGGCTGCGCGACTTCACAGCCCTCGACCCCGCCCAGTACCTGCCTGCTGTGCAGTGCCCGCTGCTCGCCATTGGTGGCGACAAAGACTGTCAGGTAGTGGCCGAGTACAACCTGCCTGCAATAAAATGCCTCACCAGCGGACGCGCCGAGACCCTGCTGCTCCCTGGTCTCAACCACCTCTTGCAGCACTGCGCCACAGGCTCGCCCGACGAATACCCGTTCATCGAAGAGACCCTCGCACCCGAGGCAATCTCGGCGATAATAAAATTCCTGAAAGAACGTTTTCGTTAAGCCGAGTGGAAAGGGCAAATCACGCAGTGTTTGCACTATACCGAGGCGAGAAAACGAGGGTTGCGAAGAAACCAACCCCACACATCGAAATAACGCCCCCTTACCCACTCCGAAATAATGTAATCCCGAAACAACGAGCATAAAAAAACCAAACAACCATGAAACTCAAAAAAATCCTCACCCTGGCCATAAGCATTGCCACCCTCGGCACCAGCCTTGCACAAACCAAGCCTATAACCCTCGAAGACATCTGGCAAGACGGCACCTTTGCCCCCAAAGGCATACAGAGCATACGCTCCATGAAGGATGGCCAGCACTACTGCGTGCTCACCATGCGCGGCATAGACAAATACTCCTACGCCACTGGCGAGAAAGTGGGCACCGTGTGCAACTTTGCAGGCCCTTCGGCGCAGAAAAAAGCCAAGCCGCTCCCCCCTATGGAGAGCTACGCCTTCTCCGCCGACGAGAGCCTCATACTCCTCAGCACCGGCTTTGAGCCCATCTACCGCCACAGCGGCGTGAGCGACTACTACATCTACCGCGTGGCCGACCAGAGCTTCACGCTCATCTCCACCGAAGGCAAGCAGAGGCTCACCGCCTTCAGCCCCGATGGCACCAAAGTAGCCTTTGTGCGCGACAACAACCTCTACTGGATGGACATAGCCACTCTTGAGGAACACGCCATAACCACCGACGGCAAGCTGAACGAGATTATCTACGGCACCACCGACTGGGTCTACGAGGAGGAGTTCAGCATAACCAGAGGCTTCCAGTGGAGCCCCGACTCAAAGAACATAGCCTACTACCGCTTCGACGAAAGCAAGGTGAAGGAATACAATATGCAGACGTGGGGCGGGCTCTACCCCGAGGATTACAAATACAAATACCCCAAGGCCGGCGAGGACAACTCCAAGGTAGAGCTTTGGACATACAACCTCGAGAAAAAAGTCGGGACACCTGTTGCCAAAACCGACGAGAAAAAATGGGAGTACATACCCCGTTTCATGTGGACTCCCAGTGGTACACTGACCTACATGCTTATGAACCGCCTGCAGAACCACATGCAGATACTCACCAACCAGGGCACCATGCTCTACGAAGAGCAGTGCGACACCTACGTCGACGTGCCTGAGACATGGAAGTTCATCACCGTTGGCAAAGGCAAAAAAGCACAGGAGCAGATGCTCATAACCAGCGAGAAAGACGGCTACAACCACATCTACCTCTACAATATGCAGGGTACCCTCGTCAAGCAGGTGACCAGTGGCGAATGGGAGGTGTGCGACGTTACGGGCATAGATGTCGATAACCAACGCCTCTACTACACCAGTCGTGAGCACGGCGCCATCAACAAGAGCCTCTTCGTCATTGGCTTCGACGGCAAAAAGAAACAGTGTCTCAACCACAAAGACCTGTATGCCATACATGGAGCTGACGGCTACAGCGTCACCAAATCGGGACCCTACATCACCGGCACCTACAACGCCACCTTCAGCAACGGCTGCAAATACTACATCTGCACCTACAGCAACGCCAACATGCCGCCAGCCTACACCCTGCACGACGCCAGCGGCAAACTCGTCAAAGTGTTGCAGGACAACAGCGAGCTGAACAAAAAGATGGCCGAGTACAGCACAAAGCACAAACAGTTCGGCAACTTCACCACCTCGACAGGCACATTGCTCAACTGCTACACCATAAAACCTGCCAACTTCGACCCCAACAAGAAATACCCCGTGCTCGTCTATGTCTACGGCGGCCCCGGCAACCAGCAGGTAAACAACAGCTACGGCTACAGCGACTACTACTGGTATCACATGCTGGCGCAGCAGGGCTACGTGGTGTTCTGCTTCGACGGACGCGGCACCGGCGGACGCGGAGCCGCCTTCAAGAAACAGACCTACAAAGACCTGGGGCGCATGGAGTGCGAAGACGCCATAGAGGCGGCGCGCTGGCTTGGAAGGCAGAGCTGGGTCGACAAAGAGCGCTTAGGCATCTGGGGCTGGAGCTTCGGCGGTTACCTCTCAACACTCTCGCTGTTCAAAGGTAACGATGTCTTCAAGAGCGCTATAGCAGTGGCCCCTGTAACCACGTGGCGCTACTACGACAACATATACACCGAGCGTTTCCTCGCCCGGCCGCAAGACAATGCCAAAGGCTACGACAACAACTCGCCTCTCAACTTCGCCGACCAGCTCAAAGGCAACTACCTGCTCATACACGGCACCGGCGACGACAACGTGCATTTCCAGAACGCCCTCGACTTGATAACAGCCCTCGAACGCGCCGACAAGCAATTCGAGATGCGCGTCTACCCCAACAAGAACCACAGCATATACGGAGGCAACACCCGCCTCAACCTCTATAAATACATGACCGACTTCATCCTCCGCAAGCTGTAGACAACCGACACCTACAGACCCTCAACCCATCATGCCGCAAGTTGCTCGCTTTCAATGCTCGCAGCCTGCGGCATGAAAGGTTGCTCACTGTCCGTATTTTTAATTTCATAGGTGTTGCTCGCTATCCATGTTTTTATTTCTATTTGTGCTCGCAGTCTTCGGCAATTCGCTGTCCATGTTTTTATTTTTACGGGTGCTCATGACCTCAGTTGCTGCGCAAAGAGTGTCTTAAGCTGATTTTTAGACAGCTTCCCTATATAGGTCGTATTGCGTGGATTCTTAGTCTCTCACCAGACGGACGGAGCGGCCCATGTAGCGGCTTCCTTTGTTGTCGGTGGTGAGGCTGTCGCTGCCAAAGTATACATTATAGGCACCGACCACACTCGAATAGGTTGACGACCAGGCGTTGCCGTCGGACCCCACAAGCCTTACCGTAGTGCCTTTGCGGTAACCTGAGGCGGGCAAAAACACTGCGCCGCAGTTGTCCATGGCCGTCCAGTCGGCGTCAGAATAAGTGTTACTCAACCAACTTGCCGAAGCATTATTGATGTTTACAGGCAACGCTATGCCTACTGGATGCACATAACTGTCGGGGAAAATTATCACACCGCCTATACCGTTGACCGTAGCCAGCGCGAAGCGGGCGTTGGCGGTGCCGTTGAGAGTGGATGCACTGCGTGTCTTGAACAAATAAGACCATTCGTCGTGGGTAGGTGTGCGCCAGTGGTAACTGGCATCGCCACCATTGCGGATGGCGTTGAAGACGCCCCAGTCGGCGTTGGCATAACTGCCTGTAAGATTGCAGTAGTACGACGAGCCATTCTTAGGGCCGTAGCCATTGCCCACGGAGTTGGAATAAGGCGTTTTGGTCGAATCGGATGTGTTGTACGGCATATACCAATAGTTGCCGTTGTTCCAGCCGCTGGTGCCCCAACCGAAGAGGTCGCGGTCGACATCGGTGCGGCTGGAGTTCTGCCCCGTGGTAGTGCCGAAATAGTCGTAGTGCCTGTCGGCGAACTTCCAGTAAGGTGTTGCCGCACTGCCTATGTACTGCAGGTTGCCCGGAGCGAAGACAACAGTCTTGGTTCGAGAAACGCTGAAGCGATGAGCGTCGAAGCTAAGGCTCGACAACGCTATGGTGGTTATCTTGCCCCGCTCCACCACTATGTTGCCTGTGGCATTTTTAGAGCAGACCGAGCCGTCGGCAGCGGTGAGCAGGACGCGGAAAGCACTGTAGGTGCCTGCGGGCAGATACATATAGAAATCCTTGGGGGAAGCCAAACTTTGAGGCTCGTCGCAGGCGAGCATGGCGACATCGCCGCCAGACAGCGCGGAGAGTGTTAATGCTGTGCCCTGACCTGCAATGGTGGCGGTGCCGTGGATGTTGGTGCCTGTGGTTGTCACGGCTATGGTGCTCAGCGCTACCGACGCCGATGCCGAGAGGCGGAAGCGCAACACGCCGCAGAGGTTATAGAACATAAGGCCGTCGTTGCTGCTCACTGCATACATGGGCAGCGTTGTCAGGCTGCCGTCGACGGTGCGCTGCACGGCTGGCAGAGTCACCTGCGTGGCATTGGTATGTATCGACGAAGGGCATACTGCCTTGTAGGGACCGCTTCCGAGGCGGCTGCCAGAGTGGTAGGCAAACTCACAACGGGATGTGCCGACGCCATCGGACACATAATAAATAGCGTGGTTCAGCGACGCATCGTATATGCTTATCGTGTCGTCGTCACTCCACCGAACAGTGTGACCTGCGAGAGATATCTTGCCGCTGTCTTTTGCGGACTCGGCCGTAGCCGTGAATTTCATGTTGACATGGGCGGAGTCCTTGTTGCACGCGGCAAAGAGTGCCACTGTTACAATTGCCATTACGGTATATATTGCCTTTCTCACTGCTGTTTATGTTTTGTTAAACAAATCGCTCTATTCTATGCCCTATTATTGTCACCTGCAAAATGGAAGCGGTTGATTAAAAGCAACACCTCTGTGCTTTATTAGTGTTCTCGGCGGCTTCTTAGTCCTTGACCAGACGGACAGAAAAACCAAGAGCCTTTGCTATGTTGTTGGCGGATAGTCTATCCTCCCTAAGAAACATGCTGTATGCCATGGGTGAGTTATAGCCAGTCGACGACCAGTAGCGTCCATACTCCCCGACATTGCTTACCGTTGTACCACTACGATAACCTGAAGCAGGCAAGAACACCGCACCGGCGGCTTCAATCTGCAACCACTCTGCTTCGGTGTACTGGTTGACAGTATAGGTGGCGGTTGCGGTATTGATGCCGGAGGGCTGTGCCACGCCTGCGGGATGCGTGTAGTCGTCGGGGAAAATTATGACGCCGTTTCTACCGCCGCCTATACGGCACTTGGCGTAACGTGCGTCGGGGGTGCCGTTCACCGTGGATGCCGACCGTTCAAAGAGGATGCTGTCCCATTCCTTTTTTGTCAGTGTACGCCACTGTCCGGAGACATTGCCACCGTTGCGGATGGCGTTGTGTTTGCCCCAATCGGCATGTACATAGCTGCCCGTGAGCTCACTACGCTGACAATAGCTCGCTCCATTGGCATCTGTTGCCCATGGATTGTAGTATGTCGCCCCATTGTTCCAGCCACTGGTGCCCCAGCCGAACAGGTCGCGGTCGACGTTACTGGATGTGGTGCCATTCTGGAAATCAGTACCAAAATAGTCGTACTGGCGGTCTGCAAATTTCCAGTAACTGCTCGCCGCACTGCCTATGTACTGCAGGTTGCCGGGGGAAAAGACCACGGAGGTGGCGCTGGTTGTGCTGAAACGGTGGGCGGTGAACGTAAGGTTGCTGAGCGTTATGGTGGTTATCTTGCCGCGCTCCACCACTATGTTGCTGGTGGCCGACTTGGAACAGACAGAGCCGTCGGCGGCTGTCATAAGTATACGGAAGGTGGAGTAAGTGCCGACAGGCAGGTACATATAGAAATCGCGCGGAGACGAGATGGACTGCGCCGCGTCGCACGACAAGGTGGTTACCTTGGTGCCTTCTCCTATTTCGAGTCGCGTTGACCTGCCACTGCCAGAGACAGAACCTGTTCCATTGATATTGCGGTTGGTAGCCACGGCTATACGGCTCAATTTCACTGTGGTCGAGGCGCTGACACGGAAACGCACCACGCCGCATGTGTGGTAAAACTTGAGGTCGAAATCATTGCTCACCGCATACATAGGCAGACCTTGCAACGACCCATCGGGGGTATGCTGCACCTCCGGCAGGCTTATCTGCCCGAAGGTTTGGCTGCATGATGCAGGGTATACTACCGAGTAAGGAGCCGAGGCAAGCGTTGCTCCCGTGGCGTAGGCATACTCGGCGGTGTCGGTGCCGACGCCTGCTGCCAGTCCGTAGACTGCTCTGGCGTGGCTTGCGTCATAGATGGCGATCTGGTCTCCGGCCTGCCACAACAGGCTCCCGTCAGTGTAGGCAACCTTGCCGCCTTCGGCGGCATTCTCCGCCACAGCGCGGAAGAACTTTGCATTTTCGGTTTCTTTTGAACAAGACGACATGACTATCGTGGCGGCAACCGCTACTACAACGCAAAAAAATTTCTTCATCATCTTAATTTTTTAAATGGAATTGAATATAAATATAACTCGGTTTGTATTTATATATTGCGTATATGACTTATTTTTTTCTGTAGTGAGGGTGGTAGGTCTCTATTGTGTCGCGAATAACCCCGCACGTTAGTGTGGGGCCTCATGACAATAGACAAATGCATCTCGGAGAGACGTGCTCTCATATGCCGTATGTTATTATACAAGGGGGTCATGGTATGTTCAGTCCGAAACAGGGGGAATGGCTTGTGTAAGCCATTCAAGAGCGTTCTGCTGCTTGATGCCGTTGTAGTATGTCGTCGGGTCGGGGTCGAGGGTCAGAACTGTCTTTGGAAAGTTGTCGTCGATAGCCTGTAGAACTTTCAACTCACGGTTACGTGTGGCTTCTTCCCTCATCGATGCGCAGACTTGAAAGTAGTGTGTATATGTGCCATCGGTTGATACGAAATCCACCTCCATGTTGCCTACCTTGCCTATATATACATTTGGATACCTGCGCATAAGTTCGAGGAATACAACATTTTCCAGCACCCGACCATAGTCTATGCCGCGTGTGCCGAGGAGCATGTTTCGCAAGGCTACGTCTACAAGGTAGTACTTCTCTAATGTCTTAAGAAGGCTGTGGCCTTTTACATCGTATCGTTTCACAGGGTATACAATACAACTTTCGCCCAGTGCTGTGAGGTATTTCTCCACAGTCTTGACATCAATTCTGCGTCCCGCGGATGTCATTGTGTCTGCAATCTTTTTGGTTGACAAGGTGTTCCCGATGTTGTCAGCCACAAAAGCCATCACGCTTTCAAGCATCATGGTGTCGCCAATCCTGTTGCGTTGTACAACATCTTTCAGCACTATGGTACTGTATATTCCACGCAGATAATCGTTGACAACTTGTGTGTCGTGCATGATGCTGGCGACATACGGAAACGATGAATATGTGATGTAATCGGCATACAGCCTGTCAATCGACGGCTCGTCATTGCGAGCCTGCGCATATTCTTTCAAAGAAAATGGGAGCAGCCTAAGCTCAACATAACGGCCAGAAAGCAGTGTGGCAATCTCACTGGACAGCATATACGCATTGGAACCGGTGATGTATATGTCGACATTTTCTTTGATGAAAAGTGCATCGACCACGTCGGCGTAGTTGGTCACATGCTGTATCTCGTCGAGAAACACATAGTTCATCTGTCCTTGGGAGAGGTGCCGTTTGACGTAGTCGTACAAGGCTTGGGGTTCGCGAAGTTGGTGATAGTCGTAATCTTCGAAGTTTATTGTTATTATTCGTCTCGCATCCACGCCAGACGACTTGAGCTTTTCTGCATATTGTTGCATCAATACGCTCTTTCCACATCGCCGTACACCTGTGATTACTTTGATTATTTTTGTGTCGCGAAACTTGTTTAGATATTCCAAGTAATTGGTTCTCTGTATTGTGTCCATGCTTCATTATAATTGTTCCTCATTGCAAATATAGCAAAAGTTTTTGGAATATATTCCAAAAACTTTTGTTTTTGACAACTTTTGGGAACTGAAGTAACTTTCGCTGAAATTGGTTGACAGATTGGGGACGGTTAAACTGAATTGGTTTACATTGTTTATCTCATATCCCTAATCAGGTGACTTTCCCAGGATTTGGTTGACAGATTTTGGACGGTTGAACTGCAAAGGTACAAACTTTTTTCAAATTGACCAAAAAATTTCGCACGCAACAGTTTTCTTAAAAGTCGCGTATCTTAATGGAATTTATGCGTTCCTCAATACCGCGGTTATTCTATCGTCATTGAGACATCTTGCTCCTCAACCTCTCCTTCGGCGGACAATGTCTCGAGGCCTTGCACGGCGTTGCCCGTGACGGTCAGCTTATATTTGATATGTGAGCCAGCCATACTGAACCCTTCTACCTCGATAAAGTTGCCCCGCCATGTGCCTTTAACATCGATGGGTACGCAGGCATCGCATCTTGTAACGGCACCCGTCACTTCTCCACCGTTCTTTTCCAACACCATGCTGGCATTGTCTTCACCGATAGTACCCGTCAGTGTGCAGCCATGTTGTTGTACTTTCACTTCCGTTGGCTCATTGGCGGCTGCTTTGGCGTTTTCCGTCTGCGTCTGCCTCCCTCCACATGCCGAGAGCATTACCATGGCGAAAATTAGCAATGTGTGTGTTATCTTTTCCATATCACTTGTGTTTTATAGTATCCAAGACATGGAGTCTATGTCGAACATTTGCTGTTTTTCCCTGTGGCTGTTTATGGTTTCTTCTTGTAGTGTGGGTGGTAGGTCTCTATTGTGTCGCGGAGGTACTGGCGGGAGAGGTGAGTGTATATCTCGGTGGTGGTGATGGTGGCGTGGCCCAGCATCTCCTGCACGGCACGCAGGTCGGCACCATTCTGGACCAGCTCTGTGGCGAAGCTGTGGCGAAGGCTGTGGGGGCTCACCTGCTTGTTGATACCCGCCGCCGCCACGGCCTCTTTGAGGAAGCGGAACACATAGATACGGCTCAGATGTGCGCCGCGGTTGTTGAGAAACACATAATTCTCCTCCCCTTTGCGTGGCGCTATATGGCATCGTATGGTGTGTATGTAGAGGTCGAGTTGCTTGAGGGCCGACTTGTTGATAGGCACCCAGCGTTGCTTGGAGCCCTTGCCAGTGACCATAAGGCACTCCTCGTCGGCATAGATGTTGGAGAGGCGCAACATGGTGAGTTCCGACACACGCAGACCGCAGCCGTAGAGGACTTCGATGATAACCTTGTTGCGAGCCTGCGAGGGGTTGCTGAGGTCGAGGGTGGCCTCTATGGCGTCGATCTCCTCGTCGGTTAGCACATCGGGCAGGTGGCGCGAGGGGCGCGGCATCTCAAGGAGGTCTGCGGGGTTCTCGCTGATGGCATCCTCCACGAGGAGCATCTTGAAGAAGGTGCGCCAGCCAGAGATGAAACGGCACTGCGTGGCAAGTGCTATATCACTACCGTTGAGTTCTTTGAGCAGCAGCTGAAGGTCTTCGAGGCGCACCTTGTCGGCGTCGAGCCCACGCTCAGTGGCAAAGCGCGAGAGGTGCCCCAAGTCGCGCAGATAGGCCTCCACAGAGTTGGCTGCGAGGTGCTTCTCCAACTTGAGGTAACGCTCAAAGTCGCGTTGCAGTTTAACCCAATCGGACATCATAGCTTGTCGTCGATAACGAAGATGATAAAGTCGAAGAGGCTCTCGCGAGGCTTGCCGCGCTTGCGGTCGCGGGCTTGAATCTCCTTCTTGGCGTCGAGCCTCACATGTCCGTATTTGGCCATACGCGCCTGTATGGTCTGCGCACGGCCACGGAAATAAGGTGTCTTGTGGGCGGGGTTGAGCCGCAACGGCGACGGCAGTGTCACGGCGAGCTGCGCCGCCTCGGCGGTGGTGAGCTTGGCCGCGCTGTGGCCGAAATAATGCTGCGCCGCCGCCTCGCAGCCGTATATGCCGTCGCCAAACTCTATGATGTTGAGATAGACTTCCATGATACGCTTCTTGCCCCACAATGCCTCTATCAGCTTGGTGTAGTAGGCTTCCAGCACTTTGCGCGCGACGCTGCGCCGGTGGGTTAGGAAGGCATTCTTGGCAGTCTGCATGCTTATGGTGCTGCCGCCGCGCACGCGACGGCCACGCTTGTTCTCCATGTAGCTTATTTTGAGCTGCGCCACGTCGAAGCCGTCGTGGTGCATGAACTTGCCGTCCTCCGAGGCAACCACGGCGTCGACAAGGTTGGGCGAGATATTCTTGATGCGCACATAGTCGCGCTCAAAATGCACAGAGCGGTCGGGGTCTTTCACCTGCTCGAAAAAACGCTGCACCATAAGAGGCGTGAGCGGAGGAAAGAACACACGGCAAAACAGCACGTTGAACAGCGATATGCCCACAAGGATGACAGCCGTCAGCCATGCAATTTTCCAAACCTTTTGGCCGAAGGTCTTGTTTTTCCACCCTCGTTTGCCCTTGCCACTCCTCTTTTTGCCACTCCCTTTCCTGGGCTCTGCACCTTTCTTGGGCTCTGATTTCTTGTAACTTGCCACGAATACAGCCTATTAAATATAGAGTACAAAGTTACGAACAATTTCGCAATATTCCCTACAAAACCACTCTGAACTTATTATATAAGGACAAGCCTCGGAAATCCCAATGAAAAACGCCATAAATCTTTCTTTGCAGAGATAGATTTTTATCAAAAACTTTCTTTTAAAAGAAAAAAAAATTACTAAAACTTTCTTTATAAAGAAAAAATATCGTATCTTTGCAATTAAGATAACAGAAGGGATAAATTATGCAAAATCTTGTTTTAGCGTATAATAGAAACATTGACGAGACCGATTGCGGCTTCGTAAGGTATCTGCACAAGTCGGTTGACTGGAGCGAACGTCTGATTGGCATCAAAGGTTCCCGCGGTGTTGGCAAGACGACCATGCTGCTACAGCATATCAAAACAGCGTTCCACGACAGGACGCAGGCATTCTATGTTTCGCTGGACAATTTATGGTTTAGCAACCACACTCTCAGCGAGTTGACCGAATACCTCTACACACACGGTGTGACGCACCTCTTTCTCGACGAGGTACACCGTTATGCCCACTGGGTGCGCGAACTGAAGAACATATACGACAGTTACCCCAAGCTGCATATCATATTCACTGGGTCGTCGCTGCTTGAACTCGACAACGCGCAGGCCGACTTGTCGCGCAGAGTCCGTATGTATCATCTTTACGGACTGTCGTTTCGTGAGTACCTTGAGATGAACGGAGTGGCACAGCTGCCGGTTCTCACACTGGACGAGTTGTTGGCGAAGCATGTTGCACGCGCTGCGGAGCTCACGTCAAAAACCAAAGTGCTGCCGCATTTTGAGCGGTATATACAGTGCGGCTACTACCCTTTCTTTGCCGAGACTGCCACGAAGGAGAGCTATGCCGAGCGGCTGCAACGCATAATAGTGACTATCATTGAGAACGACATTCCAGCAGTGGAGAGCATTGAATATGAGACATTGTCGAAGACCAAGAGCCTGCTGATGATGCTGGCTCAGATGGTGCCGTTCACGCTGAACATCACCTCCATGTGCGAGAAGTTGGCTATAACCCGCAACCAGCTCATACGGCTGATGACGCTGCTGGAGAGGGCTTCGCTGATACGGCAGCTGAGGTCGGACGGCAAGGGTCTCAAGGCTATAGGAAAACCTGCCAAGCTACTGTTTGACAACCCCAATGTGATGCATGCGTTGAACAACACGGTGGATATTGGAACGCAGCGTGAGACTTTCTTTGCCATGACCCTGGCGCAAGCCCACAAACTGAAGCAACCCAAGCAGGGCGACCTGTTGGTTGACGACAAATACCTGTTTGAGGTTGGCGGCAAAGACAAAGGCTTCGGACAGATACGCGACATAGACAACAGCTATGTCGTTGCCGACGACATTGAAGTGGGCTTCGGCAACAAAATACCTCTGTGGCTGTTCGGATTCCTATACTAAAAACGAGGGTTGCGAAGAAAACAAGGTATCACGGCATTGCCTCAGGTTTTAATTAACATTTAAAACTCGGTGAAAGTGATTTTTTTTAGGCTGATATTCAAAAAAATGCGTACCTTTGTAAAAGGTAAATAAAAACAAAAACTTTATTAACAAACACAAAAACAATATATTATGGCAAAAGTTGCTATCAACGGCTTCGGCCGTATCGGACGTATGTCCTTCCGCGCAATGCTGGCTCACCCCGAGCTTGACATCGTTGCTGTCAACGACCTGACGAGTGCCGACACCCTCGCCTACCTGTTCAAATACGACTCTGTGCACGACAACTTCGACGGTGAAGTGCACGCCGAAGGCGACTGCATAGTGGTGAACGGCAAGAAAGTGAAAATCTACGCCGAGCGCGACCCGGAGAACCTGCCGTGGCGCGAGCTGGGCATCGACATAGTGGTGGAGAGCACCGGTCTCTTCAAGAAACGCGAGCAGATGATGAAACACATCAACGCCGGCGCCAAGAAGGTGATACTCACCGTGCCCGCCAGCAAGGCCGACGATGTTGACGCCACCATCGTGATGGGCGTCAACGACAACACGCTGACGCGCGAGATGCAGCTCGTCTCCAACGCCAGCTGCACCACCAACTGCCTTACCCCCGTCGCCAAGGTGCTCAACGACAAGTTCGGCATCAAGCGCGGCATGATGAACACCATACACAGCTACACCAACGACCAGAAGATACTCGACCAGCCTCACAGCGACCTGCGCCGTGCCCGTGCCGCCGCCGTGTCGATCATCCCCACCTCGTCGGGTGCCGCCAAGGCTGTGGGTCTCGTCATCCCCGAGCTTAAAGGCAAACTCGACGGCTTCGCCATGCGCGTGCCCACTCCCGACGGCTCTGTTGTCGACCTCACCGCCGAGCTCAACCGCAGCGTCACCAAAGAGGAGATCAACGCCGCCATCAAGGAGGCCGCCGAAGGCTCCATGAAAGGCGTGCTGCAGTATGTTGACGAGCCTATAGTGAGCGTCGACATCATCGACAACACCAACAGCTCTATCTTCGACAGCCTGCTCACCCAGGTGATGGATGGCAACTTCGTGAAAGTCATCTCGTGGTACGACAACGAGAAAGGCTACAGCACCCGCGTGGCCGACCTCGCCGCCAAGCTCGTAACCCTTCTCTAAAAATAAAAAAGGGAAACAGTGCAAGAAGCCGTGCGGCTCTTGCACTGTTTTCTTCCTCACAGGGGTCCTCTTGCCAACCCCCTTTAACAAAACAAGAATCATGGAAAAGCATTCTGGGCAATCCCGACGGATTGTCTTCCCCAATGGCGCAGGCAACGTCAGCGTGCTCTACAATATACTGGCGTCACTCTTCACCGTCTGCCTCATCGCCGCCAACCTCTTTGCCGAGAAGCAGTTTCAAGTGGGCGTCGTGAGTTTCACGGGCGCCTTGTTTGTGTTCCCCGTCAGCTACATCGTCAACGACGTGGTGTCCGAGGTGTGGGGCATGAAGCGTTCGCGGCTCCTTATCTGGAGCGCCTTCGGCCTCAACCTGCTCTTTGTGCTGCTCGCCGCATTGGTCGACGCCTTGCCTGGCAACGGCGGCATCACCGAGGAGCCGTTCCATCTGGTGTTCGGCCTTGCGCCGCGCATCGTCGCTGCCTCGCTGATGGCGTTCCTCGTGGGTTCGTTCATCAACGCCCATGTCATGGTGTGGCTACATCGGCGCCATGGCGAGCGCCACTTCGTGCTGCGTGCCATACTCAGCTCGCTGGCAGGCGAAGCCTGCGACTCGCTCATCTTCTTCCCCGTGGCGCTGGGCGGCATAGTGCCGTGGAAGGTCATGCCTCTCTTCGTGGTGTGGCAGGTGCTGCTCAAGACCCTCTACGAGGTGGTGATACTTCCCGTAACCGTCCGCGTGGTGCATCAAGTGAGGATAGCCGAAGGCATAGACTAAAAACGGCACCCTCTCATCCTGCATACATTAGCGCAGGTTCATGCTCGTCATAGAGGAAACTCTCAAAACTGACATCTTCGTCGATATTGCGCCAGTGTATACCAATGGTGCTAATTAGATAGTCGGCACGCTGTTTATCGGTGGCACGTCGCAAACGCGGGTAGAAGCGCAACGGCTGTCGCAGCACGTTGCCGCCGTCGGTCTTGCCATAGATATAGTCATCGTCAAACCAGACGCTCTCAATTTTCATTTTTCACCTCCTTGAAATACTGATTCCATCTATTTACAATGATGTCAGCATTGTCGTCAATCATGGTGCGTATTTTCCGTAAATCGGCGGGTTTTATGTTATGCTGCTGCCGCAAGACGAAACGCGTTCCGTCCCACTCATACTTGGCATCGCCGTCCTTACCCACCACATGGATGTGGATTGGAGCGTGTTCGAGGCTGAAAAACATAAAAACAAACCCGTAGGCTCTGAATAATTCCGGCATGGTTTCAAATTGTTTCTGCTTTAATAACGATGTACAATGTAAAATATTGTGTCAGCAACGGGTTTCATTCAGTTGCGACGAATTTGTAATCCGCTGCCTTGGTGCAATGGCGCTGCATAGATATATTTATAGGCGTGTGCCTCACTGCGTGGGGCTCTCGCCTGAAAACGGCATCCGCGCGACAGAGGTAACGCATTGCGTGAGACGCAATGCGCTAAAAAAATGTTTTTTTTTCAAAAGACCTTTCTCGCCATGCCATAAAACAAGCAAGCTTGCTTTATGGTCATTTGGCTTAACGAAAGGTCGTTTAGTCCCGGACAAGGCGGACGGACCAGCCGTCGTAGCGGCTGCTGTTGCTCTCGATGCAGAGGCGTCCGCTGATGAAGATCACGCGCCACGCGATGTCGCTATTATAGTACGACGACGACCAGTAGTAGCCGCACGACCCGACATCGTTGACCGTCGTCCCGCTGCGGTAGCCCGCAGCCGGCAGGAAAACTACCCCGGCGGTCTGCATTGCAGTCCAGTCAGACGCACTGTAGTTGTTGCCAGTGTAGTTAACTCCGCTACTGTTTATGTTCGTCGGCTGCGCTACTCCGTCAGGGTGTGTGTAACTGTCGGGAAACAGTATCACTCCTGCCTCACTGTTGACCGTGCCCTTGGCAAACCGTGCGTTCGACGTGCCGTTCACCGTCGAGGCGCTCCGTGTGTTGAACAAGTAATCCCACTCCTCGCGGGTCGGCGTGCGCCACAGGCCTGCGGCGTTGCCGCCATTGCTAATGGCGTTGTATACGCCCCAGTCGGCGTTGGCGTAACTGCCAGTGAGGTTGTTGGTAGAAGACCCTCCAGGATAATAGTCGGTATAACTAGTGCTGGTCGACCATGGCTGGTAACAGTTGGCACCGCTGTTCCATCCACTGGTGCCCCATCCGAACAGGTCTATCCAGCCGCTGTAGGTGGACGAAATGTTGGAGTTGGCATTGCCGATGTAGTCGTACTGGTTTGTGGCAAAACGCCATGTGCCGGTCGACGCCTGGTACTGCAGGTTGCCCTGCGAGAAATGGACCGTGCGACCTAACGCAACACTGAACTCTCCTGACAGCGCACCTTGCGTAAGTCCACCACTGAATGCCAAGTCCGTGAGCGTGATGGTGGTTATATTGCCGCGCTCCACCACGATGGCTCTGTTCACTGTCTTGGTGCAAGAGGCGCCTCCCTCGGCCGTCATGGCGACGACAAACGTGCTGTAGGTGCCAGCAGGCAGATACATGTAGAAATCCCTGGCCGACGCTATGTCCTGCGCCGTGCCCAGGCTCAGCGTGGTGGTGGCACTGCCGCCAAGCGTGGAGAGCGTTACCGACGAGCCGGAGCCAGAGATGGTGGCGGCACCGTTGGTGTTGCGGTCGGTGGCCACGGCAATGCGGCTCACGCTCACTGCCGACGAGGCGCTGAGGCGGAAGCGCACCACGCCGCAGAGGTGGTGGAACTTAAGCTCCATGTCGTCGCCCACGGCGTACATGGGCAGCTCCTGCAAGCCACCGTCAGTGCTGCTCTGCGTGGCAGGCAGGCTCACCGTGGTGGCTCCAGTGCGGATGCTGGCCGGATAGACGGCGCTGAAGGGAGCGGCGCTCACGCTGCTGCCGCTGCTATGGGCAAACTCGCCGTTGGCGGTGCCTTCGCCCGAAGAGAGAGCGTAGACACCGTTGTTGGAGGCGGCGTCGTAGACGCTGATTTGGTCGCCTGCGCTCCAGCGCAGCGACAGGCCGCTCAAAGAAATCTTGGAGGTCTCAGATGTCTGCTCGGCGCTGGCCTTGAAGGTCTGCACCTCTTTGCTCTCCTCCTTGCTGCACGAGGCCATCAGCATTGTGGCGGCTGCCGCCGCCAGTATGAATGCTTTTCTCACTGCTTGTGATACTTTTTGTTTTTTTTTTTAATGTTTGTTTTTCCGGTGGTTCCGGGATTTCGTTATTACGGATTTTCCGGGATTTCCGGAGTTTTCGGGATTTCCGGGTTCTCGTTATTTCGTTATTACGGGATTTCGGATTTCGGGATTTCGGGGATAGGATGAGAAACGTCTTTCAATCTCTGACAAGTCGGACGGCGCAGCCTAGGCTTCGAGCCGTCGAGTAGTTGGTGTACATGCTGGTACTGGCGAAGTAGATGACCTGCGCATTGGTGCTTGAGCTATGGGTCGAGAGCCAGTAATAGCCACATTCTGCATAATATACCGACGTGCCGCTGCGACTGCCTGTTACCGGCAGGAAGACAGCACCTGCCGCCTCCATCTTGCCCCAGTCGGAGAAGGAGAGCTGGTTGCTGCTATAGCTGGCACTGGTGTTGTTTGTGCTGTTGAGCGGTGCCACCTCGGCAGGATGGCTGTAGTCGTCGGGAAAGACGACGAGGCCGCTGACGCTGCCCCCTAACTCTGCCTTGGCAAAACGCGGGTTTGCCGAGCGTGTGTTGAGCATGTACGCCCACTCGGAGTGGGTGAGAGTACGCCAGAGTGCGGCGGCGTTGCCGCCGCCGACGATAGCGTTATGCACGCCCCAGTCGGCTTGCGCGTAAGCACCCACCAGGCTGGCTTCGCCCGACGGGCCATAAGCCGAAGAGGTGTTGGTTGTATGCCACGGCTCGAAATAGGAAGCGCCGCTCCCATCCCAGCCGCTGGTGCCCCACCCGAACAAATCGCGGTCAATATCGGCCTTATTGGCGGCGGAGCCATGCTGCTCGTTTCTGCCGAAGCAGTCCCACTGGTGGTCGGCAAACTTCCAGTAAGGGGTGGCGGCACTGCCTATATACTGCAGGTTGCCCGGCGAAAAGACGACACTGGCCGACGACGAGGTGCTGAAACGGTGAGCCGCGAAGTCAAGGCTGCTCAACGTTATGGTGGTTATCTTGCCTCGTTCTATTGTAACGGCGCAGTTAGCCGACTTGGCGCACACCGAGCCGTCGGTAGCCGTAACGAGCACACGGAAAGAAGAGTATGTGCCAGCAGGCAGGTAGATGTAGAAATCCTTGGCAGAGGCGATATTCTGAGCTGTTTGGCAGGCCAGCGTGGCAACGTTGCTGCCGCTCGGCGTGGAGAGGGAGACCGACGAGCCTGAACCCGAGACGGTGGCGCTGCCGTTGACGGCACGGTCGGTGGCCACGGCAATGCGGCTCACGCTCACAGCGGAGGAAGCACTGAGAGAGAAGCGCACTACTCCGCAGAGGTGGTAAAACTTGAGGTCCATGTCGTCGCCCACAGCATACATAGGGAGCTCTTGCAGGCCGCCGTTGGCGGAATGCTGCACGGCAGGCAGGCTCACCGTGGCGGCACCGGTGCGTATGCTGGCGGGGTAGACGGCGCTGTAGGGAGCCGCGCTCACGCTACTGCCACTGCTGTAGGCGAACTCGCCGCTACCAGTGCCTGCGCCCGACGAGAGGCGGTATACGCCAGCGTTAGCTGCGTTGTCGTACACGCTGATTTCGTCGCCCGCACTCCAGCGCAGCGACAAGCCGCTCAGCGACACTTTGCCATTTTGCTCTGCAGCCTGCTCGGAGGTGGCACGGAAGGCGGGCACGCCCTTAGTCTCCTTGCTGCACGAGGCAGAGAGGACGGCCATTGCCACCGCAGCCAAAAAGAACAACTTATGAAATTTATTCATAGCATGATATTGTCTGGTTACTAAGATATTACAAAGATAGTCGGCCTTAACGAGGCATTATTATAGTTTGCAAAAATAAGAAAAAAATCCGGAACTCCGGCAGAAATAACAATAACAGCGGCAAAAAATATTCTGCGAATTGAAAATTAATTCGTAACTTTGCAAAAACAACTACACATTTTCAATGAGCAATAACAGCAATACCGACCGCGGGCTTCATGCCTTGGGACACGAAGCCAAGATACCCACCACCTACACGCCCGAGGTGCTTGAGGCTTTTGAGAACCGACACGCCGACCGCGACTACTGGGTGGAGCTGAGCTGTCCCGAGTTCACCACCCTCTGCCCTATCACCGGCCAGCCCGACTTTGCCGAGCTGCGCATCATGTACATCCCCGACAAGCTGATGGTGGAGAGCAAGAGCCTCAAGCTCTACCTCTTCTCGTTCCGCAACCACGGCGACTTCCACGAGGACTGCGTCAACATCATACTCTCCGACCTTGTCAAGCTGCTCGCACCGCGCTACATAGAGGTGCTTGGTCTCTTTGTGCCGCGCGGCGGCATAAGCATACACCCCTACGTCAACTACGGTAAACCCGGCACCCGCTACGAGCAAATGGCACAGCGAAGGCTGGAAGAATACCACGGGTAAGAGCAGACAAATTGCATAGCTATGAAAAATATTTTACGCTGCATTCTGGCGGCGACGCTTATCCTTGCTTGCAGCTGCCAGAGGGTCGCCAGACAAGACACTGCCGACACGGTAACCTACACCGACGACTACGGAAACCACATTGTGCTTACCCAGCGTCCGCACCGCATAGTCTCCACCTCGCCAGCTGTCACCGAGATAATGTTTGCCCTCGGCGCCGACAGCCTCCTTGTGGGGCGCACCGACTTCTGCAACTATCCGCCGCAGGCCGCATCCATAGAGAGTATTGGAGGCATCAGCAACCTCAACGTGGAGAAGATACTGTCGCTAAGCCCCGACCTGGTGATCAGCGGCTCCATGATACCGCAGAAAAGCGCCCAGCATCTTGAGAACATGGGTGTCAAAGCCGCCTACATCACAGAGAAACCCCATTTTGAAGGGCTCTACGACAACATTGCCGCCATTGGGCTGCTGACCGGTTACTCGCATGCCGCCGACAGCCTTATTGCCGTGCTGCGCCAAGAGGAGCTCACCCTGCGTGCCGACAGCCTCGCCAGCCACCCCACGGTGTACTACGTGGTGGGCTTCGGCCCTACGGGCAACTTCACCGCCGGAGGCAACTCGTTCATCAACGACGTCATCACCCTTGCCGGTGGCGTCAACATAGCCCGCAACATGCAGGGCTGGGCCTACTCCACCGAAGCGCTTGTCGCCGCCGACCCCGACTACATAGTGATACGGCGCGAAGACTCCGCAGCTTTCTGCAACTGCCGCCCCTACAACCACCTCTCGGCTGTTGGCCGCCATCATGTCATAGGTATTGAGAGCGGCACCATCGACCTTCAGGTGCCACGCAACATGGAGGCAGTGACATACCTGCGCAAGCACTTTAATTAGTATTCAAGACCTATATTGTCGACCCACAGGGTGTTGCCCACCGTGCCCGAGAAGGCTTCCTGCGTGGAGGCCGTGATTATCATCATGGCGTGTGTCGGCGTAGCGTTGGCGTCGGCCCAGCCCTCCTCCTCTATCGGCACCATCTTGCCGCGGCTGTTGCTGGCGTAGTAGGTCACCCCCTTGGGACCCAACCCCATGTAGGGTCTGTAGGCGCTGCTGCGGCGTGCGTCGCCGTAGATAAGGGGTATGCGGAAATGCTTGACCCATGTGTCTGTAGGCTGCTCTATGCGGTAAACGGCGGTGCCCACGCGCAGGGCGTGGATATGGCCGTCGGAGGTCTCCCAGCGACGCTGCAGCACAAAAAGCACCTCCTGCGCGTCGTCGCCTTTGCGGGTGCTTTGTGTGGTCACCCTGCAGGTGGTAATGACACCTTTGTTGGGCATTTGCGAGCGGTAGTCGAGCACCAGCGCCCTGGGCCGCGACGTGAACGGCACGCCCCATGTCATAAGCGAATAGGGACTCGACACGCTGTTCAGCGGCTCGTTCTGCCGCCCCCAGAAGAGGCAGCCGCTGACAAGGATGCGTATGTTGACAAGCCCCGCCACCTTCAGCTCCTCGTAGCGCGTCTCCAGCTTGGCGCATGTGGAGCCGTCGTGACTGCGATCGGGCGTTACCGAGCAGCTGGTCTTGGTGACGCCCATCACACGGGCGTAGGCGTTGGAGTTGCTCCACGGCGTGTTGGCCTTATAGACCACTGGCCCCCGAAGGGTGTCGGCAGGGCCCACGGCATAGATACAACGGGTGTTGCCGCCTATGACGGCACTCTCGGGGATGTAGCGCACACACCAGCTCTCAAAATCGCCAAAGCGCACCAGACGCACCGTCTGCCCCTGCGCTACACAAGCGAGCAGCAGGCACACCGACAACAGCAATATGGGGAGCAGCAGCCGAGAACGGCTGCTGCATCTTAGAGCTCTTCTCATTTTTCGTCTTTTCCCTCAATAAGTCTTGTCCAGATCTTTGTTACCAGCCATTTGGGCAGCAGCGATATGAGAAACGGCAGGTAGTAGTTCATAGCCCCGGGCTTCACCACTCTGCGTCGGCGCAGCATGCCGCGTATGGCACGCCTCACCAGCCACTCGGGCTTACGGATTACGCGAAACGCTATAGCCGCCTTCATCAGCGAGGGCTTGAGTCCGTAGAGGTTGGTGGCTATGGCGGCGGGCATCACCGTTGTGACACCCACGCCGTAGGGGCGCATCTCGTAGTAGAGCGACTTGCCGAAGCTCCTGAGGTAAGCCTTGGTCGCCGCATAGACCGTGATGCCCGGCATGGGCAGGCCTGCGGCAAGCGACGACACCACTATGATATAGCCGCGCCGCGCCGCCTTCATCTCATCGCCGAAGAGCAGGCAGAGGCGTGTGGTAGACATCACATGGAGGCGCAGCATGCGCATGGCGTCGGCTTCGCGCTTGTGCGTCAGTTCGTCGAAGTAGAACATTCCGGCATTGCACACAAGCACCTCGACCGCTATGGAGTGTTCCTTGCACCATGCCAGCAGACTGTCGGCCGACTGCTCCTCGCAGAGGTCGGCGTAGTAGCCCTCGACCTCAACACCATATTGGGCTTGCAGCTGCCGAGGCAGGCTCGACAGCTCTTGCTGCTGGTTTGACACCATGAGTATGTTGCAGCCACGGGCTGCCAGCTGGCGGCTGTATTCGAGCCCCATGCCCGACGTGGCGCCTGTCACCAACGCCCACTTGCCTTTGAGTTTGGGTGTCATGATCTTTTTTTGGGGAAGGGAATTGATACTATTGATTATTCATGGAGGCTTGCGCGGTGTTTTGGGCTTCGAGGGTGCACACCTCGCGCTGCAGGCGTGGCGGCAGGTCGCGCACGCAGCTGTGGCAGCGCATCTCGAGGGTGTACATACGGCCTATGCAGTAGTTGGAGTGGCCGCAGTCACTGCAGGAGAGCTCGCCGCTGCGTATCTTGTTGACAAAGTCGGTGTCGCGCACCAGCACCCGCGCCATCTGGAATGCCTCGAAGCCGTGGTCCAGCACCTTCTGCATGTCGGCCTTCGAGGTTACGCCGCCTACATATATCAGCGGCAGGCTGAGCTCGGCGCGGAAACGGTCGGCGGTGTCGAGGAAATAGAGCGGCTTGTAGGGCACCGTGGGTATTATCATGCGTCCGGCGATGGCGAGGCCCGCCTTGAGCCACCAGAAACGGCGCATATCCATGTAGTGCGCCAGCGTCTTGAGCGGCATGGCGCCACGCATCACGTGCATGGGAGCCTTGCTCACAAAACCCGCCGAGAGCACCAAGGCATGCACGCCGAGGCGCTCCAGCTCGCGGCATACCTGCAGACATTCGTCCTGCTGCATACCGCGGCGGAAACCATCGTACATGTTGACCTTCACTACCACGGCGAGGTCGGGGGCAGCCTTTTCGAGCACGCGCTCTATGGCGAGGCGCATGAAGCGCATGCGGTTGTCGAGCGAGCCGCCCCAGCGGTCGCGGCGACGGTTGGTGTAGGGCGACAGAAACTGGCTGATAAGATAGCCGTGGCCTGCATGTATCTCCACGCAGTCGAAGCCCGCCTCGCGTGCCAGTGTTACGGCGTTGCCGAAGTCGTCGACAAGCTGCATTATCTCATCCTCGCGCATGCCGCGCACCAGTGTGGGCGAGTAGAGGTTGAAGCCCGACGAAGCTCCTATGGGCATCTGTCCGCAGGTGGCGCGGTGAGTCATGTTGCCGCAATGGCCGAGCTGTATGGAGGCCTTGGCGCCCTCGGCGTGTATGCCGTCGGTGAGGCGGCGCAGGGCAGGCACTATGGCGGGGCGCATCCAGAGCTGGCCGTCGAAGCTCAGTCCGCTACGGCTCACGGCGGCGTAGGCCACCGTGGTCATGCCTATGCCGCCACGCGCCACGGCGACATGGTAGTCGTGCAGCATCTGCGATGGACTGTTGCCCTGGCACATATTCTCGAAAGCCGCCGAGCGTATGGTGCGGTTGCGCAGCTCTATCGGCCCAATGCGGCACGGGGTGAAGATTTGGTCAGACATCGGTAGAGACTAATAGAATTAATAGATTTGATAGAATCATTAACAAAAAGGAAATTCCATGGCAGCATGGAATTTCCTTTTTGGCTATATTTCTCATTGTAGCTTATTCAGCCTTCTCCTCTTTGATGTTGGGCTGCTCGAGGCCGTAGCCTTTCTTCTTGTCGACAGCCTTGAGGTAGACCGATATGAGCATGGCGGCAATGCCGAGAGCTGCCAGCATGACGAGAGCCCATGTGTAGTTGAGCTCGTGGGCGGCGGTGCCTTCGGCGTTGGTCTTGTTGAGCACTATGCCAATGAGTGCGGGGAAGAGGCCGAGGCCGATATTCTGTATCCAGAATATGGCGGCGTAGGCCGAGCCGATGATCTTCTCGTCGACCAGCTTAGGCACCGAGGGCCAGAGAGCTGCGGGAACCAGCGAGAAGCTGGCGCCCAGCACGAGGATAGTGACATAGGCCACGATAATGCCTCCAACGGGGCTGCCCTTGAACACCGGCAAGATGAAGGCGAAGGTGAGGTGGCAGATTACGAGCAGTATAGAACCAAGCATAAGCATGGTGGCAGCCTTGCCCTTGTGGTCCACATAGTTGCCCAGTATCGGGGTGATAGCCACGGCCAGGAGCGGGAACACGGCGAAGATGGTCTCGGCGGTGCCACGCATATAGCCCATGTAGCAGTATACTACCAGAGCCACGACGGCGGCGGCCATAAGACCGAACTTCAGGCCTTTCTTATTGGAGAAGTTGCTGGCAAACGAGCACACGGCGACAACCAGCATGATGATGTATTGCACTATAGCCACCTTGCTGTCGGCCCAGAAAGTACCCTCGGCGGCGGGATTGAGCGTGAGGTTGCACTGCAGCATGTTGACGGCATACTTCTGGAAGGGGAAGATGGCGCTGTAGTAGAGCACGCAGAGCAGAGCCACGAGCCAAAAGCCGAGGCTGGAGAAAATCTTGCCGAGGTCGCTGATCTTGAATGGATCGTCCTTTTCCTCGGCTTCGCCTGTCTGGCTGTCGAGTTTCTTGTCCATGAAGAAGTAGGTGATGAACATGATAAGGGCGATGCAGAGCAGCACCACGCCGAACTTGACGGAGTTGTCGACATGCACCTCACCGCCGAGCTTGGCGAAGAAGGGGCTGAATATCATGCAGGTGGCAACACCCAGACGGGCGAGAGCCATCTCGCTGCCCATAGCCAGAGCGGTCTCGCGACCCTTAAACCACTTCACAATACCGCGGCTCACGGTGATACCGGCCATCTCGCAGCCGCAGCCAAACAGCATGAAGCCGCAGGCTGCCAGCTTTGCCGAGGCGGGCATGCCGTCGCAGAAGGGCAGTATGGCGCCTATCACAGGAAGTTCGCCATTCCAGTTGAGGTGGTCGGTAAACCAACGCTCGAGACCGGTGCCCATGAAGGCATCGCTCACGGCATAGAACTTAATCAAGCCGCCTACGAGCATCACTGCGCCCGAAAGCACTGCGGTGAAACGCACACCCATCTTGTCGAGGATGATACCGGCAAAGATGAGGAAGAACACATAGACGTTGAGGAACACCTCGGCGCCCTGCATACGGCCGAACGAGGCGCTGTCCCATCCGCGGGTGTCCTGCATCAAGTCCTTGATAGGCGACAGGATGTCCATAAACACATAGCTGCAGAACATGGCCAAAGCCAGCAGCAGCAACGCGGTCCAGCGCATAGCGGCGCTGTCGCGCAACGTTTTTAGTTTTTCAGTCATTGTATATCAATAATTTATGTTAATATTTCAAAACAATAGCAATATGCAAAGATAACAATTTTTTTCAACATAATACCACTAAACCTGCATGTACATCATCTATAATGTATCAATATTTAATATGTAAAAAAAAAGCCACTGACGGACAGCGACATAAAAACAGCGTTTTCGTTCAGCAAGAGCAGTGGAAGCTTGCTTACACTGCCGCGGCCAGAAAACGACCCACGAAATGGAACGTTTTCGTTAGCCGAGTGCAGAGGGCAAATCACGCAGTGTTTGCGCTATGCCGAGGCGAGAAAACGAGGTTTCGAAGAAACCAAGGGCACACCTATGGCCAAAAGAGACGCCAACGGTGCGAATGCACCGTTGGCGTTATAATTGTTTTGGATGCGTGCCGCGCAGCGGCACGCAATGGGCAAATTATTGGTTCCTCACCAAACGGACGGACATACCATCGTCTCTCTCCTGAACTCTGCCTGGGGCGGAATAGATTCCTACGTACGTATAATATGCGCTACCAATAGAAAAGTGGGTGGACGTCCAATAGTAGCCGGACTCTCCCTGGCTGTAGAGGGTCGTCCCTTGGCGGTAGCCTGCACAAGGCAAAAACACGGCCCCGGCAGTTTCCATACTCAACCACTCTGTTGCCGAATAATGGTTTTGAGAAAATCCATGCCCCTGGTCGTCGATTCCTTCGGGTTGCGGCACACCGGCGGGATGTACGTATTGGTCGGGGAACAAAAACAAACCCTCGACACCATTCACCATACCCTCTGTGAAACGGGCATTGGGAACTCCGTTCACCGTCGAAGCCGACCGGTAGAGGAATATATACCTTTGTTCTTCGTCTGTCAACGACCGCCACAGACCCGGAGCATTGCGGATAACATTGTTAATGCCCCAGTCGGCATAAGCGTATGCGCCAGTAAGGTCGTTGTTGGCGTCGCCACCCGGACGATAGTCAATCCAGTTATCGCTCGTTGACCACGGTTGGTAGCAGTTGGCGCCGCTGTTCCAACCGCTGGTGCCCCAACCAAACAAGTCGCGGTCCACATTGACGGCATCGGAACCCTGCCCGTTGTTGCCAAAGTACTCATATTGCCTGTCGGCGAATTTCCAATACGGGGGGTTGGCCGAGCCTATGTACTGCAGATTGCCGGGGGCTATAATCACCGAGGATGTTTCCGAGGTGCTGAAGCGGTGGCTGTGAACACCAGGCCTGAGAGCGTTATGGTGACTATCTTGCCGCGCTCCACCACAATGGGCCTGTTGGCATGCATGGCGCACACCGAGCCATTGGCAGCGGTCATGAGAACACGGAATGTGTTGTAGCGTCCGGGCGGCAGATACATGTAGAAATCGTTGGGCGAGGCTATGCTCTGCGCCACGTCGCACGCCATGGTGGTTACGTTGTTGCCGTTGGGCGCGGTGACGGCCACCTTGGTGCCGCTGCCACTGAAGGTGGAGGTACCGTTGGTGTTGATGTCGGTAGCCAGGGTGATACGGCTGAGGCTAACAGCCGTCGTGGCCGACAGGCGGAAACGCACAACACCGCACATGTGGTAGAAATCGACTGCCGTAGTGGAGGTCTCGCCATAGAGCGGCACATCGCTGAGCGAGCCGTCGGGCGTATATTGTATGTACGGCAGGTTTATCTGATGCACGCCGGTTCTGGCATCGGCAGGGTAAACGACCGAATAAGGACCCGACGAGAGGACTGCGCCGTCGTCGAATTTGAAAACACCGCGCGACGCGGACACACCGCCTGTAAGTATGTAGTCGGCTTGGTTCGACAACTCGTCGTAGACACGTATTTTGTCGCCCGACGCCCAATAGAGCTTGGTACCGCTGAGCGATATTTTCTGGTCGTCGGTAGGCCTCGTGATGGTGGCTCTGAATTCCTGTGGACCGTTCTCTTTGCTGCATCCACCCATAAAGAGCAAAACGACAAACGCCACTATGGCAATATGTAACGAATACTTTGGCATTTTTTTTACGAAATTAAAACTCCATTGGCACAACCCGTGCCGACAATAACTTAGAAATAGCTGTCAAAACTATTGTTGTCGTAATTCTCATCACTCTCTTGCAAATCCTCGATAAGATTTCCCGAAGTAATGGCAAAACCTTTTTCGGCGACAAAGGCGAAAACATTAATATCGGGTCTGATATAATCCAAACGTTTTCGACACGCAGAGAGCAAATTAGTCGATACATGCTCAATGCCGAGGCGGGAGAAACGCGTTTGAGAAAAAACAGACTCCAATTCCTTGTTTTGCATAAAATACGTTGTCACTTGATTGTCCAATAGTTAAAGGTTAAAGTACAAGAAGTTTTTGCTGTGAATTATTTTGCAAAATTACAAATAAAAAATGAAATGCAAAAAACATTCATACTAAACTATTTAACAATTAGGCTACCGCCGCATATGGGGGGGGGTAATTATCTAAACCACAATAACTTATACAGTTGTAACTTTTAACATCCCGTCTTTGACGCGGATTTGCCGCCCTCAACGTCATAAAAGCGAGGTCGCCCGCCTTCAAACCAGCAACCATTTCCACACCGGCACCACCTCTATGGCAATGCCGTCATCGACAATCCGGCGCTCGGTGTCCCAGGTGACAATGATACCTTGATATTGCTTGTACGCCTTCAGGAACTTAACCATCCCCCCCACCTCGCGCTCGTAAGTGGCGGGGTCGTCAATACTGAATGATACCTGTATGGCCTTGTTCTCCTCCGGAATACAGAAATCTATCTCCACTCCTTTGCTGTAATAGAACAGGCGCGGCTCACCGTAGGTATTGTGATACTGTCTGTTCAGGTGGACGGCCACGATGTTCTCCAGCAGCTTGGTCTCGCCACCCATAAGGAAAAGGCCGAGAATGCCGTTGTCGGAGAAATAGCGTTTCATGATGGTCTGTTGCTCAGTGATGGGCGATACAAGGTTGGGTATGGAGGTGATGAGATAGGCATCCTCCATGTAGCCGATGTAGTCTTTCAAGACCGTGGGGCTTATGCTGTCGCCTGTCGACTTGATGATGTGCTCCAACCTTTTCAGGGTTGTGGGTTGCATGACGCTCTCTGCCAATTTACGGGCCAACACGCGGAGAATTCGCGGGTTGCGTATCTTGTTGCGCTCCACTATGTCGCCCATGAGTATCTTCTGGTACAGCGAAGTGAGCCATTCGCGTTTGTCTGTCTTGTCGAACGACTCGGCGAAACCGCCATGAACGAAATACTCTGCAAAGTGCCTGATTACCGCAAGCCTCTGGTCGGGATTAAATTCCCAGTTGCGGTCAAGGCTTACCCCATTATAAGTGAGGAATTCCTTGAATGAGAAGGGGTATATGTTCCGTTGGATATAGCTGCCTCCAAGAGTGGATGCAATCTCATGGCTGAGCATCCTGGCATTGCTGCCGGTAATCATCACATGACGCTTCTCCTCGGCCATGCGTCTTGCAAACTTCTCCCAGCCATCCACGTTCTGTATCTCGTCAAGATATATTAGGGGGTTCTCCTGGTCGTACATCTCCCTGTATGCATCGAGCAGCAGCCCCAGCTCACTCCCTTGTATGGGGGCTATGCGCTCATCCTCAAAGTTTATATAAAGGAAGTCTTCCGCCTTGATTTTCCCCGACGAGAGCTTTGACTGAATTTCTTGGTATAGGGTGTATGACTTGCCTGCGCGTCGTATGCCAATAAGCACATAGCACGAATTTTCATCGAAAACCTCAGCCCTCTGTAGCAGTTTGATATTGCCGATTTGCTGCTGTTTTTCGACAATAACGCTCTTAATGAGTTGTTTATCCATAACAATAATTCTAAAGTATACTTTGCAAATATACAAAATTATTATTAAGTATATTTTGCGAATATGCAGAAATATTATCAAGTATACTTTGGAATATTTTTATTTTATTGAATGCGCGTCACTCACGCTGACTCATGCTGTATCTTTATGAATTTGTTTGCAAAATTACGAAAAATAATCCAGCCAACGGAAAAAAAATTTAGCAACTTGCGACAACCGATGTGCTATGGCGGATTTTTTTCGTAACTTTGCATTATGAAAGGCACAATACACCCCGACACGCTGCAGTTCTTCAACGAGCTGTCGGTCAACAACAACCGCGAATGGTTCATGGACAACAAAAGTCGGTGGGAAGCCATACGCGAACAGTTTATGGCGTTCACCGCGGCGGTTATAGAGGTGATGACGCCCCTCGACCCGACGCTTGGCGACATCACCGCCAAGGGATGCCTTTACCGCATCAACCGTGACATACGGTTCTCGCCCGACAAGCGCCCCTACAAGACCCACATAGCCTTTTTTCTGCCCACCGGCGGCAACCGCCGCTGCGCGGTGCCAGGCTACTACATGCAGCTGGGCATAGAGGACTACGGGCTGCACGGCAACTGCGCCCTCGGCGGCGGCATCTTCATGCCAGAGCCGGCGGCCCTCGCCGCCATAAGGCAGGAGATATTCTACAACACCGACGAGTTTCTCGACATCATCAACAACAAAGACTACAAACGCTATTTCGGCACCACCTTCCTCACCCAGAAGGTGCTGACACGCGTGCCTAAAGACTACCCCGCCGACTGGCAGCATGCCGACCTGCTGAAATACAAGGACTACTGCTCCATGCACAGCGTGCCCGACGAACTGCTGTTCACCGACAAGCTCTTTGACCACGTAGTGCGGGCTTTCCGCGCCACCGTGCCGCTCAACAAGTTTATTATCCGCGCAATGTACGAAATACTATGAGCAACTCGAAGCTATACGACGCCATGCTTGCGCTGCGCGACGACCGCCAGGCGCAGACGCTGAGCCGGTTTTTCAAGACCGGCAAAGGCGAGTATGGCGAGGGCGACAGGTTTCTTGGCATAAAGGTGCCTGTCACGCGCGGCGTGGTGAAAGAGCTGTGGCGCAGCACCACGAGGGACGAGCTGCTGGAGTGCCTCACCTCGCCGTGGCACGAGCTGCGGCTGGCGGCGCTGCTCACACTCATAGAACAATACCGCCACTCGCGCGACGAGGAGTACCGCAGCGGCTGCATAGAGCTCTACCTCGACGCCGCCCACGGGCGGCTGCCCTCCCCCAACCCACGCCTGTCGTATGTGGACAACTGGGACCTGGTGGACCTCTCGTGCTACTGCCTGCTTGGCGACTGGCTGCTGACACGCGACAGAGGAATGCTCGGCGACATGGCCGGAGAAGGCAACAACCTATGGGTGCGGCGTATAGGCATGGTCTCAACCATGGCGTTCCTGCGCCATGGGGAGCTCGACGACACCTACACCATTGCCGACATCTTCCTGCTGCCGCAAGGCGACGGACAGCCCCTACACGACCTGCTGCAGAAAGCCACCGGATGGCTGCTGCGCGAGGCCGGCAAACGCGATACCCCTCGGCTTACAGAATGGCTGCAAGACAGGGCACCCCACGGCAACATGCCTCGCGCCGCCGCGATGCCGCGCACCATGCTGCGCTACGCCATAGAACGGCTGCCCGAGACGACACGCAAGAACATCATGACGCTATGACAGCAGGCACCATAATAGTTACAGGCAGCGACGGGGCTATAGGCAGCGCGGCCTGCCGTATGCTCCGCGAAAGGGGCTACACGGTGATAGGCACCTCTCGACGAGTGGAGAGCGGCAACCTTAACCACCTCGACCAAAGCTCGCCGCAGAGCATACACACATTTGCCCGGCGGCTGGCCGACAACGGCATACGCATTGACGGCCTGCTGCACAACGCCGGCACCATGCGCCGCACCTACGCCACCACGCCCGAGGGCTTGGAGCTGACCATTGCCACCAACTACTACGGCGTGTACCTGCTCACCCGAGAACTGCTCCCGCTGCTCAACGAAGGAGCCAACATAGTGGGCACGGTGTCGCTCACCTGCAACATAGCGCATATTGACAATAACTTTTTCAACACCGGCGCCGGAGCGTTTAGCCAGCTGGGCACCTACGCCGCCAGCAAGCTGGCCGTGATGCTCCTCTTTGACGAGCTGCTGCGCCGCCACGGCGACCGCTACCGCATCAATGTCACCGACCCTGGGGTGGTGGACAGCCGCATGCTGCACATGGATCGCTGGTACGACCCGCTGGCTGACACCCTCTTCCGCCCTTTCTGCAAGAAACCCGAGGGCGGCGCCACGCCGGCTGTCAACGCCGTTACCGCCGAGACAGGCGGACGCCTCTTCCGCGGGTACCGCAGCCGCCCGTTCCCCAAGCGATGGCTCAACCCTGGGCTGTCGCAATGGCTATGGCAAGAGAGCGAAAAGCATTTTTTATCGCAAAATCGCGATAACGATATAACGTAATTAACGAAACATAAGAAACTGTTTTGATTTTATTGATAAGAATAATTGGACATATAATCGAGGGATTTTTCTGCGGCACTGAGGGCGCAATGGGGTGCCATTGTAACCGATGGGCGGTGGAAAAAGCACCGATTATATGGCATAAGAAAATT
>JAFTDW010000058.1 GCA_017454015.1 Bacteroidales bacterium | reverse complement strand
TGGAGTTGCTCCCCAGCAGAGCTCCACTACGCTTCAAACTGCGCGGCAAAAGTACGAAAATATTTCGATTCGTCCATCCTGCAATTTGACCTATAGAGACAAAGTACCAAAAATCATCCTGCAATTTGACCTATACGCCGATTTTGATTGTATTTTCTATGACACGCCCCGTTGAGAGACATATAACAAACCATGGCACATCAACTTGCTCGATGTGCTATGGTTTGACAATTGGTCGTTGCAACCGAGGTTGCAGTGTTTTTCTGAAGTTCTGGTTTTAGGCTTCAGCGTTTTTCTCGATAGCCAGCTTGCCGCGGTAGTAGCCGCACTCGGGGCATACGTGGTGAGTCATGACCTGTGCGCCGCAGTTGCTGCAGGTGGTCATCTGGGCAGCCGTGAGGCTATCGTGAGTTCTTCTTTTTGCTGTTCTCGTCTGCGAGAATCTGTGTTTCGGATGTGGCATCTCTTAATAGGTTGTTATTACGTATGATTGATTATTTTGTTAACTTCTATCTCAAGGCTTCGAGGGCGGCCCAGCGCGTGTCGGCGGGCTTGCCGGCCTCGTCGTTGACGAGGTATTTGGTCACTTCGGGGTCGCACTGCCCTTCGGCATGGAGGCACTGCATGGGCATGGCCACGGCAACGTACTCGTACATCCACTGGGCGAGGTCTATCTTGGTCTCGTCTTTGCGCAGTATGGTCATGTCCTCTCTCTGGGTGTCGACGGCCTCGTCGCCAAATTCCACATACAATGACTCTTTCCCGCTCACTTCGACACTCATTGCTCCCAGACATCTGTCGCACTCGGTCTCGACGGTGCCATTGAAGTCGAAATGGAACATTAGCGAATGGCTTTTTTTGTCCATTTTCACCTCAAAAAGCACGTCCCCGCCGTGGATTTTCTCGTTTTCGTAGTCGGCAAAGAAGTCGTCACCGAGCTTGAACCGATAGTCATAACTACCTGGTTCCAAGCTTCCAAACTTCACTATAGTATCGCTTTTTGCCGCCATTTATGCCTGTATTTTGAGTTTGCAAAGTTACGATTTTTTTTTGGATTGGCGGAGATTTTATTTGTGAATTATATGTTTCTTTTATGTATCTTTGCAAATCTATAGTTTTTGCATACACTAATACAACTACCTAAAAATCAAAAAACATGAAAAAGTATGTTATCCTTGTTGCCCTCGTCGCCGCTGCCATGAGTGCCAGTGCACAGTGGTTTGACTTTGCGTCGAACAAAGAGCGCTACACCTTCGGATTCAATTTCGGCGAGGTGGGACGCGGCTGCAACTATTCCGACCTTGGGTTTGGTGCCAGCCTTGGCGTGTACGGCGTGTATATCGACTTTATCAACGCCAGCCCCGAGCACAAATACGACAACCATGTAACCCCCGACCGCTACCGCGACACAGCGGCCACAGCCATCAATATCGGCTACCAGATTCCCGTGCTGCCGTGGCTGCGCGTCATGCCGCTAATAGGCCATTGCTACACCAGAGCAGGCATCACCGATGCATCGACGGTGAATATAGAAGTCAACGGCGAGTACAGCGCCACGATGTACCACGACTTCGACGTCATATCGCGCCGCCACTATTTCAACTACGGCTGCGGCCTTGTCATAGACCCGATACAGTGGGCCAACATCTATGCCGTGTACACCCGCCATGCCATCTACGGAGGCATTAGCATAAACCTTAAGGCCGACTGGTTGAGGTGACCTCTAAAAATAGCCTTGGAGAGGCTAACTCTCAATTGCTTAGGCTATGAACTGAGGTCATGAGCACCCGTAAAAATAAAAACATGGACAGCGAATAACTGAGGTCATGAGCACCCGTAAAAATAAAAACATGGACAGCGAATAACCGAGGTCATGAGCACCTATGAAATAAAAACATGGATAGCGAATAACTGAGGTCATGAGCACCCGTAAAAATAAAAACATGGACAGCGAATAACCGAGGTCATGAGCACCTATGAAATAAAAACATGGATAGCGAATAACGCAGTGTGGGGCAACAAGATAAAAACGACATGCGTCCCGGAGTGAAGAAATGCCAGTAGCATTTCGATAGCGCAGCGGAGATGAAGAAATGCCAGTGGCATTTCGATAGCGTAGCGGAGAATGTGCGCTCTCAATGAAAAAATAGGACCCACCTTAAATAAATAAAACCACACTTTACCTGACGGCCAAGACTGCATATAAAAAAGGCGGGGGCTCTGCCCCCGCCTTTTTTATATAAACGTTGTGATGCGCGTGGATTATCCCACCACCTCGCCTTCGAGGTCGTTCTCAAAAGCATCGGTTATCATCACATTGCAGAACTCGCCCAGCTTGGGCGGACGACCGCTGCTCCATGTAACAAGCACTTCGTCGTCCACCTCGGGAGAGTCGAATTCTGTGCGGCCCACCATCATCTCCCCCTCGCGGCGGTCTATCATCACTTTGAAGACCCGCTCCAACTTGCTGTCGTTGATCTCCTGCGAGATCTGCTCCTGAATGCCCATAATGACATCCAGACGACGCTCTTTCTCCTCATCGGGCACGGGGTCGCCCTGCTTATAGGCTGGGGTGCCCTCCTCTGCGGAGTATTTGAACACCCCCATGCGGTCGAAACGCGCCTCTCGCACAAACTGGCACAGCCTGTCGAAGGCCTCCTGCGTCTCGCCAGGATAGCCCACTATCATGGTGGTGCGTATGCACACCCCGGGGATGGACTGGCGTATCCGCCTGACCAGGTCGAGCGTGCCATGCTCGTCGATGCCGCGGTGCATGGAGCGCAGTATGCCGCTGTCGATATGCTGCAGCGGCATGTCGATATACTTGCATATATTGTCGTGGCGTTTCATCACATCGAGCAGCTCCATGGGAAAATCGGCGGGGTAAGTGTAATGCAGCCTTATCCATGCCGCACCGCTCTCGCTGGCGAGGCGTTCCATGAGCTGCGCTATGCAGCGACGACCATAGAGGTCGAGTCCGTAGTAGGTGGTGTCCTGCGCTATGACAATAAGCTCCTTGACACCTCCGGCGGTGAGTTTGCGGGCCTCGTCAACTATAGCATCCATGGGGCGCGAGCGGTGCCGCCCGCGGATGAGAGGTATAGCGCAATAGCTGCAGTGGCGGTCGCATCCCTCGGAGATTTTGAGGTAGGCATAATGCGTGGGGGTGCTCTGTGCCAGCTCGGTCTCGAAACAGGCTGGCGCTGTGGTTTGGCTGATGTCGGCGACAAGCTTCTCCCACTGGTGGGCACCGTACCAGCTGTCCACCTCCGGCATCTCGGCAGCGAGCTCGTCGCGGTAACGCTCCACCAGACAGCCTACAGCGATAAGCCTGCGGGCACGCCCCTCTTTATGGTGGCGGCGATTGAAGTTGGCTTTCTTGCGGCACTGGTCCAAAAGTGCGTCCACCGACTGCTCCTTGGCGTCGCCAATAAAGCCGCAGGTATTGACGATGACAATGTCGGCATTGTTACTCTCGCTGTCGAACAGCATTTCGAAACCGGCCTTGACGAGGTGACCGGCAAGGTGCTCGCTGTCGGCGGTGTTCTTGGAGCAACCCAGAGTTATGATGTTTATCTTCATGCCGCTTTGTGTCATACCGCCGGATTTTCGCCGAAGAGCGATTCCACGAAGTCGTGGGGGTTGAACACCTGGAGGTCTTCCATCTTTTCGCCTAGGCCGATGTAGCGCACGGGTATGCCGAACTGGTCGCTGATGCCTATCACCACGCCGCCCTTGGCGGTGCCGTCGAGCTTGGTGAGGGCAAGGGCGTTGACATCGGTCACAGCGGTGAACTGGCGAGCCTGCTCTATGGCGTTCTGGCCTGTTGAGGCATCGAGCACCAACAACACCTCGGCAGGTGCCTCGGGCATGAGTTTCTGCAGCACCTTGCGTATCTTACCCAATTCGTTCATGAGACCCACCTTGTTGTGGAGTCGCCCTGCGGTATCGATAAGAACCACATCGGTGCCTTTGGCGAGAGCCGACTGGAGGGTGTCGTAGGCCACGGAGGCGGGGTCGGCATTCATGCCTTGCGTGACTATTGGCACGTCGACACGCTGTGCCCAGATGGTGAGCTGGTCGACGGCGGCGGCCCTGAAGGTGTCGGAGGCACCGAGCATGACGCTCTTGCCTGCGCTCTTGAACTGATAGGCCAGCTTGCCTATGGTGGTGGTCTTGCCCACGCCATTGACACCGACAACGAGTATCACGTATGGCTTGCATGGCAAGTCGGAGTCGAAATCGCGCCAGCCGTCGCTGCGCCGCTCGGTGACCAAGCCGGCTATAATGCCGCGCAGTATGCCCCCAAGCTCGTCGGTGCTCACATACTTGTCGCGTTTTATACGCTCCTTGAGCTTGTCTATAATCTTGACGGTGGTGTCGACTCCAACGTCCGAGGAGATGAGGATTTCCTCTACACGGTCGAGCACCTCGTCGTCGACGGTAGATTTACCTATAATACTCTTGGTGAGTTTCTCGAAAAAGCTTGTCTTGGTTTTTTCAAGACCTTTGTCGAGGTTTTCTTTCTTCTCTTTGCTTCTGAATATTGAGAATAAGCCCATACGATTTACCTTGTTTTTTGTTTGCAAAGATACGTTTTTTTTTTGGAATATTCACCCTAACAAACTGTTTAAATTCAATTCAATGTTTTTCTTAAAGAACCTGAGCCAAGGTAATGAGCACCTATGAAATTATAATATTGACAGCGAATAACGGCATCTTATACAACTTCCATCAGTCACAATACCCCGCGAAAAATCCACTCGCCCATGTCTATAGTACAATTCATCAATCAAATTTAATCAGTTTCTAATAGTATCGACCGGGCAAATATTTCTATCGTCTCTATCGTTTCTATCATATCTGTTTGCCCGTTGTTTCAATACAAAAAGAGCATCCCGTGACGGGATGCTCTTTATAAAAGTTGGCGGCGACCTACTTTTCCACAAACAAGTGCAGTATCATCGGCGATGTGAGGCTTCTGCCTGGCTCCGATACTCATTCCTCTTGACTCTTGCCTCTGAAACTTCTTGCTCCTGTTGCTTACTCTACCTTCCGTGGCTTCTAATAGGCTCTTTTGCTTTGCTCTATTCGCTATTGCTTCTACCGCTCTGAAAACTGAAACTCTCCACCACTCTGAGGGCTAAAGAGGAGACATGGCCTGCGACCCCTGAAAGGGTGATGTGGTATTCCTGCGAACACCTTGAAGAAGAAAACACCATAGTGAGCAACACCGCTGAAATATATTCATAATAGTGAATAGCACAGCTGATATCAAATTAAATGGAGCGAGCAAACTTCCTTTCCACTTAAGACTCACAGTAAGACGAGGATACTGGTGCGGGGGAGGAAAAGTATGTGAAGGAGGTCCTGTGAACCTCCGATAGCGCAGCGGAGAACAAAACGCACAATTTTTCAAGGGAGACCCGCAAGGGGCTTCCTGGGTTGGGCCTCCGCGCGGCGGATCGTGGCTCGCAGGACTCCCCCACCCTGTCGCGTCAGCGGGAGAGAGATTGCCTCCGCCCCTTGGGAAAACAAAACGTTTCGAAAGCCGAGAGGAGAAGGAGCTCGCTCATTATCCCGAGGCGCCATCCAGGTGGGTGGAACCAACCGTTTCGGCTATCTTTGAAACAAATAAAGAAAGACCTATAGGTCATTTTGCAGGATAAAATCTTTCAAAATGCCAGTATTTACTGGCGATTCCTGTCGTCAAGGTGCTTGAAGCAAATTTTAACAAATAAAAAAACTCAATAGGTCAATTTGCAGGATAATATCTTTCGAAT
>JAFTDW010000057.1 GCA_017454015.1 Bacteroidales bacterium | reverse complement strand
TAGTAATAAAGCATAAGTAACAGAAAACAAGTAACAAAAAATTGCACCTCAAATCGGGTGCAACTCCTTATTTTATTGTGGTTTTGTTTTTCTTTTGTTTTCCTGTGTTGAAATTAGTGTAAAGAATGTCCAAGTTTCAAAGCATCCAGAGTTAAGCTACTTCGCTTTTTCCTATTTTACGATGTGCATACTGTTCTATGCACTATGCTTCATTGGCAGTTGTATTCGTTAATATTCCGTTTAAAATCGTTTGCAAAATTACGCTTTTTTTTTCATTCTGCAAAAAAAATAATTACCACGTCGCAAAAAGTGTGTATCTTTGCACTCGAAAAAAACAGATATTAAAGCTTGTAATATGAAAAGTCGTAGACTATTCTCAGAGCGGATGAGGGCGATGTCTTTTTCGACTGCGTCGAAAAAGACTCCACTGTTTTCACTATGCCAAGGCGAGAAAACGAGGGTTGCGAAGAAAGCATCGATGTTTTTCTTGTTCATGGCAGTAATGATGCTGCCGTTTTTCAATGCCGAAGCGCAGCAAAACAGCTATTACCTCTCTGCCGACGAGCTGCCCAATGCCGTCTATTGGTTGCCGGCACCGCCCGCTCCCGGGTCGTCGCAGTTTATGTACGACATCTCGCAGTACTACTGGGGCAAGAGCCAGCGACTCGACACTGCGCGTGCCAACAAAGCCATCCGTGAGGCGCAGTATGAGGTGCCCGACATGGTGCGCCAGTTCAGTGTGGTTTTCGGCATGGAGATCTCCGAGAAGGCGACACCGGCCATATACAATGTGCTCAATCGCGGCGTGCTCACCATACGTCTCAGTGCCTCCAAGCCCAAGTCCACATATATGCGTACGCGTCCATACGCCTACTTCAACGAACCTACACTGGTGCCGGGGGATGAAGAGGTGCTGCGCACCAACGGCTCGTATCCCTCGGGTCACACCGTCCGCGGCTGGGGCCTCGCCCTGCTGCTCTGCGAGATCAACCCCGACGCTCAGGACGAGATATTCAAGCTTGGCTACGAATGGGGGCAGAGCCGCGTGATTGCTGGCTTCCACTGGCAGAGCGATGTCGACGCCTCGCGTATGCTTGCCGCGGCGTGCTATGCACGCCTGCACACCTGCCAGGCGTTCCTCGACGACATGGCGGCGGCAAAGAAGGAGTTCAAGCAGCTGAAGTCAAAACAAACAAAGTAACCTGTAACAAACAAAGATTATCTCATACAACCTTTTAACCCTATCATACATGGTTATCAACTTTTCAAGACGCATGGCTGTTGTGGGAGTTATGGCAGTTGTTATTCTATCCCTTGCCTCCTGCAGGCACTACGACGATTTTGAGATTGCCGGCACTGTGGTGGAGCAGGAGTTCTGCACCAACCTGCAGAACCGAGGCTATGTGGTGGCTCTCTCGTCGCCCGAAGGGGTGGGAGGGAGCTATGTGTGCGACGACGGGTCGCGCTACGACAACGTGGTGGTGGTCTACAATGCCGACCGTATCATAAAGAAAAACGCGAAGATTACCGGGCGCGTATATTTCGACAACAACCACTCCAAGGCCGAGTGTACCTACCACTACGACCGCGACTGCCCTGAGGCGGTGTTCACCAAGCTAAAGATAGTCGAGGACTAAGAGACATTAAACAGTTTATAAAAGCAGAAAGGGTTGCAGCGGTTGGTCTCCCAATCCTGCAACCCTTGGTCTTTTACGTCCTTGGTTTTTATCTAAACTCGATAATCTGGCCGCGGGCGGTGACGAATTTACGTGTGTACACGCCGGCTATGGTTCTCACAGAGGTTGTGATGTTCACGTTGATGATGGTCTGGCTGCCTTTGAGGTTGGCGTTCTTGTACATCTCGGCGATGGCATTGTTTCTGAGGGCCTCGTTAGAGAGAGCGTCAAACCCACAGATATAGACGCCGGTAGTAGAGCCCTCGGCGGTGCCCACTATGCGGAAGTTGTTGGTGGAGAGAACCACCTGAGTGCGGTCTTGCGAGTAGCTGTCTAACCGTCTGCTCGACATGCAGCTCGTGAGTGTCAGCACTACAGCGCAAATCAAAGTCAGTAGAACTGTTTTTTTCTTCATGGCAATTTAAATGTTTTATTGGTTAATTGATTTATTATATCAAAAGGTGTGATTTCTAAAATATGTATATATGTTTGATGATTTCTTCACCTTGCAGCTCGTTGTTGTCGGCTTTTTCTATTGTGGGTCTCGACGGTGCTGAGGGGGTGTTGTCGGTGTTTTGGGTGTCGGTTTTGCGCTGACTCTCTGTTGCCGGTTTGTTCTCGACGGGTTTCTGCTGCTGCGTCTCGGTGTTCTTGTCGGCTTTTTCTTTTTTCTCCTTCTTGTCGGCCTTGGTCTCGTCGCTCTTCTTCTCCTTCTTGTCGGCCTTAGCCTCGTCGCTCTTCTTCTCCTTCTTGTCGGCCTTGGCCTCATCGCTCTTCTTCTCCTTCTTGTCAGCCTTGGCTTCGTCGCTCTTCTTCTCTTTCTTGTCTACTTTGGCCTTGCCTATGGCATCGTCGTCGTCTTCGAAGTATACGTATATCTCGTCCTCCTTCACGTCGGTGCTGTAGTAGGTTATCTCGCGCAGAGTGGCACCCTTGAACACTCCGTCCATGTATTCAAGCCGCGTGGTCCAGTTGGTTAAGGTGTCGTATATATATTTGAAAGTGTATATGTTGCTAGTGTAGGGGCTGTTGTACTCCACCGTCTCAGGGTCGCCGTATTCGTTGTTTCTGAATATGTAGACCTCGTCCACCGAGCGGCTGCGCACAGTGGCTTTGCAGAGGTTGCCCTTGATGTCGTAGGCGTAGTTGACCGTGGTGGTGTCGTGAGGGTTGTTGTCGAGGTACTCTATAAGCTGCATCTCTGTCATGAGGTCGCGGTGGGTGTAGGCGTAGCGTATTATCTTGGCCACGGTGCTGTCCACGTAGAGGTAGCGCGATTCGAGCAGCATACCGTTGTTGTCGTAGCGTTGGCGGCAGGTGTATACAAACTGGTAGGCGCCTTTGATGCTCCGTACCGGGCGGCGGGTCTTCCAGTCCCAGGTGTCTATACCGTGCTTGGTCACGCGAGGCTTGAAGTTCACCACGCCACCGTAGCCGTAGATGTTGACATCGGCACGTGAGTCCTTGTATTTGGCCTGCACAAGGGTGCCAAACCCTTCGTAGCCTGTGATGCGACCTTTGCTGTACTCGTATTTCACGGTGCCGACCTTGGCGCCGCCGGAAGTGACGGTGGTCTGCTGTATAAGCCCGTGCTTGTCGAACTTGACAATCTGGCCGTCGGCTTCCTGAAGGAATTCGCGCAGCCTGTCGGTGAACCACGGACGCTGTTCCCAGTCGGTTCGGTAATACTCTTTGCGCACGAGGTTGTCGATGTCTACTTGCTGCACCTCGCCGCGCAGTCCGTTGGCGCTCACCGTGGTGGCTACGTTAAAATCGTCTTGCGCCTGTAGGCTTGTCAAGGCCGACAAAGCCCAAAACACAATAAAAATATGAAGTACCCTTCTCATTTTGATGGCAGATAATACACTCATTACCTATTAGTTTGTGATTTGGTTTGTTCTTGTGCCGAGTTAGATTGGCAGCGTGTTACACATTGACAAATCACACCGATTTGTAAAATGCAAAGTTACGAAAAAAATTTGATTTATTTGCCGAGATGATGAGAAAGACCGTTTTTTTTATTAACACAAACATGTCTCAATGTGTCACGTGTGGTTCTTTTGGGACGTTTAAGAAACTGTTTTGATTTCATTCAATAATTTTCTTATGCCATACAATTCCTCCGCTTTTTCGCAAAGAGGCAACTTTGCGAGCGTCGGTTCACAAGTCCGAAGGACTTGTTCTCATTTTTCACAGCCATTATTCGCTGTCCGTGTTTTTAATACACAAGTGCTCATGGCCTTCGGTTATTCGCTTTCCATTTTTTAATTTCATAGGTGCTCATGGCCTTCGGTCCGGTTACAATGGCACCCCATTGCGCCCTCGGTGTCGCAAAAAAATCCCTTGATTACATGTCCAATTATTCTTATCAATAAAATCAAAACAGTTTCTAAGTGTATTCTGAGTTTTTTTTCGTATCTTTGCATAATTGGCAGATTGTGTGTTGTATATGCAATGTGTTGAGTTTTAGTTTTGTATGTAATTTTACCCTTTTTAATAATGAAACATTTTAAACGGTTTGTAGTGCTGTTGCTTGTCATGGTGTTGGCCATGGGAGGTGTGTCGGCGCAGCAGAAAAACAAGCAGTCGGACATCTCGCGCACGCAGCAGAATGCCGGAGGCAAGAAGGACGGCAAGGATGCCAATGCCAAGAAGGGCAAGGGCGGCAAGGATGCTGGCAAGAAAGGCCAGAAGGAAGGCGGCGACGATGCCGACGACAGCAAGAAGAAGAAAAAGAAGAAGAGAACGGAGGAGGTTGTGGAGGTGGTTATCGATTCGGCTCGTTTTGCATGTGTGAGCATCGACAGCATGATGAACCACATACGAGAGCTGGGGTCGAGCCGCTACGAGGGACGTTTGGCCGGTACCAATGCCTATATGGCCGCCGCCGAGTATGCAGCCGACATGCTGGAGAGCTACGGCTTTGGCCCATACGAGGGCAACTGGGTGGAGCGCTTCAGGGTGGAGACCAACATCATAGAGAACTGCAAGTTCAACTCCTACGTCGACTCGTCGAGCGTGAGGATACCCTACGTGCTTGGCAAGGACTTTGTGTGTGCCGGCATGACAGGGCGAGGCTATGCCAACGCCCCTGTGGTGTTTTGCGGCTACGGCATCGACGCCCCGGCATTCAACGAGTATGCCCATGTCGACGCGCAGGGCAAGATAGTGCTGGTGTTTAGCGGCACCCCCGACTTTCTGCCCGGCTCCATACGCCAGGCCTACAGCACTGTAAAGGACAAGGCCGCAGTTGCCAAGAGGCACGGGGCCTGTGCCCTTGTGGTGATAGACCTTGGCAAAGGCTATGAGCACGAGGTTCATGGCACTGTCTTCTCGGGCGGCGGCGACCACCCCGCCACGTTCCCCATAGTCATACCTCACCGCGCTTGCGGCGAGCAGTTCTTTGTGGGACAGACGCTGTCGCTACAGGAGTCGGTGGACACTATCAATGCGTTGCACAAGCCCTTCTCGTTCCACATGCGCAGGAATTTCGAGATAGATGTCAACGCCACCTACAGCCCCGAAGGGGTGACGGTGAACGTCACCGCCCTGCTGCCCGGCAGCGACGACAAGATGCGCAACGAAATACTAGTGCTCGGCGCCAATCTTGACCACGTGGGTATACAGGGCGAGACCTGCCTGTTCCCCGGAGCCGACAACAACCTGAGCGGGGTGGCTGCGGTGCTTGAGGCGGCACGCCTCATGGGTACCCACCCCGACTACAAGCCCAAGCGCAGCGTGCTGGTGGTGCTCTTCTCGGGTGGCGAGAGCGTGCAGCTCGGGTCGCGTATCTTCGTGTCGAATGCCACGCACAAGAAGATGGAGGCATTCCTAAACCCGGTGTGCATAGGCGGCGGCGACACTGTGCTGGTGCGTGGCAACGCCCAGTTCCCGCTGCTCTACGGGGTCGCCGACAGCCTCGACAGGATATACACGCAGACCATGGCGCGGGGCTACAAGTCGTACCCCATGGGCGACGCGTCGCCCTTTGCCTATATTGGTATCCCTTCGCTCAATTTTGTGGCACTCAACGGCATGAAACGCAGCCACAAGCCGTCGGATATTCTGGAGAACATCAACCGCAAGGCTTTTGAGCGTAACGCCAACCTGTTTTTCAATGTGGCCTACGAGCTCTCGCAGGGCGACTACCAGGGGCGCACAAAACGCTCGCGCGCCTTCCGCTTCGATGCCGAAGAGAGCAAGGGTAAAGTCAAGTTCAGAAAATAGGACAATAGATGCTGGCGCTTTATAGAAAAGAGGTCTCTTCGTTCTTCACATCGCTCACGGGGTATCTCATCATGCTCGTGTTCCTCGTGGTCACGGGTTTGATGCTGTGGGTGTTCAGAAGCGACTACAATATACTGGACTACGGTTACGCGGGGCTCGACGGCCTTTTTGCCATGGCTCCGTATCTGTACCTGTTTCTGATACCGGCAATCATGATGCGCATGCTTGCCGAGGAGAAGCGTGGCGGCACCATGGAGTTGCTGCTCACCAAGCCCATGAGCGAATGGCAGATAGTGTCGGCCAAGTTCTGGTCCGGATTGACGCTGGTGGTCATAGCCTTGGTGCCCACGGTGGTTTATTTCGTTAGTGTGTGGATGCTGGGCGACCCGCAGGGCAATGTGGACAGCGGCGCCGCGGTGGGCTCTTATGTGGGACTGGTGTGTCTTGCAGCGGCATTCGCCGCCATAAGCCTCTTTGCCTCGTCATTTACAAACAACCAGATAGTGGCTTTTGTTGTGGGGGCTCTGCTCTGCGCTTTCTGCTACATGGGCTTCGGCATAGTCTACCGCTCGGGATTTCTGGGCAAGGCCGGACTGGTGGTTGACTGGCTCGGACTGTCGCATCACTATGCCTCGATAAGCCGCGGAGTCATCGACACGCGCGACCTGCTGTACTTTGCAGGCGTGGTGGCGGTATTCCTCTTTGCCACCCGCATGGTGCTGCAAAGCAGGGGGTGGGAGAGAGGCAACACCGTGCGCAGGAGTCAGCGCCGCTACCACCTGCTGCAGTTCGGAGCCGTGGTGCTCATTGTGGTCTTTGTCAACATTATAAGCAGTCTGCTTTTTACGAGGCTCGACCTCACCGCCGAGCGCCGTTACACGCTGTCGAAGTCTACCAAGGAGATGCTGCGCCGCATTGACGAGCCGGTGCTGTTCAGGGTCTATCTGGAGGGCGAGTTCCCGTCGGACTTCAAGCGGCTGCAGAACGAGACGCGTGAGATGCTTAACCAGTTCAGGGCCTATAGCCGCTATGTGGACTATGAGTTTGTGAACCCCAACGAGTTTGGCACGCGCGAGGAGCGCCAGGTGTTCTACGAGAAGCTGGCACGCAAAGGCATACAGCCCACGCAGATACAGGTGAACACGCAGGGCGGTGTGACGCAGCAGGTGCTGGTGCCCGCCGCCGATGTGTCGTACCGCGGGCGCGAGACCTCGGTGCAGCTGCTGCAAAACCAGAAGTATGTGTCGGAGGAGCAGCTGCTCAACAACTCGATACAAGACTTGGAGTATGTTCTCAGCAATGCCATAAGGACGCTGGCGCGAGGCGTGAAGCCCAAGGTGGGATTCTTGCTGGGTCATGGCGAGCTGGAGCGCGGCGCACTGTACGACATACAGATGTCGCTGCTGGAGTATTACCGGCTGGAGAACGTGGTGCTCGACAACAACATCAACGCCCTTACCGGCCGAGTGCGCGCAAGCGGCGACACCGTGGGCTACCATTTCGCCAACAAGTTCGACGTGCTTGTGGTGCCCAAGCCCACCACGGCTTTTTCGGACCGCGACCTCTACCTGATAGACCAGTATGTGATGTACGGCGGCAAGGTGCTGTGGCTTGTCGACGCCCTCGACGCCGACATGGACAGCCTCACCGACAGACCCCAGATGCTGGCGGTGCGCAATGCCGTGAACCTCGACCAGATGCTGTTCACCTACGGTGTGCGCGTCAATGCCGACATGGTGATGGACATACGCTGCCGGCCCATACCCATGGCTGTGGGCATGGTGGGCGACAAGCCGCAGATACGGTTCTGCCCGTGGTACTATTTCCCCGAACTCATGCCAGCCTCCGAGCACCCCATAGTGAGGAACCTCGACCTGGTGAAGACCGATTTTGCCAGCAGCATAGACCTTATAGACAACGATATAAAGAAAACCGTGCTGTTGGCTACGAGCGACTATACAAGGGTGAAGAATGCGCCGGTGCTCATAGACCTCAACGACGGCAAGGTGGAGCCCGACCGCAGGCTCTTCGACCGACAGCGGCTGCCCGTGGCGGTGCTGCTGGAGGGCTCGTTCCGCTCCATGTGGCGCAACAGGCTGGCACCCTCGTTCACCGAGCTGCCCGAGATGGGCTACCGCGAACAGGGCGACACCACCAAGATGATAGTGATTGCCGACGGCGACATAATAAAGAACCGCTACAACTACGAGGAAAACGCGGGCTATCCGCTGGGCTACGACTACTACACCAACACCATGTATGCCAACAAGGAGCTGTTGCTCAACGCCATCAACTACCTTGCCGGCGACGAAGAGTTCATGTCGTCGCGTTCGCGCACACTGAAGATGCGCAAGCTGAGCACTGTGAGGCTGCGCGAACACCGCACGGTGTACCAGACCCTTAATGTGGCGCTGCCGGCTGTGCTGGTGCTGCTCATAGCCGCCGTGGTGCTGCCATTGCGTAAAATGAAAAACCAGCGCAAATAGCAGGGCACGGGAACAACGACATAACACCGACAGCTTGCCAATACCAAACACCAACCACCAGTAGCCAAACACTAACCCAATGAAACGAAAATCCATCATACTTATAGCTGTTGTAGTAGTGCTCGGCGTGGTCGCCGCGCTGCTGCTGCACAGGTATAACCGCCCCTCGACTTTCAAGCAGGACTACAATGTGGCCGATACCGCCGCGGTGACGCGTGTCTTTATGTCGGACAAGCAGGACAACTGTGTGCTGCTAAGCCGCAACAGCCAAAAAGGCGGGCAGTGGCTTGTCGACAACAGCTATGCCGCGTCGCAGCCTATGATAGACCTGCTGCTTGAGACGCTCAACAGCATGCGCATAAGGGAGCAGGTTAACCGCGCCGCCGTGCCCAACGTCATCAAGGCCCTCTCGTCGCGCAGCACCATGGTGGAGGTCTACCAGAAACGCTATGCCATCAATTGGTTTGGCGGGCGTGTGCGCCTCTTTGCCCGCGAGCGGCTTGCCGTGACCTACTTTGTGGGTCACGAGACGCAGGACTTGATGGGCTCCTACGTATACCGCGAAGGCGACAAGGTGCCGTATATCATACATATACCTGGATTTCGCGGGTTCCTTGGCCCGAGGTTTGTCGCCGACCCCATAGTGTGGCGAAGCCACTCCATAGTGAACCTCAACGTGAGGCAGATTGCCGAGGTGAGGCTTGAGATACCCGCCGAGCCCGCCGAGTCGTTTGCCATCAGGAGCGAGGGCGACGGCTTTGCCATGTATATGCTTGGCAGCGGCCAGCGTGTCGACGGCTTCGACACGGCGCGTGTGGCGCAGCTGCTGGCGTCGTTTGTCAACCTCAACTTCGACGAGTACGCCGTGGCGGTGCCCCAGGTGGAGCTCGACACCACCTTTGCACGGCAGCCGCGCACCATACTCACCGTAACCGACACCGGAGGGCGTTCGTGTGAGCTGCGCACCTACATCAAGTACACCAACCCCAACGACCTGCTGGCTATGCCCGACCCGGAGATGTACGACGTCTTTGACCTCAACAGGCTCTACGCCATAATAGACAAGACCGACACGGTGCTGATACAATACTATGTGTTTGACAACATACTGCAACCCGCTTCGTATTTCAGCAGGCGTTAGCTCTCATATTATCACTATAGACCGATGAAGCCACTCATATTCATAACCAACGACGACGGCCATTCGTCACGCGGACTGGCATGTCTTACCGAGTTGGCGCTGGAGGTTGCCGACGTGGTGGTGGTAACCCCCGAACTCAACTCCTCCGGCAAGAGCCACTCGCTCACATCCAACGTGCCGTTGCGTGTGCGCGCCATCTCGGAAGGCGACCACCTGTCGCAGTATGCATGTACAGGCACGCCTGTCGACTGCGTGAAACTCGGTGAGGAACATCTATGTCCGCGCAAGCCCGACCTTATACTCTCGGGTATCAACCACGGCTCAAACGCATCAATCAATGTCATATACTCCGGCACCATGGGTGCCGTCATCGAAGCCTCTACGCTGGGCTATCCCGCTGTAGGTTTCTCGCTGCTGAGCCACAGCGCCAAGGCCGACTTCAGCCACTGCCTCGACTATGTAAGGGCTATCATCAAGGATGTGCTCGAGAACGGACTCCCGTCGCGCATCTCGCTCAACGTCAACATACCCAAGGCCGAGAGTGAGCCACTGAAAGGCATACGCGTGTGCCGCGAGGCCGGAGCCTACTGGTCCGACAGTTTTGAGAAACGCATAGACCCCTCAGGGCAGCCCTACTACTGGCTCACGGGCAAGTTTGTGTGCCTCGACAATGCCGAAGACACCGACGAGTACGCCCTCCACAACGGCTATATCTCAATAGTGCCAACGCACCCCGACTATACCGCGCCGTCGTATATTGAACCCATGCGCGGCCGTTTTGAAAAGATAGGCAAATGAAAAAGGACACGGTAGCAAGCAGTTTGCTATGGACATTGGGCCTGGAGGCCGTTGCCGCCGCAGTGCTGTGGGGAGTGCTGGCGGCAGCCACCGCCTGCGGAGCCCAAGGGCTCTCGCTCGGCGACCACAGGCAATGGCTTGCCGCTGTCTTTGTCCCTCCCGTGTTGCTGCTGCGTTATTATGTAAAGAAACAGTACCTTGTGGCCACCAAGACGGCTATCGTCGTGCTGTTTCTCTCGGTAGTCTCTTTTTTCCTTTTTGTTTTTTGAAGTAAATGAAGTACTACATCATAGCCGGAGAAGCATCGGGCGACCTGCACGGCTCCAACCTTATCAGGGCGCTCAAGGCCCGCGACAGCGAGGCCGACATACGGTTTTGGGGCGGCGACCTCATGGCTGCGGCAGGCGGCACCATGGTTAAGTCCATACGCGACCTGGCATACATGGGCTATGTGGAGGTGCTGAGCCATGCCGGTGAGATACTTCGAAACATAAGGTTCTGCAAGAAGGACATTGTGCAGTTCAACCCCGATGTGGTGGTGTTTATAGACTACCCGGGTTTTAACCTACGCATGGCCAAGTTCACCCACGACAAGGGCTACTACAACGTGTACTACATCTCACCGCAGGTGTGGGCATGGAAGAAAGGACGCATAAAAGCTATGCGCAAAACCGTGGCCCGTCTTTGCTGCATACTGCCTTTTGAGCAGCAGTTCTATGTCGACGCCCATTTTCCGCAGGCTACATACGTGGGGCATCCGTTGCTCGACGAGGTGGCCCGCTTCCGCGCATCGGGGCAGGAGCCCGACACCGACGAGCGCCCGCTCATAGCGTTGCTGCCCGGCAGCCGCAAGCAGGAGGTTCGCAAGATGTTGCCCGTCATGATGCAGCTGGCAGCCCACCGCAAGGAGTACCGCTACGAGGTGGCGGCCATGTCGCTGCTCGGCACCGAATGCTACGAGCCGCTGCTCGCCAACAAACCCGACAATGTGACAGTGCGCTACGATGCCACTTACGAGATACTGTCGCGTGCCAGAGCCGCTGTGGTGTGCTCGGGCACCGCTACACTCGAGGCAGCCCTCTTCCGCGTGCCGCAGGTGGTGTGCTACAGCGCCAACCTGCTCTCTATCTTCATAGCCGGCACTATGCTTCACATCAAATACATCTCGCTCGTCAATCTTATCGCCGACCAGCCTGTGGTGCGCGAGCTGATACAGACCGACTTCAACCTTGCCACACTCGACAGCGAGTTGCGGCTGGTGGCCAACGACGGGCCGCAGCGCAACAAGATGCTCGATGCTTACGACCAGATAATCAACCTCCTCGGCCACCAGGGAGCCTCCGACAGAGTGGCACAAGAATGCCTGCGCGCCAGAAACTGATATTGCCCATAGCGTTGCTTCTATGCAGCCTGCTGTCCGTGCCGCTGAGGGCAGGGCAGGTGGATGTGCGCATCTTCTCCAGTGTCACCGTGCGCGAGGTTAACATCTCCTTTGACCTGGGCACCTATAACCTCTTTGCCGACGACATGCTGCTGCTGGAGCCCGACCTTGCGGGAGGGCGCACCGTGCACCTTGCCCCCACAGCCGACGGGGTGGCGGTGACGGTCAACGGCTACGACTTCGGCGTCTACGCCAAGGTGTCGCTCCTTGCCAACGACACAGCGAGCATCATGTGCATAGACCCCGCCGCCGTGCAGCAGCGTACCTACGAGGGCAACATCCATGTGAGCTGCCTCTCCGCCAAGAGCCTCCTGCTGGTCAACAGCGTGGATTTTGAGACCTACATAGCCGGTGTGGTGCAAAGCGAGATATATGGCGACAACACCGACATATTCCGCATACAGGCCATCATCTCGCGTACATGGGCACTGCGCAATATCGACAAGCACAGCGCCGACGGCTATAACTTCTGCGACAATGTTCACTGCCAGGCCTACCTCAACCGCTGCACGCGGCCCGACATCAAGTTGGGCACCATGCAGAGCTACGGCATGACGCTTGTCGACTCGGCGGGAGCCTTGATAGAAACCCCCTTCCACTCCAACTCAGGCGGTCAGACGGCCAACTCCGAAGATGTGTGGCGTGCCGCCGTGCCTTACCTCCGCTCGGTGGTCGACACCTTCTCGTGGAACATGAAACAGTCCGACTGGCATGTGACTATGACAGAGAACGAGTGGCTTAACTATTTCGCCAAGAAGCACAAAGTCGACATAGCAAGCATGCGCGACACGCTGCTCAACTTCAGGCAGCCCACGCGTGCGGCCCGGATACTCGACATACCGCTTACGCGCGTGCGCTCCGACTTCAAGCTCAAGTCTACTTTCTTCGATGTGCGTTACGACAGCCTGTCGCACGTGGTGACCCTCTACGGCCACGGCTACGGCCACGGTGTAGGGCTCTCGCAGGAGGGCTGCATACGCATGGTGCGCCTTGGCATTGCCTACGACTCGGTACTGCGCCACTACTACACCGGTGCCCGAGTACAGATGGATTCATCGGTCAACTCGCAGTATGTCAACACCTATATCAACAACTTGCAGACTATAATAGCACGCACCAATGCGCCGGACCTGTCGGCGGACGAGAAGAAGGAGGACTGGCTGCGGCTGCTGTTCCGCATACGCGACCGCAGCGAACGCGAGGAAAAAGACGACACGCCGCCGCCCAAAGAGATGGACTCCGACTGGCAGTTTGACTGGTAGCCGGTAGCGATGAGATAATAAAACTATATGTAACACGTTTATATATCAGCATGAAAAAAGTTTTACTATTTGTTACAGTGATTGCCGCTCTTGCCATGCCGTGCAAGGCCCAAGTGGAGTGGCAGTCTGTTGAAGAAGCCGCGAAAATGGATGTCGGCGGCAACCAGAAATTCTTCTTTGTGGATTTCTACACCTCATGGTGTGGCTGGTGCAAGAAGATGGACAGGGAGACTTTTACCAACGAAACCGTGGTGCGTCTGATGAATAAGTACTTCGTAGCCGTGAAGTTCGACGCCGAAGGCAACAGTGAGTTCACATGGAACGGCACACCCTACGCCAACCCCAAGCCGCAGGGTGCCGCAGGACGCCCCGTGACGCATCCCTTTGCACGCGCCATCCTCGGCGCCAAGATAGGGTATCCCTCGTTTGCAGTGTTCGACCCGCAACGCAACCGTATCACTGTGCTACAGGGATATATGAGTGCCGACGACTTTGTCGTAACCATTTGGTATCTGGTCTCCGGCGACTACAAGTCATACGAGTTTGAGCAGTACAAGACCCACTTCAACGACAAGTTCCGTCCACAGATGAATAAAGCCCTCGGTCTATGAAACGTCACCTCTCAATAGCCCTTCTGTTGCTTGCAGCCCCGCTGCTGTTGCTGGCTCAGATACAAGACCCTGCCCATTGGTCGTTTAAGGCCAACAACATAAGCGAGACCAAGAGCGAACTCCTATTCACCGTCAAGCTCGATGCCGGTTGGCATATCTACTCCCAGCACACCGACCCCGACGGCCCTATAGCCCTTGAGTTTGTCTTTGAGCCGTCGAGCGACTACAAGAGGGTGGGGGAGGTGCGCGAGCCCAAGGCTCATGAGGAGTTCGACAAGCTCTTTGGCTGCACCGTGCGCTCCTTTGAGGGTGTGGTGGTGTTCCGCCAGACGGTGGAGCGCAAAAGCTCTGAATCATACACCGTTAAAGGCACCCTCTCGTACCAGTTGTGCAACGAGGGCAGCTGCATACCGCCCGATGATGTGGAGTTTGCCATCCGTGTGCCGGAGGCTCCGCAGCCCGAGGCAGCAGATTCCGTGAAGGCTCAGTATGACACTGCGGCGCAGGCTATTGTCGATACCACTACGCACGACACGACAGCTGCTACAGCCATCGCCAAAGCAGACAACACCGGCACCGAGGCCGACGGCGACAAAGCGGAGCAGTCTCTTCTGGTGCTGTTTCTCATAGCTTTGGGCACGGGTGTCATAACCATGTTCACGCCCTGCGTGTTCCCTATGATACCCATGACGGTCAACTACTTCATGCACAATACCTCCAATCCCGCCAAGAACCGCCGTCAGGCTTGGTTTTTCGGAGCCTCTATAGTGTTTATCTTCGCTGTGCTCGGCGCTGTATTGACCCTCTTGTTCGGACCCGAGGTGATGTATGCCATAGGCACCAACTGGATAGTGAACCTCGTGTTCTTTGTCATCTTCATGGTCTTTGCTCTCTCTTTCTTTGGACTCTTTGAGATACGTATGCCCGAGAAGTGGATCAACAAGTCCGACGCGCAAGCCGACAAGGGTGGTCTCATGGCTCCATTCTTTATTGCACTCACCACGGTGTTGGTGTCGTTCAGCTGTACCGGTCCTATACTGGGCGCAGCCCTCATAGGACTTGTCTCGGCAGGTGCCTCGCGCTGGGTGGGGCTGGTGTCGCTTCTTGGCTTCGGCATAGGCTTTGCCGCTCCGTTCACCCTGTTGGCCATGTTCCCGTCGGTGCTTTCCAAGTTCAAGTCGGGCAGCTGGCTCAACACCGTCAAGGTGGTCTTTGCATTTCTGGAACTTGTGTTTGGTCTGAAATTCCTGCAGATGGCAGATCTTGCACAAGGCTGGGGACTGCTGCCGCGCGACATATACCTTGCCATCTGGATAGTGCTCTTTGCACTGCTCGGCATCTACCTGCTCGGCAAGCTGCGCTTCAAAGGCGACGAGCCTGTGGAACATATAGGAGTGTTGCGGCTCTTCCTTGCCATTGCGTCGCTCTCGCTCGCCGTCTATATGGTACCGGGGCTCTGGGGCGCTCCGCTCAAAGGACTTAGCGGGTTCCTGCCTCCCATGGAGAGCCAGGACTTCAATATTGAGAAGATCGTGTTAGAGAACCGCAGCGGTGTGACCGACCAGCAAGGCTCCCCAAGCGTCTCCGCGCTACCCGCCGACCGCAAATATGCCGACCAGCTGCACATGCCCGTGGGTTTTGAGGGCTTTTTCGACCTCGAAGAGGCCAAGGCCTATTCGCGCAAGGCTGGCAAGCCTGTATTTATAGACTTCACCGGCATGACCTGCGCCAACTGCCGCGAGATGGAACATTACGTGTGGTCCGACAGTGAGGCAAAACGCCTGTTGCAGAACGAGTTTGTGATGTGTGCCCTCTATGCCGACGTCAACACCATAGACCTGCCCGAAAGCGAATGGGTGCAGGACGAGAAAGGCCGCACGCTCAAGACCCTTGGCCGCCGCAACCTCAACTACCAGAAGACTGCCTATAACATGAACGCGCAGCCCTACTATGTGATTGTCGACGCTGACGGCAAGGTGCTCACCGCCGAGAACTACAAGTACGACCGTGACGTGGCCAAGTTCATAGCCTACCTCAACGAAGGACTAGCCACCTACCGCAACAGAATGCAGTAGACATCGGGAGTGTGTGCGTATATGTATAAATGCTGTCGAGGCTTTATTGCTGTATTTTGGTTTGCAATAATGGCGTGTATTAACAGTCTGTTATGAACTATCTGGTTACCGCTGTCATCACTTTTCTCTCACTGGGGGTCATGGTGGGTCTGGTGGTCTATCTGGTGCTGCGCACCTCTGCTCTGCTGGGTTGCCGAGCCTTGTGGCCCGCGGTGGTCTATGGCACTCTTTTTGTCGGTGGCATGGTGGGTATGTTGCTTGTCGCCTCGTCCAAGTCGGACAACTTTGCAGGTCACCTGCTCGTTGTCGGCGGCAGCGCCGTGGTGGGTGTGTTGCTGGTGCTTGTGGTGTCGTTGGCGCTTGTCGACCTCGTGGGGCTTGCGGTGACCATCCCCCAAAAGGTGCGCATAGTGGCGGTGGCGACACTCACCGTGGTGGTGGCGGCACTGTCGTTTGCCAATGCTGCGCGACCAGTGGTCAAGCAGGTGCCAATTCCCGTGGAGGGTTTGGCGCAGCCTGTCCGTGTGGTGCAACTCACCGACATGCACTTAGGACATAACCGTGGCGCTCGCCATGTGGACAAGATAGTCTCCATCGTGGAGGCACAGAACCCCGACGTGGTGGTGATTACCGGCGACCTGTTCGACAGCCGTTACCGGCTGAGCCCCGCAACAATAGCCCCATTGCACCGCCTTGCGGTACCAGTGCTTTTCGTGGTGGGCAACCACGATGGCTATATTGGCGTGGAACACGTGAAACGCATAGTGCGAAGTCTTGGCAACGTGAGGGTGCTCGAGAACGAAGTCGTGGAGTTGGCTGGCTTGCAGTTTGTGGGGCTCGACAACATGAATGCCGACAGCCTCGACGTGGGTCCGCACACCAAGCCCGGCGCGCCCAACATAGCGTCGGTGCTGCCAACGCTTCCCGTTGACAGGACGAAACCCACCGTGGTGCTGCACCACATACCGTCGGGTGCGCGTTACGTTGCCGAGGCTGGAGCCGACCTTTACCTGTCGGGACATACCCACGGAGGCCAGTTCCCGCCGGTGACGTGGCTCGACGAGCTGATGTTTGACTACAACAAAGGACTTTACCGCCTTGGGAAGATGGCCATATATGTAAGCACGGGAACCGGTACCACAGGGCCGCAGATGCGTCTCGGCACACGCCCCGAGGTGGCGGTGTTAGACCTCTACTGCGGGTCTACGTCGAAGTGAAGCAGCAACTTGCCGTAGCTTTTTGTGGCGAGGAGCTTCTCGGCTTCGTTCCACATGATGAGTTTGCCTGCAGAACATTCGGTGCGGTCGAAGCGTACCATTATCTTCTTGATGTAGAGGTTGCGCACGCGTGCCACGTTGGGAAATTCGGGGCCGAGCACGCGGCCTCCGAAGTGCTGGCGCAAAGCGTTGGCGTAGTCGGCGGCGGCCTCGTTGAGAGGCTGCTGCTCGCGGTGACGCAAGTAGACCTCAACAAGCTTGTAGAACGGCGGGTAGCGGAACACGCGGCGCTCGTTGATCTGGCTGTTGTACATAGACTGGTAGTTGCCGCTCATCACATCGCGTATCACTTGGTGACCGGGGTTGTAGGACTGTATCAGTACTCGCCCGCGCCGCCCGTGGCGGCCGGCGCGTCCGCTGACTTGCGTCATCTGCTGGTAGCTGCGCTCGAAGGCACGGAAGTCGGGGTACGACACCATGTTGTCGGCACTTATTATGCCCACTATACCCACGTTGTCGAAGTCGAGCCCTTTGGTAACCATCTGAGTGCCCACGAGGATGTCTATGCGATGTTCCTCAAAGTCGCTGATAATCTCGGCATGGCGTTTTTTCTGCATAGTGCTGTCGAGATCCATGCGTGCCACCTTGGCATTGGGGAAGAGTATGGCGAGGTCGTCCTCAATGCGCTCGGTGCCAATGCCTTTCATGCGCAGAGCCGTGGAGTGGCATGCGGGGCATTCGGATGGTACTGGTATGCTGTAGCCGCAGTAGTGGCAGCGAAGGCTGCCGGTGCTTTTGTGGTAGACCAGCGACACGTCGCAGTGGGCGCATTGCGGCACCCAGTGGCACTGCTCACATTCCAGTCGCAAGGCAAAACCGCGCCGGTTCTGGAAGAGGATTACCTGCTCTTTGTTGTCCAGAGCGCGGCCTATCTGTTCGAGGAGCTCTTCGGAGAAGTTGAGCCTTACCATCTTCTCGCGTGCCGCAGCCTTCATGTCGACGCAGCGAACCTCGGGCATGTTGACGCCGCCGTAGCGGTGCATTATGGTGGCGAGGGTGTATTTGCCGTTGGTGGCGTTGTAGTAGCTCTCAAGCGACGGGGTGGCGGAACCCAGCACCACCTGCGCTCCCCACATGGTGGCAAGGTAGATGGCGGTGTCGCGCCCGTTGTAGCGCGGAGCCGGTTCGGCCTGTTTGTAGCTGGGATCGTGCTCCTCGTCGACGATGACAAGACGCAGGTCGTGGTAGGGCAGGAAAAGTGCGGAGCGAGGCCCCACTATCACGTCGTATCCATCGTTGGATGCGTCCATGGTCTTGTTCCACACCTCGGCACGCTCGTTGGCGCTGAAGCGCGAATGGTAGATGCCCACACGCTTGCCGAAGTATTTGCGGAGCCGGTTGATGAGCTGTGCCGAAAGGGCTATCTCGGGCAACAGCAGTATGGCTTGGCCACCTTGCCTCAGGCTCTCGGCGATGAGTTTGATGTACACCTCGGTCTTGCCGCTCGACGTCACGCCGTGAAGCAGCGACACGCGCTTGGAGCTGCCCATGATGGTGTCGAGAGCAGCCTGCTGTTCGTCGTTGAGTTGTATAGCCAAAGGGTCGCTGGTGGCGTCGTACTCCTCCAGACGGCTCTCGGCACGCTCGAAAGGCACGAGCACTCCTTTGCCGATGAGGGTGTTGAGCGCCGACAACGACAAGTCGGGCAGGTCGGTGAGTTGGCGTTTCTTGATGGCTTTCTGTCCAAAAGAGCTGCACTGCATGAAACGTAGCATCACGGCGAGCTGCTTCTGGCTGTTGGCGCGGCGCTCGAGTTTGTCGAAGAGCTCTTTCTGCGCGGCCTCGCTGCGGTACTCTTCGGCAAGTTCGAGCCATGTGGCAAGGCGTGGCACGAAACGTTGCTGCAACTCCTCCTCCATGACGATGATGTGCTTCTCTATCATGGTCTTGAGCACCGGCATCACTTTCTGCGACCCGGTTATGGTGGACACCTGGCTTACCGATATGACCTGCTGCGCGTTGAGGGCGTCGACAATCTTGGCCTCCTGTGGTGTGAGGGTGCCGTAGTCGCCCGTGAATTTGGGGTGTATGGCTATAAACGATTCACTGGCGAGCCTGAGCGACGAGGGGAGGGCTACCGCCATCACCTCGCCGGGGGTACACATATAGTAGCGGGCCATCCATTCCCACAGCTCGAACTGGCGTTCGTTGACGATAGGCGAGGCATCGAGAATGGAGAGTATGTACTTGGCCTCCACCGCGGGAGCCTGCCCGTGTACACGGCGCACAAGTGCCGAATAGAGGCGTTTGGCGCCGAACTGCACCACCACACGCTGCCCCACAGCAATGGCGTCGTTGTACTCCTGCGGTATGCGGTAGGTGTAGGTGCCTGGCAGTCGCAGCGGCAGCAATACGTCAACAAAGAGGGTCTTGCGTTCCATGAGGCGAGTTGTGAGAAATTGCAAAATTACGAAAGTTTTTTCATATATGTGGTTATATGTCTGTTTTTTTTAGTAATTTTGCATTCTTATTCAAAGAAGAAAAAAGTGGTGAAAAACAACTTAGACAGTTTGATAGTGGTAGGCGACAGGGTGTTGATACGCCCCGACGAGGTCTCCGACAAGACTCAGAGCGGTCTCTATCTGCCTGCAGGCTACCAGGACAAGCAGGATGTCATATCGGGCTACATCATAAAGTGTGGCCCTGGCTATGCGTTGCCGTCGTCGGAAGAGAGCGAGTCGTGGAACCCCGTGAGCAACGAGGTGCGCTACCTGCCGCTGCAGGTGCAGCCCGGCGACTTCGCCATATTCCTGCAAAAGAATGCTATAGAGATAAAATACCAAGGCGAGAAGTATTTCGTGGCGCCACAGTCGGCGATACTCCTCGTGCAACGCTCCGATTTCTGACAAAAACGAAAACACTGACAACGAAATAGCGAAACAACGTTTTCGTTAGGCAAGAGCAGTGGAAGCTTGCTTACACTGCCGCAGCCAGAAAACGACCCATGAAATTGAACAATTAACCCCAACAACAAGCAAATGACTTCCAACGAGATCCGCAAAGCATTCCTCGACTTTTTTGCAAGCAAGGAACACCATATAGTCCCATCGGCTCCCATGGTGGTGAAGAACGACCCCACGCTGATGTTCACCAATGCCGGCATGAACCAGTTCAAGGATATATTCCTCGGAAACGCAACCCCGCAATATAACCGTGTCAGCGATTCGCAGAAATGCCTGCGCGTGAGCGGCAAGCACAACGACCTCGAAGAGGTGGGGCACGACACCTACCACC
>JAFTDW010000056.1 GCA_017454015.1 Bacteroidales bacterium | reverse complement strand
TTATCCGTGATACTTTCAATGTACCCGAGGATTTACTGGACTACCTACTACCATACAAGAAAGCACACGGATAAACCGCGTGCGTTCCGCTTTCTTGGCAGGTAGTACATTGAAAAGTGTCCAGTTTTTCGGGTACTCCAATGAAAAGCAAAAACGCTTTATGTTATATATTTACAAATACTTTATCTCTTTTTTGTTCTCCGCTGCGCTATCGAAATAGCCACAGGCGATTTCTTCGTATTCAGTTTTAGTTTGTTTATTGTTACTTGTTTTCCGACTGCAAAAGTACGGAAAATATTTCACCTATTGATGCTTTATTCCATTAGCCGTTTCATCTCGTCCTCCGGAGGGAGCAGTTCTTTCAAGCGACTTTGAATCTGCTGGTAGGTGGCTACCCCCATGGGCTTCACATAATCTTGCAGCACATATTCCACATAGGCCTTGTCCGCTTTCTTGCAGAGTATGATGCCGACAGAGGGATTCTCGTCGGGCAACTTCTCCTCATCGTCAAGGATACGGAGATATGCCGCCAACTGTCCAAGGTAAGAGGGCTTGAATTGGCCTTTCTTCAGCTCGACGACCACAAGGGATTTCAACTCTCGATTGTAGAACAATAGGTCTATCCAATGATTATGACCGAGTTTGTTATAATGAACCTGATGTCCTTTGTAGGTGAATGACTTGCCGAAGGTCATGATGAAGTTTTTGATGTTCATCACAATCGAGGTTTCTATCACACTCTCGTCGATGTCCATGGGATCGGACACATCGATGTCTTCCACGTTGATGTAATCCAACAGATAGGAGTCCTTGAACATCTGTATCGTCCGCATCGCCAACGCTTTGTCGGGAATGGTCTTGAAAAAATTGTTGGGTAAGGAGGTCCGGTGGTCGTAGACGCGAGCCTTTATCATCTCTTCCAGGTCATCCAACGTCAGTCGTTGGTTATATGCCAATTGGATATAGTACTTCCGTTCATCATAGGTCTCTGCGTAACGAAATATGGCCACATGATGCGAGAAAGAGATGTTGAGAAAGGCTGTGATGGGGAAACTATCATCGCTGGTAAGTTGCAGCTGACGTACAGAATTAGGTTCAGAACCAGCTTTTTGTAATTCGGTAGACGCGTCTACCGAATTTGCAGGTACTTGCACAACAGTGGTTTGAGGTATTTCGGTAGACGCGACTACCGAATTGGTTTCAATGTCCTTCCACGCCTCGTAGAAACGACGCATCAGCTTGATATTCTCTTCAGAAAAGCCTTTCAATCCAGGCAGTTCGGATTTCAACTGCTTACTGATCCTGGCAATGGCCCCTGTCCCCCAATAGCCTTCGCGCGAGTGTTCGGAGATATAGCGACCAATACCATAGTATAGCGACAATTGCTCATGGTTGACCATCTGCGCTGCCCTTGCCTGACTTTTCAGGATGGCAGCCTTGATTGACCGGACGGCTTCCCGGATGTCCATCGCAGCCGAATTGTTGTCTTTTATATCGATTTCCCTATCACTCATAATTCCACTGTTATCTTAAAGCGAAAACACTTATAGGGTTAGGCGTTTGGACTGCACTTGCCAGGTGCTGATTATTAATGGTATTAGCGTGTTTAACAATATATATTATGGCACATACTACAAAATACATGGTGGTTGATAAATACTATAGAATGATTGCTAGATGTTATTCGCTGTAATGTTTTTAATTTCATAGGTGCTCATGACCTCAGTTCAAGGCGCATATACTTTGATGCCGCTTATACTCAGGGCGGTGCCCTGGGCTGTTCCATTTCATGAGTTGCGCTCTTTGTCGAGGTGTTGCCAGACTGTTGTAGGGTGGATTAGAAGTCGCCGAGGGTTTCGGGCAGCTGGGCGAGGGCTTGGGGAAGGACGTCGGCACTGAGCACCGCGCCGTGGTATTTGTTGGTGTCTTGCATGAAGTCGACGCCGTAGCCCATCTTGGTTTTGAGCAGCACAGCGACAGGCTTGCCTTGGCCTGTCAGACTCTTGGCCTTGGCCATGCCGTCGAGCACCTGCTGCATGTCGTTGCCGTTGTCGATGACTATGACCTGCCAGAGGAAGCTCTCAAATTTGGCTCTGAGGTCGCCGAGGGTCATGACCTCGTCGACGGTGGCGTCGATCTGCTGGTTGTTGCAGTCGACGGTGGCGATGAGGTTGTCGACTTTCTTGGCTCCGGCAAACATGGCGGCTTCCCATATCTGACCTTCTTCGAGCTCACCGTCGCCGTGCATGGTGTATACCAAGTGCTTGTCGCCTGTCATGGCTTTGCCGAGGGCTGCGCCGACGCCGACGCTGAGGCCTTGACCCAGCGAGCCGCTGGCCATGCGTATGCCGGGCAGGTTGTGGGCTGTGGAGGGGTGACCCTGCAGGCGGGTGCCGAATTTGCGGAAGGTGGCAAGCTCACTGACGGGGAAGTAGCCGCGGCGTGCCATGGTGCTGTAGATGACCGGCGTGATGTGGCCCTGCGAGACAAAGAGCATGTCTTCGCCCTCGCCTTGCATGGTGAAACGCGACGGGTCGGTGTCGAGCAGGTTGAAGTGCATGGCAACAAACCATTCGGTGGTGCCCAGCGAGCCGCCGGGGTGGCCGCTCTTGGCTCCGGTGGTCATGCGCAGTATGTCGCGCCTCACTTGTGTCGCTATTTGTTTGAGTTCTTCGGTGGTTTTCATATCTTGTTTGTTTTTTGTTTGTTTTTATTTTTTATGTTGATGGTATTTCGTTATTATGAGTTGGCGGGGATTTTGGTTATCAGTGTGAGTGCGTGGGTGCCGGTCTCGGTGTAGTTGTGTATGATTATGGCTGTGGGGTTGGCGGGAGGCTGCTGATTGTCGGCCATGAGGTGTGGCGGTATGACTCCTCGGTGGAGGCAGAGCGCGGAGGCGTAGAGTGCGGCTGCCGAGGCTGCGTAGCTCTCGCCGAAGAGGTGGCGGCACCAGAGCTGTGGTGCGTCGGGAGCGAGGAGGCTTGCATAGTGCCGTGCCTGCCTGTCGTGTGCGGGGTTGCCGTTGGCTGCGGTCATTACGGCGCTTATCTGGCTTGCGGCAATATGGGCTTGGTGCAGCATGTGGCAGGCGGTGTCGCGCAGGGTGTCGTCTGAGGGGTTGTGGCAGAGCCTGACGGCGGCGATGCGGCAGAGTGCGTCCTGTGGCGCCGCTGTGCCTATGGCGAAGGAGACGGCGGCCTCGGAGGCGGCCTGGCCGGGCAGGCCGAGGTAGCCGGCTTGGCAGAGCAGCTTGTAGTACGACGGAGTGAGCTCGTCGTGGGCTCCCACTATGGCATTGGATATTAGTCCGAGCTGTATTTGCAAGAGGGTGTCGAGCAGTGCGTTGTCGAAGGAGAGCTGCTGGTGAGCGTAGGTGGAGTTGTAGCCGTGGCAGTGCCTGTCTATGGCGACGAGCGACCCTATGGTGTTGTGGGTGGACTGCATGAAGTGGGTAGGCTTGAGTCCGTGCTCGCCTTCGCGGCAGAGTGCGTCGAGGAAGAGCTCGGTGTTTTCAATGCAGCCGAGTCCGGTGCCTGTGACTATGGCGTCGGGCATGTCGAAGGGGGCTTGTCGCAACGCCTCGTTGGTGGTCACGACGGCCCTTTTGAGGAGTCGTCCCATGCGGCGGGCCTGAAGGGGCGGTATGTGCTGCTTGAAGTCGGGGTCGAGGGCACGCTGGTAAGGCTGGGTGAGCCTTGCGGCCTGTTCAAACCAGCCGTGGTCCTGTGCTGTTATGGCACTGGCGGCGTAGAGGTATGCGGCCTGTTCCGAGGGGCTTGGCAGTGCGGAGGCCCCGACGGCGTGGGGGCTGGCGAGGACAAGGGAGCTGTCGTTGCCGCCAAAGCCGAAGGAGTTGGAGAGGATGTAGCGCAGGGGCACGCCTGTCTTGAGGGTGCCCTGCGGCACTATGCACTGGGGGTCGGGGGTGGCGAAGCCTATGTTGGGCGGTATGAAGCTGTGCTGCATGGCGAGGAGACAGACCACGGCCTCGATGGAGCCGGAGGCGCTGGTGGTGTGTCCCGTCATGGACTTGGTGCTGGAGACGGGCGGCAGGGCTGAGCCCCAGATGCGCCGCATGGCGGCGCTCTCGCTGCTGTCGTTGTTGGGTGTGGCGGTGCCGTGGGCGTTGATGTAGTCTATCTGCGAAGGTTCGACGGCTGCCATGGCGAGGGCTTTGCCCATGGCGCGGAAGGCCCCCTCGCCGTCGGGCGACGAGGCGGTCTGGTGGAAGGCGTCGCAGGCGTTGCCGTAGCCTGCGAGCAGGGCGCAGGGGGCGGCGTGGCGTCTGGCGGCGTGCCCGCTGCTCTCAAGGACGAGGTAGGCGGCGCCTTCGCCGAGGTTGAGTCCGTGGCGGCTGAGGTCGAAGGGGCGGCAGGGCTCCTCGTCGAGAATCATGAGGGCGTTGAAGCCGCAGAGGTGGAACTTGGTGAGGCTCTCGCTGCCTCCCACGACGACACATTCGGCATGACCGCAGCGTATGAGGTTGGCGCCCATGATGATGGCGTTGGCCGCCGACGAGCAGGCAGTGCTGACGGTGGCGAGGAGCTTGAAGTTGCCGTAGTGGGCCGCCGTGAGCGCCGTGGTGGCACCGCAGTCGTGGGTGCGGATGAAATGGTTGAAGTCGTTGCCGGCGAGGAAGTCGAGGTAGTGCTGCTCGCTCTGGTCCATGCCTCCCACTGTGGTGCCCGATACGAGGCCTGTCTCCGGCAGGTCGCTGGCGGCGAGGCCGGCGTGGCGCAGCGCCTCGCCGAGGGCGAGCATGCCCATGAGGGCTGTGCGTGTGGTTGGCGTGGAGGGGTCGATGCCCAGCTGTCGCCGCATCTCGTCGTTTCCCATGGGCACTTCGCCTACGGGGAACTCAGTGTGTGTGGTGTGCAGATAGCGCACGGGGCCGATGCCTCCACGGCTTGCCATGAGGGAGCGCAGCGTGGCCTCTCTGCCTATGCCGAGGGCCGACACTATGCCGTAGCCTGTTATCCAGATTTCGTCCATTATTCACAGCGAACGCGGGCGTCCGCGCTTCTTGTTACTTGGTGCGGTGCTTGCTGATGTAGTCGGCCATGACTGCCACCGACTTGAATATCTCCTTGCCTTCGTTGGGGTCTTTGAGGCGTATGCCGTAGTTTTTTTCCATGAGGACTATGAGCTCCAGTGCGTCGATGGAGTCCAGGCCGAGGCCTTCGCCGAAGAGGGAGGCGTTGTCGTCGATGTCGGCGGGGGTGATGTCCTCAAGGTTGAGTGTCTCGATGATCTGTTTTTTGAGTTCGCTGATTAATTGTTCCATATTATGTTTTGAAAGGTTTTTAGGGGTTTATGGTTGCTCACTGTCCATATTTTTAATTTCATAGGTGCTCATGACCTCAGTTCGCAGCCTGCGGCAGAAAGGTTTTAAGGTTAAAGGGTTGGAGTGGGGCTTCTATTATTGTCAGTTCTGCATTGTAGTTGTCGGGGTTGGGGCATTCAATCCAGCCGGTGAGCAGCGAGCTGGTGTCGCCGCTTTCGAGGGTGGCGCGGACAAGGGCGTCGATGGCTTCGGGGTCGGGTTGGGGAAGGAGTATGCAGTTGGTCTCGCCATAGTAGCGGTTGCGAATGGCTATCTCGCCGGTGAGTATGTTGGGCAGGGTGTAGACGAAGAGCGCAGGGCTTGGGTAGTAGTTGTCGGGGTCTTGTATGGTGGCCTGGTAGGCAGTGTCGACGGCGAGGCAGCCGCTGCGCGAGAAGAGCAGCACGCCGCGTTGGCTGCCGCCATAGCCCGGGCGCTGATCCACGGCGCCATGGTGCTCGGCGGCAAGGAGCAGCTCGCTGGCCACGAAGCCGACCTTGCAGAGGGCGTCCATCTTGAAGAACTTGGGGTAGTCGCCCACATGGGCGCGGTAGAGGTGCGTGAGGAGTTCCTGTCCACGGTGCTCCTGAGGCATGGTGACGCCGTCGACGATGCAGAGTCCTTCCGATGTGAGTGTCACGGTGTGGGTCATGCGTCCTCCTTTCTGCACAGTATGGCGGCGTTGCAGCCTCCAAAACCCGAGAGCATCTTGACAAAGGCACGCTTGTCGGTAGTTTCCTTGTGCTGCAGTATGTTGAGGTTGTGGCTGACGCCGCAGTTGGCGTAGCCGAGGGTTGGCAGTATGGTGTGGTTGTCGACGGCCAAGATGGAGACGATGGTCTCCAGGATGCCGGCGGCGCCCATGGTGTGCCCAAAGTGGGGTTTGAGGCTTCCCACGGGCACTGCGTCGAGGCCTGCGCGGTGTATGGCTATGGCCTCCATCTCGTCGTTGTAGGGGGTGGCGGTGCCGTGGGCGTTGACAAAGGCGAGCTGTGCGGTGTCGAAGTCGCCAAGGGCGTGCTGCAGTGCGCGGAGCGCCCCCTCGCCGGTGCGCGACGGCCCCGAGATGTGGTTGGCGTCGTTGTTGATGGCTCCGCCTGCGAGTGTCCATTCTCCCGGGGCGGGCTTTTTGGCGGTGAGTATTATGGTGGCGGCGGCCTCCCCGAGGTTGAGACCCGCGCGGTCGCGGTCGAAGGGGCGGCAGGGCTCTGTGGAGAGTGCTTTGAACGACTGGAATCCCGACACTATGAAGGGCGACTGCACGTCGGCCCCTGTCACCACGGCATGGTCGTAGGCGCCGCACTCCAGCAGCCGCTTTGCCACTATCAGTGCGCTGACTCCCGAGGTGCAGGCGTTGGAGACGCAGAGCGGCAGGTTGCTGTTGCCGAAGTGCGACGCTATGGATGCCGCCGAGGCGTGGAGCGGACGGAAGGTGCTTATCTCGCCCTTGGTGGAGGAGAGTATGAAGAGGGTGCGCGGCGAAGCCGCGTCAATGCCGGCCTGGCTCAGTGCCTGACTGGCCGAGAGTAAGGCTATCTGCTCGAAGAAGCAGGGGCTCCCGTCGCCGGCCACGGCGTGGCGGTCGATAAGCGAGAGCATGGCGGGCTCCGGCAGGTGCCACGGGTGCTCGTGGAGCCGCAGGCCGCTACGCCCGGCGGCCACGCTCTCGTAGTTGGCTTGGCTGGTGGCGCCGAGGGGCGACAGTATGTTGTGGGCGAGTATTACAGTAGTCGGTCTTTCCACTCTTGGTAGAAGTCGGGGTTGCACAATACAAGGTTATAGTTGAGGTCCATGAAGACCTGTACGGAGTGTCCGGTGACGAGCACGGAGCCGTCGTCGGGGTTGGTGATGAGGTAGTCGAACACTATCTTGGCTGCGTCGCATGGCTGGTAGGTGATGGTGATGAGGGGCTTCATGCCGTAGATGACGGGCTGCTTGTACTTGAACTGGATATCGACAAGCGGGGCGTAGAAGCCGTGGTGGTATATGGTGAGGTAGTCGAGGCCGTATTTGTGGCCGAAAGCCTCGCGGGCATCCTCGAAGTAGAGCATATAGCTGCCATGCCACACAATGTTCATCGAGTCGACCTCGCTGAAACGCACGTCGATGGTTTTTGTTGCGGAGAGTATGGCTTGATTCATGGGGAGGTAGGATTTTGACAGGGTGTGGTTAGGTGAGGGCTATTTTCATTGTTGCCGAGGCCACGAGGTTGTTGTCGCTGTCGTGGACGTCGGCTTCGACGAGTGTCATCTGGAACACCTCTTCGAGCAGTGTGATACGGGTGGTGAGGCGTGTGCCGACGGTAGGCAGCGCGTGTATCTGCAGGTTGCGTATGGCACCTATGACGCCTATCTTCACCGTCTCGCTGTTGAGGTGGTTGAGGTAGCCTATGCGTGCCGCGCAGCTCTGGGCTATGTTCTCGGTGAGGCCGTAGGCACTGAGACGGCCGCGCTCCACAAAGGGGTTGTCGGCCCGCACGGTGAGGCTCGTCAGGGTGTCCACGGGGTCGTAGTGCTCAAGCCTGTCTACCATAACTATTGGCGGACGCTGGGGTATGAGGGTCAGTATGTCTGTTTCTTGTTCGATGGCGAGGGAGGGGTTAGACGGGGTTGTTACTGGGTTGTGTTGAAGAAGTCGTAGTGGTTGAACCATTGGTAGGGGTATTGCTGCACCACTTGCTGCAGGGTGTCGGCGTAGTGCTGCGGGTTGTCGACGGGGCGCACTATCACGTTGTAGATGTGGGTGGACTGTTTCATTACGAAGATGGCAAGCATCTTTGCCTGACGGCTCTTGGCGAGGGCAAAGGGGCCGAGGGGAAACTCCGCGTCGGTTCCTAAGAAACGGCACTGCACCGTCTTGTTGGAGCCATAGCAGCGGTCGGCAGGTAGGCTCACTATCTCGCCGTCGGCAAGGGCATTGGAGAGGGTAAAGATGTGGCTCATGTCGGCAGTGGCGGTCACCATGTTGATGTGGTGTGCCGAGAGTATGCGGCGCCTGTTTTCCATCACTGTGGCGGTCTCGCCGGCATAGACCAGCGCGTTCATTGGCTTGGGGTCGGCGACGAGTGTGAAGCCGGCCATCTCGTAGCAGCCTGTGTGGGAGCTGAGCACCACAAAGCCGTCGGGTTCCGCCGCCATGGCGTTGAAGAGCTCCACCCCGTCGTTGTTGAACAGGAAGCTGCGCCCTGCAAAGGCCGCAAAGCGGTCGACAACCACCTGCCCGAAGGTGAAGTAGTTGCGGTACACGGCGGCCACGCTGCCCATGGCGCCCTTGCCGAGGCGCGTGGCGTAGAAGCTGCGTATGGCGCGGTAGGCCTGCCGGTTGAAGAGCATGTAGAACGGCACCACCAGAGCCATGACGGCGTAGACCACGCGCAACGGCATCCACCGCAGCAGCCACACCAGAGAGCGCTGCATGAGTGGGGTGCCGTCGGTCTTGCCGGTCCAGTATGTGTTTGCGTCAGGCACTGATCTTGCTTTCGATATAGTCGCAGAACTCGCTGAAGAGTTTTACTTTAGACAATTCCTCGGGCTTGATTTTGAAGCCGAAGGTTTTCTCGACAATCACTACTATGTCGACAAAGTCGAGGCTGTCTATGCCTATGTCCTCCTTAAGGCGGGCTTCGGGTTTTATCTTTTCGGGGGCTATCTCAAGGTCGTCGATGAGAAAGGCTTTGACTTTTTCTTCTATTTCGGTGTGGGTCATGTATTAAGTTTTTTTTCGGTATTTTGTTTCTTCTTTATTTTGCTTTTTGGCAGATGATGATGCTGTGGCCGTGGCCTATGTTGTCGGTGGTTTTTTCCACTCTCAAGCCTGATTGGTTGATGAGCCTGCAGAGGTCTTCGGAGTGGAACATCTTGCTGTTGCCGTTGGCTATGGCGGTGAAGTAGAGGCTCGTCATGGTGAGGCAGAAGGCTGCCGCGTCGTAGCGCTGGCGGTCCCAGAGGGTTTCCATTATCAGGAGTCGGCTGTCGCTGTCCATTGCCGCCGCTGCGCGGCGGAGTATGCTCACCGCCTGCTCCTCGCTGAAGCAGTCGAGGAACTGGCTCATCCACACCACGTCGTAGTGTTTGTCGGAGGGGAACGGCATAGAGGCGTCGAGCAGATCCATGGCGTGACCGTCAATGCGGTCGGCTCCGGGTTTGCCCTTGGTGAAGCTGCGCATCATCTCGAGCTGCTGCGGCAGGTCGAGTATGGTGACTTGCACGTCGGGGTTGTGCGCCACGCACTGCAAGGCCCAGCGTCCGGTGTTGCCGCCCACGTCGAGCAGGGTCTTCACGGGTTGTGCAAACACTATGTCGAGGGCCTCTGGGAAGGCGCTGTCGCTGTAGAAGTGGTCGAAGCCGAACCAGCTTTTCTGCACTTCAGGGGGCAGCTGGGAGAGTCTTTCGTACACTGTGGGCCAGTCGCCGAAGTGTGCCAGTCCCGCGGGTTTGCCGCTTTCCAACGCCTCTTCGAGGCGGAACCAGCCTTCGTAGTTCACGTCATGGTTGAAGTTGAGGTCCACTCCCACCAGCTTGTCGGTGAGCAGGAACCAGCCCATCTTGGAGAGTGAGAAACGGCTACTGTCGGTATCAAGCAACACGGTGCCTATGCATAGCGAGGCTTCCAGAAGCACCTGTATGGCATAGTGCGACTTGCCGGTGTGCCGTGCCACCTCGTCGATGGTGAGCCCGTCGGGGTTGTCGCGCAGCAACTGCAGGATGCCCCATTTGAGCATCACACGCGAGGCTTGGAACACTATGGGTCCGCAGGAAATCCAGTGCGCCATGCGCTGTGCTTCGCGTGCCGTGAGCTGTTCGCCGCAGTAGTGTTTCGATAATTCGGGTGAGAGGTGCATGGTGTTTTTTCTTTTTCGGGAAAGGGTGCTGTTGTTGTTTGGTGATTCGTTGTCGCGTCGTTATTGGATTTTGCTCAGGACCAGTGCCGAGTTGGTGCCGCCGAAGCCGAAGGAGTTGGAGAGGACGGTGTGCACCGGTGTTTCTATGGTGTGGTTGGCTATGTGGAGCGGGGCGCTGTACTGGTCGGGGTTCTCGAAGTTGATGTTGGGAGCCACGAAGTTGTGCTGCATCATGAGCAGAGAGTATACTGCCTCGCTGGCGCCGGCCATCCAGCACTCGTGCCCTGTCATTGACTTGGTGGAGCTTATCCATGCGTGTTCGCCGTGGAAGAGCCTGTCGAGTGCCAGAGCTTCGGAGGCGTCGCCCTGGCTGGTGGAGGTGGCGTGGGCATTGACGTAGTCGATGTTGGCAGGTGTGAGGCCTGCGTCGTCCAATGCCCTGCTCATGGCTATCACGGAGCCGTCGTTGCTGGCTTGCGAGATGCCGCCGCCGTTTGACGAGAAGCCGTAGCCTTTCACTTCGGCGAGTATGGTAGCTCCGCGCTTCACGGCGTGGTCGTAGTCCTCAAGGAGCAGAGCCGCCGCGCCGCCGGAGGGCACCAGCCCGTCGCGGTCGCGGTCGAAGGGGCGCGAAGCCGCTGCGGGGTTGTCCATGCGTTTGGAGAAGGCGTTGAGCGCGTCGAACGACGCCATGCTGTAGTAGTTGGTCTCCTGTGCGCCGCCACAGAGCACCATGTCCTGAAGGCCGTGCTGTATGAACAGGTAGCCCATGCCTATGGCGTGAGAGCCGCTGGCACACGCAGCGCTTACCGAGAAGTTGATACCGCGCAGGTGGAAGATGGTGCTGAGGTTCATGTTGACCGTGGAGTTCATCGACTGGAATATCCAGCCGGAGCCCAGCAGCGATGAGTCGCGCTTCTCGGCCATGAGGTTGGCCGACTCCACCACGGCTTTGGCCGACGAGTCGTTGCCAAACAGCACCCCCACCTCGTTGGCGAGCAGGTAGGCGTCGTCGACGCCTGCCATAGCCAGAGCCTCGCGCGAGGCCATGTAGGCGTACTCCGCCTCTTCCGAAAGGCCTACACGCAGCCTGCGGTCGAGGAGTCCTTTGAGCACGGGGTGCGGCACTATGCCGGTGAGCGACGACTGGTAGCCGTAGCCTATGCGCTCGGGCTCCACGCCTATGCCGCTGCGCCCTTCGCGCAGCGACTGGCACACCGCTGCGATGTCTGTGCCCAGACACGACCAGATGCCTATGCCAGTGATTACTACCTTACGTTTCATCAGAAGTGTGATTAGCTTTGGTTTGCTGTTGCTATAAAACTTGTAACTCTACCATTCTATACCCACGCGCAGACCTACGCTGATGGGGTTGGCTTTGTTGTCGCGGTTGGCGGTGGTGCGGCCTTCGTCGACAGCCACCACCCCTTCGTTGTCGTGGTATGTCAATTTCAGACCCTCGTAGAACGAGCCGGCAAGCATAAGGTTGACGGCGAAGTCGCGCTTGGAGGCGAAGCGCAGACCAAACGAGAGGTCGGCGTAGGCTCCTGAGTTGTCCGAGATGTACGAGCCCACACGGGCCTGTATGGTGGGGCTCACGGTCTTGGTGTAGCTAAAGTTGTACTTCACCGAGGTGTAGAGCGGCATGGCGAAGAAGCCGTCGCCACCTTCGAGGGCAAAGCCGATGCCTATGAAGGTGTGGCCGTTGAAGTAGAATCCGTGGGTGGTTGAGAAACCCACCGTGGTGCTCATGTCGTCGAACACGCGGTAGAGCGAGGTTTGGTCGAGGAAGCCCTGGTAGCCCGAGGGTACGCGCACCTCTGTGTTTTCCTGTGCCACAGCTGCGGTGGCTATGCCGATAATGGCCAATGTTGCAATGATGATTTTTTTCATGATTATAGTTTTTTTGTTTTTCGTTTTCGTTTAACCTTTCAACCCTTTTCAAGTATACAGCCCTCCGTTGATGTGTATGGTCTGGCCGGTGATGTAGGCAGCCTGGTCCGAGGCGAGAAAGGAGGCAAGGGCTGCCACCTCGTCGGGCTTGCCGAAGCGTCCGGCGGGTATGAGCTTGCACAGGCTCTCTTGGTCGAGAGAGCTGGTCATGTCGGTCTCTATGAATCCGGGGGCAATGGCGTTGACGGTGACTTTGCGCTGGGCCACCTCTTGGGCAAGGGCTTTGGTGGCGCCTGTCAGGGCGGCCTTGGCGGCCGAGTAGTTGGCCTGGCCCGGCAGTCCCTTGGTGCCCGAGAGCGACGTGATGTTGATGATGCGTCCGTGGCGGTGCGTCAGCATCTCTTTGAGCAGACGGCGGGTGATGTGGAAAAAGCCGTTGAGCGTGGTGTCTACAACCTGTTGCCACTGCTCGTCCTGCATGAACACCATGAGGCTGTCCATGCGGATGCCTGCGTTGTTGACCAGTATGGATATGTGCTTGTCGGGGTTGGCCTCCTGCCAAGCGGAGAGAGCCGCCTCTATGGCCTGCTTGTCGCTCACGTCGAAAGGCAGCAGCTCGCCCTTGCCTCCTGCGGCGGTGATGGCGTCGAGGGTCTGTCGGGCGGCGGCGTGGTTGCTGGCGTAGTTGATTATCACGTGGTGGCCGTCGGCGGCAAGTCGGGCGGCGATGGCGGCGCCTATGCCGCGCGAAGCGCCTGTTATCAGAGCGTATTGCATGTCTTAAGGTAGTTTTCGGTTGCGGCTATATGTTCGTAGAATGGGTTGTCCTCTACAATTTTGGGTACCAGTCCGCGCACAGCGTCGTAGTGCTTGCGGGTGGCAGGGGCCAGCTTGTCGGCTATGCCGAGGCAGTCGGTGGCTTGCGCCAGAGCCATGTATTCTATTGCCAGCACCTGGTAGCAGTTTTCCACCACATGGGCGCAGAGCAGGGCGGTGTTGGTGCCCATGCTCACTATGTCTTGGTTGTCGTTGTTGTTGGGGATGCTGTGTACGTAGTTGGGCATGGCGAGGGTCTGGCACTCGGCGGTGGTCGATGTGGCGGTGAACTGGCATGCCTGCATGCCGTAGTTGAGGCCGAGGGTGCCGAGGTTGAGGAAGGGAGGCAGTATGCCGTTGATGCGGTCGTGGAACAGGTAGTTGAGCTGTCGCTCGGCTGTCATAGCCAGTCGCACGAGGGCTATCTTCACCTTGTCCTGCTCCAGCGATATGTAGTCGCCGTGGAAATTGCCGCCGTGGTACACGTTGCGGGTTACGGGGTCCACTATGGGGTTGTCCGACGCCGAGAGCAGCTCCTCTTGCAGCACGCGGCGCGAGTTGTTAAGGGTTTCCAGTATGGGTCCCAGTATCTGGGGTGCGCAGCGCAGCGAGTAGTAGGGCTGCACTTTGTGGGTGAAGACACTGGTGTCGCGGTGTCCGTTGTTGTAGAGCTCGTGTTCCCGTTTCAGCAGGCATTGGCTTCCTGCTGCCATGCGGCGCATCCATCCGGCTATCTCCTGCTGGCCGCTGTGGCGGCGGCAGCTGTTGAGCGGCTCCGCCATGAAGTCGTCGAAGGAGGCTGCTATCTCGTTCATCCATACAGCGGCCACCACAGCCTCGTGGAGCAGTTGCTCGGCGTGGCGCTGGTTCACCAAGCCGATGCCCGTCATCACCGACGTGCCGTTGGTGATGGAGAGTCCCTCGCGGATGTGTATCTTGAGCGGCTGCAGCCCGCACTGCGCAAGCACCGTGGCGGTGGGCAGCCACTGCCCGTTGTAGTGCACCTTGCCTTCGCCTATCAGACAGAGTGCCAGGTGCGCCAGTTGCACAAGGTCGCCGCTGGCTCCCACACTACCGTGCCGGGGTATGTAGGGATGAATGCGGCGGTTGATGAACTCCACCAGCAGCCGTGCCACATCGGGGTGTACGCCCGAGCGGGCCTGCATCACAGAGCCGAGGCGCGCTATCATGGCGGCGCGCACGTAAATGTCGTCGAGCGGGGCTCCTGCACCGGTGGCATGGCTGCGGATGATGTTGTACTGCAACGCTGTCAGGTCGTTGTCGTCAACGCGCCACTGCGCCATGGGGCCAAAGCCGGTGTTTATGCCATAGATGATTTTGTCGGACGAGAACTCGCGCAGAAACTCATGGCACCGCTCCACTTGGCGCATGGCTTCGGTGTCGAGCTCTATGCGGTCGTCGCCAAAGAGCACGTTATTATTAATGAAATCTACGTCAAAAGGTTTCATATATATATATTTGCGTGCGCAATGCACATAACAATACAATTTGCAAAAATACGAATTATTTGTGATATTTTGGTTACGTGTGGATAGAAAGTTAAAAAATAGTGCAGAATAACGAAAAAAGTTGTACCTTTGCATTTTGTATTCTAACCTGTTTTGTTATGAAAATACGTATTGTTCAGCATGATATAAAAAGCTGCAATCCAGAGGTCAACAAGCAATGGATTGAAGACATCGTCAATTGTCACGCTCATGACGTTTCCACGGCTCTGCAGTCCGAGCAAGCTCCCGCCGCTTCCGCCACGCGAAATGTCAACAATGTCAACGTTTTCGTTCAGCAAGAGCAGTGTAAGCAAGCTTCCACTGCCGCAGCCAGAAAACGAGAGTGCGAAGAGACCAACGAGGCGTCGGTTCTCACTGTGTTTCCGGCGTGTACGCTGTGCGGCTATCCGCTCTACGGCAGTGCCGCATACACCGACTTGCAGAAACGTGCCCAGAGGGTCTTGCAGGAGCTGGTCGACAGCTCGGCGGGCAGGGCTTTCCTTATAGGGCTGCCTCTGCAGGTGCAGGACAAGGGGCTCTGCAACTGCATAGTCTTTGTGCAAGACGGCGCCATACGCGCCATAGTCACCAAGAAATACCTCGCACCTGGCGAGCAGAAGTACTTCGTGCGCGGCGAAGGGGTGCAGGTGGTGCAGTTCAACGACCAGCGCATTGCCATAGGCTTCTACGAAGACCTTAAGGAGCTCGGCAAGGGGCACATAGAGCAACCCGACATAGTGGTGTGCTGCGGCTGCAACATCTTTGATGTGGGCAAGCCGTTCAGCATTCGTTACCGTATGCGCAAGATTGTGGAGAACCTCGGTGCCTCGCTCGTCTTTGTCAACCGTGTGGGCGGCGAAGGCAGTTTCCTCTTTGCCGGTGGCTCCATGGCACTTGGCGCCTCGGGCGGGGTGCTCTGCCAGTTCCCTTATTTCGAGGAACATAGCGAGGTTGTGGACATGGGTCTGCTCAAAGAGTGCGACGACGAGAAACCCAACGCTGTGGAGCTGGTCCACAAAGCTTTGGTGATGGGTGTGCGCGACTATTTTGCCAAGAACGGCCTGAAGCGTGCCGTGCTGGGTCTTAGCGGCGGCATAGATTCCGCCCTTGTGTGCGCCCTCGCTGTAGAGGCTTTGGGAGCCGACAACGTGCACGGACTGCTCATGCCTTCGCAGTACTCCACGGATCACTCCGTGGCCGACGCGCAGCAGCTGGCCGAGAACCTGGGCATGAAATACGACATAGTGCCTATCAAGCCGCTCTTCGACGTGCTGCGCACCGCCATGCAGCCTGTGTTTGGCGACAGGGCCGAGGATGTCACCGAAGAGAACATGCAGGCGCGTATCCGCGGCATGATAGTGATGAGCTACGCCAACAAGTTTGGCGCTCTCGCCCTCAACACCACCAACAAGAGCGAGGCGGCCATGGGCTATGGCACCCTCTACGGCGACAGCTGCGGCTCGCTCGGCGTCATTGCCGACCTCTACAAGACCGAGGTGTACCAGCTTGCCGAGTATATCAACCGCGACAGCGAGTTGATACCCCGCCACAGCATTACCAAGGCTCCGTCGGCGGAGCTCAGGCCTGGTCAGAAGGACAGCGACTCGCTGCCCGACTACGAGACGCTGGACACTATACTCGAGATGCATATTGAGCAGGCAATGAGCGAAGAGGAGATAGTGGCGGAAGGCTACCAGCAGCCTCTGGTGGCCGAGGTGCTGCGCAAGGTGCGTGTCAACGAGTGGAAACGCCTGCAGGCCGCCCCCCTGCTCAAGGTGTCGCCAATGAGTTTCGGCATCGACCGGCGCGTGCCGATAAGCTAACCAGAGAAAATAGTAAGACTAGTAGCACCTAGTAAAATCAGAGGGACTGTACAATGGAACTGACGCCACAGTTGCAACTTGCCGAGCGGTATGTCAACGACACCAACGTGTCGCTGTTTCTCACCGGCAAGGCCGGTACAGGGAAGACCACTTTCCTGCACCACATCGATGCAACCACGCCCAAGCGCCATGCTGTGCTGGCTCCCACCGGTGTGGCTGCCATCAATGCTGGCGGCGTCACTATCCACTCTTTCTTCCAGTTGCCGTTGTGTCCTTACCTGCCCGACGTGCCGGAGCTCGTCACCGAGTACCAGATGCCCGACAAGCACCGCGGTCTGCGCAAGAACCGCATAGAGATTATCCGAACCCTTGAACTGCTTGTCATCGACGAGATTAGCATGGTGCGTGCCGACCTGCTCGATGCTGTCGACTACACCTTGCGCCGCTACCGCCGCAACAACCGCCCCTTTGGCGGTGTGCAGCTCCTCATGATAGGCGACGTGCAGCAGCTGCCACCTATAGTCACCGACGCCGAGAAGCCCTATATGGACAGGGTCTATGCATCGCCTTTCTTCTTCAACAGCAAGGCTCTGCAAAAGATACAATACACAACCATAGAGCTCACCACCATCTTCCGCCAGCGCGACGAGTCTTTTGTGAGATTGCTCAACAGCGTGCGCGACAACCGCGTGGACGATGCGTCGCTGTCCACCCTCAACAGCCGCTACAACCCCTCGTTTGAGCCCGCCACAACCGACTACATCCGCCTTACGACCCACAACCGCCAGGCCGACTCCATCAACCAGCGCAAGCTGGCCGAGCTGCCAAGCAAGAGCGCGTTGCTCAAAGCCACCGTGGAGGGCTCGTTTCCAGAGACCTCGTACCCCACGGAGCTTCAGCTCGAACTCAAAGAGGGTGCGCAGGTGATGTTTATCAAGAACGACATATCGGGCGAACACCGCTTCTATAACGGCAAGATAGTCACCGTAAAAGGCGTGTCCCGCCGCACCGATGAGGCTGGCAACACAGTGGAGCGGGTGCTCACCGTCGACAGCGACGGCGACGAGATAGAGGTGGGTCGCTACACGTGGGAGAACGTGAAATACGAGCTCGACAACAACGACAACCAGATAAAGCAGAAAGTTGACGGCACTTTCACGCAGTTCCCGCTGCGACTGGCATGGGCTATCACCATCCACAAAAGCCAGGGACTGACTTTCGACCACGTGATTATCGACGCCGGCAGCGCCTTCTCCTACGGGCAGGTCTATGTGGCGCTGAGCCGTTGCCGCACCTTTGAGGGCATCGTGCTGTGTACCCCTATCACGCGCAGCTGCCTCTTCAGCAGCGAGGAGGTGAACCGCTTCAACGACACCATACCCCAGTTGGACACGGTGCAGGCCAACCTCGGCATACGCCAGATGGACTACTTCTACGACGAGCTCAACGAACTGTTCGACATGAGTGCCGTGACAACCTCGGCGGAACGTCTTAACAATGTGTACCAAAACAGGTTGCGCAATCTCTTTCCGGAGCGTGCCGCCAAGCTCTCGGCATTGGTGGGTGGCACCCTTGCCGACCTCGCCACGGTCGCCGACCGTTTTCGCAACCAGCTGGCGCAGATCAAGGCCAGGCAGTACGAGATAATAGAGCAGGGCCGAGTGGCACTCGAGATGCACGCCGTCACCGACTACCGCGGAGAGCGTGTGGGCAAGGCCATAGAGTATTTCCGGCTCCGGCTCGACAGCTTCGGCGCAGAGCTGCTGCCCTTGTGCAGCGCCGAGATAGACAACAAGGAGAACGCCCGCGAGTTCAAGGAGGCCGCCGAGCGTGCCGCCGACGCCATAGAGCTGAAAGCCTACTGCATGCAGCGTATGTGGAAGGACGGCTTCAGTGTGGAGGGTTACCAGCAGGCCAAGGTGGACTATGTGCTCAACGAAAAGGACAAGGAAGAGGTGGCGCGTCCTGCCCGTACAACCCGCGGACGCGAGGCGACAGGCCTCGACACTCGTCACCCGCAGTTGATGAGAGCTCTCGTGAACTGGCGCCGCGCCGAGGCGGCAAAAATCAACAAGCCGGCTTTCGTGGTGCTGCGGCAGGTCGCCCTCATAGCCATAGCCAACGAGCTGCCACGCACCAAACGCGAACTGCTTGAAATACCGCATTTCGGCAAGAAGACGTTTGAAGCATACGGCATAGAGATCCTCGGCATAATCAGCGAATACGTGAACAATGTTTTCGATAAGCCGAGCGCAGAGAGCAAATCACGCAGTGTTTGTACTATGCCGAGGCGAGAAAACGAGGATTGCGAAGAAACCAACGTTTTCGATAAGCAAGAACTGAGGTCATGAGCACCCGTAAAAATAAAAAACATGGACAGCGAATAGCAGTGGAAGCTTGCTTACACTGCCGCAGCCAGAAAACGAAGTTGCGAAGAAACCAACCAAAAATCATAGTATCATGAAAACATCAAAGCTAATGATTCTTGTGGCCTTGGTTGCCACACTGGGTGCCTGCAGCAAGGACTACGGCACCGCCGAGACACACGCCTACGCCATCATTGCGCCATACCACGCCATAGAAATAAGCAACGACTTCGACGTGGTGATGAGCGAGACGGACAGCGTGGCTTCGGTAACCCTCCCCGAGGGTTTGTGGAACAGGCTGGTCTTCTCGGTGGAGGACGGCACACTGAAGATTGGCTTGGTCGACAGACCTTTGTCATTCTACGGCGACTACGAGGCCCGCGTCGTTCTGCCACAAGTCACACAGATTGACGCTGTCGACATATCGGGAGCCTCAAGCTTCACCTCGTCGCAGACCTTGCAGGCGTCGAACATCGCCATCATCCTCAGCGGTGCCAGTGTCTTCAAATGCCCTGTCGAGGCGGCAAGGACCATCCTGACTTTGTCGGGGGCGAGCATATTCAGAGGCACCGTGGCAGCGAGGTCGCTCGACGCTGAACTGTCGGGCAGCAGCTATGCCAACCTCAGCGGAACGGCTTCCTTGATGACCATCGATGTCAGCGGAGGGAGCGAAGTGGATGCGCCTACATTCAACGCAAGCCGCTTGACAGGCGAGATGAGCGGCGGCAGCACTGTCGATGTCAATGTCTGTGAAAGTGTCACCGTTGATCTGAGCGGCGGCAGCATGCTGACCTATGGCTTGTCCGACGACAGCTGCAACCCCACAATAAACTGCACCACCAGCGGCTCGTCGGTGGTAAAGCCCCGCAGGACAGGCCGCCAGTAGCACTTCCTACTGGTTGTCGTACTGCTGCACTTCGTCGTGGAAGAATTCTATCTTCACGCCGGCTTGGGCGAAGAGCTCTTCGCTCTCGGCGCCGCTGTGATACTTGCGTTCGCACACCACGCGCTTTATGCCGCAGTTGATGATGAGCATGGCGCAGGTGCGGCAGGGTGTCATGCGGCAGTATAGGGTGGCTCCGTCGAGTGCTATGCCGCGGCGCGCCGCCTGGCAGATGGCGTTCTGCTCGGCGTGGACGGTGCGCACGCAGTGGTTGCTTATGTGCCCCTCGCTGTCTATGCTCTGGCGGAAGAGGTGTCCCACCTCGTCGCAGTGCGGCAGCCCTGACGGCGACCCCACATAGCCGGTGACCAGCAGCTGGCGGTCTTTCACCACCACGCAGCCCGAACGGCCGCGGTCGCAGGTGGCGCGGCGGCTCGCAGCGTTGGCAAGTTCCATGAAGTACTCGTCCCACGAGGGGCGGCGGTAGGTAATCTGCTGCAGCACCTTCTCCACCTGCTGCTGCAGCTGCTCTATGGTGCCGTTGTTGTCAAAACGGTAGTCGGCAAGCTCTATGCACTTGCCGAGGTTCTGCTTGCCGTCGTCGTCGCTCGTCATCTCGCGTCGCTCGTTGGCAAGGAAGGTGTCGTAGTCTATATGGTCGGTCTCGCTGCCGCGCTGCACGGCGCGGTCGTAGCGCACGCGCGGGTCGGCGTCGACGGCAAAGAGGTAGAAGCTGGGCTTGCCGCGCAGTGCCTTGACCTCGCCGGGGGTGCGCACACTCTCTATGATGCAGTTACAGCCCGACGCCTGGGCCTGGGCGTAGAGCTGTTCCACGATGTACGACGGCGAGTGCTGCGCCCGCAGGTCGTTGCCCACCAGCGTCATGCTGTCGCGGTCGACAGGCATGCCGCGCCTCTTGATCTCCTCGGTGATGAAAGCACGCACCGAGTAGTGTACGAAGCCTTTCTGTTTGATGAGATAGTCCACAATGGTGCCTTTGCCGGCTCCCAGTGTCCCTGTTATGCCTATGGTTATCATCTGTCTGGTTGCTGGTTCAATATATCAGCACTTGTATTTGTATTGCAGTGCTGCGAGTTCCTGGTTGGCCTTCACTATCTTGTTTTTCAGTCCTTGCTTGTAGTTGGAGAGTTTCTGTTTCAGGGCTTCGTCGCCGACGGCGAGTATCTGCAGTGCGAGGATGGCTGCGTTCTGTGCGCCGTTGATAGCCACGGTGGCCACGGGTATTCCCGGAGGCATCTGCATTATGGCGAAGGTGGCGTCGAGTCCTTCGAGGCAGGAGCCTTTGATGGGTACACCTATGACGGGCAGCACTGTCTCGGCGGCTATCACGCCGGGCAGAGCGGCGGCCATGCCTGCTCCGGCAATGATAACCTTTATGCCGCGTCCGGCGGCGTTGCGGGCGTAGTCGCCCACCTCCTGTGGCGTGCGGTGTGCCGACAGGGCATTGACCTCAAAAGGTATCTCCATCTCTTCGAGAAACTGGCAGGCCTTCTCCATGACCGGAAGGTCGCTGGCGCTGCCCATGATTATGCTTACTATAGGAGTCATAATGATATGTTTATATATCAATTTATTTGTTTATAATGCGTTGTAGCGTGGCGAGAAGGTGTCGCCGCCTTGCACGCTGCCTGTTTGCAGTCCTTTGGAGAGCCAGCGCACGCGCTGTTGCGAGGTGCCGTGGGTGAAGCTCTCGGGAGCCACGCTGCCGCTGGAGCGTCGCTGCAGGTAGTCGTCGCCAATCTTCTGGGCGGCGTTGATAGCCTCTTCTATGTCGCCCTGTTCGAGCGAGCCGAACAGGCGGTTCTCGTGGTAGCCCCACACACCGGCGTAGTAGTCGGCCTGCAGCTCGAGGCGCACGCTGGTCTGGTTGCGGTCGGCCTCGCTCTGGCGTGCCATGGCGTTGTGGGCCTTGTCGAGGGTGCCCAGCAGGTGCTGCACGTGGTGCCCCACCTCGTGGGCTATCACGTAGGCATAGGCAAAGTCGCCACCAGCGCCGAGGCTCTTGGGCATCTGGCTGAAGAAGTCGAGGTCGAGGTATACGCTCTCGTCGGCAGAGCAATAGAAGGGGCCTGTCTGCGACGTGGCGCCGCCGCAGCCGCTCTGCACAGAGCCGTGGAAGAGCACCAGCTTGGGCTCGCGGTAGGTGCGTCCCATCTTGCGGAACTCCTCGCTCCACACATCCTCGGTAGAGGCGAGTATCTGCAGCGCAAAGGTCTTGAGCTGCTCCTCCTGTTCGGTGGCCACATACTCGGTGCCGCCTGCGGCACCGCTGCCAAGCTGCTCTATCACTTCGGTGGGGTTGCCGCCCAGCAGCAGGGCTATGATACCCACTATGATGGCGCCTCCTATGCCGAGGCCCGCCACTTTGCCGCCGCCCTTGCTGCGCCGGTCTTCAAAATTTGTGCTCTGTCGTCGTCCGGTAAGATCCATGGGGAAATGAAAAATGAGAAATGAAATACCTTATTATTTTTATCAATACATTAAAGTAATGTGGCAGTTTCGTTTTTATTGTGTCGGCTTGTAAATAAAAATATTTGTCTATGCCGAGAATTTTTAATAACTTTGTATTTTGATTGTAAAAATGTAAAAACAAACTAATATGAGGAAAATCAGTCTGTTAGTTGCTGTGGCACTTATGGTGGCCATGGGTAGTAAGGCCAACGCCCAGCTCGAAAGGTCGCTCTATCTCAACCTCGGCGTCCCCACAGGGGACTTTAGCAAGGATCGTGTTACCCCGTGGGATTTATATCCTATGGGCAAGACCTATATGGGCAACAATGCCGTTATGGGTTTTGGCGTCGGCGCCCGCATCTCCTACTTCTTCGACATCGGCTTTGGCGAGCTCGCCCCTTTTGCTGGCATCGACATGCTCTGGAACCCTATCAAGAAAGACCTGCGCAAGGAGTATATGGATGCCGACAACTGCAAGTATCCTAAATATTGGAATATACCGGCAATGGTGGGTGTTACCTACCGCTATTCGGTCGACCGTATTGTGAAGCCTTATGCTGAGTTTGGCGTGGGTTGCGACATCTTCTCGGTAACCGCCGAGGGTTTCCATAATGTGAAGGAGAAATCAGAGTACAAGTACACCCCCACCACCACCGTGGCATGGCAGATAGGCGCCGGCACCTATCTCGGCGACTATGTCAGTGTAGGTATCAACTACTACCACCTCGGCCTGCATGTCATCGACTACCGCGAGAACTCCGACCGTCCGCTGCCTGCCCTGATAGGCGGCGCAGCAGAGGGCACCAAATATGTGCAGCTCGGCATGACCATGTTCCGTATCGGCTTCCACTTCTAAGCCATTTTATAACAGACTTTATTCTCTTGCCACAGCAAACAAAGATAAAGGTGAAGTAATGGAAAAGTGTGTATGTAATATATTAAAACCCAATAGTTTACGGGGGGGGGCTAAGATATTTCCGCCTCCGTTTTGCCGTATGCT
>JAFTDW010000055.1 GCA_017454015.1 Bacteroidales bacterium | reverse complement strand
GTTCAAAGTCGAACACAAACCTCTGCAATATGCTGTCGTATGTAATGCCCATAACCCATTCTTAATTTTTTGCAAAGATACACCTTTTCTTTGGAATGAGAAAAAAAAAAAATTTCCATGTCGTGGGTGAGGCGGCATATGTTAATAATCTTCAATAAAAACTTGCCGGTATCGGCAAAAAGTTGTATCTTTGCAGCGTGTTTTTAACGAAAACTTGCCGATAAAACAACAAAAGAGGGCTCCCGAATGGGTGCCCTCTTTTCTGTTAAGTCAACACTGACTTATTTGTACTCGGCGATGATGGCGGGAACTTATAGCAACGGGGTGGAAGAAAATGTTGTGGGCGAGGGCAATAAAAAAAAAGGAATGACGTTTAAGTAGGCGTATTTTAGAATTAATTATTAGGCAACTATGCTTATTACGGTTAATAATGAATGTGTTGAACGTCCCGAGTGGATGCCGGAGGGCGATATGCCCGTGATGGCAAACGAGGCGGTGACGTTCCACGAGGTGCTGAGAGCACCCTGACGCCCTGCGGTCTTGACGGGTGTTAACGGGACTGGCTGTTGCCAGTTCCCGATTGTTCATTATTAACGATTATATCTATGCTGAAAAGATTTTTCTTGGCGGTACTCGCTATGGGTATGGCCGGTGCTTTGGTAGCACAAACTACTTGTTCCCTGCAAGGGTTGCTGAAAGACAGCAAGGGAGAGCCGATGATGTTCACCAACTGCGTCCTGCTTCAACGTCAGGACAGCGCTTTTGCCTACGGCACGACGAGCGACCTCGACGGTGTGTTCTCGTTGGCAGACATTAGGCAGGGCGAATATATCCTAAGGATAACCGCTGTGGGGCACGAGACTTGGTGGCAGGACATCACCATAGAGCGCGACACAAGCCTTGGCGTTATTGAGATTGCCGATAATGCCACGCTACTCAAAACCGTGCAAATCACCGCCAGTCGTCCGCTCTATTCCGCCGATGGCGAAAAGGTGTACTACAATGTGGGCGATGACCCAAGCGTGCAGAGTGGCAACGCCACCGATGCATTGCAGAACGCCCCAGGCGTGGAGGTGGACGCCGAAGGTAATATCCGTTATCGGGGCGGTGCAGAGGTCTCCATTTGGATAAACGACAAACCGTCGCACCTCAAGGCCGAGGGGTTGAAGCAGTACCTCAAGTCGCTTCCTGCCGGCACATTGCAGCGCATAGAGGTCATAGCCCACCCTTCGGCGAAGTATCACACACAGAATTGCGTCATCAACATCGTCACCACCGCAAAGGTGAAGCGCAACGAGCTGCTGTGTTTGGGGCTGAACGCCAACAGCCGTCCGCAGGTGGGGTCGTGGGTGGACTACGTTTGGGCCAATGAAAAAGTGCGCTTCAATCTCTTCGTCAGCGGCGACTACGACCGATACGACGGCGATGCAAGCAGTGACAGTCGTTTGCTGGCACCCGACAGTTCGCTCTCGTCCATCGTCTCGACCAAAGGCCACAGCCGCAATCGCACACTGAACGGCAACTTCGGTGTGGATTTCGACTATTATCTTGACACCAACACCACGATCAACTTCTGGCTATGGACAACCGCCTCGCACGACAGCTCCGCCACCGACAGCCGTACCGAGCGCACGGAGTTCATCAGCAGTCCCGGCCGCTATTTCTACAATGAGGCTCTGCATAATGGCAGAGCGATGATGGATGCCGCTTTCGGTGTGATGCTGGAGAAGAAGCTCGACACCCTCGGCGGTATGCTCTTCCTCGACTACACCGGAACCCTTACACTTTCTAACTCGTTCAGCGACAATTTGCGCCAGCACGACAGCCTCACGATGCTCGACTTCGACCGCCACCTTATCAGCCACAACCCTTCGCAGTGGCACGGAATTACAGCCGATGTCGCGCTGCCATACAGTAAGCAGGGCGAAGTGGATTTCGGCCTGATGGCCAGCCTTAACCCAGAGCGGAAAATGACCGATGCCACTGCTGACGGCATCACCGACTCGCTTCGCAGCTATGCCTACACCAACGGCACCTACGAACTCTCGCTCTATGCCGGTGCGGAACATCATTTTGGTAGGTTCACCCTTGGTGCCTCATTGAGCTGCGACAATGCCTGGTACAATCTCGACTATGCGAAGGCCGACAGCGGCGACGTACGCCACCACTATCTCACCTTCAGCCCCACCGTCCACGCCTCCTACAGCACCGAGTCGATGCATAACTTCACCTTCAGCTACACCCACTATGTCGCTCCGCCCACCGCCACACAGCTCACTCGCTTCACTGTCTATGGATATGACAGTTACACCACCGGCAATCCTGACCTCAAGAAAGGCTACGCCGACAACCTGGAGCTGGGATGGGAGCGCTACTTCAATCACCTCGGTAGCATCGGCCTCAGCGCCTGGTTCAACTCCGACCGCGACCGCACCGGCACCCTCACCGACGTGGCCTTCTGCGACCGCTTCGGGCGAATCGTCGCCTTCAGCCAGTCGGCCAACATCGGTTCCGCACGGCAGGGCGGCATCAGCCTCAACGCAACGCTTCGCCCGCTTGAGTTTATGAACATAAGGTTCTATGCCAACCTTTTCGACGACTACTACCGCATCCAATACCGCCCCGGAATGTGGCAAGAAAGCGAGATGCTTTGCTACTCGCTGCGTCTCAACTTCTGGACAAAGTTGTGGGAGCATACGGAGAGCAAATGGTTCTCCGGATTGCAACTCTTCGCCAACGCCGTCTATCGCAGCCGCACCCAAACGGCATTGGCCGAGGTTGACCCCTACTTTTCCTTCGACTGCGGTCTGAGCACCGACCTCTTCGATCGTCGCCTGTCGCTCTTTGTTAATGTCAACGATGTCTTCGGCACCGTCCGTACCGGCGGCAGCGGCCGCAACCCCTACAACCCCTCCGTCAGCGAGTCCACTACCGAGAGCCGTTACCTCTCCTTCGGTCTCACTTGGCGCATCGGCCGCACCGAGATGGAATCCCAGCAAACCCACGGCAAAAAAGCGCCAAAGAAGAAAAGCAAAGGTAAATAAATGCCAACGTATTTACAATCAAATAAAATGTTTCACCAATCAAAAATTAATGCATTATGAACATTCCACAACAGATTGACCAAATCTCCATCGCGCGGGCGACCAACGCGGCGCACTACGAGTACCTCACCACCGTGCGCAAGCGCACCGAGGAAATCCGCCTGGAGAACGAGCTCTGGCAGCGCGCCGTCGACGAGTTCCGCGCCGCCTACGACAAGGAGGATGCAGCCTTCAAGCAGTACCGCGCCAGCCTGAAGACCTCGCCGCTGAAGGAGGCCGACAAGGAGCGCGACAAGCAGTACGCCGCCCTGCGCGACGCCATCAAGGCCTACGCCAAGTTCCCCATCCCCGAGACGGCACAGCACGCCGAGCCCCTGCTGCGCGTCATCAAGAACTACAAAATCGACACCTCGGCCAACTATATGAAAGAGAGCGGCCTCGTCGACAATATGCTGCAGGATATGCAGGCCTACACGACGCAGCTGCGCCGCCTGGGGCTGGAAATCCTTGCCACCCGCCTGAAGGAAAGCAACGACAAGGTGCGCCAGCTCATCGCCGAGCGCAACGAGGAGCGCGCCGAGCAGGTGCTGGGCGAGCTGGCCGCCGCGCGCCGCGCCAGCGACGAGGCCTACGCCGCCGTGGTGCTCTACACCAACGCCTACGCCCTGCTGAACCCCGACCGCCGCGAGGCCGTCGACCTGGTGAAGCGGATGCAGGAAGACCTCGAATACTTCCGCAAGCACGCGATGACCAACCCCAACCGCAGCCGCGACACCAAACCCGACGGCGACGGTGAGCCGCAGCCCGACGAGGTGGTCGCCGCCGAGCCGGAAGCGTCGCTGTAACGATGCGAAGATACGAAACCCATCCCGAAAACGGCCTTGCAACGATGCGAGGCCGTTTTTCGGTTTCCGGAATGGCGTTTGCAATGATGCGGGACCATTTTCCGGCTTCGGGCGGCACCCCGCATCAACGCAAAGCCCGTTTCCGAACCCCGGACACGCCTTTGCAATGATGCGAGGCGGAATTCCGGGAAACAAACGAGGCCCGCGACGTTCCGTCGCGGGCCTCGTATTGTAGTTGCATGGCTTGGAAGTCCCACACAGGAACTCCTTGCCTGCTTGCCCGGTTTTTATTTGTACTCGGCGATGATGCCGGGGACCATGTCGGGGGTGAGGCGGCCGTAGACCTTCTCGCCGATCATGGCCACGGGGGCCAGACCGCAAGCACCCACGCAACGGAGGGTGTTGAGGCTGAACTGGCCGTCGGCGGTGCATTTGCCCACCTGGACGTTCAGCTCGCGCTGGAAGGCATCCAGCACCTTCTCGGCGCCGCGCACGTAGCAGGCCGTGCCGAGGCAGACATCGATGGGATGCTCGCCCTTAGGCTCCATTGTGAAGAAGCTGTAGAAGGAGACGATGCCGTAGACCTTGGCCACGGGCATGTTCAGCTCGTGGGCCACGACTTCCTGCACCTCGGCGGGCAGATAGCCGAACTTGCCCTGCACCTGGTGCAGCACG
>JAFTDW010000054.1 GCA_017454015.1 Bacteroidales bacterium | reverse complement strand
TACCCCAGGCGGTCAGGCTGGATTCCGTCCCGACAGGGCGACATACGTCTATTCGCGCATCCTCAAGCAGCTATACCCCGATACGCCGGTCATCATTGCCGGCATTGAGGCTTCGATGCGGCGTCTGGCGCACTACGACTACTGGGACGACAAGCTGTTTCCCAGTATTTTGGCCGATACACCTGCCGACCTGCTCAACTACGGAATGGGGGAGAGGACAACCCTCAAAATAGCACAGCTACTCAACGAAGGCAAAGGTATAGAGGCCTGCTACGAGTTGCCGCAAGTGGCGTATAGAGCGGAGAACGGAGATGTGAGAACGGAGAACGGAGAGCGGAGAACGGAGAACGGAGAGCGGAGAACGGAGAACTGGGAATGCATTGAGCTGCACTCATTTGAGGAGTGCCAGAAAAGCAAACGTGCCGAGGCGGAGAACTACCACATCATCGAACTCGAAAGCAATAAGATAGAAAGTGCTGTACTCGTGCAGAAACACGGTAGCCAATATGTCGTGGTCAATCCGCCCGAGCCGCCAATGACGACCGAGGAGATCGACGCAAGCTTCGACCTGCCGTATATGCGACTGCCGCATCCGAAATATAAGAAACGTGGCCCCATCCCGGCCTTCGAGATGATAAAGAACTCCGTCAACATTCACCGCGGCTGTTTCGGCGGCTGCTCGTTCTGCACCATCTCGGCGCACCAGGGCAAGCAGATAGCCTCGCGCAGCGAGGCGTCGATAATGCGCGAGGTGCAGGCCGTGACCTCCGACCCCGACTTCAAAGGGGTGCTCACCGACCTCGGCGGCCCGTCGGCCAACATGTACGGCATGGGCGGCAAGGACAAGACGCTGTGCGACAAATGTTCGCGCTACAGCTGCATACACCCGTCGATGTGCCCCAACCTCGACAGCGACCATACGCGCCTCATAGCCCTTTGCCGCCGCGTGGCGGCGGCAAAGGGCGTGAAACACCTCTACATAGGCAGCGGCATACGGTGCGACCTCTTCACCGACCACAACCACGGGTGGGACTACTTCGAGCAGGTGGTTCGCCACCACGTGAGCGGACGCCTCAAGGTGGCGCCCGAACACAGCCAGGACGAGGTGCTGCGGCTCATGCGCAAACCCTCCTTCGAGGTGTTCGAGAAGAGCAAGGCCCGCTTCCACGACATCTGCAAGCGGCACTCGCTGCCCTACCAGATGATACCTTATTTTATCAGCTCCCACCCGGGCTGCCGCCTGCGCGACATGGTGGAGCTCGCCGTGCGCCTCAAAGGCATGGGCTACCGCCTGGAGCAGGTGCAGGACTTCACCCCCACCCCCATGACGCTGAGCACAGAGATGTACTACACCGGCTTCAACCCCGCCACCATGCAGCCCGTCTACGTGCCGCACACTCCCAAGGAGAAACAGGAGCAGAAGCTGATGTTCTTCTACTATAAAAAAGAATACCGCCAGCAGATAGCCGCGGCGCTGCGCCACAACGGGCTGCATGAAGAAATTACACGCCTGACAAAATAAAACACCGCGGCCCTCCGTTTTTACAACACTAATAAATCTATTAAATCTATAACAAAACTCAAAAAAAAACATGAAAAAAGCATTTACCATTCTGGCCTGCACAGCAGCCATGCTCCTCTGTGGCAAAGCCCATGCTCAACTTGGCGTCAACTTCGGCTACGCCCCCGTGACCCTCAGCACCGAGACCACCATCGGCAACAACACCAGCACCAGCAGCAGCGAACTTAACGGCTTCTTTGCCGGTGTCAACTACAACGCTACCATCACAGGCAACCTCGGCGTGTCGCTCGGTGTGCAGGGTCGTTTCAACATAAAGACCAGCACGGGCAGCAGCAACTTTGTCGTTGTCAGTGGCGACAGCAAGAGCACCACCACGCAGTTCCTCGTCGACGTGCCTGTGCTGCTCAACTACAGCCTCAGCCTCGGCAGCTCCGCCAAGCTCTCGCCCTTTGTCGGCCCCATGGTGAGCTACGCCCTCACCGGCAACACCCACGTAAAGACCACCGTCACCGTGGCCGGCAGCTCCAAAACATCGGAGGACGACTACGCCATGTACGGCGACAACAGCAACAACCAGCGTCTTGACCTCAGCCTGGCTTTCGGTGCCTCGTTCCAGTACCTCGACTTCCGCGTGTTCGGCGGCTACCGTATGGGCCTGCTCGACCTCAACAGCAACGACAACATCAAAACCACCAGCGCCGGCATCTTCCTCGGCCTCGGCTACGAACTTTAAGACAACATCACAGCCCGACAAGCTGCCAACAACCTGATTAGCAAAGGTTACACGCTTGTCTGGAATTGCCGTCAAGCCCCTCTGCAAAGCCTTGCAGAGGGGCTTGACTCTAATAATGTCCCTACCAATGCTACGAGCCTCAAGCACAGCACAGCGCCTTCCCCAAGGCAAGCTTCGGCTTGCTATTCCCTCAACCTATAGTGCAGGTTCGACGGCACTGCGGCGCAGTTGGAGGCTATCAGGTAGTCTTCGGCATTGTCAAACCACACCTCGTAGTCTTTGTCGGGATTTGCCAGAGCCTCAAGCAAAGCCGCCTCGCCCTGCCCCACAGGCACCGTGTGACAGCAATCGTCAGCACGGTGTTGCACCGCCCTCCATTCATACAAGGCCTTGCGGCAGCGACGCTGCACCTCGCGCCCTTTGTACAGATACTGGGCTTTGACAAGGGGAAGAAAATAACCCTCGTACTCGAGCATGCTTCTCAATTCGGCAAGACACTCCTCGAACTGGCGGCGCACAGCGCCGGCCAGCTGAACGGGCGATGCATCGGGATACGCATCACAGTGTATGCGCTCGCCTATGGTTATGTCAATAAAGCCCTTGCGGAGCACTATGTCGTTGGGCGGCATGACATGGAAAGCGCCGTGCAGATACACTGGCAACAAGTCTACGCCCAGGTTCTGAGCCAGTTGGAAGGCGCCGCGGTGGAAACGGCCGAGCTTGCCGTCGCGCGTGCGCGTACCTTCGGGGAAGATAAGCACCGAGTAGCCACGCTCTACGAGCGACTTGAAGCGAGCCTCGTTCTGCTCGTAGCCTGCGCTGGCTGGATAGTATTCGGCGTAGCGTATTATGGAGCCATAGAGCGGGTCGCGCCACACCCAGTCGTTGGTGACCACCACCATCTTGGGCGTGAGCGACAGCAGGCACAGCAGGTCGAGGTGCGACTCATGGTTGGCCACTATCACCGCCGGCTTGTCAAACCGCTCTCCCACGCCGTTGTTGACATGCACGCCCACCCCGGGGAGACAGCGCATGCCCAAGCGGCACATGGAGGCTATCATGCCGTGGAACGCCAGCCGCTTGCGTTCGGTATTGCGGCCGCAGAGCCTGTAGAGCGGCGTGAGAAGCGACACCAGCAAGGCCACCACGGCAAAGACCAGCAGCGTGCCTCCCGTCCGCACAAGACGCCCAAGCGTCAGCGGCACGTCGCGCCGCCGTCCATGTTTCTGCGTGAGCCACCTAAAGAGCAGCGGCGGCAAGTAGCACGCCATCAGTATCACCGTGGCCATGCCTATCACCGCCACCTCGCCGAGCGAACGCATGGCGGGATGCTTGGCAAAGACCAACACTCCTATGCCGATAAACATAAGCACCGCCGAGAGCAACACGCTGCGCCGGTAGCTCTTGAGACGCTTGCGCCCGGTGGCGTACTCATACATCAACCCCTCGGTGATGAAGATAGTGTAGTCGTCGCCCTGGCCAAAGATAAATGTGGCAAGTATAATGTTGACAATGTTGAACTTGACACCGGCCAGATCCATCAGTCCCAGTATCCAGAGCCAGCCCACGGTGAGCGGCGCAAAGGAGAGCAGGGCCAGCTCGATGCACCCCATGCTGAGCCACAGGAAGAAGAAGACCACAAAGCCGCACACATATAATATATAGTTGAAGTCGTCGCTCAGGGCTTTGACCAGAGAGGAGCCTGTGTCGCCGATGTCGAACACACAGGAGCCGCCCTCCGGCGAAGCCTGTCGCATGGACTCCTTGAACTCGTCGGCCTCTGCCTCGGGCCTACGCAAAGGTTCCACCACCGCCACCTTGCCGTCAATATCCAGTATATAGTTGCTGCACAGCTTGGCAAGCTCACACATATCCGCGGGGTCCACAACCTTGTATGCAGCCTGTACGGTGCTGCAGAACGGACTGAAGGCATTGCTGGTAAAGCCATGGTGCGCGGATTTCTGCATCACCTCCTTGTCGAGGCCTGGGTGACGGTCTATAAAAGCCTCCCACAACCGGAGCCGCTCTTCCTGCTGCGCCACCGACGGAAGCAGCGACGGCAAGCCCGAGAGCGCCACACCCTCCACGCGCGGCTGCGACTGCGCCTTGGCGAGAGCCTCGTCGAGAGTTCCGCCCTCGTTGACCACATACACAACCCTCGTGTCGCCACCCGACTCCATGCTGTGCGACAGCAGCGAGAGGTCTTCGCGCTGCTGCGCCGTCATGTAGTTGATATTGTGCAAGTCGCTGTCAAACGAGGTGTTGCCGCTCCTTATGCCGAGTAACACCGTGAGCAGCGCCACCACGCACAGCAGAGCCACGCGCAGCCACCTGCGGCTTGCCATGCGGTGCCAAAGGGTGTTGTCGCTGCCTCCGGCTTCCGCATCGAGCTCGCCCCTACCCTTTCGCCCGTCGCCGCCTTTGGCTACCAACGGCAGGTACACCAGCACAAAGAGTATGGTGCCTACAAGCATCAAGGCACCGAAAAGGCCGAGGTCGTGCATGGCCTCCGCCTTGACAAACACCAGGCAGGCAAAGGCGCTCACCGTGGTGATGTTGCCCGTGAGGAGCGGCTCCACCATATCCCTGAGGGTCTCGCGGCGGTCGGGGTGCTCGCGCAGGTGGTCTATGAAATGCAGGGGGTAGTTGACGGCTATGCCCACCAGCACAGAGCCTATACCTATCACTATCAACGAAATCTCGGGACGCAGCAGGGCTATGAGTCCCAGTGCGAACAGCCAACCGGCAGCCACCGAGAGGGCCAGCCAGATGATGTTGCGCTTGCGCCCCACGGCACGCAGCAGCACACCGGCAATAAGCACCAAGGCCAACGCCATGGCCGTGAAGCTGTCGCGCTTTATCTGGCGGGCGTTGGCAGCAGCTATGAGCGGTGCCCCCACCGCGCTAATCCCAACACCGCCGATGTTGGTCTCAACGGCCTCCGCCACGCTGTCTATCTCCCTTTGCAGCAAGGCGTTGCCGCGCGTGTCGCCACTACCGTAGGGCGACCGGAGAAAGGCATATCCGTTGCCGGCGGTGTCAAACACATATCCGTCCACCACCTCGTGGCTGCCACTGCCTGCCAGTGAGGCGAGCCGCAGCAGTGGCTGGCTGAAAAGGTTGAGGGGGTCGGCGGCAATGGCCTCGGTGGCCATCTGTCCCAACGGGTTGGCAAGCATACGCCGCACATTGCCGAGGCAACTGTCCACATAGCCTTGCTGCGACAGCAGCGAGTCCATGCGCCTGTAGTCGGCAGGCGTGAGAAAGAGGGCTATATTGTGACGCATGAACCCTATGGCCTCGTCCACCCCCGACTCGTCGGCCATGCAGCGTAGCCCGTAGTCTAAGGAATCCCCTTCATGGCGCAGCCGCCATCTGTCGACGAAGGCATCGATGGCTTCTTCTATAAGCTGGTAGCGCTCGTCGGCGGGAAGCGTATGGTCGGTGGCGCGGAAAACGACAGTGATGTCGCCCTGCTCTCCCATGGCCGAGTAGATGTCGGTGTAGCGTGCACCGTCGCCGTCAGCGGGCAGGAACTCGGTAACGTCCTCCTTGTAGCCGAGCCGCAGACCCGACCACACGCACAAACCCATGACCAGCAACAGCAGCAGCCACGCCAGCCAGCGGCGGCGACTCAACACATCGTACACGGCAAGGAAAAAACGTGTGGCCATCGGTATTTCAGGGATAGATGCCATTCAGGTTCTCCATAGAAAACGCTGAATTGAATTTAAACAGTTTCTAAAGTTTGACATGAATTTTTCTGATAAATACGACAAAGCGGCATGCACAAACAACTAACATTTAGTATTTTTACAATATAAAAACAAAAAACATCCCATCATGTCGAAATGCAAAATTAAGAACTTTTTTTCAGATATTGGGATTTTTTTCAAATTTGCATTGTCTCTGTCGGTCAGGAACTCCGTCACGGGTTTGTTGTTTCAGGTGTAATGCAATAGTGTCCTAAACGTTTTATGGAAAACTCGGTGTAAAAAAAGAAAAAGAGAGTTGTATATAACTAAATGAAATTAATTTGTTTAGTGAATGTTCAACAACAACAACAACTCCCATGGCAAAGATAACGCTTTTTGCACAAATACTGCAACATCTTCCAAAAGATGAGATAAAAAAGGTCATCCGCAAGCACGGCACGGACAAGCATTCCAAGGGATGCGACACATGGACGCACCTTGTGAG
>JAFTDW010000053.1 GCA_017454015.1 Bacteroidales bacterium | reverse complement strand
CCGAGCCAAAACCGGAACCTATCCCCGAGCCGAAGCCGGAACCTATCCCCGAGCCGAAGCCGGAACCTATCCCCGAGCCGAAGCCGGAACCTATCCCCGAGCCAAAGCCGGAACCTATCCCCGAGCCAAAGCCGGAACCTATCCCCGAGCCGAAGCCGGAACCCGCTCCCGAGTCGAAGCCTGAGCCGAAACAAGAGACTCCAGAGCACCGTTCGCTGGTTGAGCTGCTGCGACAAGGCGACAAGCCGGAAACACCCACCGTGCTTACCATTGGCGACCGCCTCGGCGAACAGAAAGAGCTGCCGCTGCAACAAAGAATCAACAGCCACCCTGTTGCCGACCTTCGCCAGATCATCAACATCAACGACAAATTCAGCTTCATGAGCGAGTTGTTCCACAACAACATGAAAGCTTACAACAAATTTATTCTCGACCTCAACGGCATAGCTACGCGCTCCGAAGCCATGCAATATGTAGAAACCGTTGCAGCAGAGAACAAATGGGATATGGAATCACTGGCCGTGAAGACATTCTACACCATTCTCGAACGGAAATTCTAACCAAGTCAAAACTGTCTCTGATTAGCCAAACAAGCTGTAACAGAATGTCAAACAACAAAAAGGTCATTCTTTTCTCGGCTCCGTCGGGATGCGGCAAGACCACCATCATAGGGAGGCTGCTGAAGTATTTCGACTGCTTTGAGTTCTCAATATCGGCCACGAGCCGCGCCCCTCGCAGCGGTGAACGCAACGGCGTGGATTACTATTACATGAGCACTGCCGAGTTCAAGGAGCGCGTGCAACGCGGCGAGTTCCTGGAATGGGAAGAGGTCTACGAGGGCACATGCTACGGCACCTTGCGCTCCGAGATTGAGCGGATATGGGACAACGGGCATGTCATATTGTTCGACGTTGATGTGAAAGGCGGAATGAACCTTAAACGGCATTTCGGCTCCAACGCACTATCCATTTTCGTCATGCCACCCAGCGTGGAAGAGCTGGAGCGCAGACTCCGCAGCCGCGGCACCGAGAACGAGGAATCCATAGCACGCCGCCTGAAACGGTCTATCGACGAGCTGCAGGAGAGCGGGAATTTCGACCATACAGTAATCAACGACGACCTCGACAGGGCTGTGCTCGAAGTGAAAAAACTCATTGAGGAGTTCATCTATTGCTGATACTACGTGAACGAACTAATTAACTTCATAAAACGCTATAACTACGCCATACTCTTCGTAATACTCGAGGTTGTGGCTTTTCTGCTGATCTCCAAGAACAGCCAGTACCAGAGTTCGCGAATGATAGGGGCGGGCAATGCCGTGGCTGGGCGCTTCTACCGCACCACCCATTCCATAGGCTCCTATTTCGGCCTGCGCAAAGAGAACCAACACCTCGCCGCCGAGAATGCCAAGCTGCGTGAACAACTAAAAAATTCGTACCTAAGTTACACTGACAGCGTCTTTTCAGTAAACGACACCACGTACAGGCAACGCTACTCATATATTGAAGCCGAGGTGATCAAGAACAGCTGGAACGGCCAGAAAAACTACATAATGCTCAACAAAGGGTCTCTGCAAGGCGTGGAACCCGACATGGCCGTTATCTCTCCACAGGGCATAGTAGGCATTGTGGTCAATACCACACGCAACTTCTCGACAGTGATGCCCGTGCTGCATCCAGACAGCCGCAACAGTGTGAAAACCAAACGCGACAACCTGTCGGGCACACTGCAATGGGAAGGGGGCAACTACCGCAACGCCACAGTCACCGACATACCCACAACACACAAAATATACATCGGCGACACCATCATCACCAGCGGATTTGCCAACGACTTCCCAGAAGGGGTTCTGGTGGGCTATGTCATATCCAAGACGAGCAAGCCCGGCAGTGGCTTCTACAACATCAAAGTGCGCCTCTCCACCGAGTTCAACAACCTCAAAAATGTATACGTGGTCAACAACAGATTCCGCGAAGAACAAGACAGCCTCAAAGCAGTGACAAACTATTAGCGAAATGAGTAATCTCTTAGGACAAAACATATTGCGTTTCATCGGTCTGATATTGGTGCAGGTTCTTATACTTAACCATATCAACCTCGGGGGATTCGTCACACCATACCTCTACATCCTATTTGTATTGATGCTGCCCACCGGCATAGGGCGCATGACTATGTTGGTGTTGGGCTTCCTGTCGGGTCTGTGTGTGGACCTCTTCGCCAACATGCCCGGCTTGCATTGCGCCACAGCCACCCTGATAGCTTTTATCCGCATATTGTTTGCCGACCGTATACTGAAACGCGACAGCAACCAGGAGATCGACACCCCCTCTATCCAGTCGGTGGGTTTCCGCCCCTTCGCTTTCTACTCCTTCCTGCTCATTTTTATTTACCACTTTGTTTACTCATTGATAGAGCTCTTCAGCTTTCACGGACTCCTGCGGGCTATCTTATATGCAATATGCAGCACCTTGGTAACCTGGACCCTCAGCATACTCACCCTCACACTCTTTGCACGCAAAGGGCACGGCACCGCCAAGAGCGTCATTGCACTGCTTGCAATGTGCAGCCTGCAAACCTTACCCTCATCGGCGCAGACCGCCATAGGCGCGTGGCGCGACGCTTTTGCATACCATAGCTGCAACGCCGTGGCCATAACCCCGCAAAGGGTCTACGCCGCGGCAGGCAACGCCCTGTTCTACTACGACAAAGAGCTCGACGCCACTCTGCGACTCTCAAAGGTCGAAGGGCTGAGCGACGTCGACATCGCCACCATAGCATGGCACCAACAGTCCCAGCAACTCATTGTAGCCTACAGCAACTCCAATATCGACCTGCTCTCCGCCGTCGGCGGCAAGGTGACCAACATCAGCGACATAAAACGCAGCAACATAAGCGGCGACAAGAAAATATACGCTCTTCGCTGCGCCGGCAACAAGGTCTATGTAGCCTGCGGATTCGGCATAGTATGCATCGACATGGCTCAACGCGAGATTGACGAGACCTACTACATCGGACCGCAAGGCAGCCCCATTGCCGTTTACGACATCGCCGTGGGCGACAGCCTGATAATAGCAGCCACCGCCAATGGGCTGTACCGTGCCGACGCAAACACCCGTTTCCTCAACATCGCCGACAACTGGCACCCCGACACCACAAGCCTGCTGGGCTACACAGCAGTGAACCAACTCGCATACCTGTCGGGCAACTTCTACGCCCTTGTGCAGAGTTCCAACGACACCACCCTCTACACCTCTGCCTCGGGCACAGAATGGTTACCACGGCTCAGCGGCAACATAAGGCACCTGACAGCTTCGCAGGGGCACATACTACTGATATACAACGACAGCATAGCAATATGCACCCCTTCCCTCGGCACTCAAAACACCATTGCCGGCATGGACTGGCTAAGCATGGACGCCAACCACGCCGCCATGTCGCAGGACGGCACCCTCTGGGCAGCCCACCGCTGGGCCGGCTTGGCAAGCTACGCGCCGCCCCTCGGCAGCAGCTTCCAGACCTACTGCCCGCAAGGGCCTGCAGCCCAAAACATCTACAGGCTCACAGCCTGGAACCACCGCATACTCGCCACACCGGGCGGCAAGAGCCCCACCTACGCCAATATCTACTACCCGGCACAGCTCAGCACCTGCCAAGAGTCGCGCTGGTACTCCCTTGAAAAGAATGCCGCACTCGACACCCTCTATGACCTGCTCAACGCCGCCATCAATCCCAAAGACACCACGGAAATACTCGCCACCACATGGGGGCAAGGCATAGTGCAAATACGCAACAACCAAGTAGCCAACGTATACAACAAATACAATACCGACGGAGCTGTACAGACCTACACCCAAGGCAACTACCACACAACGCGAACCGGCGCCGTGGCTTTTGACATCAAAGGCAATGCATGGTTCACCAACTCTCTTGTTGCCAACGCGGTAGTCGTACGCCACGCCGACGGCACATGGCAGAGCTACCCCACCGGCAGCGTGGTGGGCTCCGCCGAGGTCGACAAACTTATCTGCGACAGTATCAACAATTACATCTGGTTTGCCGGTTCGGCCAATCGCATCTACGTGCTCTCGCCCACCGATGGCAAACTGGCGTATGTGGACCCCAACCACGGCAGCAAATTGGAGACAGCCTCCATTGGCTGCCTCGCGCAAGACCACAGCGGCCATATCTGGCTGGGAACCAACAAAGGCATCAAAGTAATCTACGACACCTACCATGCCTTCCAGAACGGCGGCAACGGCGAGGTCGCGCCAGTGAACTGCAGCAACATCCTCTTTCAGGGAGAGAACACCGAGTACCTCATGGCCTACGAAAACATCACGGCAATAGCCGTTGACGGCGCCAACCGCAAATGGGTGGGCACCTCCACCGGCGGCATCTACCTCCTCTCCGCCACGGGCCTCGAACAGCTGCAACACTTCACCGCAACCAACAGCCCGCTGCCGAGCAACAATATACTGTCCATAGCTGTGCAGCCGCGCAACGGCGAGGTCTTTATTGCCACCGACCGCGGCACGGTAGCCTATCGTTCCACCGCCACCTACGCCTCATCGCTGGCTTCCAACGACATATACGCCTTCCCCAACCCCGTGCGCCCCAACTACAACGGACTGGTGGCAATCAAGGGCTTCAGCCGCAACGCACTCATACACATAACCGATGCAGCAGGCCATGTGTTATGGACCGGCACCGCCCATGGCGGACAGGCGGTGTGGGACCTGCGCACCAACAGTGGCGAACATGTGCAGAGCGGCATATATTTCGTATTCGGCACCGACGAGAACGGCAACAACCGCGCCACCACAAAAATAATGGTGATAAATTGAGCAATGCTCCTGACCACACAAGGCTTAGTGCTACATACCACCCCTTATAGCGACAGCTCGCTGATAGCCAACGTATTTACGCGTGAGTTAGGGCTCAAGTCGTACATAGTGAAAGGTATAGGGCGCTCTCAGAAAGCCCCCAGGCGCAACCTGCTGCAACCCCTCTCGCACCTTGAGATGACCGTATACAACAACCCCCGCAAGGAGGTGCAATACGTTAAGGAAATCCACTCCACTCCCACCCCAAGAGCATACCAAACCACTTCACTCACAGCCCAGAACCTCGCCAACCTGAAATTCTTCGCCTGCGAACTGCTCTACCGCTCCCTGAGCCCTGACCAACCCAACCAATCCCTCTTCGACTACACCACCCAAAGCCTCGGCGCCATCGACTTGCAGAGCAACTCCGTTGCGCATTTCCCTATAAGATATATGCTTGGGCTTGCCGAGCATCTCGGCATACAACCCCTCGACGACTATTCCCCTAACACCCCACACTTCGACCTTAGAGAGGGACACTTCACACAGCCTGCACGGCATAATGAAACCGCTCAATACCATGTAAATGCCGACCTCAGCCTGATGCTGCACCACTATCTGTCGGGCAACACCCCGCAATGCTCGTTTACCCAACGCTCGGCATTGTTGAACACACTGCTTGACTATTACAACATACACCTGCCCAACTTCAACACCTTCAACTCCGCCAACATCATCCACGAGATACTGCACACCTGAACAACATAACCCCAATGCACCAAATTACTTAGAACAATAAGCCATGTCATCTTTGCCTCCCATATTTCTCGACCTTGCCATAATACTCATCACCGCGGGCATCATAACCGTTATTTTCAAATGGCTAAAGCAGCCCCTGGTGCTTGGATACATAGTGGCAGGCTTCTTTATTGGTCCCTATTTTCCATGGTTTCCGGCAATTACCGACGACAGCAACATCCATCTCTGGAGCGACATCGGCATAGTGTTCCTGATGTTCGCACTCGGCTTGGAGTTCAGTATCAAGAAACTCAAGAAAGTGGGGGGAACGGGAGCTATCACGGCACTGACCGAGTTGCTGCTCATGTTCCTCATAGGCAACATTGTGGGGCATATCTTGGGGTGGCCGAGAATGGACTGCATATTTCTGGGATGCATGCTTTCCATATCAAGTACCACCATCATTATCAAATCGTTCGACGACCTCAAGCTGCGCCAGCAACGTTTCACCTCCACCGTGTTTGGTGTGCTGGTAGTGGAAGACCTGATAGCTGTGCTGCTGTTAGTGCTCCTTTCGACTATATCGGTCAGTGCCCATTTCGATGGCAAAGAGCTGGGACTAAGCCTTGTAAAGCTTGTTTTCATGCTGATAGTGTGGTTTGTCTTCGGCATATTCTTCATACCCACTTTCTTGCGCTGGATGCGCCGCCACATGACCGAGGAGACGCTGTGCATTGTCGCTGTGGGACTGTGCTTTGGCATGGTATGGCTTGCCGGTGCCCTGGGGTTCAGCACCGCCTTGGGGGCTTTCGTGATGGGCGCTATACTTGCCGAGACCATAGAGGCCGACACTATCCACCGTATCATCACACCGCTCAAGAACCTGTTCGGCGCCGTGTTTTTTGTGTCGGTAGGTATGCTTGTCGACCCTAAGATACTGGCAGAGTACATAGTACCGATATTAGTCATAGCACTGACTGTAATCCTTCTAAAGTCGGCAAGCGCAACCACAGGCATTGTACTCAGCGGCAAGAGCATGAAAACCGCCATACAGTCGGGATTCTGTTTCTGCCAGATTGGCGAGTTTTCTTTCATCATTGCCGGTCTCGGCCTTAGCTTCAAGGTGATACGCCCTGAGCTGTACCCCATCATAGTGTCTGTGTCGATAGTCACCACGTTTGTAACGCCTTACATGATAAAAGCCGGTCTGCCATTCTACAACTTTGTCTATCCCAAGCTACCAACCAAGTTCAAAGAGGCGTTGGAGAACTACAGCAACTCCGCCAAGGGTGCTGGACGCGAAATATCTGTGCAGCGATTCTTGCGCAAACAGCTGTGGAGCATTCTCATCTACGGTGCTATATTAGGTGCCATCTACCTGCTGTCGATAACACTGCTAAAGCCCTTGCTAAACGCCAAGCTGCCAGGTTTTTGGGGGAACCTGATAGGGCTCTCCGCCACGCTCGTCCTCATGTCGCCCTTTGCATGGGCCATGGTGGTTAAGAACGTGAGCAAGGAGCGTATCCGCAAATTGCTGAAAGTCTATCAGTACAGCCAAGCGGTTGTCATACCTGTGCTGCTTCTGCGCTACTTCATAGCCCTCCTGTTTGTCGGCATAACCATAGGGCGCTACGCCAACATGGCCTCGGGCTTCATTGTGGTGCTCGCCATAGTGATAGTGGCTTTGGTACTTTATTCGCGCCGCGCCATCGGATTCTATCAACATATTGAGAAACAATTTGTAAGCAACTTCAACCAACGGCAAAACCAAAACTCGTTCAAGATACCCGAGACCCTCGAACAGAACTTCAGCATGGAGCGCGTGCTGGTGACGCAGTATTGCAAATATATTGGCAAGAAACTGAGCGACTGCTGCTTCAGGCAAGTCTACGGCATCAATATCGTAGCTGTGGAGCGCGGTGGCGATATTATCAACCTGCCGGGGCGCGACCTCCAGATAATGCCTATGGACAAGCTCACGGTGATAGGGGGCGAAGAGGAGATAGGACGCTTCAGGATGGACATGGAGGTGGAGCCCGACATGCTCATACACGACCACGGCGACAACAACATCAATATATACCGCTATGAGGTCACTCCCACCAGCAACCTGATAGGCGTAGAGCTCCGCCACAGCGATTTCCAATCCAAATACAAAGCCATGGTTATCGCCGTGGAGCACAACGGGGCCTACAAGCTCAACCCCGACGCCAACACAGTGTTCCAACAGGGCGACACCGTATGGTTTGTATCGCCCGAGGAGGTATCCCTCTCGGCGTTTAGTAATGGGTGAAAGGTTTGAGGGGTTAATGGTTAAAAGGTTGGAAGGTTAATAAGGTTGGAGAGGCGAGAAAACGAGGGTTGCGAAGAAACCAAAGAATAAGTTATAAAAAAATCGTATCTTTGCATTTTATTATAATAGTATAAGTATGGATTCAATTTTGGTGTTAGACTTTGGTTCTCAGTACACTCAGCTCATAGCACGCAAGGTGCGCGAGCTTAACGTATATTGTGAAATCCACCCCTACAACAAGATACCGCAGACCATGGAAGGCCTGCGCGGCGTCATTCTCTCGGGCAGCCCCTACTCTGTCAACGCTCCCGATGCCCCCGAAGTGGACCTCAGCCTCTTCCGAGGCCGCAAGCCGCTGCTCGGCGTGTGCTACGGCGCACAGTATCTGGCCAAGCATGGCGGCGGACGCGTGGCTCAGTCGCACAGCCGCGAATACGGGCGTGCCAACCTCGAATGGATCGACACCGCATCACCGCTCATGAAAGGTATAAGCCCCGAAAGCCAGGTGTGGATGAGCCACGGCGACACCATCGAGGACTTGCCCAACGACTATAAGCCTATATGCTCCACCAAGAACGTGAAGGTTGCAGGCTTCAAAATAGAGGGTGAAGAGACCTATGGATTGCAGTTCCACCCCGAGGTGCACCACAGCACCGAGGGTCTTGCCCTTCTGAAAAACTTTGTTGTGGATGTCTGCGGATGCAGACAAGAATGGACTCCTGCCAACTTCGTGGAGATGACTGTGAAAGAGATTCAGGCAAAGGCCGGCAACGACAAAGTGGTGATGGGTTTGAGCGGCGGAGTGGACAGCACCGTTGCCGCTGTATTGTTGCACAAGGCTATAGGGACTAACCTGACCTGTATTTTTGTCGACAACGGCTTGCTGCGCAAGAACGAGTTCGAGAGCGTGATGCAGCAATACAAAGACATGCAGCTCAACGTGATAGGCGTCGACGCAAGCAATGAGTTCTACCAAGCCCTGTCGGGTACTGCCGAGCCCGAGAAGAAACGCAAAGCCATAGGCAAGACCTTCATAGACGTATTTCAGCGCGAAGCGCAGAAATTGCAAGGCGTCAAATGGTTAGGCCAAGGCACCATATACCCCGACGTCATTGAGTCGAGTGCAGTGAAGGGGCCGTCACAGACCATCAAGAGCCACCACAACGTGGGCGGACTTCCCGACACGTTGAAACTGCTACTTATAGAGCCCCTGCGCAGCCTGTTCAAAGACGAGGTGCGCCGCATAGGCCGTGAGCTCGGCATCCGCAGCGAGCTCCTTGGCAGGCACCCCTTCCCGGGTCCAGGCCTCGCCATCCGCATCCTTGGAGAGGTGACAGCTGCCAAAGTGGCCATACTCCAGGAAGTGGACCACATATTCATAAGCCGTATGCGCGAGTACGGGCTCTACGACAAGGTGTGGCAAGCCGGAGCCATACTGCTGCCCATACAGAGCGTGGGCGTGATGGGCGACGAACGCACCTACGAACAAGTGGTGGCGCTGCGCGCCGTGGAAAGTGTGGACGGCATGACCGCCGACTGGTGCCACCTGCCCTACGACTTCCTTGCCAAAGTGAGCAACGAGATTATCAACCAAGTGAAAGGCGTGAACCGCGTGGTGTACGACATTAGTTCCAAACCTCCGGCAACAATAGAATGGGAGTAGTTCCTATGCGAAAGATAGTGCTTTTAATGTTAATGTTTGCGTGGGGCCTGGGCTTTGCACAGGACGCCCAGAGCGTGCCTGTTGAGCGAACCAATGCCAGACAAACCCTCAAAGGTCGCGACTACTACTGCCACATAGTGCAGCAGGGGCAGACGGTGTACAGCATAGCACGGGCTTACGGCGTGAGCTACACCTCGGCCATCACACGCACCGACATACACCAGCTCCGCGTGGGCGACACCGTGTGGCTGCCCGCCAGCAACGAGATGCTGCAGACCACCTCACGCCCGACAAAGATTATTCGCGTGGAACCCAAAGAGACCCTCTACGGCCTCTCGCGCCAGTACGCCATGACTGTAGAAGAGCTGCTGGACATGAACCCCAAGCTCAAAGACAGGTCGCTACAGGCCGGAGAGTACATCATGGTGCCTGCCACGGCAGATGAGTATATTGCCAACAGCGACGAACAGTTTGGCGGCGAATACGACTACACGGCGGTATCCCCCAAAAAGCCAAAGCCAGAGACAAGCAAGGTACAACCCGAAGAAAAAGCCTCCCCGACAAACAATAATCCGGAAAAACAAGAAGAAGCAGAAAGACCGGAAAAAAGCAATACCCTGGAAAAACCAGAAAGCCAGGCAGCCCCCACCGCCCCGACACAGCAAACACAGCAAACACAACCCTCCAAACAAGAAGGGGCTACACCTTCGGTGTTTCCTTTCCCTGTGCATGAGCGAGTGAGCCCCAACAAGCTCTATATCTCGCTGCTGATGCCTCTTAACCTTGAGAACCTCGACAAAATCTCGACAACCAAGTTCGATGTCGACCAACGCGGCAAACGCGAATACAAAGTGTTCGAGATGCTGCAGTTCTACGAAGGCATGCTCATAGCCGCCGAAGAGCTGAAACGCCAAGGCTACAATATAGTGCTCAATGTGGTCGACATTGCCGGAGGCGCCGCCACAGCCGTTGAGAGCGCCTACCAAAGCCACCATGTGGGCAACTCCGACTTCATCATAGCCCTTTTGGAGCGCGACGCCTTTGCCGTCGCCGCCCGACTGGCAAGCAACGACAAGGTTTTTATTATCAACCCTGTGTCGCTGCGCTCCGAAATCCTCGACAACGCCCCCTATGTCATAAAGATGCAGCCCTCGCCGGAAGGCACCGTGAGCGACATGCTCGACATCATAGCACGCCGCGACGAGCAGCTGTACATAATACACTCCAACGGCAAACTGGAGAAAGCCCTGCACGACGAGCTCCAGCAACAACTCACCAACCGCACCGAAATACGCCACACATGGTTTGACTGGGCCGTCAACGGCAAGCTCGCCACCACTCTGCGACAGACCGCTTCCTGCTCGGTGATAGCCATATACGACCAAGGGAAAGACAAAAACCGTATCTTCTCCAACCAAATCATCAACCGGCTTATAGCACTCAAGACCACAGAGGTGACCCTCTTCACCTTCACCAACTACATCACCGAATATCCCGATGTGGACTACTCCCACCTGCAGCGCCTTAACTACCACACGGTATACCCCTTCTACCTTGACTACAGCAATGAGACCCATCGCTCTTTCATAGAACAATTCAAAGAGACCTACAAGACCGAACCCACCGGCCGCTTTGCCGGCATGGGTCACGATGTGATGCTATACTTCGCCACGGGCCTGCACCAACGGGGCACCAACTTCTGGAAAAACTGCGCCATTGCCATGCCCCAAAACATGCTATTCCCGCTCCACTTCCGCCAGAAAAGCGCCGACGACGGCTTTGAAAACCAACTGGCACCCATATACAGGATGCGCAACCTACAGATAGAAAAAGCCTCCCGACATTAGAAACTGTTTTGACTTTATTGATAAGAATAATTGGACATATAATCGAGGGATTTTTTTGCGGCACTGAGGGCGCAATGGGGTGCCATTGTAACCGATGGGCTGTGAAAAAAGCACCGATTATATGGCATAAGAAAATTATTGAATGAAATCAAAATAGTTTCTTAATCCAGCGTAGGAAACAAGTTATAATGCAAACAACTCTCAATAAGGAATTCACAATAAAAGGGCGCGGCCTCCACAGCGGTGCCGTGGTGCAGGTGCGGGTGCTGCCCGCCGATGCCGGCAACGGTATCAGCATGGTGCGCACAGACCTCGCCGGACAACCCTCGGTGCAAGCCATTGCCGCCAATGTGTGCGACACCTCGCGCGGCACCACCATTGCCCATCAAGGCTGCACGGTGGCAACCATAGAACATCTTATGGCAGCATTCCACGCCATGAGGGTCGACAACGCCAGAGTAGAGGTCGACGGCGGCGAGATTCCCATCTTGGACGGAAGCTCGCGTATATGGGTCGAGGCAATATCCGCCACAGGACTTGCCACACTGCCCGTGAAACGCCCAAAACACCGCCTCGCACAGCCGGTGAGGCTCCAAGTGGGCGCGTCGACACTTGTCGCCGAACCATCCGACCATTTTTCCGTCGAGGCCACCATAGACTTCCCCAACACCCCTATAGGCCACCAACAAGCCGCCCTCACCTGCCTCGACGAGTTCGAGACCCAGGTGGCACCCTGCCGTACCTTTGTCATGCTCAGCGACATAGAACCTCTGCTAAACCTCAACCTAATAAAGGGTGGCGACTTGGACAATGCTCTGGTATTCGTGGACAAGAAAACCGACATGGCAACTATTGAACGGCTAACAACCCTGTTCCACAGAGATGCCGCCAAGTTGGTGGACAAAGAGCTGATTAACGGCCCGCAACTCTTTGACAACGAACCGGCACGCCACAAAATGCTCGACTTCATCGGCGACATATCACTGGCAGCACACGACATACAGGCTCATTTCACCATCAATTGCCCGGGGCACAAGGCAAACACTGCCTTCGCTGCTCTCGTGGCACAAAACATGGTTTGCTGTGATTAGCGACTCAGCAACACTGCACAGACCTCTTGAAAACTTAAACCCAAAACTTAGAACTTAAAGACATCTTAATGGTTTTATACGACTTACATCCCGATGCCAAGATAGGCAAGAATGTTACCATAAGCAACTTCTGCACCATCGAAAACGACGTTGTGATAGGCGACGGCACTTGGATTGGACCCAATGTCACCATCTTTGCTGGCGCAAGGATTGGCAAGAACTGCAAGATATTCCCCGGCTCGGTGATTGCAGCCATACCGCAAGACCTCAAATTCTCTGGCGAATACACCACGGTGGAGATTGGCGACAACAACGTGATACGCGAGTGCTGCACCATCAACCGCGGCACCTCGGCATCTGGCAAGACGGTGATAGGCAATAACAACCTGCTGATGGCATACGTGCATGTCGCCCACGACTGCGTGGTGGGCAACAACTGCGTCTTTGCCAACAACACCACATTGGCAGGCCACATATTGGTGGGCGACTGGACAGTGCTCGGCGGCAAGACAGCCATACTACAGTTCGTGCATATTGGCCAACACGTCATAACGAGCGGTGGCTCGCTGGTCGACAAAGACATACCTCCTTTCGTGAAAGCTGCACGCTACCCCATAAGCTACGCAGGCATCAACTCGCTGGGACTGCACCGCCGCGGATTCTCTCAGCAGAGCATTGAGAACATACAGTGCATCTACCGCCTGCTCTACCAGAAAGGCTACAGCATACGCCATGCCGTGGAGCTTATCAAAGAGCAATACGGCAACACCGACGAAGGCAAGGTGGTACTGAGCTTCATAGGCCAGAGCACCACGGGCCTTATGAAAGGCTACGCCTTTATGAACCGACAGGGCGCGGCAGGCAAGAGCACCTCGGAACCTGAGGAAGAGAAGCCGTTTTAAACGGCGCCCCAATCCCGACAACCGGCAACAACGATGAAGACACGCCTCCACATATTAACCCTGCTGATGTGCGCTTTGGCAATCCTGTGGGGTTGCCATCATGACCACGAAGCCGAAGAGCACCATCACCACCACGAGGCTGAAGAGCACCACCACCATCACCACCACGAGGGCGAAGAGCACCACCACGACCACCACCACGAGCCCGGCACCATAGTTATGGATGCTGCGCAAAGCAAGGCATTGGGTATCGCTGTCGACACTGCCAAACTCGCCCCTTTCTGGCATGTTGTCAAGGCCACGGCGCAAGTGCTGCCGTCGCCGCAGGACGAGATGCAGGTGGCTGCAAGCCTCAGCGGCATGGTGCTGCTGGCCGACGGCATAGTGGAAGGCAGCGCAGTGGCCAGCGGACAGACCCTCATGACCATTGAGAGCGGCAAGATGGCCGACGGAAACATGGCGGTGCGCTACCGCGAAGCCACGGTGCGCTACGAACGCGCCAAAGCCGAATACGAACGCAAATCAGCACTTGCCAAAGACCAGATAGTAAGCCGCAGCGAGCTGGAGCTGAGCACCTCGGAATACGAAGCCGCCAAAGCGGAATATGACAACCTCAAAAGCCTCTTCTCGGCTGCCGGCAGCCGCATAACAGCTCCTATCGGCGGGTACATCACAGCCCTATACACTCGTAACGGCAGCTACGCCACGAGCGGCGAGACACTGCTCACCATAGCACGCGGAGGCGACCTGCACCTGCGCTGCGAAGTGCCGGCACGGCACTACCGCGAACTGGCGGGAGGCATCAGCTCCGTGGTCATTGTCGACAACGGCGAGACCATCGAGGTGCCAGCACGTATCGCCGCCCTGGGACACGCCGTGAGCACCGACAACCCGCTGCTGCCCGTCACCCTGCGCGTGGGACGCAGCGCCATAGGCAGCCGCCTGCTGCAGGGCAGCTACGTCACCACATATCTCCGCACGGTACAGAAAGAAGCCATCACTGTCGCCAACGAGGGCATCATCGAAGAGATGGGGCAGGCGTTCGTGTTTGTGCAGACCGAGCCGGAGCATTACCTGAAACGCCCCGTCACCCTCGGCGCCACCGATGGCGTTAGCACCGAGATAGTGAAGGGTATCAACCAAGGCGAACGCATAGTATCCCGTGGCGCCACTATGCTGCGACTGTCACAAAGTTCCACACCCCTCGACCCACATGCCGGCCATGTCCACTAAACCTGCATTGTTTCTGCTTCTTCTGATGGCATTGGCCATGGAGGCCAGAGCCCAGGTTAGCGCACCCTACCGATGGGTTGTCGACTCACTACAGCACAGCGCACCCACCCTGCAGATGCTCCAGAAACAGCTGCAGGCCAACGAGGCTTCGGCAAAGGCCGGCTCGCTTTTTGCCGACCCAGAGCTGGAGGTGGCCCTCTACACCTCCCAGCCCGACGAGGGTACACGTCACGACCTGCGCCTCACTCAGCGCATTGAATTTCCCCTGTACTACGTACACCGCAGCAGGATACGCCGGCTGCAAGCCGACATGGCGCAGAGCGACTACCTCGTGCACCGCAACGAATGGGTCAAAGAGGTATACCAGGTGTGCAGCCATATAGTGTACTACAACGCCTATGTGAAACTCTACGCACACTGCGCGGAGAACACCCAGAAGGTGGCCTCCATCTACGAGGAGCGGCTGCGCCAAGGCGACTGCAGCATACTGGACTACAACCGTATGCAGACCGAGCTCGCCGCCGTCGAGAACAAACTGCACATAGCCCAGGTGGAACACGCACTGATGGCCGACAACCTGCTCATGCTCGCCGGAGGCATCGGCATAGAGATACAACAGGACACCTTCTCCCCTGTCACACTGCCAGCCAACTTTGACGAATGGCTCGACAGCGTAAGACAGCAAACACCGGCACTGCAACTGATAGCCCAGCAAAACTCTGCCGCCGCCGAGAACCTCACCCTCAACAAGCTTGCATGGCTGCCTGCCGTCACCATAGGCTATGCCGCCGAGCTGACCCCCGGCGAGAACTACCGAGGCGCCACCGCAGGCCTTGCGCTGCCCCTGTGGCAGCGCCACGGCACCGTCCGCGAAGCACGCCTGCAGCAGCAAGCCTCACAGGCGGCATTGAACGATGCACAGACCCGCTTCAAGGGAAGCATGAAGGCTCTCTACACCAAAGCCCTGGCACTCCAACGCGCACTCAACAACCTCGACGCCACCCTGCAACGCCACAACAGCGAAGAGCTACTCTTCAGGGCTCTCAAAGCCGGCGAGATAACACTCGAATACTACCTGCAACAGGTGGAGTTCTACCACGACACGGAAATCGACATACTCGAAATACAACACGAACTGGAACAAACGGTAATAGAGCTAACCACAATAGGCGAATAACCGCCCCAAAAATAAAGACTAGTATCACTAGTAATACTATTATCACTAGAAAAACTAGAAAAAAACAAAGAACCTTGCTCGACAAAATAATAAGATACTCGCTTGAGCACAAGTTGCTCATCCTTCTTGCCGCCGTGCTGCTCACGGTGGCGGGTGTCTATTCGAGCCGCCAGATGGACATAGATGTCTTTCCAGACCTCACGGCACCCACCGTGGTGCTCATGACCGATGCCCACGGCATGGCCCCCGAGGAGATAGAGACCCTCATCACCTTCCCCATAGAGACAGCGGTGAACGGTGCCACCAACGTGCGCCGCGTGCGCTCCACCTCCATGCAGGGGTGCTCCTTTGTCTTTGTGGAGTTCGACTGGGGCATGGACCCCTACAAGGCCCGACAGGTGGTGAGCGAGAAGATGTCGCAGATTGCCACGGCGCTGCCGCAAGGCATCACGCCTGTCATGGCTCCGCAGAGCAGCGTGATGGGCGAGATAATGTTTATCGGCATGCAGGTCGACACCGCCGCCCAAGCCGCGCACCGCACCTCGCAACAGGAGCTGCGCACTCTGGCAGACTGGGTGGTGAAACCCGCCATACTGGGCACTGCAGGCGTGTCGCAGGTCACCATAATAGGCGGCGAGAGCAAGCAGTACCAGGTGGTTGCCGACCCCGTGCGCATGAAAGCCTACGATGTGAGCCTCGACGAGCTTGAGGCAGCCTGCGCCTCACAGGGGCTCAACTCCACAGGCGGAGTGGTGCGCCAGTGGGGCAACGAGTACGCCCTGCGAGGCATGGCACGCACCGCCGACACCACCGAGATTGGAACCTCGCTTGTCAAGATGCACAACGGTCACCCCGTGAGCATTGCCGATGTGGCAACGGTGCAGACCGGCTGCGCCATACGCCAAGGCTACGCCTCGGTATGCGCACAGCCCGCCGTCATCATCTCCATATCCAAACAGCCCAACACCAACACGCTGCGCGTGACGCACCAGATAGAGCACAACCTGCGCGACATAGCACGCTCACTGCCACCCGACGTGAAACTCGACACCAAGATATTCCGGCAGGCCGACTTCATACAGAGCAGCGTAGGCAACGTGGGCAAAGCCCTCGCCGAAGGCGCCCTCTTCGTCGTGGTGGTGCTGCTTCTCTTCCTGGGCAGCCTGCGCACCACGCTCATCTCCGTAATAGCCATTCCCCTCTCGCTGCTCGGCACGCTGGTGGTGCTCCACCTGCTGCACCTCAACATCAACACCATGACCCTCGGCGGACTCTGCATTGCCATAGGGTCGCTGGTCGACGATGCCATTATCGATGTTGAGAATGTCTACAAACGTCTGCAGCAGAACCACGCCCTGCCACGCGACGAGCGACAGCCGGCGTTGGAGGTGGTCTTCCATGCCTCCACAGAGATACGCAGCTCCATAATCCATGCCACACTCATCATCATGCTCACCTTTGTGCCCCTCTTCTTCCTCGGCGGCCTCGAAGGGCGCATGCTCAAACCCCTCGGCATAGCCTACATCGTGGCCCTCTCCATGTCGCTCCTTGTGGCCATGACCATCACCCCCCTGCTCTGCAGGCTGCTGCTCTCCAGCGAGCGCTACCTCGCAAAGCAGTCCAAGCCCCGCAAAGCCGTCACACGGCTCACCGACCTCTACCAACGCCTGCTCTCCCACGCCCTGCAGCACAGCAAGGTCGTCATAGGAGTCACTGCGGCGCTGTTGGTCGGAGCGCTGGCACTGCTGCTGACCTGCGGCAGGGGCTTCCTCCCCGACTTCAACGAAGGGTCGCTCACCATCGCCGCAGTGGCCAAGCCCGGCATCTCGCTCGACGAGAGCAACCGCATCGGCGAGCTTATAGAACGCCAGCTGCTTGACATCGACGAGGTGACCTCCACCTCGCGCCGCACCGGCCGCGGCGAACTCGACGAGCACTCGCAGGCCACCAACGGCGCCGAGATCGACGTGGGCTTCACCCTCCGCCACCGCTCCAAGGAGGCCTTCATGGCCGACGTGCGCCAGCGCCTCTCCACCATCCCCGGCATAGCAGTAAGCGTGGGGCAACCCCTCGGCCACCGCATAGACCACATGGTAAGCGGCACACAAGCCACCATAGCCATCAAGATATTCGGCACCGACCTGTCACAGCTCTACAGCCTCGGCAACCAGATAAAAGCCGCCACAGCCGATGTAGAAGGGCTTGTCGACGTCAGCGTGGAGCAGCTCACCGAGACCCCGCAGCTGCAGCTGCGGGCCGACAGGCAGAAGCTGGCGGCCCACGGCATCACCATAGAGGAGTTCAACCACTTCGTGGCCCTCGCCTTTGAAGGCGAGGCCTTGACGCAGATCTACGAGGGGCAGCGCGCCTACGACCTCGTGCTGCGCCTCACCGCCAATGCGCCGCCCTCCATCGACGAGGTGACCGACGCACTCATCGACACCAAACTCGGCGGCAAGGTGCCGCTCAGCGAGGTGGCCTCCATAGTGTCGGCCGGCGGCCCCGCCACCATCTCGCGCGAGAACGTGCAGCGCAAACTCGTGGTCTCCGCCAACGTTAGCGGACGCGACGAGGTGGGCGTGGTGGACGACATACAGCATATCGTCGACAGCCAGATAAAGCTGCCCGAAGGCTACCACATAGAGTACGGCGGACAGTTTGCCAACGCCAAGAGTGCCAGCCGCACTCTGCTGCTGGTCTTCATCGCCGTGCTGCTGGTGATATACCTGCTACTCTACAGCGAGTTTCGCAACCTCAGCCTGGCGCTCATAGTGCTGCTCAACCTGCCGCTGGCACTCATCGGCGGCGTGGTTGCCGTGCGCCTCGGCGGCGGACTGCTCAGCATCCCGGCCATCATAGGCTTCATCACCCTCTTCGGCATAGCCACACGCAACGGCATACTCCTCGTGGCTCGCTACCAAGCCCTTGCCAGACAAGACGGCATGGACATAGACCAGACCGTGATGCAAGGCTCCGCCGACCGCCTCAACCCCATCATCATGACAGCCCTCACCACCGCGCTCTCGCTGATACCCATGGTACTCGCCGCCGACAAATCGGGCAACGAGATACAGGCGCCCATGGCCATAGTGGTGCTCGGCGGACTCGTCACCTCCACACTGCTCAACATCTTCGTGGTACCCATAATCTACAAGATTTACCAAAGCCATGCGACAAACCACACTGTGCTACCTTGAGCAAGACGGCTGCTACCTCATGCTGCACCGCGTCAAGAAAGACCACGACGCCAGCCACGGCAAATGGATAGGCGTGGGCGGCAAGTGCGAAGCCGACGAGAGCCCCGACGAGTGCATGCTCCGCGAAGTGAAGGAAGAGACCGGTCTCACCATAACCCGCTGGCGCTACCGCGGCATAGTAACCTTCATCTCCGACGTGTGGCCTTGCGAATACATGCACCTCTTCACCGCCACACGCTGGCGCGGCACCCTCACCGACTGCGACGAGGGGGTACTGCGGTGGATACCCAAGAGCGAGCTCGCGAGCCTCAACCTATGGGAAGGCGACCGCATCTTCCTGCGCCTGCTACAGAACCCCCGCCAGCCTTTCTTCTCCCTGAAACTCACCTACAAAGGCGACGACCTCTCCGCCGCCGCCCTCAACGGCATACCCATAGAGTAAAGTGCCGCCACTCCTCCGTGACTGCAAAAAAGCTTTTTTCCTGCCATATCGGAAAAAAGTTGTAACTTTGCAAATTGGAACCGAATACACCAAAAATGGTAAAATAAGGCGTTGAAGGTATAGTTAAAATGATAAAATAAGGTATTTTGAAAAACTAAATTTCAGTAAAGCAAGGAGTTGTTTGAATTGTTTTTTTGCAATTTTGCAAAACCGAAATAATAAGCGACAATGATAGACACTGGGGCTTTAGTCAAAATGTCTTTCCTATTTACACCTTCACGGATTCGTTTTACACGTTTTGCCACATTCACCTGTTTTCGGACTCTGTGCATTATCGTGTGTAAGGTCCGTTTTTTTCTTGCCATGTCGGAAAAAAGATGAGTTTTTCCTCTGAAAAAACATTAATTCCCCGTTAATTGTCCATTTAATGTGTCATTAATTAAGTAGCTGATATTTAATGATTAATTAATGGCAATTAATGTTTAAAAACATACGCCTGCGTATATTTCGGGAAATTAGTGTTGCTCTCCTCAGAAAAAACATTAATCTCCGTTAATTGTCCATATAATGCAACATTAATTAAGTAACTGATATTTAATGATTAATTAATGGTAATTAATGTTTAGTCTCACACGCCTGCGTATATTTCGGGAATTTTGTGTAATTTTGCACCGTCGTTTTAACCGAGGCCAAAGCGGGCAAAATAGTCTTGCCGAGGCAGCGGGCGGGACGGCAAGACATATAGAAAAGACGTTGTAACAGCGTTTATCTGCGGCATTCGGAATCTCGCAAATTCCATAGACCACGCAATAACGCAATGCTCAACGTCCATCGTTTGGTACATTTAACTTATGTTCCAATACGCGTGGGCTTCGGCATTGCTTATTCTGGGTCAAAGGCAATGCGAGAGCCTCGAATGCGGGATAAGCAAAAGACTTAGACCCGCGCTTTTTTATGTGTTGTTCTGAAACAGACCGAAAGAATAACATAACAACACGCAAAGATGAAACAAAGAGTATCCATTATTGCAATCCTATTGATTGCAATAACTTTTGCCACAACCGCCGAGGCGCAACAATACGACTTCTCCGCCGTGGCTCCCACCGGCCAAACGCTGTACTACCATATAACCGACAGCAGCACCCACACCGTGGCCGTAACCCATCCCGCAGGTGGAACAGGCGCCAACGCATGGAACGGGTATACCATGCCGACTGGCTCATTGGAAATTCCCTCCACGGTTTCGTATAACAGCACCTCATATACCATTGTTACCATAGACCAATATGCATTCGATAATTGCAGCAGAATTACCGGCTCGCTAACTATCCCCAACTCGGTGACTTCCATCGGCAACTTGGCATTCTATGGTTGCAGCGGTTTGACCTCGCTAACCATCCCCAACTCAGTAACTACCATCGGCAACTATGCATTCTCTAATTGCAGCGGATTGACATCTATAGCGGTGGAATCAGGGAACACGCACTATGACAGCCGCAACAGCTGCAATGCCATAATAGAAACCGCCACAAACACTTTGATAGCAGGCTGCAAAAACACATTAATTCCCAACTCGGTGACTTCCATCGGCGACCGGGCATTCTATAATTGCAGCGGCTTGACCTCGGTGACCATCCCCACCTCGGTGACTTCCATCGGCCAATATGCATTCCAAAATTGCAGCAGATTGACCTCGGTTATATTTAATGCCGACAGTTGCATTTCGGCAGGGGATTACAATTATCCTGCGTTCTATAATTGCAGCAACCTGACAAGTTTCACCTTTGGAAACAACGTGAAGCGAATACCTGACTATTTATGCTCCAGCCTCTCAAGTCTGAGATCGCTTACCATCCCCAACTCGGTGACTTCCATCGGCAACTCTGCATTCTCGGGTTGCAGCGGGATTACAGGCTCGCTAACCATCCCCAACTCGGTGACTTCCATCGGCGGTGCTGCATTCTTGGGTTGCAGCAGATTGACCTCGGTTATATTTAATGCCGACAGTTGCATTTCGGCAGGAGCCAATCCATTCTCTAATTGCAGCAACCTGACAAGTTTCACCTTTGGAAACAACGTGAAGCGAATACCTGACTATTTATGCTCCAGCCTCTCAAGTCTGACATCGCTTACCATCCCCAACTCGGTGACTTCCATCGGCGAAAGCGCATTCCGAAATTGCAGCGGCTTGACTTCGGTTATATTTAATGCCGACAGTTGCATTTCGGCAGGGAGTGACCGTTATCCTGCATTTGCTGGCTGCAGCAACCTGACAAGTTTCACCTTTGGAAACAACGTGAAGCGAATACCTAACTATTTGTGTTATGGCTTGTCGAGCCTGACTTCGGTAACCATCCCCAACTCGGTGACAACTATCGGCGAACGGGCATTTCAAAATTGCAGCGGAATTACCGGCTCGCTTACCATCCCCAACTCGGTGACTTCCATCGGCCAATATGCATTCTATAATTGCAGCGGGATTACAGGCTCGCTTACCATTCCCAACTCGGTGACTACCATCGGCAACTATGCATTCCAAAATTGCAGCGGCTTGACCTCGGTAACCATACCCAACTCGGTAACTTCTATCGGCAACTCCGCGTTCAGTGGTTGCAGCAGACTGGCATCCGTTGTGTTTAATGCCCGTAATTGCAGTTCGGCGGGGAACAGCAGTAATCCTGCGTTCTATAATTGCAGCAACCTGGCGAGTTTCACTTTTGGAAACAATGTGAAGCGAATACCTGACTGTATATGCTCCGGCCTGTCAAGCCTGACCTCGGTAACAATCTCCAATTCGGTGACTTCCATCGGCAACTATGCATTCTATAATTGCAGCCGATTGACCTCGGTGACCATTCCCGACTCGGTGACTTCCATCGGCGAACGGGCATTTCAAAATTGCAGCGGACTGAGGTCGCTAACCATACCCAAGCCGGTGACTACCGTCGGCGGCTCTGCGTTCTCCGGCTGCAACGGCTTAACTTCGGTAACCATCCACGGCTCGGTGACCAATATGGGTGACTATGCTTTCTCGAATTGCACAGGGCTCGACACCTTACACATGCTTGCAGAGACTCCTCCCACCATATACAGCAACACCTTCCAATCGATAGCCACCAACCTGCCCGTCACCGTCCCGTGCGGCTCGACCAACGCCTACAACGATGCTCAATACTGGAACGCCTTCACCAAAATACTGGAACACGACAGCTGCAACAACACGCTGACGCTCACTGCAAACGATGCCAGCCGCGGCTCGGTGCTGGGCGCCGGACGCTACCGCACCGGCAGCACCGTGGAGATCACGGCTGTCCCCAAGTCTGGATGCCAGTTTGTGCGCTGGAACGACAACAACACAACCAACCCCCGCAGCATAACCTTGACGAGCGACACAGCGTTCAACGCTGTCTTCGACACAATAGTCGCAGTAGCCTCGCACACCATAACGGTGATAAGCGCGAATGCGGCAATGGGTACGGCAATGGGCGGCGGCACATACACGCACGGCACGGCGGCATTGATAGTAGCTGTACCCGGCAATGGCTACGCCTTCCTGTCGTGGCACGACGGCAACACCGCCAACCCACGCACCGTCACAGTGACAGAGAACACTTTCTATATCGCCAGCTTCACAACAGCCCCGACAACCGTACAACACGACACAATAACGCTGCGCGACACAATAACCAACACCATTACCGACACCGCGTTTGTCAATGTGTATATCCACGACACTACAACGCTGCGCGACACAATAACCAACACCATTACCGACACCGCGTTTGTCAATGTGTACATCCACGACACTACCACGCTGCGCGACACAATAACCAACACCATTACCGACACCGCGTTTGTCAACGTGTATATCCACGACACCACTACGCTGCGCGACACAATAACCAACACCATTACCGACACCGCGTTTGTCAATGTGTATATCCACGATACGACCATTGTCTACGACACCGCGATAGTCAACAACTACATCCACGACACAACGGTCGTCAACAACTACATCTACGACACACTGACTGTCTACGATACCGCCATAGTCAACAACTACATCTACGACACGCTGACTGTCTATGACACCGCGATAGTCAACAACTATATCCACGACACGCTGACGGTCTACGACACCGCCATAGTCAACAACTACATTCATGATACTACCACCATTCGCGACACCATAACCAATACCATAACCGACACTGCGTTTGTTGATGTGTATGTCTACGACACGCTGACAGTCCGGGACACCGTCACCAACACCCTCTACGACACTGCGTATGTCAACGTATACATCCACGACACCACGACGCTGCGCGACACCATAACGCTGCCGCCTCTCGACACCGCCTACATCTATGTACACGACACCACGACACTGCATGACACCATAACAGTGCGCGTGACACAGTACGTGGCCATCTACATACACGACACTACTTTTGTCGCCGCCGACACCATACGCGACACCGTAACCACCACGGTGTACGACACCGCCTTTGTAGACAACTACATCCACGACACCACAATTGTGGACAACTACATCTACGACACCACTTTCATCACCGAATATCTGCACGACACGCTGTACCTGCACGACACCGTCTATATCCACGACACGGTGTATATCGGCGGCGAGGGCATAGAGAGTGCCGGAGCGATTAACGCCAAGGTGTACAGCAGCCGCGGGCAGGTGGTGGTGGAGGGTGCCGACGGCAACAGCGTGACGCTCTACGACATCGCGGGCCGCATCCTCGCCACGCGCCGCGACGAGCAGGCTCCGCTGCGCTTCGACGTGCCGGCCTCCGGCGCATACATCATAAAGATAGGTCACCTCGCCCCCCGCAAGGTGGTGGTGATAAAGTAAGCCACCTTTTTGTTGCATCCTAATACAATATCCATTGAAATGAACGCACTTCCTCGCATAAAAACTGTTGTGCCGATGGACGGCTATCAGCTTTCTGTGCTGTTTGACGACGGCAAGAAGGTCGTTTACAATGTGGCGGAGGACATTGATACTATTTCTGCGTTCAGCGATTTGCGTACAGTTGACGGCCTTTGGTTGCAGGTGCAACTTGACAAGAGCCGCACAGTGGTCTACTGGAACGATTGGATAGATATTCCATCCGACACTATCTATGAATATGGTCGATAGGTTGTCGTCAATAATATTAAAGGTCACCTCGCCCCCCGCAAGGTGGTGGTGATAAAGTAACCCTACCGCACGTCATTGGTTTGGCAACGACGGGTCATTGATAAACGCGGCGGCATAGAGGGGCAGCGTGATTATGGCACCGGCTTGCCCTATATTGTATTGTCCGAGTTTTAGACAATGAGCCACTTTGTATTTCTCAGGGTGAGCCAGTATGGTTGCACCAGCTTGAAAAAGTGGACACAAAATTTCGTGGTGTGATATCCAGCAGTCAGAATAGGCTTAGTGACGTTTATAATGGATAGAAAATGAAAAAATCGTATATTTGCAGTGGAATATTGTGCCTATAAATTGTAGAACTATTTGAAATAAAGATAAATAATTATTAAAGAAGGGTTTGAAAACAACATAAATATCGGAATCATACTCCCGAATTTTATATAAAAATCGGGAATATACTCTTAAATTTTCGGAAAAATATGTACAAGAGAATATTTGATATTGAAAGCAGGTTGGACGAAGGTATGTTTCTGTTTGGAGCACGTCAGACAGGCAAGTCCACCCTTTTGAAAACTCGATTCAAAGAGGCTGTATATTACGATTTGCTTAATCCGGGCGTGAGAAAGGCCTTTAAGTTGAACCCCAACACCTTATGGGATGCTCTACAAGGCAAGCCTGCCGGTACTTTGGTCATAGTGGATGAGATTCAGAAAGTCCCTGAACTGCTTGACGTTGTGCATTCCTTGATGGTAGAGCGTGGCTTGTTTTTCATCCTCAGCGGCTCCAGTTCAAGAAAGCTCAAACGCTCAGGAGCAAACACACTCGGTGGGCGCGCCATACCAGAGACGCTGTATCCACTTGTATGGCCTGAGGTGACAGACTTCCAGATTGACAGGGCTGTACAGAACGGCATGATACCCCGACACTATATGGTGGAGGATGCCTCCAGGCGACTGTCTGGCTATGTGAAAGTGTATCTCGATGAAGAAATTCGCAAAGAGGGTGAGGTAAGGGAACTCGACGCCTTTGAACGCTTTATGGAAGTGGCTGCCATCTCCGACGGAGAGATGCTGAACTATTCCAACATTGCTTCCGACTGCGGCGTTTCGGCCAAAACAGTCAAGTCGTACTTCCAAATCCTTTATGATACGCTTATTGGGTACGAGATTCCCGCTTTCAGAAAAGAAATCAAGCGGAAGATTGTCCAGGCTCCCAAGTTCTATTATTTTGATGTAGGGTTAGCCAACTATCTGATGGGGCGTCACGCCTTGAGACGTGGCACTGATGAATACGGGCACGCTTTCGAGCACTTCGTGATGCAGGAAATCATCGCCTATAAAGGATACAACGACAAGAGGAACGCCATCTCCTATTGGCACACCTACGACCAAAAAGAGGTTGACGCCGTTATCGGCAATGCCGAAGCGGCCATAGAGATCAAGTCCACGGAACATGTCGAGAGTAAACACAAAAAAGGTCTCGCGGCCTTCAAGGAAGAGCATCCGGATTGCCGCCTTATACTTGTGTCGCTCGACCCCGTGACGCGCAAGTCGGGGGACACGGAACTCATTTATATACTGGATTTCCTGAAAATGTTGTGGGGTGGCGAAATATTCTGATGTCGCAGTTGCTCTGCCACCTAACACTAATCGCTACTTTTTTACGATTCTGCTTGTTTTGACGCCTTTCTCTGTGACCATACGAAGTATGTAAGCACCAGGGGCGTAGGTCGACAAATCAACGGAAAAAGCGCTGCCGTTCACGCCTTTGCGGAGAAGCATCTTCCCTGATATGTCGAAAACCTGCAGCTCCATCACGGGCTGCGCCTCGGCTCTGACATACACAACACCATTGGAAGGATTGGGAAAGACCTTGACCTCGTCCGCACAATGTCCAGATACAGCAGTGGGCAACTCGGGGCCACGGATGCCTATAATGATGGCGTGATTGCTGTTGAACCCGTATGAGCTGCAGTTGGTGAGGGCGTAATAGCCGTTCTGCTGCCCTCCCCAGCCCCAGTTGAAATGGAAATAGTCGTTGTCCTGATACCCGTCGCAAGTCCATACATGTCCGCCATAGTTTCCGCTACCCCCATACATAAACGGCGCACCATCGTCGAGTTCCCCTTTCAAATAATTGAGCCACACCGTGGAGGAGGCATTTCCCCGCTCGATATATTGCACGGTGTTGGGATACCCAAAATAGGTTGAGAGCGCGGATACTATGTTGTTGGAGTTGGCCACACTCGCTGACGGGCCGTAGTTCATCTTGACGGCAACACCACAGTGATACAGCAGAGTGGCGACAGCATCCACACAGCTGTCGGGATGATACCTTGAGGTGAACTCGTCGGGCATGTTCTTGTAATGGTAGGTTGTGGTGCCGAAGTTGGCTGAGAGCCTGCCGTAGCGGCTGCTGCTGTAGGAACGGGCACCGGTGCCCGTGACAGGGAAGCGCCAGTAACGCATCACCTGCCCCATGACAATGGCGCCGCAGCCCACAGCGGCATGTCCGCCGTAGGCTGTGTGTCCTGTGGTATCGACAGGACAGCGGTCGTTGTAGTACATGGTCTGGGCCCACTTGTTGTTGCCAAGCAACGGCTCCACCACCACAGTCCTGTCCTTGGGCGCGGGCGCCTCATCGGAGAGCAGTGCTTGCCACTGCCTCTGAACATCACTGTCAACAGACTGCTGGTTGTTGACCATGTAACCAATCTCCTCGGTGTACCCATTCAGAAAGAAGCGGACATTGGCCGGCATATTCTCCGCAATAAAGGCTCCTTCGTTGGAGTAGGCCAAGACAGGTTGCACCGCGTCGTCGCCTGCCACAATGACAAAACCCTCGGAATTGAAATTGACGACATAGAAACTTGGGGCGGACCCCTTTTCGCCACTAAGCGAGGGGGCCTCGTATTCGATTGTATAGGTCAACGACTCGGGTGCCTGCCTGAATTTCATGGCGTAGAAGTGGGTGGCCACTTTGCAAGCCGTGGCTTTATCCACAGGCTTGGCGAACGAAGAGAACGACAACATTGCCATCAGGGCAAAGAAAACGGGAAACCTGGATTTCATATTTTATTGATTTACTTGCATTTATAAAGAAATCACATAGAGCATAATCCTATGCAAATATACAAAACTTTCTTTTAGTGTGACCGAAATAACTGATTAATTGGGGAAAAAACGTTATCTTTGCATATTGTACAATAACATCTATAATAAACATAAAACAGTTTTATGAAAAAGATTGTCAGCGTATTGGCTCTGACGGCATTGTTGTGCTGCGGAGTGGCAGATGTTGTGGCACAGTCGTGCTACTGGGTTTTCCTGACCGACAAGCAGGGTTCGGTCTTTGACCCTTACAGCTATTTCGACGCCAAAGCCATTGAGCGTTACCGCGACTGCGGCGCCGACCTCCACGACATCAGCAACTACCCCCTCACCGGCAGCTACACCGACGGCGTCAACGCCATAGCCGAGGAAGAGGTGGGACAGAGCCGCTGGCTCAACGCCATGGCGGTGATGGCCACCACCGAACAGATAGAGCGCATCGCGGCACTGCCCTACGTGAAGCGTGTGCAGCTCATAGCCACCGACATGCAGATGGCTGCGGCGCGCCACAACTGGATTAACAAAAGCCGCACAAACACCCGCAGCATAGAAAAAGAGCAGGACACCCTCGAAGACCAGCTGGTGCGCATGCAGGGACAGCTCTTCCGCGACAAAGGCATCGACGGCAAGGGTATACGCATAGCGGTGTTCGACGGCGGCTTCCCCAACGTGGACAAGCACAAAGCCTTCCAGCACCTGCGCGACGGCAACCGCATAGTTGACACGTGGAACTTTCCCAACAAGAAAGACGACGTGTACGGATGGAACAGCCACGGCACCATGACCCTCTCGTGCATCACCGGCGTCATTAACGGCCGCCAGCTGGGACTGGCCACAGGCTCGGAGTTCATGCTCTACCGCACCGAGGTGGAGCCGGAGCCTTTCAAGGAGGAGGTGTGGTGGCTCATGGCCGTGGAGCGTGCCGACAAGCACGGAGCCAACATCATCAGCAGCTCGCTGGGCTACGGCGCCGACAGGCACTTCACCAAGGACATGGACGGCACCTCGTATGTTGCCAAGGCCGGCAACCTCGCAGCCCGCAAGGGCATGCTGGTGTGCAACTCGGCAGGCAACGAGGGCGACGACCGCAGCTGGAAGACCATCATAACCCCTGCTGACGCCGACAGCGTGATATGCGTGGGCGGCATCACCGACGACCTGCTGCACTACCAGCACATAAGCTTCAGCTCCTACGGCCCGAGCGCCGACGGCAGGCTTAAACCCAACGTATGCGCCTTTGGCCATGCCGTGGTGGCCGACCACAACGACCTCGACGCCACCACCACGGCCTACGGCACCAGCTTCAGCTGCCCACTCACCAGCGGCTTCGCAGCATGCGCCTGGCAGCTCCGTAAAGGCTATACCGCCATGCAGATGAAAGCCGAGATAGAGCACTCCGCCGACCTCTACCCCTACTACGACTATGCCTTTGGCTACGGCGTGCCGCAGGCCAGCTTCTTCACAGAGGCTACACCGAAAAAAAGCGAAGCCACCTTCCGCGTTGAAAAGACAAGCGACAACATACTCATAGTGCCGCTCAAAGACATGGCCAACGTGCCGGTGTTCTTCAACGTGCAGCAGAAAGACGGCAAGCTTTATGAATACGCCAACATCGAGGTGGAGAACTTCACCACTCAGCACAAGCTTGAGATTGCCAAGTCGTGCGTAGTGGACCGCACCCTCAACATACACATCGGCGGCTACACACAGCAGATAACCCTCACCGCCGACGAGAACCGCAAGATGAAGGAGTCGGGCAACGTCAGCATGGCCCTGCGCTACCACCTGCTTGATGCCGAAGGCAACCAAACCTACGAATACACCACCCATCTCGACCGCGACATTGACGACAACAAGACCTCCAACTGGGGCGCCAACAACCTGTACCGCTCCGATGTGTACTACCAGCTGGGCGTCAACATCAAGAGCCAGGCCGACGAACAGGAGCTCCGCTTCTGGTCGCCCTCCAACCGGGTGGGCTTCCGCCTTATGCGCAGCGTGGGCAGGAAATGGTACTGCCTCGGCTGGGGCGCCGAATACGGCATGAGCCGCTACTCGCTCACAACAACAACCAACAACCAGCTCGACGCCCTGCTTAACACTGTCATCCCCAACTCCGCGGGCACCAACACCCATGTGGAGCGGAAAGACATGCTGCGCTCCGACCTCTCGCTGGAGCTGTTCCAGCGCATACGTTTCGTGCCGGGCGGCTCTATGCACAACGGCCTCCACTGGGACCTCGGCATATTCGGCTCCTACAGCTGGTACAAATACACCGTGGAGTTCGGAGACCCGCTGTACTGCAACTACGAGACCCACTCCTTCAGCAACCCCAAGTACGCCGACAGCTACCGCTGGAACTGGGGCGTAACGACCCGCATTGTATACGACGTGATGGGAGTATACGCCCGCTACCTGCTGACAGGCATAGGCGCCGACAAGCCGCAGACCATGGAGCTCAACCCCACAAATTTCAACCTCAACCTTCCCCGCCTCGAAGTGGGCGTGACCATCAACTTCTAAGACCATAAAACGCCGCGACAACACGACACGAAATGCCGCGATGACGAAATAACGAAATCAAAAAAACTAAAACAACCAGAATATGACACTCGAAGAATTTCAGAATGAACTGAGGCTCGGCATTCCCGACCCGCTACCCGAACCGCAACCCTACGACACCAGCGTAAGCCACGCCCCCAAGCGCAAAGAGATACTCACGCCCGACGAGCAGCGGCTTGCCATACGCAACGCGCTGCGCTACTTTGCCCCCAAGCACCACAAGATGCTCGCCGCCGAGTTTGCCGAGGAGCTGAAACGCTACGGCCGCATATACATGTACCGCCTGCGCCCCACGTACCCCATGTACGCATGCCCCATTGAGCAGTACCCCGCCCGCTGCCGCCAGGCTGCAGCCATCATGCTCATGATACAGAACAACCTCGACCCCGCCGTGGCACAACACCCGCACGAGCTGATAACCTACGGCGGCAACGGCGCAGTGTTCCAGAACTGGGCCCAGTACCGCCTCGTGATGAAATACCTCAGCGAGATGACCGACGAACAGACCCTCGTGATGTACAGCGGCCACCCCATGGGACTCTTCCCCAGCCACAAGGAGGCTCCGCGTGTGGTGGTTACCAACGGCATGATGATACCCAACTACAGCAAGCCCGACGACTGGGAGCGCTACAACGCCCTTGGCGTCACACAGTACGGCCAGATGACCGCAGGCAGCTATATGTACATAGGTCCGCAGGGCATAGTGCACGGCACCACCATCACGGTGCTCAATGCCGCCCGCAAGCTCGGAGGCGGTACAGCGGGCAAGCTCTTCATCACCGCCGGCCTCGGCGGCATGAGCGGCGCACAGCCCAAGGCGGGCAACATAGCCGGTGTGGTCTCCATCACCGCAGAGATTAACCCCGCAGCAACACAGAAACGCTTCTCGCAAGGCTGGGTCGACGAGGTTCACGACAACCTCGACGAGCTGTTTGCCGCTGTGAACAAAGCCCGCGAAGCCAAGACAGCCCGCAGCTTCGCTTATCAAGGCAACGTGGTGGACCTCTGGGAATATGCCGCCGCCAAGGGTGTCAAGGTGGACCTCGGCTCCGACCAGACCTCTCTCCACAACCCATGGGCGGGCGGCTACTACCCCGTGGGACAGAGCTTCGAGGAGTCGCAGAAGATGATGGCCGACAACCCCGCACTCTTCAAAGAGAAAGTGCAGGAGAGCCTGCGCCGCCATGTGGCCGCCATCAACAAGCTTACAGCCAATGGCATGTACTTCTTCGACTACGGCAATGCCTTCCTGCTGGAGAGCTCGCGTGCGGGCGCCGACGTGTGGAACGCAAACCGCACAGCCTTCCGCTACCCCTCCTATGTGCAGGACATCATGGGTCCCATGTGTTTCGACTACGGCTTCGGCCCCTTCCGCTGGGTATGCACCAGCGGCAACCCCGCCGACCTCGACAAGAGCGACCACATAGCCATGCAGGTGCTCGGCGAGATAGCCCAGTCCGCCCCTGCCGAGATACGGCAGCAGATGCACGACAACATACAATGGATTGAGGGTGCCAAAGCCAACCACTTGGTGGTGGGCAGCCAAGCCCGCATACTCTATGCCGACTGCGAAGGGCGCACCAAGATAGCGGCCCGCTTCAACGAGGCTATCCGCAACGGCGAGATCAGCGCACCCATAGTGCTGGGACGCGACCACCACGACGTCAGCGGCACCGACAGCCCGTTCCGCGAGACCAGCAACATCTACGACGGCTCCAACCGCTGCGCCGACATGGCGGTGCAGAACGTGATAGGCGACGGCTTCCGCGGCGCCACATGGGTGAGCATACACAACGGCGGCGGTGTAGGCTGGGGCGAAGTTATCAACGGCGGCTTCGGCATGGTGCTCGACGGCTCTGCGGAATGCGACCGCAGGCTCCGTATGATGCTCCACTGGGACGTGAACAACGGCATAGCACGCCGCTCGTGGGCCCGCAACGATGGCGCCATGTTCGCCATTCAACGCGCCATGCAGATCTGCCCCGAGCTCAAGGTGACAATGCCCAACCTTGTCGACGACGATGTGATCAACAACGTGAATTTGTAATTTTCGATGATTAATAACGTGCAGAAGATAAGAAAACTACTCTTCCTGTCCACCCTACTGCTCCTGCTGGCTGGCGTGAAGCCTCTGTTAGCACAGGGGTGTGCCCGCCCCACCTTGGTGAGGATAGAAAGCATGGAACGCGCCGACAGCGTGGTGGTGTCGTGGACCAACCCCGACCTCAGCATCACGTCGTGGGACGTTGCCTACGGCCTCGCAGGTTTCGACCCCGACACTGCCACCACCATAATATACGGTGCATGGGACACCATCCAACAACTGCCATACCTGCAGGGCGGCATGCTCTACCAGGTCTTTGTGCGCAGCGACTGCGGCTCGGCCTACAGCCAATGGCAGGGACCTGTCGACTTTGTGCCGGGCTCCGTAAGGATGCGTCCGGCAGCCGTGGGGGCGGTGGCTCAGACGGTGCAGCTGTGCGGCGGCGCCATATACGACGACGGAGGCCGCAACGGCAACTACAGCATACCCTACTCCTCGGGAGCCTACAGCACCCTGACGGTGTATCCTTCCGCCAACTCGCTCGTCACAATACACGGCACCCTGTCGTGCTACAACAACGCGTCGTACGGTCTTTACATCTACGACGGCGCGGGAATAGGCGGAACCCTTATGGGACACTACTATGGCAACGCCACAATACCGCACATGGTGTCGACCCAAGGACCTATCACCATACGCTTCGAACCATACACCGGAGGCTCCGCCTACAGCGGCTTCGAGCTTTTTGTGGGCTGCGAACCCATGCCGCCCTGCTCCCCTATCACCGACGTGGAGATAGTGCGCGCACCCACTGCGGCCTACGCCACTTGGCAGCTCCTAAACCCCGCCATGGGCGTCCCCGCAAGCTACGACTTGGAACTTGTCGACAGCACTGGCAATATACAGTCCGTCTCGACCATGGAGCGCGAAGCACGCTTTGACAACCTGGGCATCAACGAGCCTTACCTGCTGCGTGTGCAGCCTATGTGCTACGACGGCTCTTTCCTCGATTGGGACACCATACTGTTCAGCACCAAGGAGCTGATATGCTCACAGATAAACACCAACGACACTATCAGTGTGGGCAACGGCACCAACACCACCAGCGCAATACCCGTCAACAACAACTACAACTACTCGTTCAGCGAACAGATGATAATGGCTTCGGAGTTCGACACGGGTGCATGCGATGTGGTGGGCATTGGCTTCCAATACGCCTACAGCTCGCCCACCACGGCAAAAAACAACGTGCGCATATACATGGGGCACACCACAGCCAGCTCGCTCACCGGCTATTTGCCGCTGTCGAGCCAGACACTGGTCTACAGCGGCCCCCTCAATGCCCGCAATGGCTGGAACTACTACCTGTTCAACGAGGCTCCGTTCCACTACAACGGTCGCAACCATGTGGTGGTGACCGTGGAGGACCTCTCGGGCAGCTACAACGGCTCCGCTTACACCTTCTACGGCCACTCAACATCGGGCCGCGCCGTCAACTACTACAGCAGCAGTGCCATGAGCGGCGTGCCCTCGTCGCGCTACACCAGCAGCAACCGCAACAACATGCAGTTCCTCAAATGCGGCATAACCACCACCTGCGGCACGCCGCAAGTGGTGGTGCGCAGCCTGAGCCACAACAGCGCCGACCTGCTATGGCTGCCAGGCTACAACGAGAGCAGCTGGGACGTGAGCTACCGCGCCTCAGGCGACCCTTCGTGGATTACACTAAGCACCTCTACGACATCCACCTCGACAACCCTCACAGGCCTCAGCCCCAACACGCGGTACGATGTGCGCGTGAGCCACACCTGCCAGGGAGTCACCTACAACGGAACGGCACAGTTCACCACTACCTGCACACCAGCCACGCTGCCCTTCTCCGAGAGCTTCGAGACATGGGGCACGTCGGGCTCCACAGCAGCCCCTGCCTGTTGGCGCAAGATTTACAACACCACCTCGACCTCATACATGCCCTACTCCTCCACAAGCTACGCCTACGACGGCTCGCGCAGCCTCTACCTCGGCTCGCTACAGGGCAACTTCTCGGGCATAGTGCTACCCGTGCTGGCCGCCCCCCTCGACAGCCTGACACTGGCTTTCTCACTATACCGCCCCGACACACTCTATGACCACGGTGTCCTCGTGGGCGTGATAAGCGACCCCGACAACTTCTCCACTTTCAGAATCCTCCATAGCGTGGCAGCCCCACACAAAGGGTGGTACCAGTACGAGTTGCCGCTGACAGCGGCGGCAGGCATGGAGGGCCGCCTGGCCATAGTCACACCGCAGACGCTGCGCAGCACCCCCTACATCGACGGCATCGAGGTGGACTATTACCACGCCTGCCAACGCCCCGCAATAACCAACACCTACGCCACGGCGGACTCCATATACCTTAGCTGGAACGGCTCTACCACGCTTAACTACGAAGTGGAATACGGCCCCCACGGCTTTGCCCATGGCAACGGCTCCACAAGGCAGGTCTATATGGACACCAGCTACGCCATAAGCGGACTGCTGGCAGCCACAACCTACGATCTCTATGTGCGCACGCTGTGCAGCAGCGGCGAGACAAGCAACTGGTCGTACCTCGCCACCGTCACCACACAGTGCGGAGCCATGACTCTGCCCATAGAGGAGAACTTCGACCGCTGGGGTACCGCTACGGGCACCACGCCGAGATGCTGGCACTGCGCCACCTACGACGGCACAGGCTACCAGACGGGCTACCCCTCCATTGCCCAACTCAACGGCGGCGGACGCACCAGCCCGGCTCTCTATTTCCGCAGCAGCGGCACTAATATCAGGCCTTTCGCCATGATGCCGGCAGCCGACTTCTCGCTAATTTCGCTCAACCAGTGCGAGGTTACCTTCGACATGATAGACATGGGCAGCACCACGGGAGCGTCGCACCTCGTGGTGGGCATCTCCTCATTGCTTGGCGACTTCACCTCCTTCACCCCCATAGACACCATAACCGCAGCGGCAACGGGCACTCTGGCAACCCACACCGTGCCGTTCTACACATACTACGGCAGCGGCGAGTATGTGACCTTCTACACATACACCACGGGCAGCGGCACGCCGAGTTGCGCAATATACATCGACAACGTGTCGCTTGGCCGCAGCACCACATGCGGCCGCGCCGACTCGCTCTACTGCAACTCGACAAGCGCCACCTCGGCAACCGTTGGCTGGCGCTCCTCAAGCTCCGCCTACTTGTGGGCTGTGCAGTACCAGGCCGTAGGCTCGGCTACGACCACCACGGTGCTCGCCACCTCCAACCCATACACCCTGCAAGGGCTGCAACCCGCCACAGACTACACCTTCAACGTGCGCTCCATCTGCATCAACGGCGACACATCATACTTTGCCTGGACTCCTGGGAGCTTCACCACCTTGCAGATCCCCGCCACACTACCCTACCGGTGCGACTTCGAGAACAGCACCGAGAGCCAAAACTGGCAGACTATCACCAACACCGACATCAACTGGTACCGCGGCACCGCCACCTATGCCTCGCCATCGCACTCGCTCTACGTGAGCGCCGACGGCGGCGTGAGCAACAGCACTCGCGCCGGCACGGTGAACGCCACAGCCTACCGCGACATTGACTTCGGACCTGCCGACACCAACGTGGTGCTGCGCTTCAAAGTGCGCGTAGGCGGCTCGGCCAACGGCAACTACGACGGCGTGGGACTCTTCCTCGAAGACCCCGCCACACCTCTCGTCACCGGCAACTCCCTCCTGCTCTCGCCCTGGGGCAGCCTCACCGGCAACCACACCTGCAGGGAGATACTCCACATGGATACTCTTTGGACGGAACACACCTACTACTTCGACACCGTGCAGGGTACCCACCGCCTCGGTTTCTACTGGTACAACCAGTCGATGAACACTGGCACCACAGGCCAGTTCATAGGCCCTCCGGGAGCCATTGACGACATCCGTGTTAACTACAACACCTGCCACCAGCCCACGGGGCTTGCGCTCGGCAGCGTGGGCTCCACCTCCGCCTCGGCGACATGGAACACCGCGGCCGGCGCCAGATACATATTCGAGTACGAGGTGCTGGGCAGCAACAACCCCACATCGGTGGCACTCAACAGCGGCTCCTACACTATGCAGCAGCTGCGGAGCGGCACCACTTACCGCTGCCGCGTGCGCCGCTCCTGCACCGGCGACACCAGCGGCTGGACCGACTACCGCTACTTCAACACCGACCTCTGCGCAGCCACACACTACGACTCCCTCTCCGGCCCTGGCACAAGCACCATCAGCAACACCTACCCTATCTCCATGACCAACGCCTACTCTTTCACGGAGATGCTGTACCTCGCCAGTGAACTCTCCGGGCCAGCCAATGTGGGGCAGATACAGTTCAGCCTCGCCTCGGCCAAACCGCTGCTCTCTCGCACCAACTGCACCATATACATGGGTCACACATGGCGCCGCTCTCTGGCACACTCCGGCATCTACGTGCCGGCCGACAGCCTGCGCATGGTGTACTGCGGCCCCATAGCTTTCGCTCACGGCTGGTCGTGCGTGGTGCTCGACTCCCAGTTTGTATACAATGGATTCGACAACCTCATAGTGGCTGTCGACGACAACACCGGCACCATAAGCGGGCAGTCCAACAGGTTCGACGCCACACAGCGCTCCACAAGCATGACGGTGCAGTTCTTCCACGACGGATACAACCCCGACCCCTACAACCTCGGCTCCTATGCGGGTCAGAGCAACGGCTCGTCGGTGCGTCCCAACATAGTGCTGGGCAGCTGCGGCACCCCTTGCGCGGCGCCTGCCCTCAACAACCCTGCAGTGACCCACGAACAGGCCCTCCTCTCGTGGCGTGCCAACGGCAACTCCTTTGAGTTCGCCTGCAAACTCTCCACAGACTCCGACTGGCCCGCCTCGACAACCCTCACCGACACCTTCACCACGGTAGCCTCGCTCTCGGCCCTGACAAGCTACGACTACCGCGTGAGGCAAGCCTGCGGCTCGGGTGCCTACTCCGAATGGCGGTACGGCTCCTTCACCACCAACGACGCTCCCTGCCTGCAACCCACCAACGTGCGCCGCTTCGGCTCCACACGCACCACCATCACCGTGGCGTGGGAACGCGGCGGCACCGAGAACCTGTGGGTGGCCCGCCTCTCCAACAACAACTACTCCAGCATCGACACCGTCGACGCTCTCATGACAACCTTCTCGGGGCTGCAGAGCGGCCAGAGCTACAACATCATGGTACGCTCGCTCTGTCTGCGCCACGGCGACACCGTGGCGGGCGACTGGACCGAACCGGTCTCCGTGGCTACATCGGTATGCAAGCCCGTCACCGACCTGCAACTGCGCCGCGCCACCGACACCTCGGCAACCATAGGATGGACGCGCGGCAGCAACAACACCGGCAACTGGGAGGTGGAGTACGGCCCGCACGGCTACACCGCCGGCAACGGCACCGCCGTAACAACCACCGACAACCCCACGACCATATCGGGCCTCACGGCAGGCTACAACCTCGACTTCTACGTACGCGCTATCTGCGACACCGACTACGTCAGCACCTGGTCCGACCCGCTACACGTCAACCGAGGTTCCAACTACACAGACCCCGCCGATGCCAACGCCCCGCAGGTAGCCATAGTCCCCAACCCTGCCAACAAATCCACCACGGTAGCAATAGCCAACATCGACGGAGAGTTGACGCTGACGCTGCACGACATCAACGGGCGCACCGTCTCATCCATCGTGCTGCAATGCGCAGGCAACTGCCAACAACAGCTCGACCTCGGGCACCTGGCTGCCGGCACCTATTTTGTACGCATAACCACCGCCACAGCCACCCACACCCGTAAACTAATAATAAGCGAATAACAAAAAAATCCCCACCCAAAATATGAAATGCTCAATACCTAAAGGCACGCGCGACTTCCTGCCGCAGGAGATGGCTCGCCGCAACTACATCTTCGACACCATCCGCGACGTCTTCCGCCTCTTTGCCTTCGAACCCATAGAGACCCCCGCCCTCGAAAACCTCTCCACCCTTATGGGCAAATACGGCGAGGAGGGCGACCAGCTGCTCTTCAAGGTGCTCAACTCGGGCGACTTCATGAAAGATGTCGACTTCTCCGACGACTATCACCGTGTGGCTCCACGCATCTGCGACCGCGGACTGCGCTACGACCTCACGGTGCCCTTCGCACGCTTCGTGGTGCAGCACCGCGACAGCATCACGCTCCCTTTCCGCCGCTACCAGCTGCAGCCTGTGTGGCGCGCCGACAGGCCGCAGAAAGGACGTTACCGCGAGTTCTACCAGTGCGACGCCGACATGATAGGCTCCGACTCGCTCCTCAACGAGCTTGAGCTGGTGCAGATGATCGACGAGGTCTTTGCACGCCTCGGCATTAGCGTGACACTCAAAGTCAACAACCGCAAGATACTGGCCGGCATCGCCGACCTCATAGGTGCGCCAGACAAACTCGTCGACATCACCACTGCCATCGACAAGCTGGATAAGATAGGCCTCGACGCCGTCCGCGGCGAGCTCGCAGAGAGAGGCCTCACCGACGACCAGATAACGGCTCTCGACCCCGTTTTCACCCTCACTGGCACACCGCAGCAGAAACTCGACCAACTGCGCGACCTCTTCGGACATACCAGCGAGACAGGCTTGAAAGGCGTGGATGAGTGCGCCACCCTCTTCGGCCTCATCGCCGACGCCAGCCCGCGCTGCGTGGTGGAACTCGACCTCACCCTCGCTCGCGGACTCAACTACTACACCGGCGCCATTTTCGAAGTCAAGGCCAACAATGTGACCATGGGCAGCATCTGCGGCGGCGGACGCTACGACAACCTCACTGGCATCTTCGGCATGCCGGGTGTCAGCGGCGTGGGCATCTCCTTCGGCGCCGACCGCATATACGATGTCCTCACCGAGCTCGACGCCTTCCCCACCACCCTCTCGTCCAGCGCCCGCGTGCTCTTCACCAACTTCGGCCCCGCCGAGCAGGCCTACGCCCTGCGCTGCGCCGCCGAGCTGCGCCGCAAGGGCGTCCCCACGCTCGTGTACCCCGACACCGCCAAACTAAAGAAACAGATGGAATACGCCAACCGCCGCGGCGTGGCATTCGTGGTCTTCGTTGGCGAGCAAGAGATAAAAGACAGCACCCTCACCATCAAGAACATGACCACCGGCGAGCAACAGACACTCCCGGCCCAACAAGCCATAGCAACCCTCGCAGAATAACATATTTTGTGGCGACTGTATAAAATATTGATTATATATTCCATACTCTCTATGGCGTTCGATAACATGGCATTCCCGCAGGTGTCGTTTTCGACGCTGGGAGGCTTTTATGTGTCAAATAAAGCATCCATAACAAAATCCTTTCAAATGCAAATATACGAATATTTTGTAAATTGAAGATTACAAAATACGCAAAAATTGTAAACCAGAGATAACAAAATAGAGGCACTTACAATAACAAAACAAAATAGCCGACACACCTTGGGTGTGCCGGCTATTGTTTGCATTGCGCTCTATTGCGGGTGGAAAGGAGGCTTACATAGCCTGCACTTTCTTCATGAGCTGCGACTTGAGGTTGGAGGCTTTGTTCTTATGTATTACCGAGCGTTTGGCCAACTTGTCGATAGTGGAGAGCATCTTGGGGAGCTTCTCGGTGGCGACAGCCTTGTCCTCGAGGGCGCGGAAATCGCGCAGGGCGTTGCGCATGGTCTTAGCATAATAACGGTTCTCAACTCGTTTCGCCTCGCTGGAGCGAATTCTCTTTTTTGCTGAAATGTGATGTGCCATGATTGTTAAAGGCTTTATCTTATATGTAATCTTTTTTTATTTTGTACTCCGAGCGGGATTCGAACCCGCGATTTTGAGAATGAAAATCTCACGTCCTAGGCCGACTAGACGATCGGAGCATCACCCTAAAAAGGTGTGCAAAATTACGAAGATTTTTTCAATTGGCAAAATTTTTTTCACAACCAGTGGTTGATTGCGAAAGCCATATCAGTCCGTATCTGCCTGAAAACGAAAACCTAAGCGCTTGCCAGTGACCATTGATTTTTTATCGAAACTTGTGCGCATTTCACCCACCGAAACGAGCTTTACCTCGTCGTACGGAGGGGTCAAAAGGTCAAAATTGGTGGTGTACTCAATGGCCGATTCCACTATACTCTTCACTGACTCATTGTTAATCAGCGAAGTATTGAAATTATTGTATAGCATACCCAGCTCGCGTTTGCCCTCTATGAAGTAGTGTTTGTCGGCGTTGACAAACACACGTCCTATGAGGTAGCCAAGGTCGTTGTCGCGCTGGTAGAGGAACGAGTCGGCAAGGAAGTTGTAGATGTGTATCACACCGCAATAGGAGCGCGACGCATCCTCGCGGATGTAGGGAGACTTCATCACCTGGTGGTCGCGCGAGAACTCAAAGACGTTAGTGTGCATCATGAATATCAGCACATCACCGGCGAACTTCATCTCGAACTCGAAATCGCCGCGGTCCGAGTATTCGAAACGGATGTTGTGTCCCTCTTCGCGGTTGCGGAGCTCAAACTGCTCTATCATCTCGCGCGTGGTGGAACGGAAAAGGGCAAAAGCCTCCCTTGTGGAGGCATAGACACGCTGTTTCAGCTCGCCCTTGCTGAACACCAGATTTGATAACGACTCCTTAATTTCCATAACGACATAATAACGCCCGCCGGCGCCCTATATTTTGCCGGCAGCAACATTTTTTTATGCTTGCCTATCATAAAACACAACACAGCGCGTTAATATACAATTATGACATTGTTGCTTGTCTTTTTGTTAGGCGCGATGAGCATCTCGTTTCTCTGCTCGATACTTGAGTCGGTGCTCATGTCCACGCCGTTGTCGTTTCTCTCCATGCGCGAGGACGAGGGTGACCGTGGAGCCGTACTCCTCAAGGGCTACAAGCAGGACAACGCCCGCGCCATAGCCGCCATATTGTCGCTCAACACCATAGCCAACACCATAGGTGCCGCTGGCGTGGGCCACCAAGTCGAGGCGGCCTTTGGCAACCAGTGGTTCGCCCTTGTCTCAGTGGTCACCACGGTGCTGATACTCGTGTTCAGCGAGATAATACCCAAGACCATAGGCACCAGCCAGTGGCGGCGCCTCACAGGCTTCACAGCCTACACCATACGCGTGCTTATTGTGATGCTCTACCCTGTGGTGATGCTGGTGCAGGGGCTGACCAAGCTCATCTCCAGCAAAGACGAGGAGGAGGCCGCAGTGAGCCGCGAAGAGGTGGCGGCAATGGCCGACATGGGCGAGGACGAGGGCGTCATTGACGAGGACGAGAACAAGATAATCCAGAACGTGATAAAGCTGGGCGAGATAAAAGCCTACGACGTGATGACGCCGCGCGTTGTGGCCGCCACGGCTCCCGAGAGCATGACGCTGCGCGAGTTCTATGGTTTGGAGGACTGCTCGCACTTCTCGCGCATACCCGTCTATGCCGACGAGGAGGACTTCATAACCGGCTACGTGCTGCGCAGCGAAGCCCTCGAAGAGCTTGCCGAAGACCATTTCAACAAAACCCTCGGCGAAATAAAACGCGCCATGCCGCTCTTCAACGAGGAGATGTCGGTGGCCGACATCTGGGACAGCCTGCTGCGCCACAAAGAGCAGATAGCAGGCATCATCGACGAGTACGGAGCCTTCCAGGGCATCCTCACGCTGGAGGACATCATAGAGACCATCCTCGGACTGGAAATCATCGACGAGAACGACGAGGTCACCGACATGCAGCAGTTCGCCCGCGAACGGTGGCAGCAACGCCAGCGCCGCTTCAAGCCGATACAGCTGCCCAACGAATAACAACACTCCCCGAGCGTGATTAAAGCCATTTTCTTCGACATCGACGGCACCCTGCTGAGCTTCAACACCCACAGAGTGTCGGAAGGCACTCAGCGAGCATTTGCACGGCTCAAGCAGCAGGGCATCCACACCTTCATAGCCTCCGGACGCCCCGCGGTGCTGATACCCGACATGCCTATACCTATCGACGGCTATGTCACCGTCAACGGCGGCTATTGCTATGTTGGCGACACCGTGGTGTGCAACAAACCCATAGCTCAACAGGAGTCGCTGCGCTGGCTCGACTATGTGGAGAGCCACAACCTGGTGTCGATGGCCTTTCTGCGGCACGACATGTGCATCAACCGCATTGACGAGGCCACGCTGCGTTTCCAAGCCCAACTCGACTTCAAGATGCCCCCTGTGGTGGACTTCGGCGAGCTGCGCCACCGCGAGGTGTACCAGTACATAGCCATGATGCCCGCCGAGTGCGACGCCGAGGTCGCCGCACTGTTGCCGGGATGCAGGCTGCCGCGCTGGCACCCTGCCTTCAGCGACGTCATCAACGCCCACAGCAACAAAGCCATCGGCATACAGTGCGTGCTGGACCACATAGGTGTGAGCCGCGAGGAGACCGCCGCCTTCGGCGACGGCGCCAACGACATAGAGATGCTCGAACACGTGGGGCTCGGCATTGCCATGGGCAACGCCGCACCCGAGGTGCAAGCCCACGCCGACTATGTAACCTCTTCGGCCGACGACGAAGGCATACTCCACGCCCTCGAACACTGCGGCATTATCTGACCAGACTCAAAAAATTGAAAGCGGACAGCTTCGCTCGGCGTAATAATAGACATGACATCCTCAATGAAAAACAAAAGTACACTGTTTGTTCTCCTCTCTTTCGCATTTCTCCATGTGGCGCAAGCGCAGTGGCACTCCATGAACGGTCCCCAAGGACGCTATGTGAGAAGTATCCTCTGTACCGACAATCTCTATTATGCCGCCACAGGCGGCGGCGTCATGGTAAGCAGTGACCAGGGCCTCAACTGGGAGTTCCGCAATAACGGGCTCACCTCGTGTGACGCCAAGTGCCTCGCCGCATGTAACGACACAGTGTTCCTCGCCACCGACGAGAACATCTTCCGTACCACCGACGGCGGCCTGCACTGGATGCCAGACCCAAACCTGCACAACCATTACATCAAGCATATCCTTGTTCACAACGGCTCGCTCTTTGCCGCGACATACGTACAAGGCCTTTACCAATCCACAGTAGGCACCCAGGGGCCCTATGTCGCTGGTCGTTTTCCAAGCGATGTGCGGTATCCCTATTTCATGTCCAACAATGAGAACGCAGTGTTCGTTGCCACCTATAAGCGCGGTGTCTATCGTTCCTTCGACAACGGAACTTCGTGGGAGACTTGCAGTAATGGCGTGAACAGCAATGTCCTCGGCATCTACTGCCACAATGGGAAGGTTTTTGCCACCGTCCTCGGGCAGGGCGTCATGGTCTCCAGCGACAATGGTAACACCTGGACAAGCAGTGGACTCAACAAGCAGGCCAAAGGCTATGCCCATCTGGGCGACACGCTCTATGCCGCCTGCTTCGGCGACGGTGTTTTTGCCTCGTTTGACAACGGCGTAACGTGGCATAATTTCAACTCCAATATTCCTTCAAGGAGCCTTTGGTGCATGGCTGCCCATGACGGGCACCTCCTTGTTGGCGACACACAAGGCCGTATCTATCGTGGCAACAGTGACGGCACCGGCTGGACTCGCACCAACACGCCCCAGTTCCTCGCCTCGGTAGGCAACATCGGCATCAGCGGTGGTCGCGTTCTGGCCGCCACACACGGCTCCGATTTCTTTTATACCGACAACGGAAACGCATGGACGCAAGGCTCTGGCATCGGGACAGTGGAGATACGTGGCATGATGGTGGAAGACGACAATGTGTTTATCGGCACCGACATGCTGGGCAGTTTTCTCTCCACCGACAGAGGCTACTCGTTCAATGCAGCCGGGTCTGGGCTGCCCGAGGCACAATGGCTTCAGAGCCTGGTGCGCTGCGGTTCACAGGTTATTGCCGGAAGCAAGGATAGAATGTATGTCTCCTTCGGCATAGGCCGGCAATGGTATGTGCCCACCTGCCTGCCTCACGAGATAGATGTCGTCGACCTCACTTGGGACGGCAGCAACATGTATCATGTCTCTTACGATGGCGTATTGCGCTACAGCAGTGAACAGGGATCTAACTGGCAAGTCCTCAATTCGCCGTTCCAGGGTGTCTGTTACACCGCATTGCGCCACCACGCAGGTAGATTGTATCTGGGCACTCGTGGCCACGGCCTTTACTTCACTGACGACATGGGCGCGACGTGGTGCCCCATCGGGTCACTGCCCACTGATGCCACCATCCGACGCATTGCCACTGCCGACACCATCGTTGCCGTGGGCTGTGAGGACGGGATCATTTACCTGAAATACGACCATAGCGACAGATGGCAACGGTTGGACAACATCCCCGTCGACGGTCCCATCCTCGACATCTGCATAGACGGAGAGCGTCTCTATGCCTCGCCTATGGCCGGCGGCATTTGGTACACCGATTTGCCTCCCATATTAAACAATGCTGCGGAAGCGGACAAAATGACATTTACCATTGCACCCAACCCAGCCTCCGCGTTCATCACCGTCTCGACCGGCGAATTCCTGAACAATACCTCGATAACCGTTTATGACCTTCAGGGGAAAGTCTGTTATCACAGCCTGATGCAGGGCGACCGGCACGAGATATGCACTTCAGGCTTCCCTACAGGAATCTATTTTGTGAAAGTTGTGGGACACAATACCTCTATCGTCCGGAAAGTGGCAATCCGGCATCAACTATAAACAGCCTCGGCTAACCGACACAAATAACGGTATGCCACGGGCTCGCTGAAATGGTGTTTTCCGGCCAATTACCAGCAAACTGAAATGAAACCCGAAGAACCACGTTTATGGAATTCGATGCGGTAATCCTGCAAAACGAGAATATAGATGCCGCATATATCGAAGTGCCGTTCGACATCAAGGCTCTCTTCGGCAAAGGAAAGCTATTGGTACACGCAACTTTCGATGGTGTCCCCTACGACGGGCAGATTGTGAAAATGGGCACGCCCTGCTACATCATCGGCGTTCGGAAAGACATCCGCAAACAGATAGGCAAGAGCTTCGGCGACATAGTGCATGTCACATTTTGTGAACGATAAAAACAATAATCAATTATGAAAGATGCGCGTGTTGCAGATGAACGGTGTACTTGACCGCTGCAAAGGTATCATCCTGGGCGAGTTCAGCGACTGCGGGTCGGAGTTCACCTATGAGAATGTCGAGACCATGATCCGCCAATTGGTGGAGCCCTACGGCATACCGATGCTCTGCGGTTTCCCCGCCGGTCACGGCGACGTGAACCTGCCACTCGTCATGGGCGCTCCCGTGACCATCGACGTGCGCAGCGACGGAGCCACCCTGACGTTCAACATCGACGGAGAACAGCGCGACATAGCCACCTCTGCCGTAATAGCCTCCCCCACCCCCCTTGCCAACCGCATGCAACTGGCAGGAAAGGTGTTGTGAAATGCGTAAATAAGCAGCAACTGTCTGCTGCTTTATAATTGGTTGACCATACACAATAAAATAACAGGCGGCCATGTTCGACATGGCCGCCTGTTATTGTTTTCTGCAGTGTTATGCAGTTGCCTTGTTACAGCACGTGCACGGGCTCTATGAGACCCTTGCCGAGCTCTATGGCCTGCTCGTTCTGCGGGATGAGGTTGTGGTGACGCTCGGGGAGCGACTTCTCCAACCCTTTGTGGATGAACTCTGAGCCAACGATGGGCTTGAGTTTCAGGAAACCGCCGAGAACCACCATGTTGAACACCTTGGAGATGCCCATTTCCTGAGCCTTCTCGGTAGCGGCAATCTTGTAGATGTTGATGTCCTTGCGGGTGGGCTCGTGGGTGATGCCGTTGGGGTCGTAGATGAGCATGCCGCCGGGCTTTACGCTCTTCTCGAACTTGTCGAGCGACTGCTGGTTGAGCACTATGGCGGTGTCGTACTTGCTTATGATGGGCGAGCAGATGCGCTCGTCGCTCACTATGACGGTGACGTTGGCGGTACCGCCGCGCTGCTCTGGGCCGTAGGAGGGCATCCAGCAGACTTCCTTATCTTCCATGACGCCGGAGTAGGCGAGAATCTTACCCATCGAAAGGACGCCCTGTCCTCCGAAACCGGCTATAATCAATTCTTCAGTCATTATATTCTGATATTAATGGTTAACAATGTGAACATTTACTTTACAACCGAGAGCGGAGTGGAGACCACGAGGCGGTCGGCGGTGATGCCTTCGGCAATCTTGCCGTTAACCTTGATGTCGCCCAGCGGATAGTTGGGGAACATGTTCTCTTCCATCCACTTGTTGGCCTGCACCGGGGTCATCTTCCAGCCGCTGTTGCAGCTGCTGACTATCTCGACAAAGCTGAGGCCCTTGCCCTCTTTCTGGTTCTGGAAAGCCTGCTTGATGGCGGCTTTGGCCTTGCGCACGTTGGCAGGGGTGTGGACGCTCTGGCGGGTCACATAGTATGTGCCTGGGAGGGTGGCCAGCAACTCGGTGATGCGGAGGGGATAGCCGTTGAGGTCGACGCGACGGCCATAGGGGGTGGTGGCCGACTTCATGCCCACGAGGGTGGTGGGGGCCATCTGGCCGCCAGTCATACCGTAGATACCGTTGTTGATGAACACCATGGTGATGTTCTCGCCACGGTTGGCGGCGTGGATGGTCTCGGCGGTGCCGATAGCGGCGAGGTCGCCGTCGCCCTGATAGGTGAAGACAAAGAGGTCGGGGTTAAGACGCTTGATGGCGGTGGCCACAGCGGGAGCGCGGCCGTGGGCGGCCTCCTGGAAATCGACGTCGAAGTAGTTATAGGCCATCACAGAGCATCCCACAGGCGACACGCCAACGGTCTTGTCCTGAATACCCATCTCGTCGATAACCTCGGCAATAATGCGGTGGGCTGTGCCGTGACCGCAGCCGGGGCAGTAGTGCATCACGTTGTCGGTAAGCACTTTGGTTTTGGTGTAAACCAGATTTTCGGGTTTTACTATATCGTTTGCCATGATATCTTCTTTGTTTTGAGAAATTACTTAATGATTTTCTGTTCCATAGCCTCGAGAACCTCTTCGGGGGTGGGAATGATACCACCGAAGCGGCCGTAGTGCTCGATAGGAATGCTGCACTGGGCGGCGAGCTTCACATCCTCTATCATCTGGCCGGCGCTCATCTCCACGCAGAGCATACCTTTGACCTGCTTGGCGAGGCGAGCCACCTCTTTCTTGGGGAAGGGGTAGAGGGTGATGAGGCGCAGCAGACCAACCTTGAGACCCTTGGCGCGGGCGAGCTCCATGGATTTCATGGCGATGCGGGCGCTGGTGCCGTAGGCCACGAAGATGTACTCGGCATCTTCGCAATTGAGAGCCTCGAAGCGCACCTCGTGCTCTTCCATCTCGCGGTATTTCTTTTGCAGTTTCTCGTTGAAGACCTCCTGGCGGGCGCTGTCGAGCTCAAGGGAGGTGATGATGTTGTGCTGACGGGTGGCGGGCTTGCCCCATGTAGCCCAAGGGGCTATGGCGCGACGCTCCTCCTCGGTCCAGCGGGGCACATAGTCGCGGGTGTAGCATTTCTCCATGCACTGGCCTATGGCGCCGTCGGTGAGGATAAGCACAGGGTTGCGGTATTTAAAGGCAATGTCCCATGCGTCGAACACAAAGTCGTACATCTCCTGCACACTCGACGGGGCTATTGTGTAGAGCTGGTAGTCGCCGTGGCCACCGCCTTTGACGCTCTGGAAATAGTCGCTCTGGGCGGGCTGTATGGTGCCAAGGCCGGGGCCGCCGCGCATGGCGTTCATGATAACGCAGGGAATTTCCGCGCCGGCAAGGTAGGTGAGACCTTCCTGCATGAGCGAGATTCCGGGCGACGAGCTCGACGTGGCAACTTTCTTACCTGTTGCGGCACCGCCGTAAACCATGTTGATGGAAGCCAGCTCCGACTCGGCCTGCAGAACCACCATGCCGGTGGTCTCCCACGGCTTCTCGGCCATGAGGGTCTCCATAACCTCCGACTGCGGAGTGATGGGGTATCCGAAATAACCATCTGTGCCACTGGCAATCATAGCGCGGGCAATAGCTTCATTGCCCTTCATAAGTTTCAGTTCTTTTGCCATTGTTATTCCTCTCTTTTCTTGTTTAACATTTGACTTTGTAGACCGATATTACGCCGTCGGGGCACACAATGGCGCAGCTGGCGCATCCGATGCAGTTCTCGTTGACGACATGGGTGTAGTTGTAGCCCTTGCCGTTCACATTTTTCGACAGCTCGATGCAGTGCATAGGGCAGGCCTCTAAGCATACGCCGCAGCCTTTGCAATGCTCGGTATCGATTACAATTTGACCTTTAAATGCCATAGTTTTAGTTTTATAAGATTAATATTGAAATTGCAATGCTATATAGATAGCGGAATGCAAAGATACGTTTTTTTTCTCATACATTAATAATAATTTTGAATTAACATTTTTTTTCACGACATGATATACTAAAGGCGGCTTTTCGTGGTTATTAACAGCAAACTCTGAATCAAAGCATTGTTTCAGACCTTCCTAAAAACGAAAAAAACAACATCAAAAAAACTGTAAACCATGAAAAAACTGTTTCTTTTCAGTCTTCTCGCAGTGTTGACGCTGGGCATCGCCAAGGCTCAGGACGCCCCCGCCGCCGACGTGCCCACCTCCGGCCCCAAGATTAGCTTCACCAACATCGAGCACAACTACGGACAGATACAGAAAGCCAGCGACGGCAACTGCGAGTTCGAGTTTACCAACACGGGCACCGAGCCGCTCATACTCTCCAACGTACGCGCCAGCTGCGGCTGCACCACCCCCTCCTACACCAAGGAACCCGTGATGCCCGGCAAGACCGGCACCATCAAGGTCCACTACAACACCAACAACATAGGTGGTTTCAACAAGAGCGTCACCGTTACCAGCAACGCCATCGACAACCCGCGCGTGACCCTGCGCATCAAGGGCACCGTCGTCGAAGGACATCCGCTGCCGCAACAATAAATCCTAACAACACAACAAATCATGCCACAGATTTCGAAAAAAGGCACGGAACTGCCGCAGTCGGCTATCCGTAAATTAGTGCCGTTCAGCGATGAGGCCAAGTCGCGCGGCATCCATGTGTACCACCTCAACATAGGCCAGCCCGACATCGAGACCCCCAAGGGCGCCCTCGAGACCCTCGCCAACACCAAGATAGGCGTGCTCGCCTACAGCCACAGCGCCGGCAACATGTCGTACCGCAAGAAACTCTGCGAGTACTACGCCAAGCACGACATCCACGTCACGCCGGACCAGATCATCGTCACCACCGGCGGCAGCGAGGCCCTGCAGTTTGCCTTCACGGTGTGCCTCAACCCGGGCGACGAGATTATCATCCCCGAACCCTACTACACCAACTACAACACCTTCGCCAAGCTGTGCGACGCCACCATCAAGACCATAGGCAGCGACATACACAGCGGCTTCGCACTCCCACCCATCGAGGAGTTTGAGAAAGCCATCACGCCGCGCACCCGCGCCATCATGATATGCAACCCCAACAACCCCACAGGCTACCTCTACACCAAAGAGGAGCTCCTCAAGGTGGGCGAGATAGTGCGCAAACACGACCTCTTCCTGTTTGCCGACGAGGTGTACCGCGAGTTCTGCTACGACGGCCATGAGCACTTTAGCGTCATGCAACTCGAAGGACTGGAGAAGAACGTGGTGCTCTTCGACTCGGTTTCTAAACGCTACAGCGCCTGCGGCGCCCGTATCGGTTGCATGGTCACCAAGAACGAGGAGGTCTACAGCATAGCCATGCGTCTGGCACAGGCCCGCCTGTCGCCACCGAGCTTCGGCCAGATTTTCGGCGAAGCCGCCGTCGACACCCCGCAGAGCTACTTCGACGCCGTGCAGGCCGAGTATGTGGCACGCCGCAACGTCATTGTCGAGGGCATCAACAAAATCCCCGGATGCTTCTGCCCCAACCCCAAAGGCGCCTTCTACACCGTGGTGGAACTGCCGGTGGACGACAGCGACAAGTTCTGCAAATGGTTGCTCACCGACTTCAACTACAACAACGAGACCGTCATGATGGCTCCCGCCACCGGCTTCTACGTCAACCCGGAGGATGGCCGCCACCAGGCACGCATCACCTACTGTCTCTGCATTGAAGACCTCAAGCACGCCATCAAGTGCCTCGAAGAGGCCCTGAAGGTCTACCCCGGCCGCTTGAACAAATAACATCCTGCCACACCGCCCCAACCTTTAGGGTCACCACAGGATATCCAACCATACGCCCCGAAAGTTTCACGAAACTTTCGGGGCGTACTTTATCCCGCATAACTTATTCCACCCGCCACCCGTCGGCAAGGGAGTAGTGTGTGCTGCGACCGCCCGATGGGGCTTTGGAAAGAACCCCCATGTCGATCAGCGACACAATGTCGCGCAAAGCGGTGTCGGGTGAGCAATGGCATATCTTGGCCCACTTGCTGCTGGTAAGCGGTCCCTCAAAGCCGTCGTAGAGACGGTTGATAACCTTACGCTGACGCTCATTGAAAGCCTCGTCGGCATGACGACTCCAAAACTCAGTCTTGCGCAACACGCCACGGAGGCTCTGCTCCGATGTGGCTATGGCGGCTTCTATCCGTTGCAGGAACCACAGCAGCCAATCAGTGATGTCCATGCCTCCGCAGGTGGTGCGCTCAAGCAGGGAATAATATTCCTTGCGACGTTTGAGAATTTCAGCGGAGACGCTGTAGCACGGCATCCCCGTGCCTCGCGCAATCAACAGGTCGGTAAGCGTACGCGTAAGCCGTCCATTGCCGTCGTCGAAAGGATGCACCGCCACAAACCAAAGATGCGCCACGGCGGATTTCAACAAATGACTGGCGGGCACGTCGCCGTTGAACCACCGCAGGAAACTGTCCATCTCATCAGGGACGGCAGCGGAGGGCGGAGCCTCGTAATGCACACGCTCTTTACCCATAGCACCCGACACCACCAGCATAGGCTCGTCACCTTGCCGCCAGTCTGCCACTTTTATAGGGTACATGCCACTGCGACCTGTCGGAAACAAAGCCGCGTGCCAGTTGCACAGACGGGCCTTGTCCAACGGTCTGTGGCAGTTATGCACAGCGTCGAAAGCCACCTGCGCCACCCCTTCGGTATAGTGGTCGCTGCGACCTGCCGTCGGCAAGTCGACACCTAGATGACGGGCAATGGACGACCTCACGGAGTCGCGGTTGAGAAGCTCTCCTTCTATCTCCGACGAGCGGATTACATCCTCAGTCATCGACTCCAACGCTTTCTGCATTTGCATGTCGAAACCCAACGCCGAGAGCATACCAACCAGCCTTGCCTGCCTCTCCTGCACCGAATTCAGCAAAGGGCTCACCCTCATATCATCCCATCTAAAATCGGGCCAATCAGCATGTTGCCAAATATACACAGCTCTTTTCATTGTACTTTCCATGCGGCAAATATACAAATTATTCTCCGCAAATTTGCGGAGAATAGCACTGTTTTTCTCCGCAAATCCAACCAAAGCCTTGAAAAACAATGACAGTAGAAGTCAAATTATGCATTTTTTTCACATCTCAAAAATATTATTTCAACCTAGACATTATAGTTTTAGAGAAATATTTAAACCTATTGGTTAAAATAATTACAGAAACATGGACAAAATGGTTACTGCTATAAGATGAATCAAAACAAAAGGAACCGCCCGAATACAACTCTTCCGAACTCCACAGTTCCGAACAGCCGGTTTCGGAACCCATTACACCCAATATTGCTTAATGACGAAAATTGGATATTTTTGCAGTTTTCGTCATTATTGTGTATCTTTGCAAAAATAACGCCGAAGATGCAAACGGCTCCTTACCAGCAACTACAAATACTATGTGGTTGACCTTTGGCTGAAAAACATACTGCAAACCAACAGCCCTTATTCGGATCTGGGGCACAAACTGGAGAATGTCGTCTATTTCGAGCTTCTGCGGCGTGGAGGCGAGGTCTTTGCAGGACAGACCAACTGCGGCGAGGTGGACTTTGTAGTGATGAAAGAGGGCGGAAACAGAGAATATTACCAGGTGGCCTACACCGCAAATGACGAAAAGACACTTAAACGCGAACTTTCGTCATTAACGCGGATACGGGACTCTCACCCCAAATACCTCCTCACCACCGATTTCGACAACGCCAACATCAACGGCATCCAGAAACTCAACGTCATCGACTGGCTACTTAAGTGAGTGAGGAATAACACCTTAACCCAAAATATCATATCTTAAATGCTTTTCTTATAAATAAAATAACACCGCCACGATTGTAAAAGTTCCCGCGAAGACCCATAAAGGTACAATAGTCATAAAAAGCCTTAACAACATAAGACACTTATTGTGGGTAAGATATACATCATATGATATGGTTCCTAACCAGTGCGGCATAGTGGGAATCGCAATTACCCAACGGGCAGCTATCGCTATCCAAACCAAAATGACTATATAATTAAAAGCTGCATGAAGGAATAATGCGTGGTGACGGAAAAAATAACACAACGCAAATGTCAAAACCAGCCAACATGCATTAAAACTCCATCGTGAAAATAGGAAACTGACCTTCTCTTCAAACTCCGACACCGACACGCCTAAATAGAAAAAATCGTTTGATTGCTTTGATTTATGCTATTGTTTTAGCATACACATACAAGCGAAAGCAAATAATGCTCAATCCTCCCTCGTTGATTTGGCGAATTTTCAAAGATAGGATATTAGCAATGCTTTTCTTGCAAGCTTTCTCTCTCGAAAGCAATTGCAAAGTTACGAATAATATTCCAAACGGAGGAAAAATAATTTTATCCGCATGGTTTTCATGCGGATAAAATTGCTTTGGTTTACTCTAATACGGCCACCATGGGGAAAGCCATTCCGTCGCTCAGTAGACTTGCTGCACTGTGTGGCGGATGCCGTTGAAGACAAAGGACTCTCCTACCCTGTGGCCTTTGATGGCCGCATAGATGGGCGACTGGGCACTGATGGCGAAGAAGACCTCCTGCCTCACGCCCTGCTGCGGCACGAAAGGCACCAGAAACTTGCCCACTCCCACGCTGAGAAAGAAACGGCTGCTGTTGGTCTCGACAATGGCGCCGTGCTCGGCAATATCGAAAGGCGGCTTGCGCAGCATCTCCTCAAGGTAGCGTATGCCAGCCTCGGCATTGCTGTACTGCCGCGCGTACATGTCGCGTGCACGCAACATCTTGGTACGGTACGAGTCATAGCGGTCCACATTGGCGCCGTAGTCGTTGCTCTGCTGCTGCGCCGACTCCATCTCCTGCTTTGCCGTGTCGGCCACCTGTCGCTGGTGGGCTATGCAGGCCTCGACAACCGCTGCGCGTTTCTGCTCTCTGGTCATTGCTTGGTTTGAAAATAGGTGTTGCGTATCTCGTTTTCGAGCTCTGCAAAGCGGGTGAAGACGTGCCCGCTGTGCTCTTTCCACACCACGCTGGCATACTCGGGAAAAATGTCGAGCAGCTGATGGTGGTCGCCCAGCAGCTCGTCGTCGGTGCTCAGCGCAAAATGGAGCTGTCCTTTGCGGTGCGGCAGACGGCGGAACACCTCGCTGTCGAACCCGCCATACACGCGCGACACCTCGCCGCGCCGCTCCAATGTGAGCTTGTTGATGATCTCCATGACATCGTGCACAGGGTTGACGCACCACACCACACCCTCATAAAAGCGTGTGGCGCACAGGGTATGATAGCCGCCCAGGCTGCTGCCTACAATGAGACCCACATTGTTGTCCTCGACAATGTGGCGCAGCTGCCGCTGCACCTCCCATGGGTCGGTGTTGTCGTAGTCGAAGGTGGGGCTCAACACCTCCACCTCGGGGAACATGGCCCGCAGAGTCTGCGCCTTCAGCGCGCTGCCACTACTGCCATATCCGTGGACATACATCACCGTGCCCTTTACATCTGCCATATCGATAATTTTTACAACCGGTGCGTGAAAATATTTTCCAATTTTAATAACGCAGGACAACGGTTTTTCATGTGTACTGCAAATAAGAAACTGTTTTTGATTTCATCCAATAATTTTCTTATGCCATATAAATCGGTGCTTTTTTCACCGCCCACCGGTTACAATGGCACCCCATTGCGCCCTCTGTGCCGCAAAAAAATCCCTCGATTATATGTCCAATTATTCTTATCAATAAAATCAAAACAGTTTCTAAAAAGGCTCGTCGCAACCGAAACGGCCTCCAAAATTGGCTATGCAAAAATAAAAATAACATATTGCCGTTATATAAACATCACTAAAAAACACTCCTACATGAAATACAGACGCATACTCCTCAAACTCAGTGGCGAAGCCCTCATGGGCACCCAAGCCTACGGCATATCGCCAGAGCGGCTTACGCAATACGCCCTCGATATCAAACAGGTGGTTCAGGCGGGCGTTGAGGTGGCCATAGTGATAGGCGGCGGCAACATATTCCGCGGCATGAGCGGCGTGGCGCAGGGCTTCGACCGCGTGCAGGGCGACTACATGGGTATGCTCGCCACCGTTATCAACAGCATGGCGCTGCAGGGCGAGCTCGAGAAGCAAGGCCTGTCCACCGAGTTGCTGGGCGGATTGGCCATCAACCCTATATGCAAACCCATGTCGCGCCGCGCAGCCCAGCAGGCACTCCGCGAGGGGCGTGTGGTGATAATCAGCGGTGGCAGCGGCAACCCCTTCTTCACCACTGACACAGCCTCGGCGCTGCGCGCCGTGGAGATAGAGGCCGACGCCATACTCAAAGGCACACGTGTCGACGGCATATACACCGCCGACCCCGAGAAAGACCCTTCGGCAACCAAATACCAAAGCCTCACCTATCAGGAAGCCCTCAACAAACAGCTCAAGGTGATGGATCTCACAGCTTTCGCCCTCTGTCAAGAGAACAAGCTGCCCATCTATGTCTTCGACATGAACAAGAAGGGCAACCTCTCGAAAGTTGTCGAAGGCGAACCGATAGGCACCCTCGTGAGTTGAAACGCCACAACTCCGTTATCACTATACGACGTAATAACATAATCTCGTGATAACGTGATAACGAAACAACAAAACAGCGAAACAAAAAGACCAAATAAAATACAAAACACCATGAACGATTTATCGAAAGCCTGCCTCGACGAGGCTCGCAACAGTATGCATTCGGCCATTAATTTTCTCGAGAAAGAGCTGGCCAAGATTCGCGCCGGCAAAGCCAACCCCGGCATGCTCGACGGAGTGAAAATCGACTACTACGGCACGCCCACGGACCTGAGCCAGGCAGCCAACATCAACACCCCCGACCCGCGCAGCATTATCATTCAGCCGTGGGACAAGAACATCATAGGTGCCATCAACAAAGCCATACTCGACGCCAACCTGGGCTTCACCCCGCGCCACGAAGGCGACATACTGCGCATTGTGGTGCCGCCACTCACCGAAGAGCGCCGCAAAGAGCTCTGCAAGGCAGCCAAGACCGAGGTGGAAAACAGCAAGGTGAACATCCGCAACGCACGCCGCAACGTGATGGACAAGGTGAAAAAACTCAAAGACAAGTCGGTCCCCGAAGACGAAGTGAAGCAGGTGGAAAAAGAGCTGCAGGACATCACCGACAAGTTCGTTGCCGACTGCGACAAGATCCTTGCCACCAAGGAGAAAGAGATAATGACAGTGTAAATGAAGTTCATAGAATTCGACTCTCTTGAGTCGACCAACCGCTATTGTGAAAGCCTCGACCTGAAAGATGTCGAGGCTTTCACCGTTGTGTGGGCTCACAACCAGACCTGCGGCTTGGGGCAACGCGGCAACGCGTGGCACTCGGCGCCAGGGCTCAACCTCACTTTCAGCATGGTGCTGCACCCCCACAACCTGCCCGCCGCCGACCAGTACAACCTCACGATACAATGCTCGGCAGCAATAGCACAACACATAGAATCAACACTCTGCGCCGATGGCTGCACATCTCCTGTCTACATAAAATGGCCTAACGACATCTATATTGGCCGGCACAAGGTGTGCGGCACGCTGATAGTCAACGAGCTTGCCGCCAACAAGGTGGCAAGTGCCATCTGCGGCATCGGCCTCAACGTCAACGAGACGGAGTTCCCCAACCACCTGCCCAACCCCACGTCACTGTCGGCAGCAACAGGCAGAGAATACAACCTAACCACCATGCTACAAGGGCTTTGCAGAAAGATTAAAGCCACTACGCTGCACACACCTTTCGAAGAGAGCATGGACTACTACCTGCGCCACCTCTACCGCAAAGGCATAGAGGCTGACTACCTATACAACGGGCAGCCCCTGAGAGCCACCATAACAGGCATCAACCGCTACGGCCACCTACTGCTGACAACCGCCAACAACCGCAGCCTCTCCTGCCAACTGAAAGAGATAGTATTTCTGTAATCTAACGCCTTGCCAGCGTTATAATTCCCACCGAGCCCAGAATCAGCACTATGCCCACCAGCAGGCGCAGACTCATAGGCTCGGCAAAAACAGCCACACCTATCAGCACCGCCGTGAGCGGCTCCAATGCCCCGATGATTGCCGTAGCTGTGCTTCCTATGTACTTCGCGGCATAGACCATCATGACAAGGGCGAGGATACCCGGAACCAAGGCAAGCCACAACACATACAACCAGCTGGTTGCGCCATGCGGCACCTGCATTGGCAACCCCGACAGAATGGAATAGACGAGCATCCCTAACGCGCAATAAGCAAGCACATAGAAGTTAATCTTGAAGGACGACATCTCCAGCTCGCCCTTCTCCATGACTATGATGTACACTGCGTAAGAGAGTGCCGACGCAAGCACAAGCAGCACCCCAACGGTGCTCAACACCCCGTTGCCGTCGCCCCAATAGAGCAACAGCACCCCGACAAGTGACAGAACAATTGACACTATGGTATTTAGGTGCACCTTCTCCTTAAATAGAAGAGCCATGATAACCGCCGTCATTACGGGGTAGGTGAAAAGTATTGTCGACGCCACACCCGCAGCCATGTGGTGGAAACTCAGGTAGAGCGTCAGCGACGAGACTATGAAAAGCAGCCCCAACGCCGTAAGAACCCTAAACTGCCGCCAAGTGACAGCCACCGACTCGCGCCGCAGAAACACTATGGCAGCCACGATAAGCCATGCCAGCGAGAAACGAAAAAAAAGCACGTTGTTGGTCGTCATTCCCTGCTCGTAGAGCTTCAACGCCCCAAGCGGGTTGGTGCCATAACACACCGCAGCACCTATGCCACAGAGAGTTCCCGTCAACTTACGATTAACCATAGCAGTTGCAAAGGTACACCTTTATTTTGGATTTCCCGTAATTTCGTTATCCTGCAATAACTAAAAAGATGATTGAATGAGTATGCTGCGCGTTATTTTATGGATTGCAAAATATACAGCTGTTGTTTGCGTTTTATATATGCACTTTAATCCAATGAACATGAAACGGTTGTTGACTGTTTATCCAATGTTGCTCCTTGCGTTCATGGCTTGTCGCAACGATGCGGAGCCGCGGTTTTATGACGACCCGCTGCCGGCTCTTGCCGATGGCTATGTGGGGATGTGCAACGGGGAGTTTGTCATTGACGGCGAAAAATGGTTCCCCCTTATGCTTAACTACAAAGCCCACATGACCAGCGTGGGCGATTCTTTTATTGTCTCTCCTGCATCGTATTATCACGGCAACTCGCTGCGAGAGCACTTCGACACCATTGCCTCGTGGGGATTCGACGCCATACGCGTATGCCTCGATGTTTTGCCATCTGGCGGCGACACCGCCGCCATGTTCCGCGCCACACGCCGCATGCTGCAGTGCGCCGACAGTGCAGGGCTGCGCGTCATGCTGCTCATCAAGCCCCCCTTCGACCCTTACTGGCAGGAATACACCAAAGGGCTGCTGCGCCACCTTGCCGACATGAAAGCACTATGGGCATACGACTTCATGAACGAGCCTCTCTACTTCGACCCCGAGCCTGAACGCGACAAGATGGATGCCGCACGCCTCGTGTCGGAATGGCGCCACTGGGTTCGCCAGTACGCCCCGCATCAGCTCTTTACTGTCTCCACCTCAGAGCCTATAGAAGTCTTTGAATGGGACCCCGCCATGCTGCCCGTAGACTTCATAGAGATGCACACCTATCATCCGCTGCGCGTATGCTCCGAGATGTGGTGGTACAGCCACTACTGCGGCAAGCCGTGGATGGTCGGTGAGACAGGCCTCCCAGCCGACAACGACTCCGTTCCGCATGAATGGCAAACAAACTTTCTGTGGGACACCTGGCGCTATGCAAAAAACAACAACGCCATAGGCTACGGCTGGTGGGAGTTTCAAGACTGTCCCCAAGGGGCTAACTTCGAAGGACAATACACAGGGATGTGCATGAGCGACGGCAAGAGAAATAGAGTGGTGGACATTGTAAAACTGTTACGAGGAACCTGCCTCGGTGTCGGAACCGACGAAGACCGTTTTCCACCGACAAACTACTACAACATGCTTGCTTACAGCAATATCTGTCTTACAGGAATGGTAGTGGACTCCGAAGGCAACCCCATAGAAGGGGCTGTGATACGCGGATGGAACGACGATTGGAGCGTTGGCATGAACACATACACCGATGCCGACGGCCATTTCACGCTATACAGCAATGACTACAACGTACACTTTGAGGTCTCCGCACCAAATATGAGCCACGCCAAATTCGACCGTTACAACCTTAGTTACACAAACATAGGGACATTAGACCCGAACAACCTGCCCAACCGTACCCGCGAATACCAACAGATTGATTACATGCCCTATATGCACAACAAGGAGACCAATACGGACTCTTGGCATATACCTTTCGACCTCGACTCGGCCGACTTCTTCCACCGCAGCCTCACTGCCGACATGGGTACAATAAAGCTAATGCGCTTGAAAAGATAGGTTTATCCGCCGTATGCCCTCCACCGCCACTATGACGAACAGGGGCGTGAAGCTGAAGAGGTAGCGCGAGCGTGCCTCGCAAAGAGTGTGGAACGCTATAAGCATGAGCAGTGCAACCATCACGGTCTCAACGACAAACAGAGAGCTGTCGTCCATCCCGAGCCGCTCCCTTTTTAGTGGCAGAGCGGCAAAGAGAGCAAATACGATGATACCCAGAAACAACGATGTAACCACCACGCTCCAAGCTACATAATAGCGTCCGTAGCCATCGCGGTTGTAGAAAATGTTACGCGTCACCTTGGCCAAAACGCCGCTGCGCTCCGGCACCTCCTTGTAGAAAATGCCCTCACGCCCCCAGTAGAAAGTGCCGTCGCTGAAGTTCAGCAGGTTCTTGCGTCCCCACAACAACAGCGTGCCCGACACGCCGAGGTCGGAATAACGCTTCACGGTCTCGCGCATTTCGGCCCTGGCACGTTCCTTTTTCTTAGGATAGCTACGAGAGAAGTCCACATCCTGAGCACTATATATGCCAATTGACTGGTAATTGGCACCCATCATCAGATAGTGAGTGGGGCCAAAGCCTTTCGATGTGTGGAGGTGCAACGGGCAGCCTATCATGGCCACATGCACCATAATGACCCCTGCGGCTATCCCGGCAACGGCTATGCCCGCTTTCTTATGCATCGACGTGGGGAACCGACGCTCACAAAACGCCTTCAATATCAATACAAACAACATTGCCAGTGCAACAAACACTACTTGCGGACGAATATAATAGCCAACGGCAGTTGCCGCCGCGACTATGAAAATCTTTAGCCAGTGGCGCCTGAACGGTAAAGTAGTAGCCAGCCACAGTATAGTCACGGCAACCATCAGCCCCCATATATCGGAGTATGGGATAGACCACCAGGGCGACATCCATACTAGGGCCGTGTAGAGGACATAAGTGATTATGGCATATACTTTCTTGCGCCATATATGCATAGCTGTCTGCGTCAACATCAAAGCCGTCACTCCTGCCCCTATGCACTGCAGCGCCAGCAATGGGAACAACGTCACCTTGGCGCCCCACAGCGGCCCTGTAAGGAAGAAAACAGCGGCTACGATACGCGAGAGGAACAGGTTGTTGGGGGTCCATTGGAAGTAACCTCGGTAATCTTCGACAGTCCCACCTTCGGCCATGGCCTTGGCCACACCGGTCACCTGCTGCACATCCCAGTCGCTATGCACATAATAACTGTAAACCAATAAAATCTGGACAATGGTTAGAACTCCGCTGACAACCAACAAGCGCAGTTTGTCAATCTCCTCGGTACGACAGCACTTGTAACACACAAAAGCCGTCAGCGCTACAGCCACAGTGCCAGACAACATCATGGGTATGTGATAAAAGCCGTCGAGAGGCAGCAGCCAATGCCAGTCTGCAGCACGGGGAAAATGGCAAAAGGCCACAATTGCAATGATCACCGCAAGAGACACCAGCCAACAAACTGTCACAAAACCAAACCTGCTATGTTTTTTCACTGACATTATATTGCATTATACCTAACGGAAAATAACCTGTAAAAGTATATCACACTACATAATCCACACATTATGCTGTGAATATTTTTCAACAACACCAACGACTATAGTATAAAAAAAGCAGTAACTTTGCAATCACTGCATTTGGTCGATGGATAGTGTAACAAAGATTCGGAAAGGCCTGAACATCAGCATACAGGGTAGCTCTGCGCAAACCATAGAAGAGGCTCTGGATGTGGCATTTTATGCCGTGAAGCCCGATGACTATGTTGGCTTTACGCCGCGCCTGCTTGTAGGTGAAGGCAACACCGTGGCTGCCGGAACACCACTATTGGCGGACAAAAAAGACCCACGAATGCAGCTATGCTCACCCGTGGCAGGCACGGTGGAAGCCGTGGTACGCGGCGAGAAACGGCATATAGAAGCCGTCACTATACGCTCCGCCAAGCCGCAACCCACACCGACACAATATCCCGACCTTGGCAGCGCCTCACGCGAAGAACTCACCGCCACACTGATGGCCTGTGGGCTGTGGCCCATGCTGCGGCAACGCCCGTTTGGAACCATTGCCAATCCCCACAAGCAACCCAAAGCATTGTTTATAAGTTGTTTCGACACGGCACCACTGGCTCCCGACTACGACTTTATACTGCAAAACCGCCAAGAGGATTTCCTTAAGGGGCTGCACACTCTGCAACGCCTCACAGACGCACCTCTGCACCTCTCCTTCTCGCCGCAGCAACATATTGCAACACTCTCGTATCCCGACCGATGCATCAAGCACACATTCTGCGGACCCCATCCGGCTGGCAACGTGGGAACACAGATAGCACACATTGACCCGATAAACAAAGGCGACATTGTGTGGACCGTCAACCCACAGGATGTATGTGTCTTAGGCAACTTTATGCTTACAGGAGCCCTCGCCCCGTGGAAACTGGTGGCTTTTGCCGGTCCATCGGCAGCGCATCCATGCTACTACCGCCTCACCTGCGGCGCCTCCATTGAAAGCATCGTCGCCAGGCAATGTCCCGACCCGGGCAACCTGCGCTTTGTATCGGGCAATGTACTGAGCGGCACACGCATACAAAGTAACGGATTTCTCTCCGCCGCCGACAGCCTGATAAGCGTGCTCCCCGAGGGCAACGACTACGAGTTCATGGGGTGGCTGCGACCGGGGTTGCACAAGTTCAGCGCCACGCGCACCTTCCTCTCCGGCTTCAGGTCCAAAGAGACAACCAATACAACAAGCCACCTGCACTTCGACACCAACCTCCACGGAGGGGTACGTCCTATGGTGTTCGGCGAGTTGTGGGAGCGGCTCATGCCCTTCGACATATACCCCATGCCGCTGCTCAAAGCCGCCACCGTGGGCGACATAGACCTTATGGAACAACTCGGCATACTGGAGCTGGAACCCGAGGACATAGCCCTGTGCGAGTTTGCCGACACATCAAAAACCGAACTGCAAGTCCTACTGCGGCAAAGTCTTGAACTAATACGCGCCAGCCAATCATGAGCAAGCCTCTGCGACACTTCATAGACAAGATAAAACCCGCCTTCGACGAAGGCGGACGGTTTGCAGCGTTGCAAAGCACCTTTGAGGCGTTCGAGACCTTTGCCTATACCCCCAACACCGTGACAAAGCATGGCAGCCACATACGCGACGCCATCGACATGAAACGCGCCATGATAATAGTGGTCATCGCACTGATACCAGCCTTGCTTTTCGGAATGTGGAACATTGGTTACCAACACTATACAGCTTACGTTTTACCTGTCGACACTGGCACGACAGACTTCTTCTGGCAGTGCTTTGGCTTTGGCCTGCTGCGCATGTTACCCATGATAGCGGTAAGTTACATTGTGGGACTCACCATTGAGTTCGCCTTTGCGCAGATACGCCACCACGAAGTCAACGAAGGATACCTTGTGACAGGACTGCTGATACCCATGATAATGCCGCCCACCGTGCCGCTGTGGCAGTTGGCACTGGCTGTGGCTTTTGCCGTGGTGGTGGGCAAAGAAGTGTTTGGCGGCACCGGCATGAATTTCATGAACCCAGCCCTGCTGGCTCGTGCTTTCCTCTTCTTTGCATACCCGTCGCACATGTCGGGCGACAAAGTGTGGACTGCAGCCAAAGCATGGGGCACCGACGCAGTGACTGGAGCCACGCCTCTGGCTGAGCTGAAAGCCAACGCAGTCAACATACAATCAATGCAATACTCATTGGGAGACCTGTTCTGGGGCATAATGCCCGGCTCATGCTGCGAGACCTCTACCGCCGCCATACTGGTTGGCGCCATCTTACTGCTCGTCACAGGCATTGCTTCGTGGCGCATCATGGCGGGCGTGGTGCTCGGCGGCGGTGCCATAGCACTGCTCTTCAACCTGATAGGACTCAACAGCTACATGCAGGTGCCGTTCTACTACCATTATCTGCTGGGCGGCTTCATGTTCGGTGCTGTGTTCATGGCCACCGACCCCGTAACAGCACCCCAGACAAACCCCGGACGCTGGATATATGCCTTGCTCACAGGAGCTTTGGCAATACTGCTGCGGGTTGTCAACCCAGCCTACCCCGAAGGCATGATGCTCAGCATCCTGCTGATGAACTGCTTTGCACCGCTGATTGACCACTGCGTGATTGCCGTCAACATAAAAAAGCGCAGCCGACGCGCCACTAACAAACAATGAAGAAGTTCAGCAACATATACATACTGCTCTACTCCGGCGCACTGCTGGCGGCAGCTGCCATAGTGCTGTCGGTAGCCAACATGCTCCTTGCACCCCGCCAGCAGCACAATGAGCAGTTGGAACAAAAAATGCTGATACTGAAAGCCTCCGGCATAGAGGCCACTGCGCGGAACGCCGACCGTCTGTTCTCTGACAGCATCTCCACAGTCAACCTCGGCAGCGACGAAGAGCCGTTGCCGGCCTACCGCTGCGGCGACCGCCACATCATAGAGCTGCACGGCAACGGGCTGTGGGGCCCTATATGGGGCTACCTATGCTTCGACGCCCAATGGACAGTATGCGGAGCAGTATTCGACCACAAAGGCGAGACTCCGGGACTTGGCGGCAACATCAGCACTGAGGAATTTGCCCGCCGCTTTGTGGGCAAGAGCTGTCTGGACGCAACAGCACAGTTCATCCCTATAATACTGAAAAAGAACGCAAACAACAATTCAAAACACGAAGTGGACGCCATAAGCGGCGGCACCATGACAAGCAACGGGGTTACAAACATGCTGCACGACTGTCTGGCACCATACAGCACATGTATGCAGCAAACGGTCCGGGCACAAGTTACATCAGATGAACAATAAAAACCTTAAATACATCACACTGCCGTGGCGCGACAACAACCCTATAACGGTGCAGGTGCTGGGAATATGCTCCTGCCTTGCTGTCACAGCTCAGCTTAAGCCTGCGGTGTTCATGGCTGTAAGCGTCACCGCCGTGACAGTGCTGTCGAACCTTATCATATCGCTGCTGCGCAACACCATACCGCCACGCATACGCATCATAGTGCAACTTGTAGTGGTCTCGACCCTTGTGGTGCTTGTGGACCAGGTTCTCAAAGCCTACTTCTTCGATGTAAGCAAACAACTTTCGGTGTTTGTTGGGCTTATCATAACCAACTGCATAGTGATGGGGCGGCTGGAGGCTTTTGCCATGCACAACCCACCGCTACCGTCGGTATGCGACGGATTGGGCAACGGCCTTGGATACAGCTTTATACTTATCCTGCTGGGCTTCACGCGGGAGTTGCTTGGCAACGGCACCCTCTGGGGCTACCCAGTGACGGAGAGGCTTCACGACATTGGCTACGAGAACAACGGACTTATGCTAATGCCACCTATGGCCCTGATACTTATAGGCCTGCTGATATGGATTATTAATTCGAGAAAAGCATAATGGAATATATCAACATACTCGTCAAGTCGATATTCGTTGACAATATGATTTTTGCCTTCTTCCTTGGCATGTGCTCGTACCTTGCTGTGTCGAAGACGGTAAAGACCTCGGCGGGGCTTGGCATAGCTGTAACTTTTGTGCTCTGCATCACCGTACCCGTCAACTATCTTATTAATAAATACCTGCTCAAAGCAGGGGCTCTGGCGTGGATTTCGCCTTCGCTGGCTGGTGTCGACCTGGGGTTCCTCAGCTTCATAGTGTTCATAGCAGTTATAGCCGCCATAGTGCAGATAGTGGAGATGGTGGTGGAACGCTACAGTCCGGCACTCTACAACTCTCTTGGCATATTCCTGCCGTTGATAGCGGTGAACTGCGCCGTGATGGGTGGCTCACTGTTCATGCAGGAGCGGGCCTACAGCAACATAGCGCAAGCCGAGGTGTTTGCTTTGGGCAGCGGCATAGGGTGGTTTCTGGCCATAGTGGCCATAGCGGCATTAAGGGAGAAGCTGCGCTATTCACATATACCGCCGGCCCTCAAAGGGGTTGGCATAACATTTATTATAACTGGACTGATGGGCATGGCCTTTATGGCTTTTATGGGAATAAAGCTTTGATAGCATGATTGTTGTAGTAACATCTCTGGCTGTCTGCCTCTTTTTGCTGGCATTCGTGGCACTGCTGCTGGTGCTACAGAAGAGGCTGTTGCCACAAGGCAATGCCACAATAACCGTCAACGACCAGCGGGAACTGACCGTGGCTACTGGCGACACGCTTATCACGGCTCTCTCGGGACACGGTATCATACTGCCATCGTCGTGCGGCGGCAAGGGCAACTGCGGACAATGCCGCTGCAGAGTAACCGCCGGTGCAGGCGAAGCTCTGCCGATAGAGAGCAACTTCTTCACACGGCAGGAACTTGGCGAGGGGTGGCGGCTCGGCTGCCAGTTCAAAGTGCGGGGCAACATAGGCATCGCTCTGCCACAGTCTATACTCGACGCCAAAGAATACCGCTGCACGGTGGTATCCAACCGCAACGTGGCCTCCTTCATAAAAGAACTCAAGGTGCAGCTGCCCGCCGAAGCAGGACAGCTCGACTTCAGGCCGGGAAGCTACGCACTGCTCAAGATACCGGCCTTCAAGCTTGATTTCAACGACATAGACCGAGAGCAGATTGGCAGCGAATACCTTCCGGCATGGGAGGAGCGGGGGCTGTTTGGACTACGTTGCACCAACGACGAAGCCACAACAAGAGCCTACTCTATGGCAAACTACCCGGCGGAGGGCAACGTGTTCATGCTCACCGTGAGGATTGCCACGCCACCGCAAAAGCGCAACAGCAAAGCCTTTGCAGACGTCAACCCGGGCATAGGCTCTTCGTACATCTTCTCGCTGAAGGCTGGCGACAAAGTGGACATCAGCGGTCCGTTTGGCGATTTCCATATCACGGAAGGCGACCGCGAACGAATATGGATAGGCGGCGGCGCCGGCATGGCACCGCTCCGCTCACAGATAATGCACCTCACACGCACACTGCAAGACACCACGACACCTATGCACTTCTTCTACGGGGCACGCGCCCTCAACGAAGTGCTCTACCTCGACGATTTCATGCAACTGCAACGCGACTTTGACAACTTCCATTTCCACCTTGCACTCGACAGGCAGGACCCCGTAGCCGACAGGCAGAACATCAGCTACACACAAGGCTTCGTACACCAAATGCTCTACGACACCTATCTCAAAGCACACCCCGAACCGGAAGAGGTTCACTACTACCTGTGCGGACCACCGATGATGACCAGCGCCGTGCTGACACTGCTTGACAACCTCGGCGTTGCACCAAACAACATATCCTACGACAATTTTGGGAACTAAGAAACGGTTTTTATGGCATAAGAAAATTATTGAATGAAAGAAAAACTGTTTCTAAAAAACATAGTATCATGAAGAAAAACATAGCCCTCGTGATGGGCGGCTACTCCGGAGAACATGAAATCTCGATAGGTAGCGGCAACCAAGTGTACCAGTCGCTCGACCACGACAAGTACAATGTATACAAGATAGTTGTGGAGCGCGAGAACGTGCCGCAGGCCGAACGGTGGTACTGGCTGGGCGACGACGGCACACACCAGCCTGTCAACAGACACGACTTTTCCGTTACAGACAACGGGCAGACGGTACATTTCGACCTTGCCTTCATCATCATCCACGGCAACCCTGGCGAGAACGGTGTGCTGCAGGGCTACTTCGACCTTGTAGGGATACCCTACACCACCTGCGGCTTCTACACCTCGGCACTGACATTCAACAAAGGCTACTGCAACCCCGTGGTGCGCAGCTTCGGCATTGTGAGCGTGGCACAGTCGCTCATGCTGCTGCGCAACAACGAGGTCAACACCGACGACATAGTGTCACGGCTCTCGCTGCCGTTGTTTGTAAAGCCCGCGTCGGGCGGCAGCAGCGTGGCCACCACCAAGGTAAAAGAGGCTGCGGAGCTTATGCCAGCCATACAGGAAGCCTTCACGGAGGACAACGCCGTGCTAGTGGAGCAGTTCATTGAGGGGCGCGAGTTCGACTGCGGCGTTTTACGCGACAAAGAAGGCCGCAAACTCGTCTTCCCCGTCACGGAGATAATACCCACCGGCGGACATGAGTTCTTCGACTACGAGGCCAAATACAAAGGTTTCAGCAACGAAGTGACCCCAGCCGAGGTCGGCACTGCGATAAGCAGCCAGATACAGCAGGTGTCGTCGCAACTCTACGACCTGCTGGACTGCCGCGGCGTGGTGCGCTTCGACTACATCTACAACACCAAAAAGAGCGAGCTCTTCTTCCTTGAGGTCAACACCATACCAGGGCAGAGCGCAGAGAGCATAGTGCCCAAGCAGGCGCGCGCCATAGGCATCGAGCCGGCACAACTCTACGACATGATAATACAAGCCGCTGTGAGATGAGAGACCAACAGTACCCGCAGACCATACGACCCTCACTGTTTGAAAACACCATAGTAGGGCCCATACACAGCCGCCGCTTCGGCAGCTCGCTTGGTGTCAACCTGCTGCCACTGAAGCACAAGCACTGCTCCTACGACTGCATATATTGCGAATGCGGATGGAACAGCGAGTCGGAGCGGCAACCTATGGAGTTTGCCACCCCCGACGAGATAGCCGGCCTGCTGGAGCACCGCCTCAAAGAGCTGCGGCAGCAGTGCACGCCCGTCGACTCGTTCACCTTTGCCGGCAACGGCGAACCGACGCTGTATCCTCACTTCCCCGAGGTGGTCGACATTGTAGTCGCCTTGCGCAACAGCTACTACCCCGAGGCCGCCACCACGCTGCTCACCAACGCCACGCAGCTCTACCGGCCCGAGATAGCGGCAGCCCTCCACAAACTCGACAACCCCACTCTCAAGCTCGACTGCGGCACCGAAGAGATGAGGCAACTCATCAACCGCAACAACGACTTAGGATGCAGTTGGCAGCAACTCATCGACTCTCTGGTAGCCTTTGGCAGCGACGGCATAATACAGACCCTGCTCTTCGACGGCCACAGCAACGGCAAGCCGGTGAGCAACCTTGTCGACACAGAGTTCAACGCCTACCTCGGGCATCTGCACCGCATCAAGCCCCGCCATGTGATGCTCTACGCCCTCGACCGCGCCACCCCCGAGAAAGCTTTGCGCAAGCTATCCGTCGACGAACTTGAGCAGTACGCACAGCGTATTAGGAATGAGGGTGTAGAAGTGAAAGTTTATGGATAAAGAGAAAATAAATTTTGCCAATTAAAAAAAAGTTCGTAACTTTGCAAACACATTCAGCACAATTGGCACACAAGCCAACTTACTGAAAGACAATCAAGGTCGTTTGGCCGAGGGGCTAGGCACAGGTCTGCAAAACCTGCTACTCCGGTTCAAATCCGGAAGCGACCTCAGAAAACAAACAAGGCTGACAATATCATTGTCAGCCTTGTTTGTTTGCACTATATCTGTAAAAAAAAACTTGACATTACAAATTTTTGTCGTAACTTTGCATTTACAAACATGCACTACGATATGGGTAATACAACACATGTAAATAACACATATTCATCGGATTTGCAATGCATCAACAGGAATATTGCAACAGAAAACCATTATTCCGAAAAAGAGTTGCCGCTCACACCTGAACAGCAGGCTGACTGGATGGCCTCTATAAAGCATGATATAAACAATCCCAACCGAGGTAAAGTGCATCGCGATATAGATAACTTCTGGCAGAAGTTAGAGGCCACCTTTTAGCAAAGAACGTGAAAGAGTTCCGCGTTGATTATGATATTGAGGCAGAGGCCGACATTATTAGATTGAGAGACTGGCTGCTAAACATAGGCAGCAGAGACTTGGCTCTTAAATATCTACAAAAAATCAGACTTGAAGTAGCCCGACTGTCGTATACTGCTGAAGCTATACCCGAAAGCGAATATCAGTTGCCGAAGCTCTACCATCCCCATGCAAAGATAACAACGGTAGGTAACAGGAAATTGATAGTAATTTTTCACATTGATGGCGACTATGCTGTAGTAGACAAAATATTGCCATCGTCATTGATAACCTATTAAACCAACAACGCACAAAAACAGATAAATAGATCATATTGAGCTCGAAGCTCTTGTTCCCACATGACAAAGCTGGTAACTTTCGTGGACAGGGGAATGGGAAGCGGAGGGTTCGCGCAGTGGCGTGAACTATTTCGTAACTTATTCTGTCCAAAGGTATCACCAGCACCTGTCATGTGAATAAGGGAATCATAACGAAAGGTTGCACGCCTTTTTTATGCCCATACGGAAACATTCGGCTTCTCTGCTCAATAATAAGCGGGGAAGCCGAAAACCGTATATTAGAGTAGGCAAAACAATCAGAGGTTGCGCCCGACACAAAACAGGGTATATGCTTATGTCAAAAGATGCATTTTTTAACAATGCCATCAAGAAATTCGAGGACAATCCTATCGACGCATTGTTCTGCTACATTCAAAGCGACAAGGAACTTATGAAGGATTACCTCGACTTGGTGGCTGAAACAGGCAACTTGCAGGAAGTCAACATGTACATTGGCCGAGCTGTTGCCACTCATTACAAGACAAGGTCGTGCGGGGAGCGTTCGACCGAGCCAAACAGCACACTGATTCAAAGTCATTCAATATTAAATTAAAGGAGGATACGAAATGAAAAAAATTGCACTCTACACATTATTGGTGGCGATAAGCCTAACGGCATCAGCACAGCTCACAAGGCTTGACACCCCACGAGAAGACCTTCAATGGACTGATTCTTATGACGCAAAATATTATTATGGCCTCTCAAACAACACTGTCTACTTGTATAGCTGGGACTTCTCGTTGTATAAAACCATTGCAACAAATCCTCCCTCGGGGTATAAAATATCATCCTGTTCAATATTAGGTAAACGTTACATAAACAATGATGATAAGGTTGAATTATTTGTTTCATTTATGGAGACCACATCAGATGACAACACTAACAATAATTATACTGCAAAACTTATCAATGAAGATGGCGATGTGATAGAAAATTTTGGGATCGCATGTATTCTTAATTTATGGCAAATGTATTCCCTTAATAATGAAACACGTCTGTGCATATATAAAGTCATGATTAATTCCTCAACAGGCACGTCAGAAACAAGTTACATTCATTATCTCTGTGGAGGGCCAGGTACTGTGTCAGTTCCACCGACGGAGCAATGCGGCACAAACATCGGCAGCGCATATCCTAACCCGGGCAGTAGCCTGATAACCATCCCATATCATCTGGCATCGGAGAAGGCCGCAGAGTTGCATATATTCAACTCCAACGGCACATTGGTGAGGTCCATCCCCGTTGGACCGCATTTTGACAAGGTTACTATTGATGTCTCAAATCTCCAACCAGGAGTATACATCTATGAGTGCGAAGGCAAAACCAATAAGTTTGTCGTGCAATAACAACACCAATCTCTATTAAGGGAGCCTTCTATATTTAGGCTCCTTTTATTGTTTTGCAGGGCACTCTCCCCTTTTAACAATGCAAAAAACCGAATTTTTTGGAATATAATCCGAAAAATATATATAATTCTCGGATTACGTTCCAGAAAATTAACATCGCTACTTTTATGTCAAAAGCCGACCGCTTTGACACTCTTTAGTCTACAGGAGGCTTATCGCATCACATGCGGTTTTCTACTTCAGCCCAATCCACATATTGCCAGAGTGCCGCGAGATAGTCGGCACGGCGGTTCTGGTAGTCAAGATAGTAGGCATGTTCCCATACATCAAAGGTCAGCAGTGGCGAGAGACCATCGGTTAACGGATTCTCGGCGTTACGCTGCTGCGTAATGACCAGCTTGCCGTTCTTGTCTGCGCTCAGCCACACCCAACCGCTACCGAAAAGCGTGGCGCCCTTCTGCTCAAACTCTTTCTTAAAAGCCTCAACACTGCCAAAAGTCTCCGCAAGCATAGCCGCCAACTTATCGCTCATAGGATGAGGTGTTGAGGAGAACTGGGCAAAATACATGGCATGGTTCAACACCTGACCGGCATTATTGAAAAGGCCGCCCTGAGCCTTGCGCACGACATTGGTGAGCGACAGCCCTTCCAGACCGCTGCCCGGCAGCATTTTGTTCATATTGTCCACATAGGCTTTAAGATGTTTGCCGTGGTGGAACGAGAGAGTATCTTTGCATGGCGCCAGACAGTTCCTCGTAAGTCAGACCCGGCAAGGAAAACGTCCCGTTTTCAGGCATCATGTCTTTCTTAGTATTGGTATTAAGGTGAGTTCTATTTTTTCATTGAGAGCGCGTCCCTCCGAGACGCATGTCGTTTTTATCTTGTTGCCCCACACTGCGTTATTCGCTGTCCATATTTTTGATTTCATCGGTGCTCATGACCAATGGTTCCTTGTGCGGGGTTATTCGCTGTCCATGTTTTTTAATTCATCGGTGCTCATGACCTCAGTTATTGAGAGTTAGCCTCTCCGAGGCTATTTTTAGAGGTCGCCTTAATTGTTAATTATCGATGCAAAATTACAAAAAAATATGATATGTCAACAAAAAAAAGAGCACCCCGAAATGGGATGCTCTTTATAAAAGTTGGCGGCGACCTACTTTTCCACAAACAAGTGCAGTATCATCGGCGAAGGAGGGCTTAACTTCTCTGTTCGGAATGGGAAGAGGTGAACACCTTCTCAATAGCCACCAAGATAATGGTTTTGACAAGT
>JAFTDW010000012.1 GCA_017454015.1 Bacteroidales bacterium | reverse complement strand
GGCTTACGCTGCACCCCGGCAAGGTGCGGCTCACGCGCGCCGACAGGCGCGTCACCTTCCTCGGCATGGAGGTGGAGCCGTGGCGGCGCAGGAGGCTGAGCCGAGTGCTGGCCAAGGGGCGCCGCGTGTGCCGCGAGTGGGCCGGGCGGGCGGCGACGGCATGGCAGCTGCCGCCGCTGGAGCAGCTGACGGTGCTGCAGACAGCCGGCAACGTGCGTGGATCCTACAGCGGGCTCCGCTGAGGGTGTGAGCCCCAACACTTTTTTTTCAATGGTATGCGTATATTTCAATAAAAAGTTGTATCTTTGCAATTCCGAATAACTGCCACCATGGGTGGTATAAAGTGAGATAACAATAGGATTAACAATCGTTTAAGAGCCACTGCTCAAAACGGCAAAAAGAAAAAAAGCATGAAAAAAGGTATCCATCCCGAGAATTATCGCCTTGTGGTTTTCAAGGACATGTCGAACGACAACATGATACTGACCAAGAGCTGCGCGGCAACCAAAGAGACCGTCACCTATACCGATGGCAAGGAGTATCCCGTGGTGAAGTTGGAAATCTCCAACACTTCGCACCCCTTCTTCACAGGTAAACTGAAACTGGTTGACACCGCCGGTCGCGTTGACAAGTTCATGAGCAAGTACAAGAAGTACGCCAAGAAAGCTGAGTAAACGCCAGCCCGTCTCGCATGAGTGAGGACTGATTGATTACGTAAGAAGAATGACGAAGAGGGTCTGGCAGCTATACGTCAGACCTTTTTCAATTTTAACAAGTTACTGATGAGCAAAGACAAAACTCACAATAAAGGGCTGTTTTCGGAGACTTTGTTGCGTGAGGATATGTTGAGGGCAAGAGGGGCTGTGGAGATTGCCGAGTACGTGCCGGTGCTCTCGCGCGAGGACGAGGAGATGCTGCTCAACGAGGATGTGCCGGAGATGCTTCCGGTGCTGCCGCTACGCAACAACATACTGATGCCCGGAGTGGTGCTACCCATTGCCGTGGACCGCATAGCGTCGCGCAAGGTGCTGAAAGAGGCTGGGCGCGGCCAGGGCCGCATAGCTGTCATAGCCCAGCGCAACGATGTCGACGACCCCAACCCCGAAGACCTGTACGGGATAGGAGTCATGGCCCGCGTGCTTCGTGTGGTGAACATGCCCGGCGACACATTGGTGGGTATACTGCTGGGCGTAAGGGCTGTGAAGGTGTTGGAGTACCACCGTGAGGCAACAGGGCGCCTGCTCTGCTCCGTGGAGTCGGTGCAGGAGACGAGAGAGTCGCTCTCCGCCGCCGAGCTGCGACAGGCCGTGAAGGTGCTGCGGCGCAACTACGCCCAGATACTCAAGAACCGCAACATGCCGGGCGAGGAGCTGATGCGTACCATAAAAGGCGACCGCACCACTATCAATTTCATCGCCAATCATCTGGAGATAGATGTACACCGCAAGCAGGCGGTGCTTGAGCTCAACGACTACGGCGAGCGTGCCAAGCTGGTGCTCGAATACGAGAAAGAGCAGCTGGACTACCAGCGCATCAACAACGAGATGCAGGACCGTGCCAAGGTGAGCATAGACCGCCAACAGCGCGAGTACTTCCTCAACCAGCAGATGCGCGCCATACAGGAGGAGCTGGGCTCGTCGCCCAACGACGAGGACAGCAAGGAGCTGCTGGCCCGCGCCGCAGAGAAACACTGGGGCGACGATGTGCGCAAGGTGTTCGACAAAGAGCTTGCCAAGCTGCAGCGTCTGGCTCCCCAGTCGCCCGACTACTCTGTGCAGTACAACTACCTGGACCTTATGCTCGACCTGCCGTGGGGCGAGTTCACCACCGACAACCTGAGCCCGCTGCGCACACGCGAGGTGCTCGACAGCGACCACTACGGCATAGAGAAAGTGAAGGACCGCATAGTGGAGCATGTGGCACTGCTCAACCTCAAGAAAGACATGAAGTCGCCCATACTATGCCTCGTAGGGCCTCCGGGCACCGGCAAGACAAGCCTCGGCAAGTCGGTGGCCACCGCCCTAGGCCGCAAGTATGTGCGCGTAGCCCTCGGCGGCCTGCACGACGAGGCGGAGATACGCGGGCACCGCAAGACATACGTCGGCGCCATGCCCGGCCGTATCATCCAAAGCCTCAAGAAAGCCAGCAGCTCCAACCCGGTGTTCATACTCGACGAGGTGGACAAGGTGCAGCCTAACGGCTTCAACGGCGACCCCACGTCGGCACTCCTCGAAGTGCTCGACCCCGAGCAGAACTCGGCGTTTCACGACAACTACCTCGACATAGACTACGACCTCTCCAACGTGCTTTTCATAGCCACCGCCAACAGCCTCTCCACCATACAGCCGGCCCTCATAGACCGTATGGAGGTTATAGAGCTCAGCGGCTACATACTCGAAGAGAAGATAGAGATAGCGCAGCGCCACCTAATACCGCGTCTGCTCAAGGAGATGGGTTTCCGCAAGGGCGCCATCACCTTCTCGCGCGAGGTGCTGGAGGTTATCATCAACGACTACACGCGTGAGTCGGGTGTGCGCCAGCTGGAGCACACCCTGGCCAAGATAATGCGCAAGCGTGCCGTCAAGGCGGCGGAGTCCGAACGCATGCGCCGTGCCGTCGACGCCTCGGAGCTGCAGGAGATGCTGGGCCTGCCCATACATCGCAGCGAGGTGAGCGGCAAGGAGCCCCGCGTGGGCGTGGTGACAGGCTTGGCATGGACCAGCGTGGGCGGCGAGATATTGTTTGTGGAGTCGTCAATAAGCAAAGGCAAAGGCATGCTCACCATGACCGGCAACCTCGGCGACGTGATGAAGGAGTCGGCGACACTGGCGTTTGAATACATCAAGGCCAACGCCGACAAGTTCGGCATAGACGCGGAGCAGCTGGAGAACAGCAATATCCATATCCATGTGCCTGAAGGTGCCACTCCCAAGGACGGCCCGTCGGCGGGCATCACCATGTTTGTTGCCATGCTCTCGGCGTTTACCCACCGCAGGGTGAAGCCTACCGTGGCAATGACCGGCGAGATAACCCTGCGCGGCGAGGTGACGCCAGTGGGCGGCATCAAGGAAAAAATCCTTGCCGCAAAGCGCGCCGGCATCACCGACATAATACTCTGCGAAGACAACCGCCGCGACATAAAGGAGATCAACGACGAGTATCTGAAAGGTCTTGAGTTCCACTATATAAAAGAGATGTCCGAAGCCCTGACCCTCGCTCTTGTCGACTGAGAATTGGGCGCCTGAACAATTATTCATCAAATGATTGCTAAATGTTGCTCACTGTCCATGTTTTTATTTCATAGGTACTCATGACCTCAGTTCAGGGCGCATGTGCTTTGATGACGTTTATACCCAGGGCGGTGCCCTGGGCTGTTGGATTTAAGAGCCCTTACAGGGCATTTCAAAACAAATAGGTAAAGAATATAGTATTCATTTCTTCAATCACGAAAATACCATTCATACATGCACTACCGAGTTTTCCGTATATTATTGTGTGTTACTCTGCTCCTTGGCGCCATGCCATGTGTGGCGCAGGAGGTAGAGAGCTATGTCTATGCCGAACGCGGACGCACCCAACTGCGGCTCGACGTGTACCGTCCGCAGCATCCGCGCAGCGACCACGCCTGTGTGATGTACCTGTTTGGCGGCGGCTTCCGCGAAGGAGCCCGCAACAACAAAGAATCGGTGCGTTCATGCACCATGCTTGCCGAGAAGGGTTTTACGGTGGTCTCCATCGACTACCGGCTGCGCCTGCGCACGGTGAACTTTGACACCGTGAGGCTCACCCGCGCCTACCGTCTGTTTGAGGAGGCTATCTCGATGGCCGTGGAGGACTGTGCCTCGGCGCTGGCCTACGTGTGGGAACGTGCCATGGCCCTCGACATAGACCGCGACAAGATTATACTCACAGGCAGCAGCGCCGGCGCCATCACGGTGTTGCAGCTCGACTACTGCCGCGCCAACCACCTGAGAGTTGCCGATGCCTTGCCCGACGACTTTGCGCCGGCGGCTATCATCTCGTATGCCGGCGGCGTGTACTGCCGCAACGGCCAGCTTAAATACAACGAGCCTCCGGCTCCCACATGCCTGGTACACGGCACCACCGACAAGATAGTGGCCTACCGCAGGCTGCACAGCTCGCTGCATACCTCGCTCTATGGGTCGAGCTCCATAGCCAAGACCTTTTCCAAACGCGGCTACAGCCACTGGATAATGCGCTTCAAAGACCGCGGCCACGAGGCCGCCACCTATCTCAGCCATACCGGTGAGGAGTTCACGGCTTTTGTCGACGCTGCTTTGTCGGGACGCACCATGTTCTACGACTTTACATGCGAAGACGCAGCCCTTTACCGTACACCCTTTTCCAAGTACACGCTGATAGACATATATATGCGTCAGCCCGTAAAACGCGGCAAGGCCCCCTCTAAAACCGCACGGCGATGATGGAGATAATGGCTCCTGTGGGCTCTTTTGAGAGCCTCGCCGCAGCGATACAGGCCGGCGCCAACTCCATATACTTTGGAGTGGGCAAGCTCAATATGCGGTCGCGCTCGGCCAGCAACTTCGACCTCGACGACATGGGGCGCATAGTCTCGACGGCCCACGCCGCAGGGGTGCGTTGCTACCTTACGGTCAACACCGTGGTGTACAACCATGAGCTGGAGGAGATGCGCAAGCTGCTCCTTGCCGCCCGCGAAGTGGGCGTCGATGCCGTCATAGCCTCCGACATGGCGGTGATAGAGAGCGCGTCGCAGCTCGGCATAGAGATACATATATCCACCCAGTGCAACATATCGAACAGTGAGGCGGTGCGCTACTATTCGCGCTACGCCGATGTGATGGTCACAGCCCGCGAGCTGCCGCTGGCGCAGGTGGCGGAGATAACCAATTTCATAAAGGCCAACGACATCCGCGGCCCGCACGGCGAGCTGGTGAGGATAGAGCTTTTTGCCCACGGCGCCCTCTGCATGTCGGTGAGCGGCAAGTGTTACCTGAGCCTCGACGCATACAACCACAGCGCCAACCGCGGCGCCTGCCTGCAACTATGCCGTCGCGGATACTTGGTCACCGACATGGAGACGGGTTTGGAACTTGAGGTGGACAACCAATACATCATGTCGCCCAAGGACTTGTGTACCATAGGCTTCCTCGACAAGATGGCGAAGGCCGGCGTGCAGGTGCTCAAGATAGAGGGGCGAGGGCGCAGCGCCGATTATGTTAAGACCGTCGTCACCTGCTACCGCGAGGCCGTGGAAGCCATAGAGGCAGGCACATACACGCGCGAAGCCATAGCGGACTGGACGGAGCGGTTGCGCACCGTGTTCAACCGCGGCTTTTGGGATGGCTACTATCTGGGCCGCACCATGGGCGAGTGGAGCGACCGCTACGGTTCGCAAGCCACCGAGAACAAGGTGTACCTCGGCAAGGTCACCAACTACTTCAACCGCCCGCAGGTGGCCGAGATGCGCATTGAGACGCGCGAGACGCTCCGCAAAGGCGACCGCTATATGGTTACAGGCGAGACCACTGGGGTGTATACAGGCATTGTTGATGGACTGCGGGTCGACAACGGTGAAGGCGACGCCCTGCAGGTGTCGCAAGGCGACCTCTTCACCCTCAAGACTGCCCAGCCGCTGCACCGCGGCGACAAGCTCTATCGCATCGACACCGTCCTCGATGAGTTTTAGAAACTGTTTAAATTCAATTCAATGTTTTTCTTAATGTAACCTCTAAAAATAGCCTCGGAGAGGCTAACTCTCAATTGCTGAGGCCCGCGAACTTGTTGAGCGAACCCCGCACAAGGAACGCAGTGTGGGGCAACAAGATAAAAACGACATGCGTCTCGGAGTGAAGAAATGCCAGTGGCATTTCGATAGCGCAGCGGAGAACAGGCGCTCTCAATGAAAAAACAGAACCCACCTTAAAGAACCTGAATGGCATCTTTTACACCTTCCATCAGTCACAATGGTTCCCATTGCTCCTTCTGGGAATGCGAAAAATCCACTCGTTCATGTCCATAATAAAATTCATCAATCAAATTTAAACAGTTTCTTACCCCACGCACCAAATATCAGCCCCTAACCCCCTTTAACCTTATACCCCTTTAACTTTAAAACCCTCCAACCCTCCCATGGCCAAGGCTAAGTCTTATTTTTTCTGCCGCGAGTGCGGCTACCAGTCGTCGAGCTGGCTGGGCAAATGTCCCGAGTGCGGCAAGTGGAACACCTTTGACGAGGAGGTGGTGAAGATTGACAAACCCGCCTTCGGGCAGGGCAGGGGACAGGCGCGCCAGGCGTCGGAACCCAAGCTGATAAAGCATGTGACCTATAGCGAGACGCAGCGCATGACGACGCACTGCGCCGAGTTTGACCGCGTGCTTGGCGGCGGCATAGTGCCGGGCAGCCTCATGCTGTTGGGCGGCGAGCCGGGCATTGGCAAGAGCACACTGCTGTTGCAGACGGTGCTGGCCATTACCGATCGCAAGGTTCTGTACGTAAGCGGCGAGGAGAGCGAGCAGCAGATAAAGATGCGCGCCGACCGCATAAGCACGGCAGGAGAGAACTGCTATGTGGTGAGCGAGACGGTGACGCAGCGCATATTTGAGCATGTGTCGTCAGTGCAGCCGGAGCTGCTGGTCATAGACTCGATACAGACCATCTGCACCGAGACCATCGACTCGTCGGCGGGCAGCATATCGCAGATAAGGGAGTGTACCACGGAGTTCCAGCGTTTCGCCAAGGAGACGGGCGTGCCGGTGTTGCTGATAGGCCATATCACCAAGGACGGCACCCTTGCGGGCCCCAAGGTGATGGAACATATAGTAGACTGCGTGCTGCAGTTCGAGGGCGACCGCAACTATGGCTACCGCATACTGCGCTCATTGAAGAACCGATTTGGCTCCACGGCTGAGATAGGCATCTTTGAGATGCAGGGCAGCGGGTTGCGCGAGGTGTCCAACCCGTCGGAGTTCCTGCTGTCGCGACGCGAGGAGAACCTCAGCGGCACTGCCGTGGGTGTCACAGTGGAGGGGGTGCGCCCCATGCTCATAGAGGTGCAGGCGCTGGTGTCGTCGGCGGTGTACGGCACGCCGCAGCGCAACGCCAATGGCTTTGACCTGCGCAGGCTTGCCATGCTGCTTGCCATACTTGAGAAACGGTGCGGCTTCAAGCTTGCCGCCAAGGATGTCTTTCTCAATATTGCGGGCGGCATAAAGGTGAGCGACCCTGCCATAGACCTTGCCGTGGTGAGCAGCATTTTGTCGAGCAACGTGGACATGCCCATCAACGCCCGTTGCTGCTTTGCCGGTGAGATGGGACTTACCGGCGAGGTGCGTCCTGTGGCGAGGGTGGAGCACCGTGTGGCGGAGGCCGACAGGCTGGGCTTTGAGCGCATTTTCCTTTCGAAGTACAACGCCAAGACCATCGACCAAAGCAAATACAATATCGAGATAGTTGGCGTGGGGGTTGTCGAAGAGATGTTCCGCAAGCTCTTTGCCGGCAGCTGACGAGCCGCGTGCCGTTCCACAATCAAAGGATTGCGCAAGTTTGTAACAATGAAGGCCGGTCAGTGCAGCCTTACTCTGTGCATATAAGCCTTGCCGCTTTGCCGTTGCCGTTGCGTACTATGTATACACCTTGGGCTGGCAGTTGCAGTGTGGCGGTGCCAGAGGTTGCCGTGGCGCTGTAGATGCAACGGCCTGTGATGTCGTAGACTCTGAGCAGTGAGCCTGCGTCGAGTCCTTCGCACACTGCGGTGCCGTGGCAGGGGTTGGGGCAAATAGCAAGGGTTGCGGGTGCTGCGTGGTCAAGCCCTTGTGTATTTCCAACATACTCGTAGCATCCTATGTCGATGCCAAGTCGTGTATAGCGCGGTATGCCGTCGAGGTCGGTGGTGTAGCTGCCGCCGCGTATGGTGTCACCGGCTTTGATGCAGGGAGAGCCTGCCGTAAGGTGCCAGTCGCCGCTGCGGGTGTGAGGTCCGCGGGGTGTGGCGTAAACAAAGCGCGGGCCGTTGCCGGCGTAGTTGTCGAGGCTGAGCCTTATGTTGCCGTTGTCGCCATCGGGAATAAAGCCGCTCATGGCGCAGTGGCGCACACTGTCGGTGTCGTAGTTGCCACGCAGCGTGCTGTCGTTGTTCCACACTATGCAGTTGCGTAGTACCGAGCGGTCGTTGAGGTCTATGCCGCAGCCGTTGTTGCTCACAATGTCGCAACCCACCACGCGGCCCTGGTATACATAGCAGCCACCGCCGTTGTTGTTGGCTATTATCATGTTCTTGGCGGAGCCGTTGTCCATGTAGAGGGTGTATTTGCCATTGTTGTTGTGCAGCACACAGTTGCGTATCGTTGCTCCTAGGCTGTATATGGCGGAGCCCTCTGGAGCCATGCAGTAAGAGACGGTGCAGTTCTCTATGGTGAGGTTTGCTGAGGCGTAGATGCCCGCCCCCGAAGGAGCCAGGCCGTTGACAATCTGCACGTCGGCAAGGCGGGCGTCTCTGCTGAGAGCCCGCGCGAAGACTACGCGGTTTTTGGAGCGTCCGTCCAGTATGGTGGGGTGCAGGCTTGGGTTGCGTTGGTCGAGGGAGGTCTCGTTGCCTACAAAGCCTCCGTACACTCTGACGCCGTTGGCTATATAGAAGCAGCCGTCGTTGCCTTCTATGCTGTCGCCGCGGTAGCGGCCTTCGCGCACCCACACCTCGCCGCTCTTGTAGATGCCGCGGGCGCGGATGGCCGAGACAAGGTCGTTGGTTGCCAAGGCCCACGAGGAGCCGTTGCCGTTGTTTGAGCTGGGCTGCACATAAATGGTGTCGCAGCCTGGCACCAGCCCGGAGGGATAGATGCCAAAGACCCCACCCTGCATGGTGGTGAAGCTCTGCATGGTGGTGAGGGTGTAGTATCCGTCGCCGTGGCCGCCCCAACCCCAGTTGAAGTGGTAGGTGTTGTCGTTCTCTTTGTAGCCGTCGCACACAAAGGCGTGGCCGCCTTCTGGCGAATGTCCCTGGTAGAGTATGGGGCGTCGCTGGTCGAGTTCGTGGCGGAGCATGATATGCCAGAGGCTGTCGCTCATGTCGGTTTTGTAGCGGAAATAGGCTCGGAAATAGCCGAAGTGCTGTATGCTCTCGGGTACATCGGTGACTTGGGCTCCCGAACCCGATGTGTTGAGGTTGCTCTGGTAGTCCATGCTTACAGATATGCCGCAGTGGAGGCATAGCTGGGACACGGCGTCTTGGTAGGCTCGCGGAGAGCGATCGTTGACGCTGTTGGGCATGGAGCTGAAGTCGTAGGTGGTGCTGTCGTGGACAGCGGTGAGCCTTCCGTATACCATGTGTGCGTAGCTCGATGTGCCAAAGCCATGCTCAGGGTAGCGGTGGTAGCGTATTATCTGAGCCATAGCGGTGGCCACGCAGCCTGTCACAGCGTGATTTCCGTTGGGGGCCACAGGGCACATGTTGTTGTATCCCGCCCCCTGGTTCCATGTGGTTGTCAGCAGCTGGCTTTGGTTTTTTGAGCCACGCGAGGCGTAGTAGCTCTTGGCTGCTGCTGAGCCCCCCTTGTCGAGCAGCGCATCCCACTCCCTGCGGCATTGCTGTGCTGTGGCTTGCGGGACGTCGGCCCCTGCGGCGATGGCGGCAATGTCGTGACGGTAGTCTTCGAGGTAGTCGAGCAGGGTGGGGGCGAGGCTGTCGCGGCAGAAGGTGCCGTTCATCGACCATCCAATGACGGGAGGTGCGAAGGTGTGGGCACTGACCACTATGAAGCCGCTGTCGCCAATATTGAATATGTAGAGAACTGCTGCGTTGTCATCGCCGTGCAGGGTCTCACATAGCGACAGTGTGCGGCTGGAGGGACCTGCTGCGATGTTGAGGTATCGCATGGCTGCGGTCGTCGCCTTGTCGGCGGTTATATACTGCGCGAACAGCGAACTGCCGACGGCGGCAAGCAACAGGAGTGTGATAACCTTTTTCAATTATACAAGAAGGGTTGGAGGGTGGAAAGTTGGAAGGTATAAGGTTTTAGGGTTGGAAGGTTTAAAGGTTAGCGGTCAACGGATATGAGTTTATGAGTTGTGCCGATGGAGGTGCGGGCAATGTAGATGCCGGTGGCAGGCAGGGTGATGGTTAAGGAGCCTGTGACGGCGGTGGCGGTGGTTACGCAACGTCCCGCAGCGTCGTATACGGTGACGGTGGTGCCGGCCGGTATGCCGTCGAAGGTCACGCTGCCATACGTCGGGTTGGGGTAGAGCTTGATGGCGGCCTGGCTGTTACTCTCTATGTCGAGGTTCTTGAACTCATAGCAGCCTATGTCCACTCTGCCGTGCTGTGTACGCGTGCGGTTGTCGAGGTCCCATTTATAAGTGCCGTCGTCGTCGGGCATGCCCGAGTTGTAGCAAGGGGAGGAAGCGTTGGAGATGTGCCAGTCGCCCTCGGAGGTCACTATGCCTCGTGCGGTTTTGGGGTTGACAAAGTGGGGGCCGTCGGAGTCGTTGTTGTTGGACGAGAGGGTTATATTGCCTGTGCTCGACGGGGAGGTGCTCATCACGGCGTTGTAGGTGATGTTGCTGGTGGTGCCCCCCGAGAGCTGGGTGTTGTTGTTCCAGATGATGCTGTTGCGCAGTACTGTCGACGAGCCGAGAGTTATGCCTATGCCGGCATTGCTCACCACGGTGAGGTTGATGAGGTTGGCTGCCGCTGTGGTGGTTACTCCGCCGCCGCGGTTGTTGGCTATGAGGCAGTTCTTGACATCGCCCTGCTTCACATAGAGGGCCGAGGAGGAAGAGCTGTTGTTTCCATGGAAATAGCAGCGTCTCACTGTACCGCTCTCCATATAGAGTCCGGCGCCGTTCTGGCCTGTGTTGTTGCGGAAGGTGCAGCCGTCGAAGGTGACGTTCTTGGTGGAATAGACGCCGGCACCGTTGTTGGCCTGTCCGTTCTGGAAGATCAGGTCGTGGACGTAGGCTATCTTTGTCATGGTGTTGTCGGCGTTGGCCACGCGCTGGCTACCGCGACCGTCGAGTATGGTGGGGTGCTCGGCGGGGTTGCGTTGGTCTATAGTCCTCTCGTTGCCGGCAAAGCCGCCATAGACTTTGACGCCAGGGGTGATGATGAACGCGGCATCTTTCCTTAGCAGCGATGTGTCGCCATAGTAGGTGCCTTCTTTCACGAGGATGTAACCCGATTTGTACATGCCGCGAGCTGAGAGGGCGTTGTGGAGGTTGGGGTTGGCTTTTGCCCAGCTGCTGCCGTCGTTACCGACTTTCTGCTCAGCGTTGGCGCTGATATAGAAGGTGTCGGTATTGCAGAGGTAGGAGGGCACTATGTTCATCACAGCCTGCTGGCTGTAGGTGAAGCCCTTCATGGTGGTGAGGGTGTAGTATCCGTTGTAGCTGCCGCTCCAGCCCCAGTTGAAGTGGTACTGGCTGGTGCTCTCTTTGTAGCCGTCGCAAATAAAGGCGTGGCCGCCTTCGGTCTGGCTGTGGCCGGAGTACTCCATGGGGCGGCGGTGGTCGAGTTCATTGCGGAGCAGGTCTTCCCAGCTGTTCTCGTTGCTCGACTTGGAGAGGATGTAGGCGCCATAGTATCCGAAGTGTTTGAGGGCATCGGGTACATTGGCTGTCTGTGTGCCGCTACCGCCTTGGTAGGAGGGGCTCTCATAGGTCATGTCGTTGGCTATGCCGCAGTGGTAGCAGAGCTGCGAGATGTGGTGGCGGCGCTTGACAGCCGTTTCGGTCTGAGGGTTGGTGGGGGCCGTCAGCGGCATGTTGTTGAAGTCGTAGGTTGCTGTGTCGAACTTCATGGAGAGCCGCCCGTAATAGGTGCAGGAGTAGCTGTGGGAGCCGAAGCCCACTCCGTAGCGCCAGTAGCGCAGTATTTGAGCCATGGCGGTGGCCACGCAGCCCACGAGAGCATGTCCGTTGCCGGTGGATGCCTGGGTGTAGTTTGGGCAGTAGAGGTTATAGCCGTTGCCCTGTCCCCAGCGTGTTTCTACAAGGTTTGGCACACTCTTCTGTCCGCGCTTGGCGTAGAAGGTGGGGTCGCCGCTCAGCAGCGCTTTCCATTCGCCCTTCACGCGCTCGGACTCCTCGGGGCGCAGCCCCATGTCGTCGCGCTCAACGCCAAAGGCAATGCAGTTGCGGTACACCTCGAACCACGACCTGATGTAGTCGGGCATGGTGGCGGTATCGAAGCGGGTATCCTCGCAGAAAGCCAGCACCGGCACAAAACGGTCCTCGGCACCGATGGCTATAAAGCCGGTGTCGTTTACAGCAAACACATAGTAGCTCGTGATACCTTGTTTGCCGATAGCTTCGTAGACAAGCTCAAGGCGAGTGTCTTCACTGCGGCCTTCGGTCATGGTTAAGAAATTGAGACCGGCACGGCGGGCGGACTCGACGCTCACTGGGGCAGCCTGCGTGGCTGCAATGCATAGTGTGAGCAGGGTAAAGATAGATAATGCGAATTTTTTCATAGCAACTATATATAACGCGAGTGCGTCTGTATTATTATAGGCGTGTAAAGAATAATATTTTTTAACATTTATCTGTTTCTTTAATTACACATCGGCGGTGCAATATTTTTTTGTTTGTAGCGTTTAATCATTTTGTTTTTGAATATATCAGAGAAAATGAGAAAGAATGAAAATGTGATGCGTATAGTGCTGGCTGCCATGCTGTTGGTTGCCATGATGCCCACGGTGGCGGCGCAACGCAAGGTTTCAACGGTGCAGAAGACCGGCGAGAAGAGTTTCGAGATAGCCAAGAACCTTGAAATCTTTGCCGACATTTACAAGACCATACACTACAACTATGTAGACGAGGTCGACCCGGGCAAGACCATGAAGGTGGCCATCGACGCCATGCTGGCATCGCTGGATCCGTACACCAACTACTTCCCCGAGTCGTCGATGGAGGATGTCAAGCTGCAGATGCTCGGCGAGTATGGCGGCATAGGAGCGCTGATACACAGCGACGGCAAGTCGGCTTTCATCTCGGAGGTGTATGAGGGTATGCCGGCGCAGACCTCCGGCCTGCGCGCCGGCGACAAGATAATGTCGGTCAACGGCGAGAGTGCCGAGGGCAAGACCACCGGCGAGATCAGCTCGGCGTTGAGAGGACAGGCCGGTACCGATGTCACTGTGGTTGTGGAGCGTAAGGGCAAGCCGCTGACCATGACTATAACCCGCCGCGAGATAAAACTCAAGCCAGTGCCTTACTATGGCTTTGTGGGCAACGGCGACTATGGCTACATAAAACTCAACGAGTTCACGCAAGGCTCCGGGCAAGCGGTCCGCGACGCCTTGCTGGATCTGCGCAAGCAAAACAAAAACATGAAGGGTCTGATACTGGACCTGCGCGGCAACGGCGGCGGTTTAATGAACGAGGCTGTCGACATAGTGAACAACTTTGTGAAGCGCGGCGAGCTCGTTGTGGAGACCAAAGGCAAGATAACATCCAAAAACATGAAGAGTTACACTCGCATGGAACCCGTCGACACCGAGTTGCCCCTGGCGGTGCTCATTGATGGCTACAGCGCGTCGGCAAGCGAGATAGTGTCGGGAAGCCTTCAGGATTTCGACAGGGCAGTGGTGATAGGAGAACGCAGCTTTGGCAAAGGTTTGGTACAGAATATTCTGCCATTGATATACAACAGTCAGCTAAAGGTCACCGTATCGAAATACTACATACCCAGCGGCCGCTGTATACAGGCTATAGACTACGGCAAGCGCGATGAGCAGGGGAAGGCCGTGAAGGTGCCCGACTCCCTCAAGACAGCGTTTCTCACTCGCAACGGACGCACCGTATACGATGGTTTCGGCATAGAACCCGACGTGGAGATGAAGCCGGAATATATGTCGCCTATCGCCGAAGCGTTGATAACCAAGAACCTGGTGTTTGAATATGTGAATGCATACGTTGAGAAACACGACAGCATTGCTTCTGCCGACAAGTTTGAGATAGACAACACGTTATATGCCGACTTCTGCGACTTCGTGGCGAAGAGCGACCTCAGCTATTCCACTTTCAGCGAGAAAGCCATAGAGGAGCTGCGTCGAGTGGCAAAGGACGAGAAGTATATTGGTTCGCTCGAAGCGCAGCTGACGGAGATGGAGAAACGTATCAATAGTGAGAAAGAGAGCGACTTGCAGCGTAACCGCGACGAGATTGCAGAGATGCTCAAGTCGGAGATACTGACCCGTTACTATTATGAGCGCGGACGCATAGAGGGGTTGCTCATTACCGATCCCGATGTAAATAAAGCCATAGAGGTTCTTGGCAACCAGACAGAGTATAAGCGCATCCTGAACACTGGCAGCCAGATGGGCGGCTGGAACAAACCGGGGAAGTTTTAAAGGATAAAAGGATATAAGGTTTTTGGGTTTTGGGGCAATGGCAAACGGCTAAAGATGAGAAACTGCATTCATCATATCATTTACATCGTACTGCTGTGCGTGGTGGCAGTGGGAATGCCTACATCCAATTTCCTGATGAATATGGGATGGGTGTTGCTTCTGGTGAACTGGCTGGCGGAGTGGGGCATGGAAGCGAAGTGGCAGAGGGCTCGCCAAAGCAGGCTGCTACAGGCTTTTGTGCTTTTTTATCTGCTGCACATAGTGGGGTTGCTCTGGAGTGGCGACCTGCTGTACGGTCTCGACGATTTGCGCAAGAAGCTGCCTTTGTTGGTGTTGCCGTTGGTGTTGCTGACGACGGAGGCTCCTTCGCGAAGGGAGAAGGATGTGGTGATGGGCGTGTATGTGGCTGCGGTGGCGGTGGCGTCGCTGATAGGTTTGGTGCGGTGGCTTACTATTGACGACCTTGCCTATCGCGATATAATACCTTTCATTTCCCACATACGTTTCAGCCTTAACCTGAGTTTCTGTATATGCTTGATGGCTGTATGTCTGTGGCGTGAGTATGCCACGCGCCGCAGGGTGTGGGTCATGGTGTCGGCTGCGTTGCTGGCGCTGTGGTTCCTGTTTTTCCTGCTGTTGTTGCAGTCGTTCACAGGAGTCGTGGCACTGTACACAGGAGTGCTGGCGGCTTTGGTGGTGTGGTGGCGTGACGGCGGGGCTCAGCGCCGGACACGGGTGTGGCTGGTTGCCGGATGGCTGGCGGTGCTGGCCGCGGCGACAGGGGTGGTGTGGTATTATGTGGACAGCTATTTCCGTCTGCAACCGCTGTCGGAAGGGGTGTTGCAGCAGTACACCGTGAACGGCAACCCGTACAAGCATGAGCGAGACGGCTTTATAGAGAATGGCAATTATGTGAATAATTATATATGCGACAGTGAGTTGCGTAGTGAGTGGCAGAAGGTGGGGAGTCTACCGATAGAGAGCATTACGCCTAACGGCTATGCTGTGTATCCCACGTTGGTGCGCTACCTGAACGCCATGGGTTGTACGAAGGACAGTGTGGGGATGAGCCATCTGCTACCAGCCGATGTGGCGGCGATAGAGAGGGGTGTGGCGAACCCGGTGTATCTGAAGCGGGTAAGCCTTAGACGTATGTGCTACGTGATGTGTTTTGAGTATGAAAGCTGGCGTTGCTATGGCAGTGTGGTCGATTTCACGGTGTTGCAGCGGCTGGAGCTGTGGCGTGCCGGCTGGGAGGTTTTTAAGCGCCACTGGCTGATAGGGACTGGCACAGGGGATGTGGTGAACGAGTGTCACAAACAGCTGTGCGAGATGGGTTCGCCGCTGGCGGGCACTACGAAGCATACGCACAGCCAGTATCTTACACTTCTGATTACCTTTGGCGTGGTGGGCTTTGTGGTTTTGTCGGCGGGATTTGTGCGGGCGGCGTTGAGGCGACGTGGGAGAGGGGCGGCACCTGTCATGGTGGCGTTGGTGGTGATGGTGTTGGTGTCGTTTATCACGGAGGATACCCTTGAGACTCTTGCTGGTTGCCTTTTCGCGGTGTTTCCGCTGCTGATGATGATGGAGAGAGACGAAGGAAAGGCTTGAGGGTTAAAGGATTAAAAGGTTTTGGGTTTGATGGTTTATGAATACAAATTTATTTATCTAACTGTTTTTGAATGTCCTGTAAGGGCATAAGTCCAACAGTCCAGGACATCGCCCTGGGTATAAACGGCATCAAAGTATATGCGCCCATTAATGGCTAACGGATTGGACAGATTTTATAATATATTGCGGCGTGTTGCTATTGTGTTTTTGTTGCTTAGTAGCTCTCTTGGGGCGGCTGCGCAGTCGGCGGTGTGTGGTGTGGGACGGAGCTTCTGGCTTTCGTGTGCGTGGCCCGGGACGGGCCCTGTGCCGCAGGTGACGCTGCGCGTGAGCGGTGCGCGAGGGTGCAGCGGCACGGTGACATCGTCGACTGTTGGCTTGAATATACCTTTCACGGTAGTGCGTGATTCTGTAACGACACTGACTATTCCGTATACATACGTGTATGCTATGCAGCCTGCGACATCGCAGCGCAAGGCGATACGGATCACAGCGACAGATAGTATATGGGTGCTTGCGGAGATTTCGGGTGGCGGAAAGAGTGCGATGCTGAGGGTGTTGCCGGAGGAGATGCTGGGCTCCGACTATGTTGTGCAGGCTTCGCCGGCGGGTGTGTCGACGATTGTTGTGGTGGCTACGCGCAGCGGAAGTACAAGGGTGTCGGTGAACCCAACGTGTCCCGTGGAGGGGCACAGCGGCAACTGGCGTTTCTCGTTTGTGATGGCGCAAGGGCAGTGCTATATGCTTCGCACCCAGAACGCGGGCGACGATTTTTCGGGCACTGTGATAGAGACGCAGGATTGTGCCCCTGTGGCGGTCTTTATGGGAAGCAGCAGGGCAGCAACGGCAGCGGACAGCGGCAACATGCTGGTGGAGCAGGCTTGGTCGACGGACCATTGGGGGAGCAATTTTGTGCTGGTGCCGTCAGGGAGCGCGGGGGGCGACCTGGTGGGGGTGACCACCATGGACACTTGCAGGTTGTGGTTGAACGGGGGGCAGGTCGCGACGTTGTCGGCACACACGACGTATAACTTTCCTTTGCTGGCGGCGAGTTCGCTGAAGGCGTCGAGCGCGGTGGAGGTGATACAGTATCCAAGGGCCGACACCAACAACCTCTCGGCTATGTTCTGCGTGCACCCGTTGGAGTGGATGTGGCAGGATGCCTCTTTCTGGACCGCCACGGGGGGCGACATCGCTGTGGTGGCGCAGAGCCGTGATGTGCAGTCGGTGACTGTTGACGGAAGGAATGTCGGCAGTTCGTTTTCGCCGCTTCAGGCGGATTCCATTTTCAGCATTGCCCGTCTGAGCTTTACCGGAGGGGCTATGGGCACTACGCACAAAGTGAAGAGTGCATCGGGTGTTGTGGTATGTGCGGAAGGAGCATGGCAGAGTGGACGCTACGCCTATGAGGCGCCCGAGTGGAATGCAGTGAGGGCGGCGCATTTCGTGACAGGCGACGGCAGCGTGGTGAGAGGTGGCGACACGCTGCGGCTGTGTCTTGGCGACACGCTGCGCATGGTCCCCAAGGCACTTTCCTCGCGGGCCACGGTGGCATGGCTTGCAGGCGACGGCACGGCGCAGCAGAATATCGCTGAGGTGTTGCGTTATCGCTATTCCGCAACGGGGCGTTACAGGGCTATGCTGATACTGAGGTACAGGCAGCATAGCTGTGCACGGTGGGCCGACGACACGCTGCGCCTGACAGTGATTGTGGGCGACAGCAGCCACAGCGAGTACAGCGACACGACGTGTACGCCGGACTATCTGTGGCAGGGTAGGCGCTACAGCCAGTCGGGGCTTTACAACTGCAGGCTGAGGACGGTGTTGGGGTGCGACAGTTCGCTATGGCTGAGACTGACAGTGGGCGCGTCGGCTGGCGCGGTGATATACGACACGTTGCCGATGAGTGGGCTGCCATACAATTACAATGGCATGGCGATAACTTTTGTGGGCGACGACACTGTATGCCAGTTCCGCTTCAGGACATGGCTCGGATGCGACAGCTTGGTCTCGTTGCATCTGCACCTGTTGCGCACGAGTGTGACGACGATAGACACGGTGGTGTGCGACGATGCCATGCCCGTTACGTGGCGGGGGCATCTGTTTTTGGCGGCCGGCACGTGGCGGTGCATACTGCACGGAGCGGCGCACAACGGGGCGGACAGCGTGTTGGTGTTGCGTCTCGCGGTGGGGCGCTCGTGGCATGACACTGTGTATGATACAATCTGCTCCGGCAGTTCGCTCACATGGGCCGGACGGAGACTCTTCTCCGCCGGAGCATACACATGGACGGGGTCTACAGTGGAGGGCTGTGACAGTGTGGTGGAGCTGCTACTGTGGCTGAACCCATCGTATAACCAGACGTTGGCCGACACTATTGTTGAGAACCGTCTGCCACATTTCTTTGCAGGCCGACGCTACACAGCGTCCGTACAGGGCGAGACCATAAGGTTGCATACTGTGGCGGGCTGCGACAGTGTGATAGTCTACAGCCTCCATGTATGGCGCAACGCAAGGGACACGGACACGGTGGTGAGTTGCGCTGCGTACTATTGGTGCGGGCAATGGCTGTCGCGGTCGGGCCTGTACCACACATCCACAGTGGGGGTAGCCCCCGGCGGAGCAGACAGCATACACTACCTGCTGCTCTCGGTGCCGGGCAGCGAAAACAGGACGAGCTATGACACATCGTGCTCAAGCTACCGGTGGCACAACAACACTTATACCGTGTCAGGACATTACCTCTACAGATACACCACACCCGAAGGGTGCGAAGTGGTTGACACGCTGCATCTGACGATAGGGCACCCAACAAGCAGCGACACCAGCGTGGTGGCGTGCGACAGGCTGCGCTGGAACGGCATAGACTTCACTGTGTCGGGTGACACAGCCTTGCATGTGGGGCCCAATGCCCTGGGCTGCGACTCGGTGGCCACCATACATGTGCAGATATACCGCAGTGCGGTGATTCACCACAGCGACACAATAGACGAAGGCGACCTGCCTTGGCGTTATGGAGGGGTGCTGTTTTACGGCCAGGTGTCCGACACCATTCTGATGTTGCACACCGCCGCGGGCTGCGACAGCATGCTTGTCTACACCCTAAGTGTGACGTACAACGCGCATTCGTTTGTCGATACCGCCGTGTGCGACAACGATCTGCCCATAGTGTGGCACGGCCATGTGTTTAGAGGGGCGGAGCGCGCAACCGATACTATAGTCGGAGGCTCGTGGCGAGGCGCTGACAGTCTTGTAACCTATATTGTGCGCCTCTTGCCCACCTACTTCTTCCGCTACAACGACACGTTGTGCGAGGGCGAGACCTACACGTTCAACGGCGGGCGATACACCCAGTCGGGGCACTACCGGTGGTACACGCACACCGCGGCGGGCTGCGACAGCATCAACGACCTCATCATCACATTCATGCCGGTATGGAGCAGAAGTGAGGCGGACACGGTGGTGCAGGGACAGCTGCCGTGGCACTATGGCGGGGTGGAGTTTACCAACGACGTAGAAGACACGCTCTTCCGCTTCCGTTCAGTGTATGGCTGCGACAGCTTGGTGCACTATTCGCTCACTATCTACCACGATGTCTCTGCGTGGCTCGACAGTGCGGTGTGCAGCAACCAGTTGCCGGTGCTGTGGTTGGGTGAGCTCTTCTGGTCGTCGGGGACCCGCAGGGTGCGTTTTCCCGGCATGGCAGCCAGTGGCGCCGACAGTGTGGTGATAATCAACCTTACGGTATATCCGGTATATGTCCACAGCCGCAACGACACCATCTGTGAGGGGCAGAGTGTGGTGATGGGTGGTGTGCATTACGCCGCGACGGGCTACTACGAGAGCTGGGCGCATACCACGCACGGATGCGACAGCCTGGAGCAGCTCACCCTTACGGTGAACCCCGTCTACGACACCGCCATCAACGACACCATACTCGAGAACCAGCTGCCGTGGAGCTTTGCGGGTCGCCAGTTCTTTGCCGCCTGCGACAGCGAGGCCATAGCCTTTGTCAACCGCTACGGCTGCGACAGCACGCTCCACTACTCGCTCTATGTGTACTATAACTTCCGCGACACAATGGACACTGTGATTTGCGGCGCACACCTGCCATTGACATGGCAGGGCGAAGTGTTCGACAGTATAGACTTCACAGGCTCCGACACGGCGGCCAAGACAATAGTCTCTGCAGGCGTGGGTTCCAATGGCGAAGACAGTGTCTTGATAATTAGACTTATGGCGTATCCTGTATACGACTTGCACTACTACGACACAGTATGCGAGCAACTCTATGCCTCGTTCGACGGGCACCTGCACTCCGCCCCGGGCAACTACACATACCGCTACCACACCGCCGCAGGGTGCGACAGCGTGCGCACACTTCATCTTTACAACACCCCGGCCTACTACGACCTTGTCGACACCCAGTCGATATGCGAAGGTGAGGCCTTTAATGTGGAGGGCTACTCGCTGAGTGAGACCTGCGACCGCACACTGCGCCTGCACACTGTCCGCAACTGCGACAGCATAGTGCAGCTGCACCTCGACGTATGGCCCGTGTACAACACCTCCCTGGCCGACACAATATGCGACAACGACACACTCTTCTTCGCCGGTGCCGCGCTTCGCGACTCGGGGCTCTACCGCCGTATTCTGCGCACCGTCCACGGCTGCGACAGCGTCATGTCGCTGCATCTCTCGTGGTACCCTCATCTCGAGGCGGCGTTTACCACCGAGCCGTCGGTCATAGACCCCGAAACCAAGACCCTCAGGCTTCGCGACGTCAGCTTAGGTGCGTCGTGCCGTCGCTGGTCGCTCCCATCCTATAGCGACACGTCGCGTTTCCTGCGCTACACCATACCTACCGAACTCGACAGTTTCAACGTCTTGCTTCAGGTCTGGAACCCCTACGGCTGCACCGACACGGCGCAACGCACCTTGCACCGCCGTTACAGTGACCTTTGGGTTCCCAATGCCTTTACCCCCGACGAGCCTACCAACAACCGCTTCGCCTTCTTCGCCGACAGCCTCGCAACCCTCGAAGTGGAGATATACACTCGCAGCGGCCTCTGCGTGGCACGCCTCTCGGGTGTGGACTGCAGCTGGGACGGCACCTGCCGCGGCGCACCTTGTCCACAAGGCGCATACGTCTACATAGCTCACTTCAGCTTCGCATACAACCCACAGGCTATCCGTACCAAGAAAGGCTCCGTGCTGCTGATAAGGTGAGGAAATGCCAGTGGCATTCCGATAGCGTAGCGGAGAACAAAGAGAAACGCCTGTGGCACAGGAAACTCAGAACACACAAACCCCATGTATCAATATCATACACTCCCCAACGGCATACGCATAATCTTCCGACAGACCGAATCCGCAGTGGCCTACAGCGCCGTATATGTCAACGTGGGCTCGCGCGACGAGGCCGGCCAGCTCGAAGGTATGGCGCATTTCATAGAGCATTCGCTCTTCAAGGGCACCACCCATCGGCGCGCCTCTCACATACTCAACCGCATTGACGGCGTGGGCGGCGAGCTCAACGCCTTCACCACCAAGGAGGAGACATGCATCTACGCTTCGTCGCTCTCGCAGCACCTCGACCGCTGCCTTGAGCTTTTTGCCGACATACTGTTCCATTCCACTTTTCCCGAAGCAGAGATAGAAAAAGAACGCGAAGTGGTGATCGAGGAGATAGACAGTTACCGCGACAGCCCGGCCGACCTTATTTACGACGAATACGAGGAACTGGCATTCCAAGGCCATCCTTTGGCTCACAATATATTGGGCACCAAGCGTAATGTGAGGCATTTCACTCCCGACATGATACGCCAGCATCTGCAGAGCAACTACACCACCTCGCGCATGGCTATCAGCGTTGTGGGCAACACCACCATGGAGCGCCTTGTGCGCATGTGCGAGAAGTATTTCGGCGGCTACTCGTCGCAAGCGCCCCAGAGGGCTGCCCAGCCGCCGGCCTTCAGGCAGTTCGACATCACGCGTCAGCGCCGCACCCACCAGTCGCATATCATCGTGGGGTGTGAGGCTCCCAACCTCTACGACACCGCCAAGACAGCGTTCACCCTTCTCTGCAACATACTGGGCGGCCCCGCCATGAACTCCCGTCTCAACGTCGCCGTGCGCGAACGCCACGGGTTCTGCTATAACATCGAGTCGCAGTACACTCTCTTCAGCGACACGGGCCTGCTATGCATCTATGCCGGCGTCGACCGCGATGCCCGCGAACGGGCACTGCAACTCATAAGGCGTGAGCTCCAGCGGCTTGTCGACACTCCGCTCACCGCCAGCCAGCTGCGTGCCGCGCAGTTGCAGCTCATAGGACAGATGGCTATTAGCAACGACAACGCCCTCAACGAGATGCAGTCAATAGGCAAGGCTTGTCTCGTCTATGGCACTGTAGACCCTCTCGCCGACACCAACCGCCACATCATGGCGGTGACGCAGCACGACATACAATCGCTTGCAGCGCGCTACCTCGCCCCCGGCAAGATAAGCACCCTGTGCTATGTCTAAAGTCCACCGTAGCCCTTTGTCGTAGGGCTTGATTTTCGGAGTGCTCCGATTACTACGAGGCCTGTTTCGCGGTGCCCTCTATCGTTGTAGTGCCGGTGACAATCTTGAAGGTGTCCACCGCTATGGCAAGCTCTTCGTCGGTTGTAACCACCGCTGCGGCAACGCGCGAGCTGGGCTTGCTTATTATCACGTCGTGGCCCGCGCTCTTGTCGTTAAGCTCAAAGTCGACGTCCACGCCGAGCCAATCCATGTCCTTTAGTATAGCGTGGCGCATGAACCATGCGTTCTCGCCTATGCCGCCGGTGAATATTAGCAGGTCGCAGCCATTCATCTGGGCCATGAAAGCCCCTATGTATTTCTTGCAGCGTGCTGCAAAGACTTGGAACGCAAGGGTGTTGCGTTTCTCGCCTTTCTGCACCCCTGCCCAAATGTCGCGCATGTCGGGCGAAGCCCCCGTGAGCCCCACAAGGCCGCTCTTCTTATACAGTATGTCGTTGATTTCCGCCGGGCTTATGTTGCCTTTGTCCATCAGGTAGAGCAGCGCCCCAACGTCAATGTCGCCGCAGCGCGAACCCATCGTCAGGCCTTCGAGCGATGTCATGCCCATGCTGTTGTTGACGCTGCGGCCGTGGTCAATGGCACAGACACTCGCCCCGCTCCCCAGATGGCAGCTGATAATCTTGAGGTCTTTCCAGTAGCGTCCGAGCATGCGCGCACCTTTCTTGGCAACGAAGCGGTGGCTCGTGCCGTGAAAGCCGTAGCGGCGTATGCCGTACTGCTCATAGTATTCGTAGGGGATGCCGTACAGGTAGTCCTTGGGCTCTATGGTCAGGTTGAACGAGGTGTCGAACACGGCGACTTGCGGCACATCGGGCAGCAGGTTGTTGATGGCTTCGGCCCCCATGATGTTGCCCGGTATGTGCAGCGGGGCAAGGTCTATCAGCGAGCGCTCCTTCTCTATCACGTCGCGGGTGATAAGCTCGCTCTTGGTGAAATACTCGCCGCCGTGCGCAAAGCGGTGCCCCACTGCCGACACTTCGTCAATAGAGGCTATCACGCCGGTCTCCTTGTCGGTAAGCGCTGCCAGCACCATGCGCAGACCTTCGGTGTGGTTGGGAATGGCACAGTCCGTCGTATGTCTCTCGCCGCGGCTCGTGTAGCTAAAGATACCCTCGGGCAGACCTATACGTTCCAGCAACCCTTTGGTGAGCACTGTGCGCGTGTCTACATCAATCAGTTGGTATTTCAGCGAAGAACTGCCGCAGTTGAGAACCAATATTTTCATTGTATAATTGTTATTTTAAGGGATTGAAGGTTTAAATGTTTAAAGTTTTAAGGGATTAAGGTTTTTTAGAGTTTAAGGGATTAACCTTTTATCCTTTCAACTTTTCAACCTTTTATCCTTTCTATAACGCAAAACATACAATAATATTGTGTGGCAAGTGCCGATAATCCCGTGTTGCGCGTAATGTCTCGCAGAAAGCGCAGAATAATAGTCTCTGTGGTATCTGCGATTTCTGCGAGAAAATAAACGGGGCATTGACTGGGATTAATGTTTTTTTTCTTATCTTTGCAGTTTGAAACCAAAGCCTGAAATATGCATTGTCGTGTCTGCAATAAATAGATAATGAATATTTTATCGGTTTATTAAGTGCTTTTATAAAAAATCAATAATTTTCCAACAATGAACAAAAAGAAAGACAACATTGTTGCAGTGCAAGTCGGCAAGAGAGAGTACACACGCCACGAGGCCAGCGTGGAGAGCTACAACGTGGAGCGCGGCTTCGCCGCGAGCGGCGCCTTCGAGGGGCTCAGCGAAAGCGGCAACAGCTACAACGACAGCAACTTCACGTGATGTCTCGCGGAAATCGCAGAAAGCGCAGAAAAATAATATCTGCGGTATCTGCGAGAAAAAATGGTTTCTGTAAAATGTCTCGCAGAAGTCGCGGAAAGCGCAGAAAACTCGTAATAACGTGATAACAAAACAAACAAAAACAATAACAATGAAGAAGAATTTGATTTTATTAGCGTTTGCCGCTGCTGTTGCGGCGGTTGCAGTCTCCTGCTCCGCACCCCTGCCCGCAGGTGCGCTCTCCGGCGAGTTCAGCGTGGCGAGCGGCCGCACGGTGCATTTCTCGCAGGGCAACCTGCAGTACCAGGCCAGCACCGGCACATGGCGTTTTGCCACCAACCAGTGGGATGTTGTCAGCTCGCAAAGTGCCCAATACAGTGACCAGTATGGAAATGTTACAGGCAGTGACAACGCCAACATCTCAAGCTCCTACAGCGGTTGGATAGACCTGTTTGGATGGGGCACCAGCGGTTGGAACAGCGGCAACGTGTATTACCAGCCATATAGTTCAGCCGATTATGATGCATCAAACCATGGTGCGCAGTACGGTCCTGTCGGTTCCTACGGCATAACAGAAGAAGACGGCTACGCCAATGCCGACTGGGGCGTGTACAATGCCATCAGCAACGGCGGCAACGCCGCCGGTCTGTGGCGTACTTTGACAATAGACGAGTGGTATTATCTGATAAACACCCGAGCCAATGCATCCAGCAAATGGGGAAGCGCCAGAGTTGCCGGTGTGTCTGGAGTTATACTGTTGCCGGACAGTTTCACCGACCCGATGAAGAACAACGGCAGCGGTGCTTTTTCGTCGAGCCATTCTATCTGGAGTGACAACGTGTACAGCGCAGACGACTGGACAACCGCGATGCAGTCCGCCGGCGCGGTGTTCTTGCCGGCCGCAGGCGAGCGCTACGGCACGACGGTCGACAACGTCGGGTCCGACGGCGACTACTGGTCGTCCACGTACTACAACGAGTACGACGCGTGCAGCGTGTTCTTCTACAGCGGCATCCTTGCTGCCTACCACGCGGGCGGCCGCAGTTGCGGCATCTCCGTCCGCCTTGTCAGGGGCTAAACACTAATCTTAGCGCAATGCGCTTCACGCAGTGGAGCGACTTCAGATTTCCTAAATAGCAGACACGAAAAAGCAAGCACCTCGGCTCATTACCCGAGGTGCTTGCTTTTTTGTGTTCTATAATTTTTCATATCAGGTGTACCACTGTTATGCCTTCGCCGCCAAGCTCTACGCGCTCGGGGTGGAACGACTCCACGCGGCGGTTGGCTTTTAGCCGCTGGCGCGTCACCGTGAGGAGGATGCCGAAGCCTTTGCCGTGGAGTATGCGTACCTCGTGCTCGCTGAGGAGTATGGCATTGTCGAGGAATGTGTCCAGCGCCTCCATAGCCTCGTCGGCTCTCATGCCGCGCAGGTCGAGGGTGGGGTTGAAGTCGAGCCGCTTCTGGTTGATGTCGTCGTATATAGAGCCGTGGCGCGACAACGAGGCGCGCGCGGGCTCGTCGCCTATGGGCAGCTTGGCGCTCTTGCTGAGTCGTTCCAGTGCTATGGTCATGCGCATGGAGCGGCTCTCTACAACGGCCTTCTTGCCTTTGAGCTCCACCACGCGGACCGCTGTGCCTTCGCCGTCCACAATCACCGCGTCGCCCACGGCGATAGGGCCTCCGGCAGGAGCCGCCCCACCCGCCGCGCCGGAGGCTGCGTCGCCTTTGCGTAGCTTCTTAAGGGTGTCGCGGTGCCGCTGCTCCTCGTGGCTTGTCTGCTCGTCAAAGTCGGCCACTGACTGCTCCAGCCTCTGGCGGGCCTCGCGTGTGCGTTCCTTCTCGGCCTGCGCCTTCTTGATGTCGCTGATGGTCTGCTCCACGCTGCGGTTGGCGCCCTCCAGGATTTTGCGCGCCTCGGCGCGCGCCTGGCTTATAATGTCGTGGCGGCGCGTCTCCATGTCGCCAGCGAGCCGCTGGTATTTGGTTATCACCTCGTTGAGGAACTCGTCGGACTGCTCCAGCTCCTGCCGCTGGCGTGCGAGCTCCTGCTTCTCGTTGTCGAGCTGCTGCAGCTGGTGCTCGAAGTTGAGCATCTGTGCGCCAATCTTGCCTTCCGCGGCACGCAGTATGGTGTCGGGGAAACCCACGTTGCGCGCTATCTCGAAGGCAAAGGAGCTGCCCGGGCGGCCTATAGCCAGACGGTAGAGCGGTCGCATGCGCTCCGTGTCGAAGAGCATCGCGCCGTTGGCAACCCCCTCCAGCCTGTCGGCCAGCAGTTTGAGGTCGGCAAAGTGGGTTGTCGCCATCCCTATCGAGCCGCGGCTGTGAAGTTCCTCCAACAGAGCCTCGGCTATAGCGCAGCCCGACCGCGGCTCGGTGCCGCCGCCCAGCTCGTCGAGGAGAAAGAGTGTGCGCTCGTCGGCCTCTTCCAGCAGAGTCGTCATGTTGCGCAGGTGCGACGTGTAGGTGCTCAGGTCGTCCTCCATGGACTGCTGGTCGCCTATGTCGATGAATATGCTGTGGAAAATGCCAAACACGGAGCTGTCCTTGACAGGCACCGGCAGTCCGCACTGCAGCATGTACTGTATCAGCCCCACAGCTTTGAGACATACCGACTTGCCTCCGGCGTTTGGACCCGACACTATCAGTATCCGTCGCTGGCCGCCAAGCTCTATGTTGAACGGCACTACGCTGCGCTGCGCCGTGGGGCCCGCCTCTTTCAGGGCCTGCGCTGCGGCGTCGCGGCAGGCAAGGTGTAGCAGCGGGTGGCGCGCCATGTACCACTCCAGCGCCGGACGGTCTTCTACCTTGGGTATCGTGGCGTCAATACGAACAGCCAGGCGTGCCTTGGCACGCAGGAAGTCCAGTCGGGCAAAGTGGCTGCAGGCATCCAGCAGGTCGTCGAGCATCGGCCGCAGCATGTCGCACAGCCGCAGCAGGATACGCACTATCTCGCGGCGCTCCTCAAACTCCAGCTCGCGCAGGTCGTTGCCCAGCTCCACCACCTCGGCGGGTTCCACGTAAGCCGTCTGGCGGGTTGCCGATTCGTCGTGGATCAGTCCCTTGATCTTGCGGCGGTGAGTGTCGAGCATCGGTATCACCTGGCGCCCGTTGCGTATCGTGGGTTCCGCGCCCGCGGGCGCCCACCCTTCCTGCTTGGCGTGGTTTAGGGTGCGCTCTATCTGCGTCTCCATCTCGCCGCGTTTGCGCACCATGTCGCGCCGTATTCTCCGCAGCTCTTCGGAAGCCCCGTCGCGCACTTCTCCCTTTTCGTCCACAATATCGTCTATGCGCTTCATCACCATGGGGTCAACGCTCACCTCCGCCGCCAGGGCGCGCAGCGCGGGGTACTGCTCCCCCTCGGCCCCGGTAAGCCACCCCACGCAGTCGGCCATCGTGTGCAGCGCGTCGCACAGGTGCGGCAGCTGCTCCGGAGGGATGATGGTGCCTGCCACTCGGATACCCTCCAGCTCCGCACTAATATCTTCAAAGTCACCGTTGGGGAACCCGTTAGACATAAGAGTGAGCTCCCGCATCTCGCCGCAGAGCTGCAGCTCGTGGACAATCTGCCCGTGGTCCGTCATCATAAGCATCTCGCCAGCCATACGTACGGCAAGGGCATTAGTGCACTCGCCCGCCACCAGCTCTTTTATCTTGTCAAATCCAAGTCCTTCCTCAAGAGTGTTCATTATTTAGAGGGTTGAAAGGTTAGGAGGGTAATGTTGAAAGTTTTTTTTCTGATTACTGCGATTAATTTGAGGGGTTTAGTCGAAGTCGAGGTGGAAAGGCCAGTGCTGGCGGAAAGTCTCCAGCGCCTCTTTGTCAAGGCTCGCCGTAAGCAGCTCCTCGCACCCATGTGCCGCCTGTGTCATCGGGAGCCCTTTGTAGTCTACTGCCGCGCTGTCACCGCTGTATTCAATACCTGCGTCGTCGGTTCCCACGCGGTTTACCCCCGCCACATAGCAGAGGTTCTCAATGGCGCGGGCGCGCAGCAGCGTGCTCCATGCCTCGCTCCGCGAGGCCGGCCAGTTAGCGCATACCACCAGCAAGTCGTAGCCCAAAAGCCTGTCGCCCTCTTCGCATCGGGTGTTGCGCAGCCATGTCGGGAAACGCAGGTCGTAGCACACGGCGGGCTTTATGCGCCAGCCGCGCCACTCAAAGAGGGCACGCTCCCTGCCGCGCAGCAGCTGTCCCGCCTCGCTGCTTGCGCGGAAAGTGTGGGCCTTGTCGTAAAAGCCATAGGTGCCGTCGGGATACACCCAGTGCAGGCGGTTGGCTACGCCCGCCGTCCCGCAGATGATAGTCCGCACAGTCCATGTGCCAATAATTAGTGCGTCGTGGCGCGCCGCAAGCCCCCGGGCAAAATCCAGCGTAGGCCCCTCTTCGGGTTCGGCAAGGGCTGCCATGTGGTCTCCAAAACCCGTGGTGAAAGTTTCGGGAACAACCACCACATCAACCTTTTGCTCAAGCCTGCACAAGGCTGCGGCAACCTTCGCCTGATTGGCAGCGGCATCGGCGTGAATAATATCCTGTTGGAAAAGTGCGAGATTAAGCATGAAAGGGGGGAGGAGGTTTTTAAAGGTTTAAAGGGTTTTAAGGTTTGATGGGGTGGGTGGGGGGCGGGCTATTTGCAGTTGCATACGTGGTCCCAGCGTTTGCGCGGGGTCGGCAGTATCTCCTCCACCGCTTTCTGGTCATCGTAGGTCATGGGGCACACCCGCAGGTCAAGCTCCTTCAGTGTGTAGTTCAGCGCCCCCATCTCCTGCGGCACCGACACTACGCCGGTGCTCCATAGCACCAGCCGTTCGAGGCGTGTGAGGTTGGCCATGGAGGGTGGCAGGTCCAGTATGGGGTTGCGGCTCATGTCGAGCAATCTAAGGCTTCTCATGTTCCCAATCCACTCGGGCACGTGGCGCAGGCGGTTGCGGCCCAACAGGAGGGTGTCAAGACGGGTCAGCAACAACAGTCGCTCGTCAAGACTGTCGAGGCGGTTGTGTGAGAGGTTTAGGTGGCGCAGGTTGGTCATGGTATAGACCTCCGGCGGCACAGCGCGCAGGCGACGGCGCGACAAGTCGAGGTGTGTGGTCAGTGTGTCGTTGGCCGTCTGCGCCTCGACGCCCCCACCGGCGGCGGCGAGGAAAAGAGCAAGCAATATGGCGGCTGTTGACAGTCTCATGTCAGTAGCGGCTTGATGACGCCAGTCTTATGTCGAGGGCAATCCTGTCGGCAAGCCGCTCGGGGTTGTCGTAGCGGTGTATGTCGCGCAGGCGTCCCGTAAGTCCCAGCTTCAGCGTCGTGCCGTAAAGGTCGCCGTGGAAACCTATCAGGTGCGCCTCTATCGTGCGCCCCTCCAGGCCGAAAGTCGGTTGCCCCCCAATGTTCACCACAGTTCTGTACTCCTCACCACTCGCAGTCGTTGCCAGTGCGCAATAAACACCGTCGCTGGGCAGCAGCTTCTCGTCGGGGCAAGCTATGTTTGCCGTCGGCACCCCCAGTTTACGACCTTCGCCGCGGCCTCTCACAACCATGCCGCCTATAGTGTACCTGTGGCCCAGCATGTAGTTTGCCCCCTCAATGTCACCCATTGCCAGGCTCTCGCGTATGCGCGTGGAACTATACATCACACCGTCGCCCCTGTTCAGCTCCTCCTGTTGCATAATGCCGAAACCACGCTCGCGGCCAAGTTGCGAGAGCTGCTCAAAATCGCCAGCCTCCTTGTTGCCAAAGCGGTTGTCGTAGCCAAGAACCAGCACCTCCATGCCTAACTGCCTTAACAAGACCTGCTCAACGAACTCACAGGCAGTAAGTCTCGCCACCTCGGGAGTGAAATGCAGCAACGCCAGCTCCTCCACGCCATACTCCTCGAGAAGGCCAAGCCGTTCGTCGGCAGTCGTCAGCATCTTGAACCCATTGTCCCCCAGCACCCTCCGTGGATGTCTGTCGAAAGTCAGCACCAAAGGCCGCAACCCAAGATTCACCCCCTCTTTTTCAACCATCCGCAGCAGGTATTGGTGACCAATGTGTATGCCGTCGAACATACCAACGGTGACAATGGTGCGGTTAATAATGGACAAGTCGCTGTCGATGTTTATATTATGTATATTCATGGTGTGTCGCAACAATGTGCAAAATTACGTTTTTTTTCGCATATCTTTGATTTAAACACGAATAATACGCAAACAAAAAGTTGCAGATTTTTTTTGCTGTCTCATTTTTTTTTGGTATTTTTGCAAACGGCATAATTGAGTTATGCTTAAATATGTTGCATAAAAACAATAAGTTAACAATAATCTAACCCTTTTAGAAAAATGACAAAGGCAGAAATTGTGGCAGATATTGCCCAGAAAACCGGTATCGAGAAAGTGGCTATCCAGGCCACAGTAGAGGAGTTCATGACTGTTGTGAAGGACGCTATGGCCGACGGCGAGAACGTGTACCTTCGCGGCTTTGGCAGTTTCATTATCAAGAAACGTGCCGAGAAGACCGGCAGGAACATTTCCAAGAAGACCACCGTTATCATCCCCGCTCACAATATTCCCGCTTTCAAGCCGGCCAAGTCGTTCATGAGCGACGTGAAAAAGAACGTGAAATAAATTAATTGTTTGTACAAATTTAGAAAGGACAAGTTATGCCTAACGGAAAGAAGCACAAACGTCACAAGATGTCGACACACAAACGCAAAAAACGTCTCCGCAAGAACCGCCATAAGAAGAGATAGTATAGTTACTCGCTTTTGCTCCGCAAGACAGTGCTTTGCCACGGTCCGGTAGGCAGAGTCGTTCCGTCCCACACGGCGTGGCAGCAGTGTCGGCGAGTGACGTTTCGATGTGACGGCGGTCTGTGGGTTTTCCTGCATTGCCACGTTTGTCGAGACTCTCTCTCTTCGGAGGCATCATTAAGGACGGTAGCAGCCACGTCATGTGGTTGAGAACGTCCGGCGGTGCTCAACAACAGCGCATATATCGACACCAAAGCAAATCGCATGGCGGCTCCCAAACGGGGTCGGTCATGGGATTTTCTTTTTGTTTTTTTCAGGTATTCAAAGTGCAGCATGAGGCTGCCGTATTGACGTGGACAAGGAACTAATCATATCATCGGGCGAGAGCGAGGTGTGTATCGCCTTGCTTGAAGACAAGCAGCTCGTGGAGCTTCACAAAGAAAAGAAGTCCACACGCAGCGTTGTCGGCGATGTGTATGTTGGCCGAGTGCGCAAGATTATGCCTGGGCTCAACGCCGCCTTTATAGACATTGGCGAAGAGAAGGAAGGCTTTGTTCACTACCTCGACCTTGGGGTTGACTACCTCTCGTTTGCCAAATACCTCAAGCAGGCCATGGGCGGCGATCGCAACATGGTCACCCTCAAAGGCTTCAAGAACGAGCCTGCTGTGGACAAGAACGGCACGGTGTCCAACCTGCTCACGGTGGGGCAGTATGTGCTGGCTCAAGTGTCCAAAGAGCCTATATCGACCAAGGGTGCCAAGCTTTCGGGCGAGGTGTCGCTGGCCGGACATTACCTTGTGCTGGTACCGTTTACCGACAAGGTGATGATTTCGCAGAAGATACGTTCCGTGGAGGAGCGCAAGCGTCTGCGCCGCCTGATGACGAGCATAAGACCCGACGGCTTCGGGCTTATAGTGCGCACAGTGTCGGAAGGACGGAGTGTTGCCGAACTCGATGCCGACTTGCGGATATTGCTCTCCCGTTGGGAGGAGATGACCGAGCGTCTGCGCAAGCTTACCGGCCCCGCCAAGGTGCTCTCGGAACTCAGCGCCACGTCGGCGCTGGTGCGCGACGTGTTGAGCGACGACTTCAACACCATATACGTCGACGACGAGCAGATGTACAATGAGATACGCGGATATGTGCAGATGATAGCACCCAACAAGGCCGACATAGTGAAGCACTACAAGATGGAGACACCCATCTTTGAGCAGTTTGGTGTGCAGCGCGACATAAGGCGTGCCTTTGGTCGTATCGTCACCATCCGCTCCGGCGTGTACCTGTATGTAGAGCATACCGAGGCTATGCACGTCATAGACGTGAACAGCGGCAACCACATCAAGTCGGGCGACGGCCAGGAGGATACAGCCTTGCAGGTCAACATAGAGTCGGCCAAAGAGATAGCGCGCCAACTTAGGCTAAGGGACATGGGTGGCATTGTGATAGTGGATTTTGTCGACATGAGGACTGCGGAGCACCGCAAACAGCTCTACGATGTGATGTGCGAGGAGATGCGCAAGGACAAGGCGCGGCATACGATATTGCCGCTCAGCAAGTTCGGACTTATGCAGATTACCCGCCAAAGGGTGCGTCCGGTGGTGGAAGTCGATGTGAGCGAGAAGTGCCCGTTCTGCGACGGCACCGGTGTGATAAAGCAGAGTTTGGTGGTGGTGGACGAGATAGAGTCGAACCTGCGCTATCTTGTAACAGCACAGAACGAACGCAAGGTTACCATAGTGGTGCACCCTTACGTTGAGGCGTACCTCACCAAAGGACTTTTCTCGCAGGTGTGGCGCTGGCGCCGCAAGTTCAAGATGCGTATCAAGATTGTGCCGTCAGAGAGCACAGCGCTTACCGAACACCGTTTTCTGAACACTCAGGGAGAGGAGATAAAGTTGTGATGACGCAAGCAGTGGAACAATACAGCCGTCCGCGGCACAGACAAAACCGGCAACTCCTGTGGCTGGCGGCGTTTGCAGTGGTAAGTGTGCTATGTCCTGTCGCAGTATGCGGTCAGACACACGGCATAGACGTGTCGCACCACCAGGAGTATATCAACTGGAAGAAGGTTGCCACCAACAAGAATATCAAATTTGTGTATATCAAGGCCACCGAGGGTGCCGCAGGCCCCGCACGCCGCGACGCGCACTACCGCCGCAATATAGAGGGCGCGAAGGCCGCAGGGTTCAAGGTGGGCAGCTACCATGTGTATAGCAGCAAGTCGACAGCCTACGAGCAGTTCAACAACTTCAAGGCGGTGGTGAAGAAATCGGAGCAAGACCTTGTGCCCGTGCTCGACATAGAAGAGCGCCACAGCAGGGGGCTGTATATGGAGAGGGTGAACAAGATACTTGAACTTATGGAGAAGCATTACGGCAAGAAGCCCATGATATACATGAGCGAGAAAGTGTATTGGGAACATTTTGCCGGCAAGAAATACAAGGACTACCCCATGTTTATAGCCAACTACGCCCGTGCGCCGCGTTGCCGCTACACTATATGGCAGCGTTCGCAGACCGGACGGGTCGCCGGCATATCGGGTCATGTGGATCTGAGCTGTTTCCATGCAAAAAGCTCTATAAAAGACATAGCAATGAGATAGAGAAAAAAACATTGCGTTATCACGTATTAGCCATACATGATTTTTATTCAACAACAAAGCAATAATCCAATAAAACAATATGCAAGAGAGTAAAGTAGGACTTGACTTTAACAAAGTGGCGCACGCCCGTGAGGTGGCAGGCCGCATTGCCGGTGGAGTGCAGGATTTTGTGCAAGGCTACACCACCGTGGCCGTTGAGCGCACAATATGCCGTCTGCTGGGTATCGACGGTGTTGACGAAAACGGTGTGCCGCTGCCAAATATTGTTGTCGATGAGCTGAAAGCCAAAGGTCTGCTTGGACAAGGCGTTATGTATTATGTAGGCAATGCCGTGCTCGAGACCGGCAAGACGCCGCAGGCTGTGGCCGATGGTGTGTGCGATGGCTCGCTCGACATCACGGCTCTGCCTCTCCACAAGGAGGCCGACATTCGCAAGGCTCTCGACCCGTTTGTGTCGGCGTCGCTGGAGCGCATCCGCGCCCGTCGCGCCCGCCGAGAGGAGTACATAGCCACTATAGGCGAGGGCGCGAAGCCTTACCTTTATATCATTGTTGCCACGGGCAACATCTATGAGGATGTGGTGCAGGCGCAGGCCGGAGCCCGTCAGGGAGCCGACATCATTGCCGTGATACGCACCACAGGCCAGAGCCTGCTCGACTATGTGCCTTACGGTGCAACCACAGAGGGTTTTGGCGGCACCTTTGCCACGCAGGAGAACTTCCGCATCATGCGCAAGGCTCTCGATGAGGTTGGCGAGGAGGTGGGCCGCTACATACGCCTCTGCAACTACTGCTCCGGCCTTTGCATGCCCGAGATTGCCGCCATGGGTGCGTTGGAAGGACTTGACGTGATGCTCAACGATGCATTGTACGGCATCCTGTTCCGCGACATCAACATGCAGCGCACGCTTATCGACCAGTATTTCAGCCGCGTCATCAACGGCTTCGCAGGCGTTATCATCAACACCGGCGAGGACAACTACCTTACCACTGCCGATGCCTTTGAAGAGGCTCACACCGTGCTGGCCTCCGACTTTATCAATGAACAGCTCGCCTTGCTTGCCGGTCTGCCCGAAGAGCAGATGGGACTTGGACATGCCTTTGAGATGGACCCCGCCCTTGAGAACGGCTTCCTCTATGAGCTGGCTCAGGCACAGATGCTGCGCGAGATATTCCCCAAGGCTCCGCTCAAATACATGCCGCCCACCAAGTTTATGACGGGCAACATCTTCCGCGGCCACCTGCAGGACGCCCTCTTCAACATTATAGGCCAGTGGACACACCAAGGCTTGCAGCTGTTGGGTATGCCCACCGAGGCTATCCACACCCCATTTATGAGCGACCGTTACCTCTCTATTGAAAACGCCAAATACATATTCAATAATATGAAAGACATTGGCGAAGAGGTGGAGTTCCGCCAGGGCGGCATTATCAGAGCCCGTGCCGCCAAAGTGCTCGACGACGCCACGCGGCTGCTTGAGGCCATGGAGAGCGAAGGCCTTTTCACGGCTCTCGAGAAGGGTATCTTTGCCGATGTGAAACGTCCAAAGAACGGCGGCAAAGGCCTTGAGGGTGTGACTCTTAAAGCAGAGAACTATTTCAACCCGTTTATCGACCTGATGAAAGGAAAACGATAATATCATTTTATTTTTGTATCTTTGCAGTGTAAATATAGTGGGTAGCGGAATGTGAATAGTCTACGGATTTGTCTAATCATTAATCACTTACTTTGAAATTTACATCATAATATTTCAGATTAATCAGAGGAATTAAGCAATGAGCGAAGGATTGTACTCAATGGAGGCGAAGGACTACGACAAGACCCTCGACCTTACCAAGATAAAACCCTACGGTGACACCATGAACGACGGCAAGGTGCAGCTGAGTTTCACGCTGCCTGTCGATGCCGGCGACGAAGCCATAGAGGCCGCCAAACAGCTGCTCCGCAAGATGGGGCTGGAAAACCCGCTTGTGGTGTATAGCAAGGAACTTACCAAAGGCTTCACCTTCTTCAACTGCTACGGCAGCTGCGGCCATACCGTAGACTATACCTCCATTCACGTGCCAAAGGTGGAGTCGACCACTATGGACATGCATGAGTGCGACGAGTATATCAAAGAACACATAGGCCGCAAGATTGTGATAGTCGGCGCCTCCACAGGCACCGACGCACATACCGTGGGCATCGACGCTATCATGAACATGAAAGGCTATGCCGGTCACTACGGCTTGGAACGCTACGAGATGATAGACGCCTACAACCTTGGCAGCCAGGTGCCCAATGAGGAGTTTATTGCCAAGGGCATAGAGCTAAAAGCCGACGCCCTGATAGTGTCGCAGACCGTCACCCAGAAAGATGTGCATATCAAAAACCTCACCGAGCTGGTGGAAATGCTCGAGGCCGAGGGTCTGCGCGACAAGGTGATACTGATATGCGGCGGTCCGCGTATAAGCCATGAACTGGCCAAGGAACTGGGCTACGACGCCGGTTTCGGCCCCAACACCTATGCCGACGACGAGGCCTCCTACATCGCACAAGAGATGGTCAACCGTGGCATGAAATAGTCATTTTGTAAAACAAAAAAAGATATAGAAATGGAAAAAGAACAAATCAAACCCTTTATTGCCCGCCGTGCCGCACAGGAACTGCACGATGGCGACGTGGTCAACCTCGGTATAGGTCTGCCCACTTTGATACCCAACTTCCTGCCCGAAGGCGTCAACGTGATCCTGCAGTCGGAAAACGGTATGATAGGCATGGGCCCCACCCCCGAGGAAGGCAAGGAAGACCCCTGGTTTATCAACGCCGGCGGTGGTTTTATCACCACCGTTGAGGGTGCCGCCACATTCGACAGCGCCACATCGTTCGGCATTATCCGCGGCGGCCATGTCGACGTGTCGGTCCTCGGTGCCATGCAGGTCGACGAAGAGGGCGACCTCGCCAACTGGATGATCCCCGGCAAGAAAACCCCGGGCATGGGCGGCGCCATGGATCTGCTCGTCGGTGCCAAGAAGGTTATCCTCGCCATGGAGCATACCGCCAAGGGCAACCCCAAGATCTTGAAGAAATGCACCCTGCCGCTCACCGCCAAAGGCCAGGTGAACCTCATCATAACCGAGATGGGCGTCATGGAGATTACCAAAGAAGGCATAGTGCTCAAAGAAATCAACCCCGAGTTCTCTGTGGAACAGGTACAGGCTGCCACAGAGGCCAAACTCATCATCGCACCCGACCTCAAAGAGATGCGATAATCTCAACATGGCGTTGGGCTTCACACCCCAACGCCATGTTGCTTTTGCTGTTCAATCTCCTTGTTCAGCTTAGATAACAACTGGAATTCAGCCCACATAGCGCATCCAGAAAAACGACCAAAGAAATTTCACAAAAGCCTATGAAAAAAACACTCACGATGATGCTGCTGGCAATGCTCTGCTTTGCCGCCTCGGCTCAGAAAAAAGACAAGGGTGACCAGCATGTAGAGTTCCGTTACCACGGTTTTTACAGTGTAGTGGACTATGCTTTAATGAAAACGGTGTCGACGCTCGACGATATAGAGTCGCCACTGTTCCACAGCATCAATGTGGTTGCAGGCTTCCAGTGGCGCCCCGAGTCGGCTGTGGGTTTCGGCTTCTCCTATCTGCACGATGCCAGCGGCGCCTTCTCGCAAATACCTATGTACGTGGAGTACAGGACCCATTATCTCCGCGGCCGTGTGGCCCCTTTCACCACAGCACGCGTGGGCTTCTCCGTACCCGTAGGTTCCGGTAGCTCCGGTGAGCATTATGCTAAAATCAACCTCGGCGGCCTCACGTTTGGCGCAAGGCTCGGCGTGCGCTACGCTTTCACGCGCTCGTCGGGTGCCAACATTTTCGCTGGATACCAGATGCTCCAGCTTAACCAAGTGGAACGCGGCACCAACGGCCAGTGCGAAACTATCGGCGCCGAACTATTCCACACCATTCAGGCCGGACTCGGGTTCAACTTCTAAAAGCTCGAAAATCTGAAATCCAATGAGGCGACTGGCTTGCTTGGCGGTAATCATTGCCATTGCGTTTTCTGCCTTCGGCCAAAAAAAAGGAGCCAAGGCCGAACAGTCCATAAGCGCCGACGAGTGGTGCAGTCTTGAGAAATCCCAATACAACAAACTGCCACCTCGCGTCAACGTCGTGCCTTACTCCGAGGTCGACGATATTGAGAAGCTCGCCTATAAGGACTCCCCTTACTACATAAGTCTCAACGGGACATGGAAGGTCGCTGTGAGTCACAGCTTCCAGAGCAGTCCGTCGGACATGGAAAGCCAGGACTTCAAAACCGACGACTGGGCTGCTTGCACCATCCCTTCTGCTTCGTGGAAAGAAAACGGCAAGCAACAACTCGCCCCTTCGGTAAAAAACGGTGCCGTGCCACTAAGCTCCAACCTTGTCCTAATCTACGCCAAGGAGTTTAAAGTGCCCGCGGAGTGGCTGGACTACAGCGTGATACTCAAACTACAGGCGAGGTCGGCCTACTATGTGTGGGTCAACCATCAATATGTAGGCTACAGCGAGGACTCCCGCTCCCTCAGTGAGTTCAATATCACCTCATTCCTTCTCCCAAGCAAGATTAACACCATAGTGGTGAAGGTCGTGGCAACATCCGACGGTTCGCTGCTCGAGTGTGCCTACCCAAGAGGGTTCGCCGGAATAACGGGCGACGTCTCACTCATGCTTAAGCCAGGTGTCAATGTGCGCGACTACACCCTTCTCGCCGACTATGATGCCGGCTCACACCGCGGAACGCTTTCCATCAACGCCACCGTCAACAACATCCACCGCAAGGGCCGCTATTATGTCGAGGCCGAGATATGGAATCCCGAAGGAAAGGAGCATGCAAAAGTGGGGCGCTGGGTGTTTTTCGACAAGAAAAGCGAGATGAGCGTAATCCTTGAAGAGGACATGGGCAAAGTGCAGCCCTGGACTGCCGAGACCCCCAATCTATATACAGCCGTCATACGTGTGCGTAACGAGAAGATGATGCTCGAGGAGGCTCTGGGCACCCGCTTCGGGTTCCGCACTGTGGAAGTGTCCGACGGCAAGTTCATGGTCAACGGCCATGCCGTTAAGCTGCGCGGTGTGCTCTATAGCGGCTACGACTTGGCAACAGGCCAGCTATGCTCGCCACTGCAGATGAAGTCCGATATAGAGCAGATGAAACGCAACAATGTAAATGCTGTACGTACCACAGTATTCTCACCGCTGCCCTATGAGTTCTATGAGTTGTGCGACAAGTACGGCCTCTATGTGGTGTGCGACGCCAACCTGACCCCATATTCCACCAAAGAAAAGGCCCTGTCCGTCGACAGGGAATATGGCGACCTTTTCGTTGCGCGAATGCAAAACATGTACGAGACCTACAAAAACCACACGTCAATAGTGGCATGGTCCCTCGGAGGCGGCATTGACAACGGGGTGTGCATGGAAAGCGCCTATCGCACTCTGAAGTCCAAAGACACCTCGCGCCCGGTTGTATATGGCGGCGCACAATATGGCGAGAACAGCGACATGGCTTCGGTCGCCAACGCCTCCGCCGAAGACCTGAGGCAGTACATAAAAAAGAATATCAAGCGACCGTTGCTACTGACAAGTTACGGAACGGCCTCGGGCAATGCATTCGGCGGCATGAATGACTATTGGAACCTTATTAATAGCAACCCTGTCTTGGCTGGCGGTTTCATGAACTGCTGGCGCTCGTACCGCTACACTGACATGACGACATGGGCGGAGATGACCTGCGAGGGCATAGGCATCCCTGCGCAGAAAGATGCCGCCCCCCCGCCCCCGCTTGCCGAGTTGCGTAATATATATAGAAGTGTAGACCTGCGGCTTGCAAAGACTACAACCGACGAAGCCGAGTTTGTGTTGGGCAATTGCATGGATTTCCGGTCGTTGAGCGACTATGTGTTGGACTACAAACTCTTCACTAACTACAAAAAAAGCATCATCGAAGGCGAAGTCCCGCAAACCTTGGCGCCCGGCGAGGCAACGTCGTTCCGCATACGTGTGCCACGCATGCGCCTTTACTCCGATGAGGAGCTCCGTGTGCGCTTTGTGCTCAAACCTCGCAAAGACGAGCCCGGCGTGCCGCGCAATACCGAGTTGGTCTCTTTTGAATTTGCTCTCCCCATGCAGCAGGTGGAGCGTGAACCAGTCTCGATGTCAGCAGGTGAACAGCTGACACTGACCCTGAAAGACAGTGTGCTGACTATAGGTAATAGCGGATTCACTCTCAATTTCGATGTGAGCAAAGGCATAATCGTCGGATTGGAAAAAACTGGCGTCCAACTCTTCGCCGGACCACTGACACCCAACTTCGCACGTGTGCCTACCGACAACGACTGTGTCGACCCTTACGGTCTGCAGCTGTGGCAGGACGCTATCTCAAGCAGCGTAATAAATAACGTCGAGGCCGTCAGCTACCGCAAAAACAAGCAGGGAGCTGTGGTTATTGATGTGATGTCGCGCCGGATGACCAAAGACAGCATGCCACTTCTCGACATCAAGCAAGTATACGAAATACTGCCCTCGGGCGACGTGCTTATAGACAACAACGTGGCGCTCCAGCCCGCCATAAGAGGCGTGGCAAAAGTCGGCATGCAGGTAAGGATTCCCCGTCACCTCGCCACGGTGAAGTGGTTCGGTGGGGCGGCCGAGGCTTACCCTGACCGTAAAGGAGACCTCGGTCTGTCGTTCAACGAGGCACCGGCCAACAGCCTTTTCCACCGTTACACCCGCCCGCAAGAGGCCGGCAACCGCGCCGAGGTGCGCTGGCTGAGCGTGGGCGACGGCCAGGTGGCCATGTTTGCCGACATGTGCGACACCAACTTCAACTTCAGCATCTATCCTTACACCGACAACTCAATGCTCTCCGCCACCTCCTATTCCGACTTGGCCGAAGAAAATATCTATACTCTCAACCTCGACTACAAGGTCTCGGGCATTGGCTCGGCTCTTTCGGGACAGCCCGTAGAAGCCGGCTATCGCTTGGAAAAGAAACACTATCACTTCCTGCTGCACCTGCGCGCCTACGATGAGTCTGCAGAGTCGCCGAGCGACATGCGCAGAACGCTTTACCCCCCTGTGATGTCGGGCATACTGCCAACACCGCTCGTAAGTTCAGACCGCGAGCGCTTCGACCGCCCTATGACCATCTCCATAAGCGACACAGCAAAGAATTGTGAGCTCCATTATACCCTTGACGGCAGCGAGCCAACCATAAAATCGCCCCTGTACAAGGCACCTCTGCGCATCGACAAGACAACGGTGGTCAAGGCGCGTGCTTTCGCCGAAGGCATGACACCCTCGTTTGTGGCTACTCGCAAGTTCAACTACGACTACGTTGTCTCCACCACTTTTGAGCACGCCCCCAACACCCCATACAACCAAAACGCAGCCAAGGCTCTCTTCGACGGGTTGACGGGCAGTGTCGACGACCTGTCGCGCGGCTGGCTCGGATTCTCCGGCAATGACGTGGTAATAGTGGTGGCACTGGGCAAGCCGATAACCGTCGACAATCTGGCTGTGCGTTTTGCACACGTCCCAGAGGCTTGGGTCTTCGCCCCAGCACAACTCAAAGTGGAAACATCATCCGACGGCCAGAACTATTCCAATGCCAAACTCGCCAATATAAGCTACGACGCCACCTCGGAGTACATGACCACACCCGATGTAAAGACCCTAACGGTTAGTCTGATGCAGAGCAATGTCAAGTATATAAAGATTACAGCCAAGAGCATAGGCAAATTGCCGTCATGGCACAAAGCCAAAGGGCTTAAGCCGTGGATGATGCTTGACGAATTGTATGTGATAGAAAATTGAAGAATAACTCGCAATACGACAGGACGGTGCTCATGGTGGGCGAGGAGGGACTGCGTCGCTTGAGGGATGCGCATGTCGTTGTTGTGGGCCTTGGCGGCGTGGGTGGCTATGCCGCGGAAATGTTGTGTCGTAGCGGCGTGGGCAGGCTCACCGTCGTCGACGGCGACACAGTGAGTCTAAGCAACCTCAACCGCCAGCTCGTCGCACTGCACTCCACAGTGGGGAAACCCAAGGCGCAGCTCTTTGCCGACAGGTTTGCCGACATCGACCCCTCATGCAGAGTCTCGGCAATCCACGAGTTTTTGCGCGACGACAAGATGGTCCAACTCCTTGAGGCCGAAAAATACGACTATGTTGTCGATGCCATCGACACCCTTTCTCCCAAAGTGTTCCTGCTATATCATGCCCATAGGCTAGGCCTGCCGGTAGTGAGCTCCATGGGCAGCGGTGGCAAGTGCGACCCTACAAAAATCCAGATTGCCGATATCTCGCAGAGCCATACCTGCCGCCTCGCAGCAACGGTACGCAAGCGTCTGCACCGTATGGGTGTGGAGAACGGCATCAAGACGGTGTTCTCCACAGAGCCTTCGCTTAAGCAGGCCGAACAGCAGGAGGCAAGCCAAAACAAACTCACAACCATCGGGACAATGCCCTATCTGCCGCCGATTTTCGGCTGTTGCTGCGCCTCGGTGGTAATCAACGATATTGTGAAAAAAGTTAAAGAGTAGCCTCACGGTTATTATACAAACAACAGACAGGCAATGACTAAAAATATCATATACGCTTTGGTGGCACATGCCAATATTGGTGTCATATTATTGCTCTCGGCCTTGTCGTTCTCGGCTTGCAAGGTTGATTTTTCCCCAAATGCCGAGTGGAAAGAGATACCTGTGGTTTACTGTATCCTCGACCAAGACGACGACACAACATGGGTCCGGGTCCAGCGTTGCTACCTTGGCGAAGGCAACCTTTATCAATATGGGAGTTGCTACGATTCTATCAACTACCCGCAAGGCTCTCTGCGGGTCTATATGGAGGAGTGGCCTGCCAGCCGCGGAAGACTCGCCACTCTCACAATGTCGCCTTATGCGACAGCACCGACAAAAACATTTCATTTCACAGAGACAATGCTTGACGACAAGCCTGACGGCAATTTCAGTTCACCCGGCCAGATGGCGTTCTTCTGCCGTACAAACCTCGACACAAGCAGAGTGTACCGCCTTGTCGTCATGCGTGGTAACGACACCCTGGCCCAGGCAGTAACCCCGCTCGTGGGAGGTGAAATGGAATTGCGGGAACCCACGGAACGCAAGATGTTCCAGTTCTCCGGGGCTGGTGTCAAGAAATGTATCTTGCAGTGGACAACCATACCACGTGCGCGCCAGTACCAGCCTTCGGTAAGGTTCTACTACAACGACTATGTCCGTGAGTGGAACGGAACAGGATATGACACTACCATTACGCCACACTATATCGATATAGAGTGTTCTGCATGCAAGAGCAGCATGCGCAACCTTACCGAGCAAGTCGACCTGTACCAGTCCACATTCCTATCGACAATACAGACAGTCCTGCAGGGTGACACTGTCCACAAAGTTACTGTCGACACGGTGCTTATCTCAGTCAACGCATGCACAGAAGACCTTGCAGCTTATCTGTTTTCTGTCGAGGAGGGTGCAGGGCGGACGGCTTACACCAATATTGAAGGCGGATTAGGCGTTTTTGCCGCGCGCCGGACTCATATATCTTTTAAGATACCTACTCCGCCTAATGCCGACTCACAATATAAATTGCGTCTGAAAGAACTTGGTGTGGGTTTCTGATTTTTTACGACGCACCGTCTCAAATTGTCATTCCGGTATCCGAGAGTTTTCGTTCAGCAAGAGCAGCGGAAGCTTGCTTACACTGCCGCAGCCAGAAAACGACTCATGAAATGAAAGTTTTGCAATATAAAAAATAAAGTTTGCCGATTGATAAAAAATGTGTATCTTTGCAAATTGACTATATATACAAATATTAAAGCAACAAACAATCAATCAGAGCTGTAAGGATGAATATAACGAGGGAAAACAAGACTGATTTGGAATTTCTCATCAAAGTTGAGATAGAGGAGAGTGACTATGCAGAGCAAGTTGCCAAACAACTGAAGAGCTATAAGAACAAGGCCACCGTGCCCGGTTTCCGTAAGGGAATGGCTCCGATGGGTTTAATACAGCGCATGTACAAGGGCAGTGTGGTGGCCGATGTGGTTAATGACCTTATCGCCAACAAGCTGAACGAATATTTTGATGCCGAGAAACTCGATATTATCGGCAGCCCCCTGATGAATGAAGACAAGACTGGTCAGCTTGATTTCGACCATGAGAAAGGTTTTGTGTTCTACTTCGATGCCGCGCTAATGCCCGAGGTCAAGATTGACTGGACCAAGGTCCAAGTCCCTCTCAACCAAATAAAGGTGACTCCCAAAGAGGTCGAGAAACAGATAGAAGACATAGCCATGCGCATGGGTAGTTTCGAAACTCCCGACACCATTGGTGAAAATGATTATGTCTATGGTAAACTTGAAGAACTCGACAAGAACGGCAACGTCAAAGAAGGTGGCGTGAGCACGTTTATGTCGTTTAGCCTCAACGACCTTAAGGATAAAGAAATGAAGCCTCTTTTTGTTGGCAAGAAAGCCGAAGAGAAGGTGCGCTTCACTGTCAATAAAGCTTTCTCAGCATCCGACATTCAGACCAAGCTGAGACTTGACGAGGCAGCTGCCAAGAAGTTCAAATCGGAGGTGGAACTCACTATAAGTGGATGCTCGCGCATTACACCTCATGAGGTCAATGAGGAATTCTTTGGCAAGGTGTTCCCCGGCGAGGGAATAAAAGATTTGGCAACGTTCAAGAAAAAACTCTCCAAAGACATAGAGGAGGGCAACCGTGAGCAATGCCGCGTGCTTTATGTCAACCAAGTGCGCAAGGCCTTGATGGACAACTTCGACACTTCAATGCCAGAGGCATTCCTTAAGCGCTGGATAGTGTCGCGTATCGACAAAGACAAGAATGCTTCGGATGTTGAGGCTGAATGGAACGACAAATATGTGCCAGGGCTTAAGTGGGAGATGATTGATGTGGCTTTGTCGAAGATAGGTGATCTCGAACCCACCCAGAACGAGATTGTCGATGCGGTAAAGGATTTGCTGCGCAGACAGGATGTCCCCGCCGAGGGTGAGACCAAGCAGCAGATAGAAGAGCGTCTTGAACAGTCGGCGCGTACAATAGCCAAAGACCGTGAGAACATTGCTCGTATCGTCGACCGTTTGCGTACAGACAAGGTGTTTGCCATCTTTGAATCGCAGCTCAAGCCCGAGCCCGAGAAAGTAAGCATGAAGGAGTTTGAGCAGAGATGCAAACAATAAATTACAATTAATGTTTGAAGTATAAAAACAACAAATTAACAATGAAGAAAAGATATTTTGCACTGATAATTATGGCTGTGGCCCTTGGTGGGTCTATATATGCTCAGGAGGAGAACAAGAAACCGTCTTTTTTCAAAGACAATACTTTCGTGCAGGCTGGTTTGGGTCTCGGTATGTATGGCAACTCAAATGCTGACATGAAACTCATATCCAATACTGGTTTTGAGTGGGAAATGAAAGCCGGTAAGTGGATTACAAATGCTGTTGCTTTGGCGGTAGATGTGTCAGGTATGAGGGCGACGAGTTCGGCAGATATTCGTAGAGGATATCAGAATTATTATTTCGACTTTATATGGGATCCCATTGTCACGTTTACCAATAGTCCCGAAGCCCGCGTATATACATTCAATCCTTACCTCGGCTTTGGTGTATCGCATGTGGGTAAGTCAAATACTGACGATAATGGAAAGGTTGTTCCCGCCGACAACGATTATACTTTCCATTTTGGCTTGCAAGCCAACTACCGTTTCACGCCGTCGCTGAGCGTTTATCTCAATATGGTGTCGCTGTTTACCCCTCCGGCATTCGACGGCAACGAGGAAAGCGGTCGTGAACAGGCTGCTCTTATGATGGAACAATTCAAGGCATCTCCGGGAAGTCAGCTCAACCTCTCCGTCGGTGTAAAGTATGACTTCGGTTTCGAGGAACATCGCCGTCGCCTCAGTTCCGAGTCTGTAGGTCTGAACCAAGACTGGTTCTTCGGTGCCACTGTGGGTTACAACCGTCTGCGTTATCCAAAACCAGTCGAAGGTGTAGTCTTGAGCGATGGGAAGCCGCAGGTTAGTCGCAAAGACGGAGCCAACATCTTCCCCGGCATCAACCTCCATGTTGGCAAAGCCATAAGCCCGCTGTGGTCATTGCGTATGAGTTATGAGGGTTTCCGTTCGCAGATAGCGGGAAGTGCCTTCAACTTCTGGAATGTCCATGCCGATGTGATGGTGAACCTCAACTTCATCGAGTTCGGCGGTCAGATACAGGAACTGCTCTTCCAGAGTTTCCACTATGTGCCTACACCGCACGAAGATCGCAAGTTTGGTGCTTCGTTTTGGGTCGGCTGCGGTTTGTACGACAACAACATTCCCACCAAAGAGGAAGATCCTCAAGGCAATTTCCGCACACACAGAGCTTCTCACACCTATGCTGGTTCGGCCAATATCGGTCTGATAGCCCGTTACAAGGTAAACAAGTCGGGTGATATATATATGAACTTCGCATACAGCTCCATACCTCCCCGTATGTATGGCAACGGAATTCACATGAAGACCCTCGGCACTGGTTTCCGCTCGATAACCGTCGGCTATCAGTACAACGTGTTTGGTCGCGTGAAACGTTACTAATATAGTTTGAGACTATTCAGATATTAAATAAGCGGCACCTCAAAGGTGCCGCTTATTTGTTTGTATATGTAATGCTGGCGTTGTATTGACTTTCAAATATTCATCGCACGGCACATATATGGCGACCACTAAAAAATCGCCCAGAAAGGGAAAAATCAATGCATACTAATTTACAGAACGCCACATGTCGAATAAATTGGATAGGACATCTATCTTGTATTCTCTTTTCTTGGAATGGTGTAGCAGAACATTATTGTCGCGCCTGCAAGTGTGAGCATTATCGCCCATAGCGGTAAAGAGGGTAGGTTCTCGGGATGCCAAGCGAGGTGTCCAGTGTTGTATAGGTAGTATAGTATAACTGTTGTGGCGTTATTGGCGAAATGTGCGGCTATGCTTACAACCAGTGCCCCTGAACTGTAAAATAGATAGCCCAGAACCACCCCCATAAAGAAACGTGGTATCAGGGCAAAGAGCTCACCGTGCATAAGGCTGAATACAAGTGCCGTGAGTATTATTGCCCAATGAGGGTTGCGTAGCCATCGGTGGAGCACTTGTTGTATGCAACCGCGAAAGAACAGCTCCTCGCAGCATGCAGGCACGGCGGCAATGATGAGCAGGTTGAGCGCCAGCGACAGAGCGTCTGTTTGCGAAAGGAAGGTCTCTACGAGCTTCTTGGACATATCTCCAGTATGGCGTATGGCGTTCTCCACGGAGGCAAAACGTGAGGGCAGATGCCATGCGTCGTTCCATTGCGACAGCAGGTCGGCAAAGGGCACGCACAACAGCATTATCCCAATGGCGCACAGTGCCCGTAGCCATGAGCCCGATGTCAGCTTGTTTTTACCAATACACAAATAGTTGGCGGGATTTCCGTAGAAGAATATGGCAAAGAGCGTTGCAGGTATCATGAACATGATGATTTGCGAAAACCCTTGCAGGAGTATGGCCGCTGTGGTATGCTCTGCTTCGTGTCCGCTTATGCCCGACAGCAGCAGGATTCCCGATGATACAATCAGCCCGACAACGAGCATGAGCAGCAGGCCGACAAATTGCCGCCCAGGCTTAATGTCTTTGAAGAATGAAGAAATCATAGGCTCTTTTCGCAAATATATGTAGATTGGACAATTTTAATGAATTGATATAAATAAACACAATCGCTCAATGGTTTGCTATACCCGATTACGGAGCTACTCTTCCATCAGAGCGATTGCTAATTTGTTTTGTGACCCCGGCGGGATTCAAACCCACGACGGCCTTGGGATGTTTTTCGCTGTGCAGAATGCTGGATGCCAATGTTTTATTAATTCGATTATTGCTTCTTCTCGATACGAACTTCGCTTGGCACGTATTGAAAATGGTCGGCTTTATAGATAGTGTTTGGCACATAAGTGTCTCATAAGTGTCTCATAAGTGACTTATTTTCTTCCCGCAACTCATCAAGTCTCGAAAGAAGTCTCTTGTTTTCACTTTCCAGTTTGTTAATATGAGCAGCCGTGTCAATAAAGGTCTCAACCCAAGGTAGTTCTTCTTTTGTGTTGCGAGTTATTAGATGATTGTCAAGGTATTCCAACAAATCCACAAGACGAACAATATACGCATCCAAATTTTTGCTTGAAGACGGGTTTGATTATAAGTCTTTGTAGAGATAACAGCATCCATCCGTAAAAACAGGGTCCGGGTCAATGGCAATACTTTCCATAAAACCTAACACATCAAGTCTTGAAGCAAGCAATCCTCTAAACAGGAGCTCAGAATCACGGTTATACAAGAAGATGGTATTATCCTTGCATTCAACCTTATAAGGAAGATACTTTCTGATATAATTGTTTCCCATACATTTATTGTTAATTAATTGTTCTATAGTTCTGAAAAGAGTCGCAACAGTGTCTTGCTGGGCATCATGCTCATTTAGTCACAGATACACGGGAATTCCAGTTTATAATCATAGTCCTCCGATGGAATAAAATCGCTCACATCCCAATCTATGATAAAACAGCCTCCTTCGTCATGGACGAGGATAAGCCTGCTTTCTCTTCAAGAAAAGATATCCTACCCACGATCGGCTCGGGGCCGTGTTTTTGATTTAATAAGTTCTGGTTTTCAGCGTGTTACGATAACGGGCATCGCTTTTTTTCGAGGTTTTTTGTTCCGTTTCTGTTCCGATTATCTATTCGTTATATTATAGTGTTACAGGAAGATGGCTATGTTCCGACACGGCTTATAATCATAGATTTTTCTCATTATTTCATTAAAAGATAAACATAGTAAGGACCTGGTTCCGGCAGTTTGCTGTAGCCGTTCCATTCGTTTGTAAGTTCCTTGCGGTGGGCAATGAAATATTTCTCTATCACGTTGGCATTACGCACACTGGAGGATTTGTACTTCACCAACATGCGTTTCCATCCGTCGCATGCGTGTTCCTTTGAGCGACGAGAGGGATTAGCTGTGATTCCGATTTTTATTTGGTGGTAGTATCGCTCAAATTGGCCGATGCTGCGGGAAATGCTTGCTGCAACCAAGGCGGGCTGGCCGGTGATGACTTTATAGGATAGATCCATGGGACAAATACTTATACTATGGGTTGGGAAATGCTATGAAGGTTGGAGTGAGCCCCGGTGTCATCAGAATACTCAACAGTTACCTGAAGAGGAATGTCCGGATTCTCCGTGTATTCTGCGGCGTGAAGAAACCTAATATTGAAACAACTTTTAGGTTGGATGAAGTCGATACATTCCTCTTCTGGATAATACTCATCATTATTGATACGCCCCATGGCATTTTCAATTCTTTCAATGCGAAGGGAGACGTCCGCCGCAGCCGAATCGCCCTTGTTCTCTATATGAAAATAATGTTGACCCGATTTGCTCAACATCCATTCAATAGTAAGTAGAGCCTGTTTGGTTTTCTCTTGATTTTCCATTTTTTATTTTTTAAGATTAAACTAATTGTATTGGTCAAGGGTTAGCCTTCTTTTTCTTTGAAAAATGACACCTGGGCAAGGAGCCTTTCGTTTTCACGAATAAGTTGCTCAATACGGGCGTCTTTTTCTGAAATTATTTTTATTGCAAGTGCTTCTTCAGAGCTTTTTTTTTCGGCCTCAGTACGCAACATTTCTCCTTTTCCGAGCATTAACCAGTCGGGATTGAGATTTGAAAAATGCGAAAGAATACTTACGATTTTCTCGGAGCCAAGATCTGAGAGTGCATTTTTGCCACGAAAATTGGCACTATCTATGCCAATCACTCTGCAAAATTCTTCTTTCTTAAACCCTTGTTCTTTAGCAAATTGTAGTAATCTTGATTTTATTTCTGTGAGTTTGCTCACTTTTTTAATTGTTATTTGAAAGTTTTTTACTATTTTTGCACTCGAAAACTAAATAAACACGAATGCAAATTTAAATAAAAAAAAAGACATGGTAAGGAAAAAAATTTTAATCAGCACCAAACTGCGACAGCAGATGATTAAGAAGTACGGCGTGGTGTACCGTACAGTTAAAGACGCGATGGAGTTCCGCACCACAACAGCCCTGGCGAGGGTGTTGCAGGACTACGCCCTGGAGAATGGCGGCGAGATGTGGGTTCCGGCACCCAAAGATGAAATAGAGTATAGAGAGGAGGAATGATGGCACACGAGCTTACGGCGCGGAGCCATTTCGTGGAGGTGATGGAATGCGCCACCATGCATGAGATAGGCATAGAACTGCCAGCCGGTGTGACCATGCTTAAGATAACATGGACAGACGAGGAAGGGAAAAAGCAAAGGACCTACCGCTTCCCCGAAAATGTACCGGAATTAATCAACAGAATTGTTAAACAACAGATATCAAATAACAAATAATCAAAACTATGGAATATTACATCGACAAAGTGAAGGTGTGGAGCCCGGCCAACCGGAAATGCAAGGAGGTGCTGTGCTATGCCAGCAGCCTGGAGCATACGCTCTTGGAGGACGACGCGGCCGTCGACGCGACGGTAAAGGACCTGCAGCGCTTGGTGGAGGAGCTGAACGGGCGCTACCCGCGGACGAAGCCGCTCCAGGTGCAGCGCAGGGGCAACTACGTGTGCTGCCAGCCGGTGGAACGCAGGGTCGAGGACGAGTATGTGTTCTCGTTCCACATCAAAAAGGTGATGAGAGTTATAGAGAGTCCACAAAAACAACAACAGCCATGAGCCAGGCAGACGAGAACACCATGACGACGCGGCGCTGGGGAGAGCTGGAGTTCTACCCGGCCAAGACAAGCCGGTGGAGCGACACCTGCCGCCACTGCCTGCTGTGGACGGTGTGGGAAGACGACGAGGACTGCCTGCGCGCCCTCTGCCGCGACTTCGAACGCGCCGACCACCGCAACGGCTATTTCTCCATACAACAGTTTCCACAACAAAAACGACAACAGCAATGAGCCTGACAGTTTGCAAAGAGATCAAGTGCATCGCCGACACCGTTACCGGCTTCGACTGCAACGTGCGCGAATGCACCGTCAACTGGAGCAGCCACTACATTATATATATGCCCGAAGTGCCTAACACCGGCCACCGGCAGAAGATATTCGAAGGGCTGCGCCGCACACTGGTCATTGTGCACCACACCATGGACCACGGCACCCTCTCGGTGGTGGTGCGCCGCCGGTGGCGGCAGCTTGATATGGACTTCGGCCCGTCACCCAATACAGCATACGTCAAACAACCATAATTATCAACCCCTAAAACCCCCAAGACATGGACTACAAAGAGTACCTCGAACAGATCGAGGAGATGACCCGCGAAGAGGTCGCCAACAAGCAGCTGCACCAAAGCATCCTCGCCGACATGGACAGGAACCGCCGCGAGATGCACGCCTCGATTGACAGGAAAATGACCTGGGACCGCCGTCGCGAGGTGGCCCGCTACCAGGATCTGCAGGAGGAGGTGCGCCGCCGCAAGAGCAGCCTCAAGATGCAGTACCGGTTGGAGCATGCCGAAGCCGGCAGCCTGGTTTAAATTCAATGGCAGGGTAGGGGCGGGCGGGCATGGCCGCCCACCGGGGCCGCACCCCGGCGCCCCTCAAAACACAACACATACAACATGAAAAGACTTATCAAAGAGAAAGGAGCCATCAAGGAGATGGCCGAGCTCTTCGGCCTCAGCCCGGAGAGCATCCGCAAGCACCTGCGTGGCCAGGTGCACACCACCCAGACCAAAGCCATACTCGACCACGCCCACCAACACTACACACTGGAGAGGGAGGAGCAGCTGTGATGAACGGGATACACTACACGCCCACGCTGGTCGAGGAGGAGCTGAGAGCCCTTATCGACAACAAGCGCGAATACATAATCCGTCAGGGCGCGGACTCGACGGCGGCCAAGTTCATGCAGCGCGAGGTGATACTCCTCGAGAGGGTTCTGCGCGAGCTTCAGCTCCGCAGTGACATGTTCATGAGCGCCATGGCCACCGCCATAGCCGAGAAAATACTCCTGGTGCGCAAGCACCCCCACGCCGACCGCTTTGTTGGCATACTCGTATACTATGAGACAGTGCCGCGCTGCAGCTGGAACGACGACAACCTCAACATGGTGGCGTGCGTCAGCAATGTCGCCGGCTGGCCGTTCGGCGAAGGCTCCATGGTGGACCTCGAAAACGGCACACTCCTGGCACGCGACCCCGCCACAGCCTCTTACACCCTCGGCGGACGCTTCGTAACGATACCCATTGACAACGAATTCCCCCACCATGAGTAAAAACAATAAAACAGACGAGGCGGACGAGACAGGGCGCGAAAAAGAGCCCCGCTCCGCCATGAAAAGCAAGATAGAGCAAATCGAGGACTGGATAAAAGCCCGCAACGACATACGGCGCAACACCGTACTCATGAAAATGGAACTGCGCGACAAAGAAGCCATAGGAGCCCAATGGAAAGTCATGGACGACCCGGAGGAGAAAGAGCTCCTATACGACCTCTGCAAGGCAGGCTTCACCAAACCCGAAGGGATGGTCAGCGTAATCCTCGGCCGCAAAGGCATACCCGAGTACAACCCCATCGACGAGTTCTATCGCAACACACGCCTTACAACCATGGGCAACGTCACTCGACTGCTGCGCTGCGTTGAGCTCGACCCCTCCATAGACCAGACCTTCGACGGCATGACCTACCGGCAGGCATTCGAAAACTATATGCTCAAATGGCTAAAAGCCTGCTATTTTTGCATGACAGGACGCAAACACAACGATGTCATGCTACTCCTTGTAGGCCCGCAAGGCACCCGCAAGACCTCCTTCCTCAACCACCTCACACCCCCGCAGCTTAAGTCTTACAGCTACACCGGCCACATAGAACCCTCCCTGGGCAACTACATGACAGCCTCCTATCTTGCCGAGAAAATATTCATCAACGTTGACGACCAGATGGAAAACATCTTCGGCAAAGACTACAACTCCATGAAATCCATCATCAGCCAGGACACAGTGACAAGGCGTCTGCTATACCACCGTCACAGCATGCAGCAGCGCCGCATAGCCAACTTCTGCGGTTCGGTGAACGAGACCGGCTTCCTGATGGACAGCAACAACCGACGCTACCTCTGCTTCCAGGTGGCCAACATCAGTGAAGACTACATGCAGGTCGACACGAGCCAGCTCTGGGCCGAGATAGCGCAGCTCGTGAAGGAGGGGAACGACTCCATCTATCAGTTCACCCAACACGACTACGAGGTCATAGACCTCATCGACGAGCTCTGCGCCGCGCCCATGGAGGAGTGCGAGCTCCTAAACAGCTGCTTCGAGCCCGCAAGTCCCAACGACGGCCCCGGCGAAACCTACTACATGCAGTTCGGCGAAATCCTCGGCACCCTCAAGAAGATAGGCGACAACAGCGGGCTACGCCAGTACAACCTCAAGACAGCCCTGCGCAAATACAAATTCGTGTCCCGCCCCATTCGCCGCCCCGAGCGCGGCGACGTCCCCTACCGCCTCTACGCCGTCAGGCTCAGGGCAAGCTGCACGCAATACCAGTACCTCTTCAACATCTGCCAGCCGTGGAGAGCTGCAAAAGCCGAGGCCACTGCCCTTCCGCCAGAGCCCCCAGACACACGGATCGAATTCTGATCACCTACCTATAAAAAAGCGGACACGCCAACTGCAATATCGTATCTACTCAAGGACGGCGAGCCCGGCGAGACCCGTGTGCGGCGAAAAAAAAAACTACCATATTGGAAAGTTTTTTTGTATATTTGCAACGTGAAAAATGATGTAATGAATAAGATAAAAATACTGTTACTCGATGAGGCAAAGCAATTTATGATGCAATGTCCAAAATCGGCAGGTATAAAAATTCTCCGTGTTTTCGACCGTGTGGAAGCCGGACTCATTGATGCCAGCCTATTCAAAAAGATAAAGGGTACAGACATATGGGAATTTAGAGTAGAATATGAGAGTAACGCTTACCGGTTACTCGCATTCTACGACAAAAAGACCAAATCGCTCATCGTTGCCACCCACGGATTTGTAAAAAAATCTCAAAAAACCCCGCAGAAGGAGATTGAAAAGGCGGAAAGAATAATGAAAGAATACTATAAAAAATAGCAATATGAAAACATACACGACAGCCCAAATCAAAGACGAACTCATCGGTAAACGCGGAACACCCGAAAGGGAAGCTTATGAAGCCGAGATGAAGGAAGAAATCGAGGCCTGCCTACTTGGCGACGCCATCCGCGCACAGCGCAAGCAGCAGAACCTCACCCAGAAGCAACTTGGCGAGCGTGTGGGAGTCGGCGAGGCACAGATTTCCAAGATAGAGCGCGGCAACGCCGCCACCTTCACCGTCGTGAAGCGTATCTTCAAGGCCCTTGGCGCCACCAGCGGCACACTCGACCTGGGCAGTTTCGGTCGCGTGGCACTCTGGTAGCTTTGCAAAACAAATAAGCAAAACACAACCATTATAACACTTGGAATACTCTGTAATAATACTGAAAGACAACGAGGAAGGCGGAAATATAGGCATGTGCCGCGAGCTCCCTGAGGCCAAATCACAGGGAGAGACACTCGACGAACTGCTGGAAAACATGAAAGACGCCATCAAACTAACCCTTGAGGTCAGGAAAGAAGACCAGGCGCGACACCTGGCCGGCCGCCATCCCATATACAGAAGAATACATGTCACGGCATGAAAAAGGAAGTATTCCAACACCTGCAGCCACCCCTCCCGGGTGGCTTTTTTTGTGTCGCCACCAACCATTCTTGTAGCAAGTGTAGCATCTGCGGCACGAGCTACAAACTACAGGCTGCTACGCCCAAAAACAGCCAAAAACGCCGTTTTTGCGACAACTCTACTTTTGCCGAACTACGCCGCTACACTTGCTACATACCATTATTATTGATATATATTATTGTAATATAGGTGTATATAAAAAAGCCGCCGGAGCGGTTTTGTAGCACCTGTAGCAAATGTAGCAAGTTCACCCCTCTCCAATTGTTAAAAAAATTAATGTAGCAAGTGTAGCGGCAAAAATCGCTCGCGAAACTTTTTCCACTCACCGCCACCCCTCCCCGGGGTGGTTTTTTTTGCCCGCACTCATGGAAAACTGCCGAAAAAAACGTATATTTGCCTCAGCTACAGACACTACAACCCCTCACAAACCCCAAGCAAACCGCTAACAAACCCCAAGCAAACCACGAGGAAGCCCAAAGAAAACCCCTCGCAAACCACAACCCAAACGTCGCAAACGGCTGCAAAACAGAATAATAAACAAAACAATACAAAAACACATGGAAAACCAACCCTCAAAACTCCTCAAAACCTTCTCCGTCAAGACCGAGCAGGACACCATCGACCGCTTCCACAGCCTCAAGGAACAGTCCGGAGTCTCCACCGACAGCCAGTTCCTCGAGGCCGTCCTCGACCGCTTCGAGCAGCCACAGCGCCTGCAGGACCGCACCGACCAACTCCAGCAGCGCATCGACGAGCTCACGCAGCTCCTCGACGCACAGCAGCAGACCGGCCGACAGCTCCAGGCCCAGCTCGACGAGGCACAACGGCAAGCCGCCACCGACGCCGACGCCGCCACACTCCTCCGGCAGCAGTCCGAACAGCGCATCGCCCAGCTCACGCCCGCCGACAACCAGGCACTCATCACCTTCAGCCCCGACAACCTGCGAGTCCTCGACCTCGTATGCACACGCGAAAGCCAGCGCCGCCACCAGCAATGGAGCCGCTCTCACGTCATCAACTACTTCATCAACGCCCGCTTCGTCCGTGGCCTCCTCAATGGTGATCTCCAGTCCGTGCCCGACGCCGACCTCTGGCGCCTCGGCATCAACGTAGGCGGCAAAGGAAAGGAGGACTTCGAACTATGATCACACCCAACCCACTCACCGCCATCATCCGCCCGCTCATCGACCAACACCTCAACGAAGAGACCGCCAGCCAGCTCTTCGACGAGCTCACCGCCCAGGCCCCCGCCGCACCAGGCGAGAAAACCGTCCTCGTCATCTCCCGCCACGCCAACGGCAGCATCGTCTGCAGCGTCGCCTCCATCGACCAGTCCCGCACCGTCACCCGCATCCACAGCCAGCACCCCCTCCTGCAGGCCATACGCAAAATAATACAATAACCACAAAGTCCGGCGTGCCTCCACACCGCACCGCACCCCGCGACCACTAATACATATTTATATATATGTCAGAAATAAAAGACGACGCCAGTGCCTGGTTCGAATCCCTCGGCCAGGAAATACAAGACTACCAAGTCCCCGACATCCCGCAGCCCGACCCCGACGACCCCGACCTCACCGGCGACACCCAAGGCTGCGACCCCCAGCGCCCCTACGCCGAAACCCCGGAAGTAACCGACACCGACCTCCGCAACGTCCAAAACCTACGCGAGATAAGCCGCCCAACAGCCCTCGTCATAGTAGGCACCATGGACACCATACTCCCAGCCATCGGCACCATGGCCATCAAAGGCAGCCAGCGCGACGACCTCCGCCTCACACCCGACGAGCACGACACCCTCGTCGAAGCCTGGACAGCCTACCTCGCAGGCAAATCCGTCCAGGTAAGCCCAGGCGCCGCCCTCCTCCTCGCCATCCTCACCATCTACGGCGCCAAGGCCGCCACAGCCGTCAGCAACAGCCGCACCCGCGACCAGCTTCAGCAGCAGCAACAGCAGATAGAACAGCTCCAGTCACAGCTCCAGGACAAACAGCAAGAAATCGACAACCTCCGCCGCGACACCAAAGAAATAGACTGAGAACATGAAAGAAAGACAATATAAACAACCTATCAGCCTTGGTCAACTGAAAGTTTCTATAGCAAGAAAAATCAATGTTTCACCAGGCGAAATAAAAATTGATATTGCGCACATAGCCCATATAAAAAACAACCATCTTTCGCAAATAAAAAGCGTGGGACTTACACCCATGGCCTTCGTTAAGACCGTGGTGGACAACTTCAACACAATCTACCAAGGCAGCAACGGCTCTTTGGTCTTGTGTGTCTACGACGTGCCCCTGTCAATGGTCGCCGCCGTCACCCTGGAGTACGAAAAGGAAAAACACTACTGGCTCGTAAGAACCGCTGAACCTGTTAAAGCCTCCCAGATACGGAACCATCCTGAAAAGATACTCTGGACAAAAGAGCCCGCCTTGAAATAAGGCAGGCCCTTTTTAGGTTTGACAGGAGGTTTCGAAAGCCTCCGCTCCTTTCGAGCCCTTCCCAGTCCGGTCTTTGCGGTCAATCGATATCAGTGTCAAATCCTTTGCAAAATTACGACTTTTTTTTCAATCACACAAAAAAAAATGACACCACCCACCCAGCAGCCTCAGCCGCAACCACGCCGCAAGACCTACCTCGACCTCGTCGTCGGCATCAACGGCACCGGCAAAACCACCTTCCTCCGCCGCCATATCGTCGACACCGGCCGAAAAGCCCTCGTCCTCACTCCCGACCAGGCCGAGTGGCGCAACCTCCCCACCGTCCAGACCCCCTCCCAGATATACAACCTGCGCGGCGCCGCCCGCATCATCGTCGACGGCTCCGAACAGCAGCTACTCACCATCTCACGCAGCTACTACGGCGGAGCCCTCATACTCGACGACGCCATGGCCTACCTCACCTTCGGCTCCACATCCCCGGTCATGCGCTACATATACATACGCCGTCGGCAGTTCGGCGTCGACATCTTCCTCGTCGCACACGGCCTCCGCCAGATACCCGTCCAGGCATACACATTCGCCAGCCACCTCATACTCTTCGCCACCACCGAGAACATCTCCGCACGCAAGCGCGACCTCGACCCGCAGACCTACAGCGACATCCTCCGGGCCCAGCAGCGCGTCAACGCACAGTGCAGCCGCACCCCCTACGCCCATGCCATCATAACCCTCGACCCCCAGCTGCGCTGACACCCGCCGCCACCTCACACACCGCCGCCCCAATGCAACCACAGCCCGACACCCACGTCCCGCTCCCCCGCACCGTCAAGGAGTTATGCGCCTACTACCAGGTCTCTCCCAAGACACTCCACCGCTGGTGCCGCGAGGCTGGCGTCCACGACCAGCTGCGCGGCGCGGCCCTCACGCCCGCCGCTGTCCGCCTTATAATCCAAGCCCTCGGCCCCATGTAAGCATCCCCCATCAACGGGCAAAAGTCGGCAAAACCAGGCAAAAGTCGGCAAAAGTCGGCAAAACCGGGCACACCCGCCCGCCAACACCCTATCTTTGCAAAAACATACTCCCAAACCAAAAAACAACACCAACAACCTCAAAAACAACCCACAACAATGAAAAAACTCATCACCGACAACATCAGCGTCTGCATCATCCTCCTCTTCCTCGTCGCACTCGCCGCCCTCGCCATCAGCCTCAAGAACCGCAGGCAACTCAATCCCCCGTCCCATCGTCCCGACCCTGCGGACACCACGGCGCCCACTGCCGCCGAAACCCCAGCCGACCAAGCCTCCCAGTCCGAGTAACCTATGGATAACCAGCAGCTGCTTCGTCAGGCTGAAACCCAGCTGACTCATTATTTCAACGGAAACAATAACCCTCAAAAACACCAAACAATGAACCTCAGAGACAAATTCACAGTCATTATCCGCAACTCCAACAACGCTGCCAAGCGTGTAGTCCTCGCCAATGGTAACGTCGATACCGAGCGTATCTATAGCGTGACAGGACAGAACAACACAGTGAGCTATCTTCACGACTTCACCTCCGCCGACAAAATCCGTGAAGAAATCGACACGCAGGCCGACATCGCTCTCGACGACACTGGAAGCGCCGGCGTTGGCAGTATCGTCATGCTCAGCCGCTCCAACGGCTCCATCCGCTCCATCCTTGCACACCTGCGCCACAACCCGCGCAAAATCGCCCGCATCGTCATCTCCTCCAACGATGTGAGTCTTTTCAAGGGCAACCTCACCATCGGATCCAATGTTCCCTTTGGCAAACCCACTCTCAAAGAGATAGCCATTGATGACTACTTCTCCACCAACCAGTTCCAGAACGACAAGGTCATCATGGACTTCTCCGCCAGTCCCATAGAGTGGAACGACATGCTATACATGTCCATCGATGTTCCCTCCGCTTCCGCCAACGATGTAGCCGCCGAGGCCACCATCAGCGTCGAGTTTGCCGACTAAACCTTAGGGTGCCGGCAGGGTAGGAGAGGCGGGGAACACCAAGCCGTGGACCTCTCCCCATCCCCTGCCGGTCCCTTTGCCTTTACACATCTACACACAACTTCACCCCCCACAACCTAACCCCACACCGCCATGAAGCAGATACTCTTCCGCGCCGACGGCGACGACACCCGCTCCGGCAATTTCGTCTCCGACATCATCAATGCCGCAGGCAACGCCGCGCTCAAGACCGGCCAGGCCGTGGGCTTTGCAGCCTCCGGCATCAACACCCGCACCACCAACACCAACAGCGCCAGCTACAGCGAGACCAACGACGGCGGCCGTGGTGTCCGCATAGCCCTCATAGCCGGTGGCACCCTCCTCGCTGCAGTAGTCGCAGTGCTCCTCATCAAACGCCGTTGACATGCTGCGCACAGTAGGCCGCCCAACTCTCCAGCACTGCCCGGCAGCTGTCGTCATCACACCAGGATCCACTCCAGTCATACTCATCAACCGCGACACCTTCCCTCTCCTCACGCCCGGACAGCAGCGCTTCGTGCTCCTCCACGAGATAGGCCACTGGATACTGCACACACCCTCTGAGACAGCCGCCGACACCTTCGCAGCCGAAGCCACCGCAGGATCTGCACCCGACAGCCTCCGCGACGCCGTCCGCTCTCTCGCAGCAATACCCTCCATACCCCCGCAGCGCACCAGGCAGCTCCTTGACCGCTGCATCCAAATCGACCAACGTCAGCAACAACAACCATCACTAAACAAAACCCTCAAAGCCATGAAACAAATACTCTTCCAGTCCGATCCCCGCACCACCCACCGCGCCGACGGCGCATCCGTCGCCACACCCGACATCGACGCCGACCTCCATACCACCGACGAGCAGCGTACCGCCCGCGATGCCGAAATCCTCGGTCAGATCATAGGCGGCAACAACCGCCGCCGCCTCGGCCTGCGCATCAACAACACCTTCTTCACCGCCGAGACCATTCTTCTCGCCGGGCTCCTCGCCACCGCCGTCGTCATAGCCGTCCGTATGCGCCGCTAAGCGACCGCCCCACACATGCGCTACACAGCCCACACATCCACCACCCTAACACACCGCCACCACCCATGAAGCAGATACTCTTCCGCGCCGACGGTCTTGCCCTCAGCGTCAACGCACTCCCCACAACCCTCGACCTCTCCGCCGAAGCCAAGGTCCCCGCCCTCCAGCCCCGGCAGGACACTCCCGTAGACAACCAGGACCCCCTTCCGACTGACAACCAGGACACCAAGCGCCACCATGCAGCCACTCCCGCCACCTACCTCCACCTCCGCATAGCCGGACTTGCACTCACCTCCATACTCATCATCCTCACCGTCATCCGTATAGCAAGGCAAAAATGAAACAAGTACTCTTCGCCACCAACACGCCTCCAGCCCCCACGGTCCACCGCTTCACCGCCGCAGCCCACACCTTCAGCGGGCTCCAGCAGCTCAGGGACCTCCGCGCCATACCCCAGTACTTTATCGGCTCCGAAGTCGTCGACAAGCGAAAGGTTCGCCTCTCCTTCACTCCGGAATTCAAGCAGCTCTCCGGTGCCGAGCGCGGACGCTACCGCTGGTACTTCGAGCGGTGCGGCGCCAGCGGCGCCAGCGAAGACATGAAAGGTGGCCGCTGTTTCTACCAGTACAAAGCCAACAGCGAGGCCGATGCGAAACAGATAGCCAAATTCCACAACGATCTCCTCGCTCTCGCCCGCCTTGGGGAACTCTCCACGGACGACACCGTCACCACCAACCCCGCCTACGCTGCCAGCGGCCAGGTAATCAAGCCCTCGGAGGGGAGCCTCGTCTCCTTCCTCCGACCCTACGACAAGGTGAAAGCCCAGCAGGCACGCGACGAGCAAACCCTGCAGTCCAACCACGAGACCCAGCTCCAGGAACAAGCCACCAACCGAGCCCAGCTCGCCGAGCAGGAAGAAAAATCAAAGGCAAGCACCACCGCCTCCAAAGCCTCACGCTACGCAGCCCTCGCCATCCTCGCCGCCGCCCTCATAGGCCTGGCACTCTTTGCAATCCTCAAAAAGAAAAAACACTGAAACCATGGGAGCAGCAACCAATGCCACCGCCCTCGCCGCAGGCGCCGCCGCAACCCTCCACGACGACATCATGGGACCACGGAAACTCGCCGGAGTCACCCCCGACAAACCCGTCGGAGACCAGGCCGTAGCCTACCGCGACAAACTCTCCAGCGTCGATGCCACCACACGCACCGCCGACAACATCCTCACCGTCTTCGGCGACCCTAAGAAAGTCCTCGGCCTCATCATGACCGTACTCCTCATCGTCTGGCTCCTCTCCAAATTCGGCGACAAAATCACAGGCTTCCTCTCTTCCCTCATCTCCCCTGTAGCCCACCTCTTCGACATCCACCGCGCCGAAGCACTCACCGGCACCGTCGCCACACTCACCAATAGCCAGGCCGCCGCACTCGCCGACAACGTCCACTCCTGCTTCCAGTCCTCCGGCGACGACGAAGAGGCACTCTACGCCTACCTCCGCACACTCAACACACCAGCCGACTGGCAAGCCCTCTGCAACGCCTACGGCACCCGACAGTGCCTCAAGCGCGTCGCCGGCATACCCTACCACAACCAGCAGCACGACCTCCCCACCATGATCCGCTGCAACCTCACAGACAACGAGACCGCCAAAATCCGCCAAATACTCGCCAACATCGGCGTAACATTCTGACACCCCATGAACACCCGCACAGCCACACTCCTCATCGCCGCCTCGGCAGCAGCCCTCCTCCTCCTCGCCCGCCGCCGCCAGGCACGCGCCGCAGCAGCCGCCCGGACATCCCCCGCCCCCGCCTCATCCGACACCCCCACCCACGCCACCCTCAACAACACCGCCGCCGACCCCGTCTTCCCCCTGCAGTACGGCAGCCAGGGACCCGAAGTCAAAACCATCCAGACCATACTCCGCGACCTACACATCCTCGACGAAAACGGCAACGACCTCCAGCCCGACGCCATCTGGGGACCACACACCGAGCACGCCGCCGCCAAACTCCCACGCTACGCCTACTACAGCAACACCCCAGCGGCAGCCCTCCGCCTCGCATCCCCCTGGCACAGGCCCTTCCAGGACGCCACCCGCACAGTCAGCGGCCGCACCACCATCCCCAAGGCAGGCTACCAAACCATTGTCGCCTTCTACAACCGCCACCGCACCCCCAGCGGCACAGACCTCGGCCACACACAAATAGTAACACTCTGACACAACAACCGCACACACATCCCCGCAAACCATGGCAAAACCGCTACCCTTCATAGGACAAAAAATCTCCTACCTCTGGCGCTACCGTCACGACGACATGGCCGTAACCCCGGAACCCCAGCCGTCACAGCCCGCAGATCTCAACCTGCAGGACTTTGTCTGTACCTGCCAGGCTGGCGTCCATCCCGCACAGACAAACCTCGCCTTCAGCGGCTGCCACTCACTCATGGACGTGCTGCGCTACCTCTTCCGCAAGGTACTTTACCCCATCGTAACCCCTCCCTCGTGGTCGTTCACAGCCAAAGTAGGTAGCAAAACGACTGTCCAACCTGGCACTGCGGTAGTCACTCTCACGCCGTCCCCCTCCCCCCTCAAATACGCTGGCAACGAGTGCCCCACAGTCACCGACAACGGAACCTTCTCCGACCCTCAGTACACCGCCCCCGGCGGCAGCCCCATAATCCCCGGCGGCAGCTACAACTTCACCCTCCCGTCCGGTGCCGCAGCTCCGCAGCCAAAAACCTTCTCTGCCACACGCAGCTACACAACAGGCACCACAAGCCCCAAAGACAACACAGGATCCGACTGTCAGAAAACCGACCTCGCCAACCCTCCGCAAGTTACCTACTCGGGTCTTGTGGCAACAGCCAAGATAACCGTAGACCTCCCATTCTTCTACGGCTGGGCCGACAACGCTGCAGGCTCGCCCTCGGATTACCTCTTCCAAAACAGCTCGGCGCAAACTATCAACATCCCCGCACAGCAAGCAGCAAACGCCAAGCCGGCCTTCTTCATCCTAATCCCGCAAACCCACCCGTCAGCCGTCATAACCCTCAAAAACACCTCCGGCAACGAAACCGACGCACAGCTCTCCACCGGCGCGTCACTGCAGAAAAGCCTCAACGGCACAGCCTACACCTACAGCGTCATCTACTTCTCGCCCGCCGAAACCTTCGGCATACCCCTCAAACTGACCATCAAACCATAACACCCATAGAAACATGTCCAGAGCACAAAACATCGACCGACAATCATTGTCCAACAACAACAAGTGGGCACTAACCTACAGCATAGCCCGCAAAAACCAAATGCCGCCATTCGCCGACGAGGTCTTTGCGTCAGAGTACGACCTCGACAACTACCTGGCAGGATCTGCGGTAGTATACGACGGACAGGTGTTCAAGGTCGTCAATAACGACAACACCGTCTCATTCTTCTATGCCAAGTGGGACTCCGGCAACGACTGTTACGTCAAAGAGCCCGTAGTTCCTCAGGGCAACAACGGCGGCACCCAGTTCAACTATGAGAACGATGCCCAGCAAGATGTCATCAACGACATAAAACTCCGAGCTATACCGCCAAGGAGATACTTCTACGCAGACCTCGCTGTGGCCAATGACGGCACTAACGAAAAGATTTGTATTAGCAGCGCCGAAATTCGCGACAGCAAAGGCGACCCATGGCAAGGAGTCATCAAATCAAACGGATATTACCACATCGACGGTTCGAACATCGTTCCCTCTAATTTAGGGGCAGATCCCGAGCTCCACCTGCAGCTCGACAAGTTTGTCGACAACACGGTGGTCGAGATAGTCAATCTCGCAGTTCCGTCCGGCGGCTACAAGCTGATGTTGGGCGAAGACGCAAACAGCTTTGCCGGATTTCTCAGTAACGGAGACTTCACGGCGAACCATCTCCACCCTGGCCTTCAAGGCAACATCCCGTTCCAAGGTTCAGGCGACATATACGTCTTTGTCTTCTTCAATGGCTACTACCTGCTGTCCACAAGCCCCAGGACATACGGGATGGAACCCCATGACCTAAACGCGTCCAGCAACATCGTCTACAGCCAAGCGGTTCCCAATACAGACCCGGTAGAGTATGAGAATGTTGTTAACGGCTGATAGCACTTTGTCATGGACTGGACACAGATAGCCATAGCCCTCGTAAGCGGCGGCGCCCTCACCGGCGCCGCCTTCAGACTCCTCACGCTCCGCGCTAAGCGCCGCCAGGCTCGCGCCGAGGCACGCCAGGCCGAAATGGACACCGAAGACCGAGCCCTCGCCGTCGACGACCACCGCTTCGACATCTACACCAAAATCATCGAAGACCTCAACGGGCGCATCGCCAATGCACTCCAGGCCATGGCCGAACTCGAGGAAAAAGTCCGCACCCTCGAACGCGACAACAACCTCAAAGACGCCGAAATCCAGAGCCTGCGCCTCGAAAACAACAACCTGCGCCAACAACTTGACCTCCTGCTCCAATGAACCCGCACCCCCTACGCACCACCCTCATACTCGCGGCACTCGCCGCCGCAGCCATCGCACTCATCCGCAAAACCATGCAAAAAAACAGCACCGACCCCTACAGCCCCCACTGCCAGCCAGTCACAGGCCCCGTATCCTCCCCCTTCGGCTCCTCTCGCCCCGGACACAAACACACCGGCGTCGACATCGCCGTACCCTCCGGCACCCCAGTCCGCGCCCCCTGGCCAGGCACCGTCACCGGCGTCTACTTCGACGCCACCTACGGCGGCGGCAAAACCGTCATCATCAACCACCCCAACGGCTACCGCACCGGCTACTGCCACCTCTCACAGTACCGCGTCGCACAGGGCGACACCGTCCAGGCCTCTCAGGTCATAGCCCTCTCCGGCAACACCGGCGCAGCCTCCTCCGGCCCACACCTCCACTTCTCACTCACCAACCCGCAGGGCGCCAAAATCGACCCCCAGACACTCTTCAACTTCCAAGCCTGACCCCCCCATGAGACACCCCTCCGCCACCATCCTCCTCACACTCCTCGCAGCCGCCCTCCTGGGCGGCTGCAGCTGTCAGCGACAGCTCCTCCGCCTCCACCGCCGCTGCCCACACTGCTTCACCGCCGCCACAGCCACCGCCGACACCACACTCCGCCTCCAACACCCTGCCGACAACTTCGCCGTCCCCCTCCCCCCGGCACTCGTCCCCGACACCCTGAGAGCCCCGCACTCCACACTCCTCCTCAACCTCGCACCCGACCGCGACACACTCTACATCACCACCGTCCCCGACCCCGACACCGTCCGCCTCACCATCCCCGTCACCGTCCCCTGCCCCGACCCGCCACGCAAAGCCGACCCCCCGGCACTCGCCGTACTCGCAGCACTCCTCCTCTCCTCCTTCTTCCTCTTCGCCGCAGTCCACCTCCTCAACACCCGCCGCCGATAACCTGTACCATGAGAACAAAACCTACCCCGCACCAGGCACGAAAGAGCAGGCCACGCAAACGCATCACGGCTTCAAAGAACCCTCAGGCGATGAGAGTCCGTAAATCTACCATCATTCGCAAACTCATGCCACTGGCGGAAGCGAAGACGAAAATCTACAACAAAAGTCTGAAGAAGAATCTGGAAATAACGGCCAAAGGCGTGAAAGAAACGGCAAACCATGCAAGCAAAAGCAAACCGTCAACGCTTGCTGCGCTCGATGCGAAAAGCCAGCTGCGGAAGGCTGTAGTGGTAAAAAGGACGGCCACCCACAGCAACAATCAAAACAATCTAAAATTCTCAGAGATGATAGTGATGAGAGGTGAGCACGAAGGCAATCCAACCAAAGTTACGGTGGGGCGGAAAAGAACCGACAGGCACCTGCTTTATTGCATAACCGCAAAAAAAAAGAAATAGACTGAGTGTAAGTCAAGCCAAGAGGTCGAGAACATTACTTAGAAGGATCATACTCCCTCGACTACAATCTATTTCAGTTTGCAAAGTTACGACTTTTTTTTCAAACGCACAAAAAAAAGTGTTCCACGACCTGTCATAACGCTATCTAAAAGCGCCGCAAACAAGAAGGCGGGGCCCTGATCGATCAGGGTCCCGCCTTCGCTTTCGGCCGGACGGCGTGCCGCCTCAGCTCCTGCTCATCCGCTTCAGCGCTTCGACCAGCGTGCGCAAAGCCCATACATTATCCGGCGCGTCCGGCGCAGGGCTGCTCTCGGATGTGAGCTCGCTATTGACGTAGGCCCACAGTGCGTCCTCCACGGCCCCCGCCAGCTCTTCGGGCGATAAGGTGTTGAATAACTCGTCCATGGGGCTCATGAATCCGGGTTTGCTTAAGTTGGTTTCTGTTGCGGTCCTTCCCGCCGTCCTTGTCATCGTGTTCATTTTTGCAAAATTTTTGAACGTTAAACAAAAAAGGCCCGGATAGGGGTGTTCAAGGTATCTTGCCAACCTTGCGGGCGTTACCGCTACCGCGTCCCTCCGAGCCTATGGCTCTTGCAGTCTATATGTACGGGCACAAAAAAAGCCGGCGTTCAGTAAGCCGACAACATTCCGTGTCGCAAGGTTTTTGAACGGTGCAAAATTACGAACAAAAAACCATATAGCCAAAAAAACTTCATTCCAGCCACGCAACACCCTGAAAAGCAGCTCTAAAAAAATCGCCACACGCACCGGGGCCGCGCAAAAAAAACGCCCACTTCACCCCGCCGCTCCGCAAAAATTCCCCCCCCCGCTTTCAGAACTCCGGCGCCATCTCGTAAATCTTCGACACCACCCCCATGTCGTGGTGCCTTGTGTATATAGCCTGCATCTCCAGCGAGCTGTGGTCCGCGTGGTGCTGCACCGTCAGCGGGTCCACCCCCGCGTGCAGCAGGTCCGTCAGCCCCGTGTCCCGCAGCGAGTACAGCTGCATCTCCTTCGGCAGCCCCGTAGCCCTCCGCATACGCTCCCACGACTTCTGGAAATGCGACGCCCCTATAGCCTCCCTGTCAGGCTCCAGCCGCTCGTTCTTCCCAACCAGGAACAGCTCGCCCTCCCCGGCGTGCCTCGCCAGCACCCCGGCAAGCATCGTCACCAGCCCCGGCGTCAGCGCCGCGCAGCGCTCCTTGTGGTTCTTCGCGTTCTCGCCGGGAACCAGTATGTAATGCCGCTCAAGGTCGATATGCTTCAGCTGTATCTTCCGGATCTCCGCCGGGCGTATCGCCGACGAATACACCAGCTGGCACACTATGTTCATCTGCGGGCACACCGCCGCGTAATACTCCGCCACCTTGCGCCTCGCCTCCGGCGGCACCAGTATCCTTATCTTCGGCTCCTTCCTCAGAGTCTTCATACCCGAAAACGGATTCTCCCTCGCGTAGCAGTGCTCCACCGCCCACTGGAAAAAAGCCCTCATCACCTTCAGCGTGTTGTTGTACGACCGGTGCCGCCGCCTCTGCTCCAACACCGCGTCCATGTAGCGCACCGCGTGCTGCCGCAGGTACATCCCGCTGTACCGGCCGCCCAGCCCGTTGTCCTCGCACCAGCGCAGCCACAGATCCGTCACCGACTTGTACTGCACCAGCGTCGCCGGACGACACCCCTCCGAATCCTTCGCCGCCAGGAACCGCGTCTGCAGCTCCGCAATGGGCGTGTACATCCGGCCGTCCTCCGTCTCGTGAAGCGGCGTCCAGCCGCCGCGCAGCCGCGCGTTAAGCTCCTCGGCTATGCGGTGAGCCTCCGCCAGCCGCTCCCGCCGCGACGGCATGCGCTTCACCAGCCGGTTAAGCAGCACCCTCCGCCGCATCATGCGGTCCTCCACGGGATTAAGCACAAAGTACTCCACACAAAGCCCTACCGACTTGGACTCCTTCACGACGGCCGGCAGGTAATTCTTGAAATCTCTTAGCAGCGATCTGGACATTTTTTTTTCTTTGCGACTGGAACCCAGCCATTCGCAAAGAAAAACATCCCGTACTGCTTTTGTACGGCTTTTTTTACCCTGAAGCTTGTAAACTGTTGTTCTACAAGCTTTGTGACCCCGGCGGGATTCAAACCCACGACTTTCGGAACCGGAATCCGACGTTCTATTCAGCTGAACTACGGGGCCAGTGTGCCTCTGCGGCTTTATCGCGTCAAACCATTACATTGTTCGCTGTCCATGTTATAATTCATAGGTACTCACGACCATAGTTATGTGGTTGCACATCCTAAAAAACGGAGCAATTCGTATTATATTTTGTCTGGTATAGGAAAAAATAATGTTTGAGCTTTTATGCATCGGCGAATATCTTGCCGTCGTCAAGTTTTACAACGATCTTGGAGTATTCACTGTGGAAGTCGTTTTTCAGCCTTTCAATGTAGCGGCGGGCTTCCCATTTGCACATTGGCAGGTCGTGCATAAGATAGTTTCCACAAGTCTCGGGCTGGGTGGCTGGAACTTCCGTCTGGGTGAGTATCCATGTCAGGCATTCTATTGTAAGCTTTCGCATGTCTTCGACAGAGTATTTCCCTGTCATAATGATATACAATCCCGTGAGGCATCCCATAGGGCCGACATATACAACATCGTCTTTGGCCGATGAGTTGCGAAACCATGTGGCCATCAGGTGTTCCAAGCTGTGCATGGCGGCTTGAGCCACGGCAGGTTCTTTGTTGGACTCGGTCATCCTAATGTCGAAGGTGGTGAAGCCCTTGTCCTCGCGCGACACGTATATGCCAGGCTTCAGTCGGGTGTGGTCGATGGTAAAGCTTTGAATTACTTCCATTATCTTGTTTGTTGCTGTTTGTTTACAGGCTTTTAAGCAGTTCGTTCACAATGTGGAACGACTGTCCGCTCATCATTCTCAGTGAGTCCTCCCATTGCATGGCATGGTTGTTGGTGCGTCCCGGGGTGTCGCTTATTATGCGTATGCTTGCAAAAGGCACCTTTTTCAGGAAGCAGGTATGGGCTATGGCAGCCGACTCCATGTCGCATGCCAGTACGTCGGGGAATTTCTTCTCTATCGCCTTGAGCGGCTCCACGTCGGTGATGAACTGGTCGCCGGTGCAAATCAGCCCTTCCATGAATTTTGTGTCGCCTTCGGGTTTGAGCTGTCTCATCACTGTGTCGACGATAAGCTTGTATGACTCGAAACGTGTAGGGAGCCCCTGGATTTGTCCCTGCTCACAGCCCATGCCGCAGTACACGTCGTGGTAGGCCGTCTGGCTTGCCACAACGGTGTCCCACACATTAAGCCGTGCATCGATGCCGCCGGCCAGCCCTGTGCTAAGAATGCAGTCGGGTTTGTGCTCGTTGATAAGGTTAAGGGTGCCTATGGCTGCGTTGACCTTGCCGATGCCGCATTGCAACAGGGTTATCTCGTTGCCAGCTATTGTTCCTTGTGGTTTTCCTCCCATGACATCGAGCATCTGGCGGTACTCAATGTCCATGGCTATTATTATTCCGATTTTCATATTTTGCAAAAATACGCATTAATTTTGATTTATTTGATAAAAAATGCAAGTGAAAGGGGAAGTCCACAAAGTGATATTCAACAAAAAGCTGAATATATCAATAATAATTTGTAATTTTGTTGCATGAACAATGCAGGAGTAAGCGACATTAAATTGTTGGCAAAGAGGGCCCACGAAGACAAGGATTTCATGAATAGCCTCTTTGCATTGGTGTTTGGAGGCGTGGATGTCCGCGAATCTTCCAATGCGGCATGGGCACTGACCCATCTGCCGCAGTCCGACAACGAGGCGTTGGTTGCCTACCGCGACCAACTGGTCGATGTGGCAATCGGCACGCCAAGTGTCACATTGCGCCGATTGTCTATGGTCTTGTTGGTGAGGATAGAGTGGAGCGCCGACGATGTAAGGACCGATTTCCTCGATTTTTGCCTGTCGCGGATAATGTCGCCGCAAGAGACCTATGGCGTGCGTGCGTTGGCCATAAAGCTGGCCTACAAGATGTGTCGCCATTACCCTGAGCTGAAAGCCGAGTTGAAGCAGTCTCTGCTCTTCATGGAGCGGGAACAGCTGGGCCGAGGCGTGTTGCATACTCGTAACAAAATACTCAAGTTGTTGTGAATCTCGCCGACATGTATGTTGCTTTTGCGCCGTTGCAGGGCTACACCGACTGTGTATACCGCCGTGCCCATAACAAATGTGCGGGCGGTGTCGACGAATATTATACGCCTTTTGTCCAGTTGGACAATGGCACTATGCGGGGCAAGGGCATGCGCGATGTCGCCTTTGAGCGTAACAGCGGAGTGCCCACGGTGCCGCAGGTGATAGCGGGCGATGCTGCGGAGTTCGCCGCACTCTGCGACGAGCTGCAGAGTCAGGGTTGGAGGCGTATAGACCTCAACATGGGCTGTCCGTTTCCCATGCAGGTGCGGGCTGGCAGGGGATGTGGTTTGTTGCGGCAACCCGACAAGGTGGAGGCCATAGCCGTCGAGATGCAGCGTCGCGCCGATGTGCGTTTCTCGATAAAGATGCGCCTTGGTTGGGACAGTGCCGACGAGTGCATGGCTCTGTTGCCCGTTATCAACGATATGCCTCTGGTTCATGTCACGCTGCATCCGCGTCTTGGCCGGCAGCAGTACAAGGGTGAGCCCGACCTCGACGCTTTTTGCCATTTCGCGGCTTGTTGCCCAAAGCCGGTGGTATACAATGGCGACATCGTCGCGGTGCAGCAGCTGGATGCTGTTGTCAGTCGCTTTCCTGCGCTAAAGGGTGTCATGATAGGTCGCGGTCTGCTTGCCAATCCCTCAATGTTGTCGGGAGGCAATCTGCAAGAGACGCTGGCCGCCATCCATGCCGAGGTGTACCGTCATGCTGTGCAGTCGCTTTGTGGCGAGAGCCAGATGCTGGCTTTCCTGCGCTCTTTCTGGGACTATGTCGACATAGACCGCAAGAAGCGCAAGACCATAGCCAAGGCAGGCAGCCTGCTGCGTTACAACGAAGCCGTGGCTGGAATAGTGTGACGCATGGCTTTGTACGCCTAAGTCTTATTTGGGCAGGGAGAGTGTGAATACAGAGCCTTTGCCGGGTTCGCTGGCTACCGTTATAGTGCCGCCGTGGCGCTCGGCGACTTGGCGCACGTAGTCAAGCCCTATGCCGAACCCTTTCACGTTGTGGATGTTGCCGGTAGGAACGCGGTAGAACTTCTCAAAGATGTGGCGTTGGTCTTCGCGGCTGATGCCCATCCCGTGGTCGGCCACGGAGATCAGCAGGCTGTTGTCGCCGTCGTGGAGAGCCACCTCGACCCACAGCTCGTCGGGTGAGTATTTTATGGCGTTGTCGACAAGGTTGTATATGGAGTTGGTGATGTGCAGCTCGTCGGCATTTATTACCGTTGATGAGGCATCGTTGACTATGTTCAGCGTGCCGTGGCGCGAGGCAAGGGCGGTGTTGAAGCTGGTGGTGATGTTGTCAATCACTGGTCGGAGGTCGAACTGCGAGCGGTTGAGGTTGAATTTCTTGTTCGACATCTTGGCGCTTTGCAGTATGGTCTCCACTAGCATCCGCATGCGCCGGTTCTCGTCGCCTATTATGGTTATGTATCTGTTGAGCGCGGCGGGGTCTTGCTGCAGGGTCTTGTCTTCGAGCATCTGGCACACGAGGCTTATGGTCGATATAGGGGTTTTTATCTCGTGGGTCATGTTGGCTATGAAGTCGCTTTTCATCTCGTCGGTCTTGTTCTGGTTTATAATGCTGCGCACGAGCAGCGCAAACATCACGAGCAACAGGGCTATGAGTATCACGCTCGTGATGGTGTAGAACTGCATGTTCTCGCGGAGCAGTGGCGAGCGCGACGAGAAGAAAAGGGATATGTAGTATACGTTCGACGAGAGGTTGGGGTGGAAACTGTATTTATATGCGGTGCGTTGCAGGTCGCCGATGCGCGAGCTGTCGCTGACATATAGCATCTCGCCGTCTGCCGACGAGGTGACGGCTATGTAAGGGTGCAGCTCTATGCCGTGAAGCAGGAGGGTCTCGGAAATCAGTGAGTCGAGCTGGGGGTAGTTGAAGGTCTCGGCGAGCATCAGCTCGTTGAGTATGTTCTCGGGGTGCTGCTCATAGTGTATGGACTGCATGTTGCCGCTGAGTATGCGGTTGCGGCTGTCGATGAGTGTGTTGTATTCGTTGATGGCCGCCGAGTCCGATTGTGACAGTCGGTGTCCGCGGCGTATCACGGCACTGTCTTGCAGCGATACGCCGAAGCTTACCCGTTCCTCGTCGTAGAAGAGGGTGGAGTGGTCGCGCAGCAGGGTGCGCATACGGTCGTTGATCTCTTCAAGACGCTTGAACTGCAGGAGCTTGTAGCGGTATGTGGAGCTGAGATAGTCCTCCACTTTCAGGCTGTTGAGCCTGTCAACAACCTCCTCCATGGCGTTGCCGACGCTGATGTTGAACAGGTTGTTGCTTATGCTCACCGTCTGCCGCATCTGCCCCACCTGTATTATTATCAGGCTCAGGGCCACGGCAAATGCAGCTATGCTAAGAATGGCTACAAATTTACGTTTCATCGACCACGTGTTTTAAGTGCCACAATTATCAATAACGTCGAGTCGAGTGATTTATTACGGAACGCCGTAATTATTTGGTAACTCACAGCTGTCTTGTGGAAGTGACGGTGAGTTTTTCTGTTTGGTTTGAGAAAAAAAACGTATATTTGCAAACTGAAAGTTGCAATAACAATAATAACACAGTAAGTATGACCAAGAAAGCTAAGATAATAACTATCAGCTCACTAGTGCTTGTTTTGGTGCTGGTGCTTTTTGTGTTTTTCCGTTTCTGTTTTGTTTACAGTTCCGGTGTCAATGCCGGCGACATCAACTATTTCCAGCGCGAAGGGGTGGTCTTTAAGACCTACGAGGGCAAGATGATACAGAGCGGATTCAAGGGGTACGACAAAAACGCCGGCGGGTTGCGCTCCAATGAGTTCAAGTTCTCGGTCACCGACAAGGCGGTGGCCGACAGCCTCATGCGCTGTTCTGGCAAGTATGTGGAGCTCAAGTGGAACCGCTATTTCGGCACGTTGCCGTGGCGAGGCAAGAGCCAGTATGTGGTTACCGAGATAGTTGCCGTGGAGTGACGTGGGGCGTTGGTGCAGGCCGTCGTCTTTGGCGAGAGTCTTGGCAGTGTGTCTCCGGTCTTTGCCGTTCAGTCAATAACCTACCTGCGGGTAAAATCTATAATAGTCTATGAAAAGAATCGTTGTTTTTATTGCCGCCGTTGCGGTGTGCACTGCAATGCAGGCGCAGCCCGGCAGCCTGCTTCAGAAAGCGGCCCAGCGTGCCGTTCAGAAAGCCACGGAGAAAGCCTCCGAAGCCGCCAAAAACGCAGTGGAACAGCAAACGGCCGACGAGCCGGAGCAAGCTGCGCAGCCAGCCGCTGCCATGACATACGCGGAAATCATGCGGCAGCTGCCCGAGCTGCCCACAGCCCAGCAGTATGTCGACCACAAAGACGCCGAACTCAACGGAAAGGCTTTCAAGCTCCTTTCGAGCAAGGTCACGGTATTCAGCACCAAGCTGCTCTCACTGGCTTCCGACGCCGCTGCGCTCGCCGTGCAAAATGTCGACTCGGCGCAGGTGACCGACATGGCCTACCGGCAGGCCGAGCTGTACACCGGCTTGTCCAAGGCCGAACTGGACAAACTCTCCACCATGTCCGAAGAGGAACAGGAAGCATACCTTGCGGCGCATTACCGGCAGGGTAGGGCAGAGGCCACCCTTGTGAAAGAGGCGGCGTCGGCGGCCCAGTATCTTGAACCCGTGCAGCCGCTGATGGACCGCTGGTCGGCACTTGAGGACAAAGTGGCTCAACTATACGCCAACGCCGACGAGCAGTGTCGCAAAGTCTATCGGAAATATGCCGCGGAGCTTGCTTCCGCCAGCGATGAAGGGCGCAACGCAACACTGCTTAAATACTATGCCGAGATAGCGCCGGTGCGCCGTTCCGTGGTGCAGGAGGCTATGCGCATAAGGCTAAACGAAGAGTTGCCGTTGGCCGAGCAGATAGAGGATAAAATATCGGCAATACGCAAGGCACACCCCGATGCCGCCCCGATGCTGCCCAACTACCAGCATCTCACGGCAGCGCAATACTTTGCCGAACCCACCCGTATGCTCGAGATACCCGAGTATGGCGAATAGGCTGTGGTCGGGCATGGCTCACTGCTTATGCTTAAAGGCAAAGGCAGTACACACGGCAGGGGTTGCGCGGTGTCCGAGTTGAGGAATAGCCATACTTGATGAGCAGCAAGGGCAGAAGCCGCAGCGTATAGGCACCCCGACCCACGGAAGCCATGACAAAGATGCTGAAAGTGCTGCCATAGGGGCGGGAGGCAAGGCGGCAGTGGGAATTTGATTACACTGCCAAAGCCTGAATACTTAGGTTGCGAGGCGGGCCTGCCGAACCTGACGAGGCAGTGCCGCGGAAATAAAAAACACGGGCAATGGGCAACGACCATGAAATGAAACCAATAAGAACAAAATAACATGAACCTCTCCAAATCCAGGTACACGGCCTACTGCCAGTGTCCGAAGAACTTGTGGCTCGGGGTGAACCACCCCGAGCTGGTGGAGCCCGACGCGGCGCGCGAGAGCCGCTTCGCGCAAGGCAACGAGGTGGGCGACCTCGCCAAGCAGTTGTTCCACAACACCGTCGACGTCACCACACATACCGTCGACCGCCTCGACATCCAGGCTATGATAGAGAAAACCCGGCAGTGCATAGCCGATGGCGTTGAATGCATAGCCGAGGCGGCTTTCTCGCACGGAGGCTGCTACTGCGCCGTCGACCTGCTGCACCGCGAGGGCGCCGGCTGGGCCATCTACGAGGTGAAGAGCAGCACCTACAAGAGCGACAAGGACGACACCGCCGACCATCTGAGGGTCTACACGCAGGACATCGCCTATCAACGCTATGTGCTGGAACAGTGCGGCCTCAAGGTCGCCGGCACCAACCTCGTGCGCCTCGACAGCCGCTACATACGCGGCGAGGAGCTGGACATCCACGGCCTGTTCCATATAAAGGACATGGCAACGCTTGTGGAAGAGGAGTATGCCAAACTGGCAACCAACATACCCCTCGCCAAGCGTGTGCTGCAAAGCAAAGTAGAGCCTGCCGCCGACATCGACGCGCATTGCAACGCCCCCTACGCCTGCGCTTTCTTCAAGCACTGCCTTGGCGATGTGCCGCAGCCCAACGTCTTCGACCTCTACCGCATGAATTTCGACAAGAAATGCGCCCTCTACCGCGAGGGCAAGGTGGACTTCGAGAGCCTGCGCGGCGAGTCGCTTACCGATATGCAGCAGCTTCAGGTGGAGAGCTACCTCAGCAACAGGCCGCTGGTCGATGCCGACGCCATACAGCAGTACCTCTCGCAGCTGAGTTATCCGCTCTACTTCCTCGACTTCGAGACCTACCAGACCGCCGTGCCCCAGTTACTCGGAACAACCCCCTATCAACAGATACCGTTCCAGTACTCGCTGCACTACATAGAACATGAGGGTGGCGAGATAAAGCACAAGGAGTTCCTCGGCGAGTCGGGCACCGACCCACGGCGTGCATTGGCCGAGCAGATATGCAAAGACATCCCCATGGGGGTATGCACCACGGCCTACAACAAAGGCTTCGAGTGCGGACGTCTGCAAGAGTTGGCAGAAGCCTATCCAGATCTGGCCAACCACCTGAACGACATCGCCGACCATATCGTAGACCTCATAGATCCCTTCCGCCAGAAGATGCTCTACCTTCCCGAGATGAACGGCTCGTTCAGCATCAAGCGGGTGTTGCCGTCGCTCTTCCCCGGCGACCCCGAGCTCGACTACAACAACCTTACAGGCTGCGTCCACCACGGCGGCGAAGCAATGGACATCTTCCCCCGCATCAAGGACATGCCGCCCGCCGAAGCCGCCCACGCCCGCGAGTCCCTGCTCCGCTACTGCGAACTCGACACCTGGGCCATGGTCAAAGTGTGGCAAAAACTGAAAGAAGTTGTAAAATAAAATATAAACACAATAACAACCTCACGATGTACTAGGAAATCGATGTTATAATATGAGTGAAATAATCAAAATCAAAGGACAGAAGATTGCTGTAGTTATTAATGGCAATTGGCCGGAACGGTATAGCACACAAACAAATAAAATAAATATGTGGTTAAAGTCCAACGCTAAAATAGATGATACATACAAACTGAATTCTGATGATACAGAAGAAAGATGCTTGTTTGACGACTATTTAAGAGGAGTAAATATTGCCGGTATCGGTCAAGGTAGATTCACAAACAAATCAAAAGATAGGGTAAAAAAAGAATGGGATGATAATATAAAACAATTGATAAATATTGTCATTTCTGCAGATAATAATAAATTATACGATGCATGCAAGAATTTGCAAGACGAATTGGTGAAATGTTGTGTAGATGATAGAAAGCCCTGGGCTGCAATCCACGCTATGATTGTGGCCATAAGACCTCTGGATTTTTGTACAATAGTTTCGGAAAATAACCTTAATGAACTATATAAAAAATTAGATGGCCTTACTGAGAAAGATTCTAATGATGACAATTGGCTATCATTCAAAGAAAAGTGGAAAGGGGCTAAAGATCATGACAAGGAAAAAATGTCATGGTATTATAAGAGTGCGGCCGTACAAAATTATTTTAGTACATTTTTTCAATCTGGCTCTGAGCCAAAACCCACTTGGCATTATTGGAATTATCCATGGGAAACGCTCACGGCACTTCGAGGAGAAGAAAATATTAATAACCTAAGTGAAAGATTAAAAAAGCAAAGAAATATTATCCTAACAGGTGCACCTGGAACAGGAAAAACATATCTTGCACGAAAGATTGCAGCTAAAACAATAGGATGCGAGGTGGCTGATTTAACAGATGTGGAAAAAGATCAATCCAAACAATATAAATTTGTCCAATTCCATCCATCATACGATTATACAGATTTCGTTGAAGGTCTGCGTCCACAAGAATCAGGAAATAGTTTTGTTCGTTGTGATGGTGCATTTAAAGAATTCTGTATGCATGCCGCAAATGCTGAAACAAAAGACCTCGAAATGGATGAGAAAGACAAACGCAAATTTGTATTTGTCATTGACGAAATCAATCGCGGCGAGATATCAAAGATATTTGGTGAGCTGTTTTTCTCTATTGATCCCGGATATAGAGGCGAAAAAGATAAAGATGGATTCAGCAACAGAGTTGACACTCAATATCAAAATCTTGTGCCACCAAAAGACGTGTTCAAAGCCGGTTTTTATGTTCCAAACAATGTATATGTGATTGGTACGATGAACGATATTGACCGTAGTGTTGAGAGTATGGACTTTGCATTCCGTCGCCGATTTGCTTTTCACGAGGTTACAGCTGCTGATAGCGAGGCAATGATATACGCCGCTAAAGATGAGGACGGGGTGGACTCCAGATCGCAGACAAGACGCGGTTGATAGGATGGAAAGCTTAAACAAAGCAATAACATCAAGATGCGATCTTTCGGAACAATATCAAATTGGTGGCGCATATTTCTTAAAACTCAAAGATGCCAAATTCAATGTTGACGACCTTTGGAATTATTACCTTAAAGGAACTCTTTTTGAATATTTCCGAGGATTACCCCCCAAAGACATCAAGGTCAAAATGGACATTCTCGAAGATGCCTATAAAAATGGTTCTGATGATTAATGGACTATAATTATGAGCACCATTCATCTCAAAGATAATACGTGGCATGTAGTGGATTCGGCTCCCGACGATTCAAGGCGGGATCAATATGGAAGGAGGCCTGAACGATTGGAACTGGGAAGTGTCAAGCCCGAAAAGCTACGTACACTTTCCTCCTCCACTATCGGGGAACTGATTAAATCTGAAAGTGGTGAGGTTATAGTTTGGCCCAATTCATTCAACGAAGGCTATGATGAACTGAAAGATCAGTATGTCATTAGGATTACAGAGAAGGATGGGGAAAAGGTAGATTCTATCACAACAAATAATGTGGTAGGATTTATAGGTGTTGGCACAGGGCGGGGAAAAGTTGACATCCGTATTCATTCTTATTTCACCTCAGACAAACGCAATAGCAAAAATGAGGTTAACGACTATTTTCTCTACTATATGTTAGAGAAGGTATTGGCCATTAACACATTCTCATTATCTTCGTCTGGTAAAGAGCCCGAGGTTTTTGACTTCCTTTTGCTCTTCTTCCCGAAGTTGCTTAAAGAAGCAATGATACAGGGATTGTACAAGAAGTATGTATATCACGAATACAACGATGCTAATATTCGCGGCGTGATTGACATGAACCGACATATTCGGCTTAACATCCCGGCTAATGGGAAGATGGCCTACCGCACACGCGAGTTCAGCTATGACAACCCTGTTACACAGCTTATTCGTCATACCATTGAGTTCATCCGCCGCAAGCCTTTCGGCAAGGCCATGCTCCATAACGACCCAGACACAGAAGGCTGTGTGCAGCAAATCATTCAGGCTACACCAACGTTTCAACCGAGACAGAAACAATCTGTCATCAACGACAACCTGCGCCCCTTTGCCCACCCCTACTTCACCAAGTATGCGGCCTTGATAAAACTGTGCCTCGCCATACTGCGGCAAGAGAAGCTTGCCTACGGCCAAAACAAAGAACAGCAGGTTTACGGCGTGCTGATAGATGCCGCATGGCTCTGGGAAGAGTATGTGGCGGGAGTGATAAACTCTATCGGCGGAAACCACTACACGCGTAAGAACTCAGGATACAAGCTGTTTAAAGACGAAGACAGAGATAATAAAAAGTTCCAGAAGATCATACCCGACTACCTTTCGCCCGGCAACGACGAAGAGAGGAACGACTGGGTTGCCGATGCTAAATACATACCGCTCGACGAGGAATGGAATCGCCAGCTTAGTGCCGAACGTGCAGGGGCGATATACTACAAGACCATCATGTACATGTACCGCTTCAACACCGACGTTGGGTTCCTGCTCCATCCGGTAAAACCCAAAGAGGATGCATCCGCCAATGTCGTAACCAAATTCACCTACGATATACCTGGCGGCAGAGGCGGCAAGTTGCACAAAGTGGGGATAGTGATACCGCAGCCTGGCAACGACATGGACTATTTTGCCTTCAAAGAGCAGATGCGGCAACGGGAAGAGGACTATGTAAAGGAGATACAAGCTATGGCAAAGAAAGATAGAGGTTAATGTATTTTTAACATTTATTTAACATTTAGATTGAAAATAAAGCTTATATTTGCGATGTAACAATCACAAAACACAAGCACTATGGTTATACATCAAAACGGTCTGTCGTTCAGCACTATCGACGACAAAGACGTAAAGGTTAACGGTTTCTACCCGCGCAGCAACGAGCAGACACGCCTCGTCGTGCCGTCGCACGTGCAAGGCTATCGCGTAGCAGCCGTAGCCAAGAAAGCGTTCTACGAGTGCACCAAGCTGCGCCGTGTAGAGCTGCCGCCCTACCTGCGCAGCATCGAAGACGAGGCTTTCGGCCTGTGCGAGAAGCTCGAAGAGATCAACCTCCCCGACAGCATCACGCATATCGGCAAAGGTGCCTTCGAGGGCACCCTCGCGCTGAAGAAAGCGGTGCTGCCCCGCAACCTCGCCGCGCTGCCCGAAGCACTGTTCTACGACAGCGGCGTGAGCGATGTAACACTGCCCCAAGGCATCAGCGAGATACCCACAGGCTGCTTCTACGACTGCCGCAACCTGTGCCGCATCGTGCTGCCCGCCAGCGTGACCAAAGTGGCAAAAGACGCGTTCCACTACTGCAAGAATCTTGATGAAGTCGTCTCCAGCGAATCTATCGATCATATCGATATGTTCGACGGTGAAAAAGAGTGGACATTAAAAGCCATCAAGGCATAAAACGTCATATCCACAAAAATGACAAATTCCGACATAGTCGACATAGCTGAGAGGTACAACGCAACGATCACGCAAGCCAATGCAGACGCTGGGATGTACAACCATTTGCGTTTTGTGAAACACTGCATCAAAAACAACGAGGCTGCAATTGTTTCAGAAGGCGGCACTGCTGATTGTGCAGACAAAGAGCACAGCGGCGGAATTATTGTGTTTCCGACAGAGGTAGATGCATTGGATGTCGCAAGAGATGCATTTGTTGACAAAACAAAGCGGCAATTGCATTCATGGGAAAACAAATTGTCCCCCAACAAGTGTATAGATGCTGCGGCAAAGAGACACAATCAGTTTGCCTGGACAACTGGCAACTATTTCACGGGAAGATATACCGGAAAGAATGGAAAGACCTATTCCGGGGAGTCATCGTCTGTCGAAATAACAGGAACCGACAAAAACACCCTTGTTGAGATTGCAACTGATTTGTGCACCATGCTCGGCCAAGAAAGTGTTTTGTTGAAGTGCTATGCCGACGACAGCTTGTATTTTATAAACAATAACCATTAAAACATTATATCTATGCCAGATTGGGTATATTTAGGAGTGAAAATAACGGGTACAAAAGAGGCCCTTCACAAACTTATAAAGATAGGTCTGGAGAACTCCAGCCTGCAATCCACAGACGATTTACAACATGATTTCGACCTGCTGGTCAACGAGGGTAAACATCTTGTGTTTGATGAGCAGAGCAACAGCGTAAAGCTTGAGAAAGGACTGACTGCAAGGACTTTCCTGCCGATACCGGAGACATTCCTGCTCTACGACACCACCAACTATCCAGAGCAGTATCCCGATGCGGTGAAAGAACAGCAGGAGAAGTACGGTGTTGTGGGATGGTACGATTATAACGTGCAAACCCTGGGTACAAAATGGGACTTCGACCTGACCGAGGTCTCTCTAGACACTATGCCGGCCGGTTTGCCCGAGGACACAACGGGGACAAGCGATATCTGGAATTTCAATATGGACACTGAAACGGCATGGAATTTCCCTGACGAGTGGATGATTCGAATCAAGGAAATGGTGCCAGAACTCGATGTCTCTATTGAAGTACATTACGGGTTCTTCAACGATGACGATGACGAATCTGTTGACAACGATGACGTAATTCCCGATATCAGCGGATATATAGAAGACGGCGTCTTCAAAGAAGGGCTTTCTCCGATGACTATTGAGTGGTGGAGACTGATTTTTCAGAACGATATGTATAAATGCGTTTATACCGATGCGCAGTCAGTGGTCTCTGTTCCCGTCATTGGCGAGGTCGATGTGAACGACGGGCATCCCGTCATCAAGGAGATGGAGGCAAAAGGCTATCGCCTGGTGGAACACGACCCCATTGGCAACGAATGGAAGAAATATGCAACGATACTAACGTTCATCAAAGAATGAAAAAGAGAGTGTATTTTGACATGGACAACGTCATTGTCGACTTCCGGTCGGGTCTCGACAAGGTTGACGATGCCACCCGCCGTGCCTACGAAGGGCACGAAGACGACATCCCCGGCATCTTCGGCCTGATGGAGCCCATGCCCGGCGCCATAGAGGCGCTGCACCACATAGCCGAGCACTACGACTGCTACATACTCTCCACCGCCCCGTGGGCCAACCCCTCGGCATGGGCCGACAAGGTGCAGTGGGTGGCGACGCACCTCTACGACCTGTTTCACAAACGCCTCATTATCACCCACCACAAAGAGCAGCTGCGCGGCGAATACCTCGTCGACGACCGCCCAAAGAACGGCGCCGGCGAGTTCCGCGGCAAGTGGCTGCAGTTCGGCTCTGACGAGTTTCCCGACTGGGAAAGTGTGGTGAATTACCTGCTCAAGCCAGCCCTGTAAGCCCCAAGCATAAAATACAATTATTCCCCCTAAATTATTAAGGTTATGGTCTTAGTAATTATATAGGGGTGTAAAGAAACTGTCTTTGAAAAAAAAACGAATGAATAATGGAAATTATAAAATCCAAGACACTGCTTGACGCCATCGAGCATGTGGCCACCAACGCCAAAAACTCGCAACTTGACAACCAGTTCTTCGAAGGTTGCCAGAATGAACTCGGATTCCTTGCCGATAGCTATGGCATCACTACGCGCCAAGCGGCCCTGTTCTGTATCTGCCTCGAACGGTGTGGGAAACTCTGCGACTATGACGACCTCGCCAACTACCTAGGTCTCTCCAGCATACGCATCCTTGGCTACGGTACCGATATCGACGCACTGGTTCGCCGTAGGCTGCTTCGCTATCGCAAGGCCAAAGAAGAAGACACATTCGAGGTGCCGACCAATGTGCTCAAGTCGCTGAAGCATAACGAAGTGTTCCAGTTGCCACAACATACGGGTCTCGACTGTTGCGAGCTGTTCGAGAGAATGAGTATGTTCTTCGACGACTTCGACTCCGACGCCATCACCGTTGCAGGGCTGCAAGAAGAGCTCGACAGCCTGCTCGAGCAGAACAGGCAGGTGGCTTTCGCAAGAAAAGTCATCGAGCAAGGGTGGAGCGACGACAACCGGCTTATGCTACTGTTCTTCTGCCACAGGCTCGTCAACGAAAACGATGACGACATCTGGTCTCGGCAGCTCGACGACCTGTTTGAGAGCAAGGCCGTCTTCATGCGCATCTCTTCGGAACTGCGCAACGAGGTGCACCCCTTTATGAAAGGCGGGATAATCGAGCACCGCTGCGTGGAGGGCGTGGCCGACACCACACGCTACCGCCTCACCGAGCAGGCCAAAAGCGACCTGCTGGCCGAGCTGAACGTGAACGCCGCCCAGGAGAGCCTCTCCAACGTGCTGAAACCCGACAGCCTCACCGCCAAAGAGCTCTTCTTTGGCGACAGCGTGGGCCGCCAGGTCGAAGAGCTCGCATCCTTGCTCGACCAGCAGAGATACAAAGAGATCCACGAGCGTATGCGCCAGCGAGGGTTCCGGCAGGGCTTCGCCTGCCTCTTCCATGGCGCCCCTGGCACAGGAAAGACCGAGACGGTGTACCAACTGGCACGCCGCACAGGGCGTCAGGTGATGGTGGTCGATGTGCCGCAGATAAAGAGCAAGTGGGTGGGCGAGAGCGAGAAGAACATCAAGGCACTCTTTGACCGCTACCGCGCTTTGGTGAAAAAGCTCGATGTTGCACCTATCCTGCTCTTCAACGAGGCCGACGCCATCATAGGCATCCGCAAGCAGGGGGCGCAGAGCGCTGTAGACAAGATGGAGAACACCATCCAGAACATTATCCTGCAAGAGATGGAAAGCCTTGACGGCATACTAATCGCCACCACCAACCTCACCGAGAACCTCGACAACGCCTTCGAGCGCCGCTTCCTCTACAAGATACGCTTCGAGAAGCCCGACGCGCAGGTGCGCGGCAAGATATGGCGCCAGATGATTCCCGAACTGTCGCAGGGCATTGCCGACAACCTCGCCTCGCTGTACGACTTCAGCGGTGGACAGATAGAGAACATAGCCCGCAAATACGCCGTGGAATGCATACTCCACGGCGACACCGCCGACCTGCAGCATACCCTCGAAGAGCTATGCGCCAACGAACGCATCGACAACCATAGCGTCAGGCAAATAGGCTTCGCCACGAAAATAAGGGCGTGACAACAAAAAAATGTGTTACTGTTTTCAAATGCCGTTGTCTTATCAGCGGTTGCCTCGAGATACCCGAGTATGGCGAATAGGCTGTGAGGTGAATTTCCTGAAATACAGTTGAGGTATTCTATGCCTCAATGAACTTGCAAAAGGCTTCGGCCTGTGCCTTGAGTTCGTTGTGCTGCCCG